>DATIXE010000014.1:0-95605 GCA_035518915.1 Candidatus Eiseniibacteriota bacterium
TCCAGCTTTGCTCCGGGACCATAGGTGGCTTGGGCAATACTGGGATCGAAGGTACTGTCACCCACGTTGAGCTCACTCAGCCAAATATCCCCCGTGTGATTCTTAGTGGTGGAGAGGTCCCCTTTCGGGAAGAGTGGGTTCTATTACAATTGCGGTTGCGTGGCCGACGAAGCCAAATTACAGTGCAAGTTCGGGCGGAGCTAGAAATGTTCGCGTTTTCATTTCCACGACTGCAAGGACCATGCCGAGCAATCGGTGCGTGGATACTTTCTATTCTCGCGATTGCCCTGTGCTCACCTAATTCGCAGGCTCTGAACCCAGATTGGCAGCTATCTCAGTACGGCCACCG
Organism: Candidatus Eiseniibacteriota bacterium; assembly: GCA_035518915.1. Classification (GTDB taxonomy): domain Bacteria; phylum Acidobacteriota; class Terriglobia; order Acidiferrales; family UBA7541; genus Acidiferrum. Next base: position 350 of record DATIXE010000014.1, read on the forward strand.
GGCGTGGAAGATCGAAGATGGATTCTTAGGCAGTGTCGTCAACGCGCTGGCCCAAGACAAGAAAGGCTATCTTTGGATAGGTACGGACAAGGGGTTATTCCGATTTGACGGCATCCGGATTACAGAGTGGAATCCACCGGATGGAAGCCAATTATCTTGGGGGATCATTTCGCTGTTGCCCGATAGAGACGGCAGCCTTTGGATTGGCACGATTAGTGGATTGGTCCATTGGGACGGCCATCGCGTCACGCGCTACAAGGAGAACCCGTCGGCTGCTGTCTATTCGCTCTGGCAAGACCCAGATGGAACTGTTTGGTTCAATCCATTTCAACTAAGCGCCGGTGGCGACGATGTCCTGTGCAGTGTGGCTGGTCCCAAGGTGAGCTGCTTTGGAAGCAAATATGGATTCCCCGTTTCGACTCCCCTACTAACATTCGTCCGCGATTCATCCGGAACCACGTGGATGGGCGGACCTGAATCTCTTATCTCCTTCAAGGATGCCACGGCAAAGACACTCATCGTAAATTCTCTAAAGAACAACCGGCAGCAACTCGGGGTGGCGAGCCTTGCTGTTGATGCAGACGGTTCTCTCTTGGCCGGCATGGCCAAAAAAGGGCCGGGATTGGGATTACAACGCTTCCGTGATGGGAGATGGGAGACGGTTAACGCGCGAGGTTTCGATGGGAGCCAGCATGCTGTCTTTCGCGTGCTGGTGGATCGCCACCAGGCACTTTGGATTGGCACCTTCAACGAGGGGATTTATCGGCTGTGTCAGGGACGTGTGGACCATTTCGATAGTGGAGATGGGCTTTCTGGGAACACAGTGTTTTCACTATACGAGGATGGTGAAGGGTCACTTTGGGTCGGAACAAATGGGGGGCTCGATCAATTCCGGGATCTGGCCGTGCGGAACTTTTCGAAGACGGCGTATCCAAAGGCGGCAGAATTCGACAACCTCGTCACCGCAAAGGATGGAACTCTCTGGGTCGGGGGCGACGGTTCCCTCTTCACTTTACAAAGCGGCACGAATACGTTTACGCCACGCGGAGGCAACCTCAAGGGCAAGCAGGTCACCACGATCTTCGAAGATCATCTAGGACGCATGTGGATCGGTTTGGATAATACTCTCAATATTCTTGACCGCGGAAAGTTCACTCCGATCACGCTGGCGGACGGGCACCCGCCCGGATTCATCGTTTCAATGGCGGAAGACACTGAGAGCAACCTGTGGGCTCTCACTACAGGCCCACCGAGAACACTCCTCTCTGTCGATGCAAAGACTCTGCAGGCATCGCTGATGCAAACAATCGATGGAAGCAAGATTGCGAACGATCCCCACGGCGGACTTTGGATTGGCACCAATACTGGCGATCTCCTCCATTTCTCACAGGGAAAAGTGGCTCCTGTTCCGCTTGTGCGAAAGTCGAATTCCAGAATCGCCCAGCTTTCCGTGACGGCCGATGGTGGAGTTATGACAGCGAGCGACCTCGGCTTTTCGTATCTGGTCGGCAATACCACTCGCATCCTGGATGCGAGTAATGGTCTACCCTGTTCCAATATGAATAATTTCGTGTTTGATGCGAACGGCGACCTTTGGCTGTATGCACGATGTGGGCTTGTTGAGGTAAGCCAATCTGACGTTGAACGCTGGCAGAAAGATCCGTCTACCCAGATTCAGCCTCGTGTCTTCGATTCGTCCGACGGAGTGCGGACCCACCTTCCGCCATTTGAGGGAGCGGCGCGTTCTGGAGACGGAAGACTATGGTTCAACGGCATGGACACTCTGCAAATGGTCGACCCGGGGCGCATGCACCTCAACCCCATTCCACCACCTGTGAGGATTGAGGGAATCCGAGCCGATTTCCGGGATCACAGCCTTGCGGAAACTGTCCATCTGCCGCCGCTGACACGTGATATTGAAATTACCTACACCGCCTTGAGCCTCGCGGCTCCTCAAAAGACTATGTTTCGCTACAAACTCTCCGGTTTCGACCAGGATTGGCATGATGTCGGCGCGAGGCGGCAAGCGGTGTATATGAACCTTCGGCCAGAGACGTACACATTTCAAGTCGTAGCCCGCAACAATGATGGTGTCTGGAACTTGATGGGCGATACATTGAGCTTCACAATTCCGCCGAAGTTTTATCAGACTTCCTGGTTCCGCGGCGTTTGTTTGCTTGCTCTTCTTGTAGTGTTCTGGGCTTTCTACCAATTGCGTCTTCGTGAGGTCCAGCGGCAGTTCAAGGCGGGACTCGAGGAGCGGGTTGGGGAGCGAACCCGTATCGCCCGCGAGTTGCACGATACGCTGCTGCAGAGTTTGCACGGTCTGATGTTTCAATTTCAGGCGGCGCGCAACATGTTGCCTCGCAGGCCGGAGGACGCGGTGCAAGCACTGGACGAAGCGATCTCCGGTACGGAACAAGCAATCGCGGAGAGCCGCGATGCCATTCACGACTTACGCCCGGAGGCGGTTGCTCAAGGCGATTTGTCGCAATTACTGGATGCTGTAGGTAGCGAACTCGCGACCGTTCAAGAAACGAATTACCAGTCAACAACTTTCGATGTGATCGTCGAGGGCCAGCCGCAAACCGTATCTCCCATCGTCCAGCATGAGGTGTATAGCATCGGCCGCGAAGTGATCCGAAATGCTTTTCACCATGCAAAGGCGCAAAGGATCGAAGTCGAAATACGCTACGACAAGAATCAGCTCCGTCTGCGAATCCGTGACGATGGAAAGGGCATCGACCCCAGAGTTCTTGAGGAGAGCAGACGTCCTGGACACTGGGGGCTGCCTGGAGTATTTGAACGAGCGCAACGAATCGGGTCGCGATTGGATTTTTGGAGCCAGGCTGGAGCGGGAACCGAAGTTGAGTTGACCGTTCCGGCTGCGATTGCGTACAAAACATTGCGAGATGGCTCCAGGTTTAGGCTATTTCGCAAAGCGGGAAGCCATGAACAATCCTCCTGATCCGATTCGAATTCTGACTGTGGATGACCACTCTCTTCTCCGCAAGGGAATAGCGGCCCTGGTAAATGCCGAATCAGATATGAAATTGATTGCAGAAGCTTCCAGCGGGCAGGAGGCCATCGAAAAATTCCGATTGCACCGGCCCGATGTAACCTTGATGGATCTACAGATGCCGGGCATGAACGGTACGGAAACAATTGCTCGGATACAGGGCGAATTCCCTGATGCCCGCATTGTAGTCCTTACCACATACACAGGCGATGTTCAGGTATTGAAAGCACTCAAGGCAGGTGCGCGTGCTTACATCTTAAAGGGCCACGTGCATCGTGAGCTCTTGGAAACTATCCGTGCGGTTCACGCAGGACAGAAACGAATTCCGCCCGACGTCGCCGCGGAATTGGCCGCACACATGGCAGATGATGCCTTGAGCCCACGCGAAATAGATGTATTGCGGCTGATCGCGGCAGGAAACTCCAACAAACTCATTGCCGATCATCTCTCGATCGGCGAGGCGACAGTCAAGAGCCACGTTACGAATATACTGTCCAAACTCGGTGCCAATGACCGAGCCCACGCTGTGACGATTGGGTTGAAGCGGGGAATCATCCAACTATAGCTCCCCCAAAAGTAGGATTGGCCTGCCCGCCCTTTAACTGTTTCGGAATCATTTCGACGACATTAACATGCGAATGAAATGTGTGCGTGGAGGCGACTCTGCAACGATTATTTTCGACTTTCGCCAACGGCTGGCCCGGTGTGGGTCTCTTGTTACTGCGGCTGGCAACTGCCGGGGCGCTGTTTTACTGCACCATTATGCAGCTTAAAACGACATACCAGCTTGTATCGATCGTCCCGCAAGTGATCGGTGTTGGCGCGGGGACATTTCTCCTCGTCGGCCTGTGGACCCCTGTAACAGGAACAGTGGTTGCAGCGGCTGAACTGTGGATCATGCTCTCACGCGGCGGCGAATCTTGGATCTTGCTTCTATTGGCTGCCCTCGGAGCCAGCCTGGCAATGATTGGTCCCGGGGCTTGGTCTATCGATGCCCGCCTGTTTGGTAGGCGACATATTGATGTCTCATTGAGGTAGGTTCTGATCCACCTAAAGACGTAGTGCCAGTTTCTACGAAATGTTGATTCCGCAAGTCGACCATTTGGGGTTTTCCGCAGGGCTGGATTCACCGCACAATCCGCTTGTCTGGTAGGGATTCCAACACACCGGCATGGCGCGCGGAATATCAATTCAGAGAGGAGTCAGCAAATGAAATGTTTTGGAAGGTTAGCCACATTCATTCTAGGAGGAATGATTATGAATCATGCAGCAGCAGCTCAAGCACCTAACGCGGCGACAGATCCTCGAATCGACCCACAAGTGCGGTCCTTTCTCGCGGAACTCAACAAGGACCCCAGTCCATTCTGGGAACTGCCGCAGCCGAAACCCCAGGAGATTCTCACCGGATTGCAGAACAAGACAACGGTGGATATGTCTGGCGTCAACACAGTGGAAAAAACGATCACACAGGATGGACGCAGCGTAAAGCTGTATATCATGACACCCCAGCAAACTTCAGCGAAGCCAGGAGTCCTACTGTTCATCCACGGCGGCGTCTGGATCGTGGGCAACTTCCAGAACCATCAACGGCTTCTGCGTGACCTTGTGGTCGGCTCCGGTCAAGTTGGTGTTTTCGTCGAGTACACTCCTCTCCCCGAGGCAGTGTTTCCCACGCAATTGGAAGAGAGCTACTCTGCCCTAAAGTGGGTCTCGGCGCATGCTGCTGAGTTTGGTGCCGATGGGACTCGTATCGCAGTTGCCGGCAATTCGGTCGGCGGAAATATGACGGCCGCTTTGACGCTGATGGCCAAGGACCGGAAGGGGCCGAAGATTAGCTACCAAGTGCTCTTCATCCCAGCTACAGATGCGAGCGTGGATACCGACTCATACCATGAGTTTGGAACCGGCCGTTTCTTGGCGCGCTCATTTATGAAGTATGGCTGGGATCTCTACGCGCCTGACCAGAAGACGCGGAACAACCCATATGTATCTCCGCTGCGCGCGAGCAGTGACGAGTTGAAGGGTTTGCCGCCAACTCTTGTGATCACCGCCGAAAACGATCCTCTTCGCGACGAAGGTGAAGCGTATGGCCGCAAACTCATGGACGCCGGGGTTTCAGTAACCATTACGCGTTACAACGGCATGATCCACGATTTCGTTCTCCTCAATGCCATTCGCGACTTACCTGAAGTGGAGAACGCTCTCCGTGAGGCGAGCGGCGGAATCCAAGTAGCACTAAAGCCAAGTGACGGAATTCGCGCTGCCTTGAAGTAATGACCCGTCCGGGGTGGCGACAGACTCGATCTTCGTCACCCCCATCATCTAACAAATGAAAGAAACAATTTCAGATGTCAACTTCAAGCACAGCCTTGAGGACCAGTTCGAGTACCCGGGAGTGCCTGATGTTGACAGTATCTGCATTAAGGGAGCAACACATGTTGAAACAACTCTGGAACACAAGCGCACCATTAACGTTTACCGGTTTGCTGATGTTGCCTTTGCTGGCATTCGCAATCGCCGGCCTGTTCATCGACCCGCGAATCATCACCGACGCACCGGCATGGCTAAAGCCTGCAAAGTTCGTTGTATCGATTGCGATCTATGTGTTCACGCTTGCCTGGGCGTTTACGTTGATCCCCGGGTGGCGGAAGACGCGCCTTGTGGTCGGGTGGGCCACGTCAATCGCGATGGTTCTGGAATTCATGATCATCGCACTTCAGGCCTACCGGGGCACCACCAGCCACTTCAACTTCAGCACGCCTCTCAATAGTGTTCTGTTCATCATCATGGGCGTGGCCATCGTATTGCAGACATTCATCAGCATAACCGTGGCTGTAGCATTCTGGCGGCAGAGGTTCGAAGACCCTGCGATGGGATGGGCCCTTCGATTCGGGATGATCATCACGATTATCGGTGCTCTCAGTGCGGGTTTCATGACGCACCCGACCGCGGTTCAACTGGCCGCCGCACATGGCGGACAGGCGATGCCGATTATGGGGGCGCATACCGTGGGTGCGCCTGACGGTGGCCCCGGCCTTCCGGGGACTGGCTGGAGCACCGAACACGGCGACCTGCGGATTCCACACTTCATAGGTCTGCATGCTCTGCAGGTACTTCCCCTGATTGCCTTCGTGGTGAGGCGCCCCCGGCTAAGCAGCGACACACGAGTCCGTCTGACGTTGACTGCGGCAGGAAGCTACTTCACATTGGTCGTACTGCTGCTCGTACAGGCGCTCCGGGGGCAGCCGATTCTCAGGCCAGACGCGCTCACATTCGGGCTATTCGGCGCATGGGCCCTCGCCACGGCGATCTATGGCTGGAACACCTTCAATCCCGCTTCGGCGGTAACGACCCCGGAGACCAGCTGAGGTGCCATGTGTCTCCACAACAGGTTTTTTCCATCGCTAACTCCCTCGCGTTGGTTTCTTGGATCATGCTCGCAATCCTACCCGGGAGACCTTGGGTGACCAAGGTGGTCACGACTAAGCTCGTTCCAGGACTCTTCGCTATTCTCTATACGGCGATTGCCGTCTCGCTGTTCTGGCACTCTCCTGGCGGCTTCTCGACTCTTGCAAGTGTCGGGGTACTGTTCTCCAATCCCTGGCTGCTGCTTGCTGGATGGGGGCATTACCTGGCGTTTGACCTTCTCATAGGCTCATGGGAATTGGAGGACTCGCGTGAGCGCGGCATCCCTCACCTGATGGTGGTCCCATGTCTTTTGCTGACGTTTATGTTCGGCCCAGCGAGGTGGCTGCTTTACAGGATCGTACGATCCGTTCGTCGCAGAGATTCAATTTTCCCCAGCAAGGAAGGAGCAGTGGCATGAAGTTCACGAAGGTGTTCATTACCCTTACCTCCCACACCACTACGAAGGAGAACAGCATCTATGCCCTGTCATCACGAACTCCCGAGTGGTCGGCTACACAGAAGTTATCGAGAACGGCGTTCGAGGAAATCAGATCGCGAAGAGTCCATCGTAGGACCCCATTTCCCCCAACCGGACTTCTGACCCGGAATAGCTTACGGTTAGCCGTCATCCGGGAAGAACAACTATTTATAGAGTCACATCTACGGAAAACCGACTTTTTCCATGCGAACGTTAGTTTCCGCACAGCGAAGTGGACTGTGCACGGATTAGACAGAGCGGTGAACCACGCCCTGCACCTAGAATCCACCCCGGTAAACGCGTCACCGGACTCGTGTCCAGTTACAACTAATCAGCACTTTAATTTCCGAAACTAATTGTTCGCGCAACATTTTTGGGTGTTTTACCATTAACCCCCAAGGAGTTTGAGTGCCACTCAGCCGCTTGAAGTTTCTATTTCTCGGAGTCTTTTGCCTCACAGGGATGGTTGGCTGCCTGCTAGATGCATTCGTTCTCGGTTCGAAGCCAATCGCTGAAGTGGTTGTTTGGATAGTCTTCACCGGAATTATGGCCGTTGTGTATCTGGTACTTGCTCTGCGCGCTCCTCGCTGGTTGATTGCTGGAATCTTGTTGCACATTTCCGGTTCAATGTTGGTGCGGTTCCTGCTGGTTCACCTGCATTTCAATTTTGCCGCGCCAGACATTCAAACCGGCGTGCGCTTCGCGGCCGTTACCAGCATCATTCTGTGTCTCCTCTCCTGCGTATTTTTTCTTCTGTTCTTTTATCGAGAAGGACGCCGTTCGATCCGCTTGCAGACTGAACTCACGCTTGCCCACGACATCCAGAAAACATTGGTCCCAATCATCGAACTTTCAACAGTTAAGTGGGAACTCTATGGCGTGTCCCTGCCAAGTCAAAACGTAGGCGGCGATTTGGTTGATGTGGTTGCGCAGCGTGATGGCTCGGTGTTGGCTTATGTCGCTGACATTTCGGGACATGGCCTCCCGGCTGGAATCTTGATGGGGCGCTTCAAAACTGCGGCCCGCACGTGCGCTCTTGAAAATACAGGACTTTCTTCTTTTTTGGAACGCGTTAACCTCGTGCTTCCGCAAGTCAAAGAACCGGAAATGTTTGCAACTTGCGCGATTGTACGGCTACCAGCGGACCGCGAGAACTCCCCGAATTATTTTGAATACGCTGTCGCAGGTCACCCCGCTCCCGCTGTGTTTTCCCCTTCTGCGGGCTCCGTCAATCGACTGGAGGAAGGCTCGGCTGCACTCGGACTTTTGCCGTCGCCGGAATTTCATGGGAACGAGTGCCAGATTCGCCCCGGCGACCTTTTGCTTATTTTCACCGACGGGCTGGTCGAGATTGCTAATGCCAAATACGAAGAATTTGGTTGGAGTAGCCTTAAAGCAGTTGTCGAGCGAAATCAGGCCCGTTCTTTGAAGTGCATCTCGGAAGCAATATTCGAGGAAGGCATCCGCTGGGGCAAGGCGACGGATGACCGCACGTTGCTGTTAGTTCGTTTTCGATAGAGCCGCGTTGACCTGAGTCACTCCCGATCAACGCGGAAAAGTGGATACCGGGACTCGTGAACACCGCTGACAGACCAGGGGCGTTCATTGCTCAAACCAGCGAGGGGATCCGAACGATGAAGAAACGCAAACTCGGGAACAGCAACCTTGAAGTCTCTGCGCTGGGCCTTGGCTGCATGAGGCTGAGTCCCGGTCACGGAGCGGTGGGGGCAACCCGGCAGGAGATGATTACGCTCATTCGGGCTGCCGTCGAACGCGGCGTCACGTTCTTCGATACAGCGGAAGTCTACGGTCCGTTCGTGAATGAAGAACTCGTGGGCGAGGCCCTCGCTCCTGTGCGGGAGCAAGTGGTGATCGCAACCAAGTTCGGGTTTCAGATTGGCTCCGGGAAAGATCCGCACCCGGCCGGCCTCAACAGTAGGCCGGATTGCATCAAAGAGACCGTCGAAGGCTCGCTAAAGAGGCTGAAGGTCGACACCGTCGATTTGCTCTATCAACATCGCGTCGATCCGAACGTCCCGATTGAAGATGTGGCGGGTGCAGTGAAAGACCTGATTCGGGAAGGCAAAGTGAAGTACTTCGGATTATCGGAAGCAGGGGCGCACACCATCCGCCAGGCGCACGCCATACAGCCGGTGACGGCACTGCAAAGCGAATACTCGCTGTGGTGGAAACGTCCGGAAGAGGAAATTATCCCAACGCTTGAGGAGCTTGGCATCGGCTTTGTTCCGTTCAGCCCGCTTGGCAGGGGATTCCTCACCGGGGCGATTACGGAGCACACCCAGTTTGATCCGGAGGACAATCGCGGCAGCTTCCCGCGCTTCTCGCCGGAAGCCCGCAAGGCAAATCGCGCGCTCGTGGATTTGATTGCCGCATTCGCCGCGAAGAAGAATGCGACCTCCGCTCAGATCGCGCTCGCGTGGCTCCTGGCGCAGAAGCCCTGGATCGTTCCCATTCCCGGCACCACCCGGCTGGAGCGCCTTGAAGAGAACATCGGAGCGGTGACCATTGAACTCACCGCGGATGATCTTCGGGAACTCGACGCCGCTATCGCGAGGATCACGGTCCATGGCGACCGCTATCCGGAAGAACTGGAACGGATGACGAATCGGTGAGAGCGAACAACTTGTGCAGGTAGATCAGGCGCCGGCGCTTTAGAGAGAGGAACCACGGATGAAAATATCGTTTGAAAACAAGGTTGCACTGGTCACGGGCGGCGGGTCGGGCATAGGGCTGGCGACGGCGAAGGCGTTTGCGAAATCGGGTGCAGCCATCGTTCTGGCCGATTGGAATGACAAGTCGATACGTGCCGCCGCCGACGAACTTGCCGCGCAAGGTCACAAAGCGCTGGCGGTCGCGTGCGATGTGTCGGATGACGCGCAGGTCGCGGCCATGGTCGAGAAGACGGTGGCGACCTTCGGCCAGCTCGATGCCGCTTTCAATAATGCAGGCGTCCAGAACGTGCTTGCCGAGACGGCGGACACCACCCGGGAAGATTACGACCGGGTCATGGGGATTAATCTCCGCGGGGTGTGGAGCTGCATGAAGTTCGAATTGCAACAGATGCGCAAGCAAAAAAGCGGCGCTATCGTTAATTGCTCTTCGCTCGGAGGACTCGTGGGCGGAGCCGAGCGCGGAATCTACCACGGAGCGAAGCACGGAGTCATTGGATTTACCAAGAGCGCGGCCCTTGAATATGGAACACGCGGCATTCGCGTCAATGCCGTATGTCCGGGCCTTATTTGGACACCGATGGCCGATCAAATGGTCGCGGCCGGTCAAGGCGAGGCACTCAAAGGAATGGAGAAGAGCATCCCGATGGGGCGAGTTGGCCGTCCTGAGGAGATTGCCAATGCCGTTCTGTGGCTTTGCAGTGAAGCGGCCAGTTATGTAACCGGTCAGTCCATCTCAGTGGACGGCGGTTTCATCATGCGCTAAGGGAAATGGGAGGAGACGGGAATGAAATTGATTGCGATCACTATTATGTTGCTTCTTATATTTATTGCGAACGGTGCCGCCCAGACGACGCCGGCATCTGGCCCTTCGAAAACTGCGCCTGGTCAGAATTCGCAGACGATCAAGATCGCGCGAAGCGACTCCATGCACCCAAACAAAGGGTCTGCCCAATACTTCACCGGCTCAGTACAAGTTCAAGAGCTGTTTCCCGCTTACGATCCATCGCGCACGAGCGGCGGAAAAGTTACGTTCGAGCCCGGTGCGCGGAGCGCTTGGCATACGCACCCGCTCGGTCAAATCTTGATCGTGACGGACGGCACGGGCTGGATTCAGCAGTGGGGAGGACCGATTGAAGAGATCCGGAAGGGCGATGTAATTTGGATTCCGGCGGGGGTGAAACACTGGCACGGCGCGACTCCAACAACGGCCATGACGCACATCGCAATACAGGAAGCGCTCAACGGTAAAGCAGTAGAGTGGATGGAGAGAGTGACCGACGAGCAATACCACAAGTAATCGCAGTTCACCCTGAACCGCAGGAGGCCAAGATGAAGCTAATCGCCGTTATGATCGCGGCGCTTTCTCTGATCAGCACCGCATGGCCCCAGGGCCAACACACAGAGAACGGGAGGAAACCGGAAACCATGCCGACAGTAAAAGACATCATGACGGTGGCGCCGGCGCTTGAGAAGTATGCGCAGGGCCCTCTTGCCGACCTATGGAAACGGCCTGGGCTCACGCCGCGGGACCGGAGCATCGTGACCATCGCGGCTTTGATTGCGCGCAACCAGACAATAGAGATGCCCTACTACTTCAATCTCGCGCTCGACAATGGCGTCAAGCCGCGCGAGATTTCCGAGATCATCACACATCTCGCCTTTTATTCCGGCTGGGCGAATGCGCTATCCGCGGCGGCGGTGGCCCGGGACGTCTTTGCGCAACGCAAGATCGGAGCGGATCAGGTTCCTCCCGCTTCCCCCAAACTCTTGCCACTGGACAAGGAGGCCGAGGAAAAACGGGCGACAGCCGTCAAACAACAATTCGGCAAGTTGGCGCCGGGACTCGTGCAGAACACTACGGATGTTCTCTTCCGCGATCTCTGGCTTCGGCCGGACCTTGCCGCGCGAGACAGAAGTCTCGTAACGGTCAGCGCACTGATCGCTTCGGGCCAGGTCGCGCAGATCAAGTACCACCTCAACAGGGCGATGGACAATGGGCTTACTCAGGAAGAAGCGGGAGAGGTCGTTACTCAACTGGCTTTCTACGCCGGGTGGCCGAATGCGTTTTCCGCCCTGCCCGTTGTAAAGGATGTCTTCGAAAAACGCGCCAACTAGCGGCGCCGCCGCGTGGCAATCCCCGGGTTTACCCCAGACTAAATACCCGACCCACAGAATCCATAAATAAAATGTGCTTGCGAGAGCGGATCGCGTCTGGCTTCCAAAAAACAGGCAACTCGGCGTAATCCACTTTGCTGGAAAACGCGACTATGCGCAGAAGTGGTCGCACTCGGCGCCTTAATCCAAGCTGACATACGAAATAGCTTTCCGATTGTCTGCTGCTCAGAAGTTGGTCAAAAACGGCGTTCGAGGAGATGAGAACGCAAGCAATCCTCGCCGCGACCTCACTTCCCAGATTGGGCCCGGAATAACTTCCGGTTAGCTCGTCAACTGGGAGGAATCGCGGTCACTTCCCATGTGCTGACTTTCGAGGAGGAAGTCCAAATTGGGAAGAATTAGAACCATTCTCTTTAGCTCACTGTTTGTATTAAACTGAGGGGAATTTCTTCTGGAAGAACGTCTTGACCCACGACCGCGAACACTTTCGCAACTCTTACGTCGGCAGCCCGCCCTGGGACATCGGCAAGCCCCAAGCAGCGTTCCACGCCGCCGCCGATAAGGTCGTCGGCTCGGTTCTCGATGCAGGCTGTGGCACCGGCGAACACGCCCTGTTCTTCGCCGCACGGGGCCATGCTGTCACGGGCTTCGACTTCCTGGAGGAACCCATCGCTGCGGCGCGGCGCAAGGCCGCCGAGCGCAACCTCATCGTCAAGTTCCTGGTCAAAGATGCCCTAAACCTCCATGAGTGGACCGAACGCTTCGATAACGTGCTCGACTCCGGTCTATTTCACGTTTTTTCCGACGCGGACCGCATTCCCTACGTGCGCGGGCTCAAGACCATCCTCAATCCCGGCGGGCGCCTGTTCCTGCTTTGTTTCAGCGACGCCACCCCGGGAACCCAAGGACCGCGACGCGTCTCGCAGCCCGAATTGCGCCATGCCTTTGCCGATGGCTGGAAAATCGAATCGCTCGAGCCCGTGCGCCTCGAGATCCGCCCCGAGTATAGACCGGGAGCCTTCTTCGGCGAAGACCCGCGCGGCTGGTTCCTCGTCACCCGCCGCCTAGCTTAAACCGATCCTGCAGATTGGCATTCTCTTCGGATAATCGGCAATGCGGAAGTAATCCGGGAGCCGTCAGCGCGTCTTTTGCGGGCCAGATACGGCGTTGTAGGACATAACGCGTCAACGGTCGTGTGGGTGCAGGATTGGGTGCAGCTAGAAAAGTAAGAATGGCTCCGAGTCTTATGTAAGCGACACCAGACGCGGCACTTAGATTTCTGACATCCTCGGCTGTTAACCGAAGGGTTGCTAGTTCGAATCTAGCCCGGGGAGCCAAATTCTTGCCCCATTCAGCGGATGAAATCGCGGCGGCCGAATTGCGCGCCGCTTTGGCCTAGCCCGCGTGCTTCAGGAAGATTGCCCCAAGTGGGGGAAGCGTCAGAGAGAGCGAATAGGGGTGGCCGTGGGCATTGACAGGGGCGGCTTCGACCTCCCCTAGATTGCCCCAGCCCGCGCCTCCGTAAGTGGCGCCATCGCTATTCAGGATTTCTCGCCACCGGCCCGCTTCGGGTACTCCCACGCGATAGTTCTGGCGAGGAATGGGCGTGAAATTCAGCGCGACGAGAATGGAATCCTCGCGCCGCTTTCCGTGGCGAAACAGCGCCAGCGTGTTTTCTTCCCAATTGTTGCAGTCGATCCACTCGAAGCCTGCGGGATCGGTGTCCAATTGGTGCAGCGCGGGTTCTGACCGATAGGTGCGATTGAGGTCCTGGAGCCAGTCGCGCAGTCCGCGATGGGGAGCGTACTGCAGCAAATCCCAGTCCAGGCTGGAGTCATGATTCCATTCATGCCATTGCCCGAATTCGCCACCCATGAACAGCAGCTTTTTCCCGGATTGTGCGAACATCCAAGCGTAAAGAAGGCGCGAGTTGGCAAATTTCTGCCAGTCGTCGCCGGGCATTTTGCCGAGCAAGGACCCTTTGCCGTGTACGACTTCATCGTGAGACAGGGGCAGAACAAAGTTTTCGGTGAAGGAATACAGGCCCCTAAATGTCAAATCATTCTGATGATACTTGCGATAAATAGGATCGAGGTGCATGAAGCGCAAGGTGTCGTGCATCCAGCCCATGTCCCACTTCAATCCAAAGCCGAGTCCGCCGATGTACACGGGGCGCGACACCATCGGCCAGGCAGTCGATTCCTCTGCGATGATCTGGATATCCGGGTGACTTCCATACGCGGCCTCATTTAGTTTCCTCAGAAACGAAACGGCTTCCAGATTTTCGCGCCCACCAAAGCGGTTTGGAATCCATTCACCTTCCTTCCTGGAGTAATCGAGATAAAGCATCGAGGCGACCGCGTCCACGCGGAGGCCATCGGCGTGAAACTTGTCCAACCAGAACGACGCGCTGCTCAGCAGGAAGGAGCGGACTTCATTGCGCGAGTAGTTGAAAATGTAGCTGTTCCAGTCCGGATGAAAGCCCTGCTTGGGATCGGCGTGCTCGAAAAGATGTGTGCCATCGAAGTAGGCGAGTGCATGTTCATCGCTCGGGAAATGCGAAGGGACCCAGTCCAAAATGACTCCGATACCAACCTGATGGAGCCGGTCCACTAGATACATCAAATCTTCTGGCGAACCGTAGCGGCTGGTTGGCGCGAAATAACCGGTGGTCTGGTAGCCCCAGGAACCGTAAAACGGGTGCTCCATGATTGGGAGGAATTCGACGTGTGTGAACCCCCGATCGCGAACGTATTCGGGTAACCGTAAAGCGAGTTCGCGATAAGTGAGCCAGCGCGAGCCTTCCTCCGGAATACGCGCCCAGGAGCCCAAATGAATTTCATAGATGGAGATTGGGCTTCGAAGGGAATTGTGCTCCGCACGGGTCTTCATCCACTGCCCGTCGCCCCATGTATAGTCTGCATTCCAGACCACCGAGGCTGTCTTTGGGGGAGTTTCCGAGCATCGTGCAAACGGATCGGCCTTATCCACCTGGTAGCCCTGATATTGCGAGGCGATGTGAAACTTGTATGCCGCCCCCGGTTGCATCCCTTCGACGAAGCCCTCCCAGATTCCGGAGGAGCCCTTGGCCCGCAGATGGGTTTGCGAAGTGCTCCACCCGTTTGCATCTGTCATCAAGGTGACGCTGCTTGCGTTCGGGGCCCAAACGGCAAAGTAGGTGCCTTCGCCTTCTGCCGTTCGCAGATAATGGGAGCCCATTTTTTCGTAGAGGTGCAGGTGAGTGCCCTCGTTGAACCAGTAAAGATCGTCGTCTGTCAAAAGCGAGATGTCGTTTCGCACTCGCAGTGCGCCAGCCGTTACGTCCGACTTGAGAGGTTTCTTTCCAGCAGCATCGAGCATATTCACCTCCTTCTGGATTTTCAGTTACTTCCTGGATGCGGCTGCTCTTCCAGTTGCGGGCGAAGGAAGGGTGCCGCGTGAATCAGGCGGTTTTATGAGCCGTTTTGCCGACCAGGTCTTCGATGCCTCTGAGAGGTATCGGCAGCCAAGAAGGGCGGTTGTTCAGCTCGTAGCCCATTTCGTAGACGGCCTTCTCCAGCAAATGCACCCGGAGAAGGGCTTCGGACTCCTCCCATTTCTTGGGAAGAAATGGAGCCCCCTTGACCGTGGTGCGATATTCATCAAGAAATTTCCCACTCGCGATCGAACGCCACAGCGACAATAGATCCACGATCTGAGAAAGCTCATCGGAGGAATGATTGGCGCCTTCGGTAAAGGCGAGGAGGGCGGAGCGCTCAGCGTAGTGGAACGATCGCAACATCCCTGCGACGTCCTGCAGCGGGGAGCGCTTTGCCCTTCGCTCTTCGATCGGGCGGGCGGGTTCTCCCTCGAAATCGATGATCATGAAATCCGAGCCGGTGAAGAGCACTTGGCCCAGGTGATAATCGCCATGAATTCGGATCCGCAGGCCGGCGATGTCGTTTTCGAGAAGCGTGTGAAAAGTGAGCAAGACTTCTTCTTCGCACTTGGCCGCGCGCAGTGCCGCCTGCTTCGTAGTCTCGGAAAACAGCTCCATCTTCGATCGCAGGAGATCGAAATTGCGAATGGTCAAATCGTGCAAGGCGCTTCCCAGAAATTCGCGATATGCGGGTGTGAAAGGTTCGGGCAGGAATGCGGGATTCGATTTGCTGTTTGCCATGGCGAGATGCATTTCCGCCGTGCGCTTGCCGAGCAAACCCATGAGCCTGGTGATCGCTGCAAGTTGCTCGGAGGCCGCTGCCGGCAAATGCTCGGTCTTTAGCTTGGAACCCGGTCGTCTCTTCGAAGAATCGGCTAGCCCCGAATCGGCAAGGGCCTGGGTCAAAAGTTCCTTTAGCGAGCGCAAGGTGGAATTCCAGGCATCGCCCTGATTCGCGACGAATGCCTGCAATATTCCTAACGTCATCGCCCGGCCTTCGTTTGTCTGGTACTCGAGTGAACCTCCGAGCTGTGGCGTATTCGGGAAATGCGCGATTTCCGTCAGGAATTGTCCCACTTCCAGATCCGGGTTCACGCCCTCTTCCACACAGCGGTAAAACTTCAGAATCGCACGATCGCCGTAAAGTATGGAGGTATTGCTCTGTTCCGCCTTCAAGACGCTCCCGGCAGGTGGCGATCCTGTTTTCGGCAGCAACGAATCGAGTGCGCTGCTTTTCCGTGCCAGCAGGGTGCCGCTTTCTCCGGTAAACGAGCGGTTGTCCTGAATTGCCGCCAACAGAGCTGCAAGGAACTCGGGGCTAGCAAGAGCATCGGTCAGAACAGTTTCCTTGGAGGCTTCGGACACTTGAAAGTGAAGGACGGAGCGAGTTGGTTCCGTTCCGACGGCAGGAGCCTCTGCCAACTGCAGCAGTGGAACAACGTATGTCTCGTCGTGACCCTCTGAATATTCCACCTTGGCGAGCACGATCAATGCTCGAGCACCGGCGAGAGTTACAATCAGGCAATCCTTCAGCGCGACCGCCTGAATGTCTCGTGCTTTGGCTCGAAACCAGCGTTGTTCCTGCAAGTAGCTTGGCAACTGGTCTGCGACGGCGCCACGCAATTTGTTAAAAAATAGACCATCGGCTTGCGCGATAGACATCTTGACAACCCTCCTTTCCGACTTTCTCGACGGGGCACGTTTGAGTTTGTAACTCCGACTGCTCGCTAAAGCGGCGAGAGTTCCTCGTCGTGTTCCTCTTTCTTCTGAATCAGGCGTTTTTCGAGAAAGCGTTTGGCGACTTCGCTTCCGCCAATGCCGAAGGCGATGGCGAGTCCGAGCATCAAGCCTCCGAAGCCGATCGCAAAGGCCACCAGGATCGTCTCCCGGCCCAGACCGATCTGTTCGAGAGCCATAGAAAGTGCAAGGGAACCGATGACCAGGCGAACGGCTTCACTCAGCAGGCGCGGCGAAGGGAAACCCGCATTGACCCCGGCAAGCAGGACGGCTCTGGAAAAGAAATTCGCGGCCAGGAAGCCGATAAAGGCCACGAAGAAAGCCACAAACAGTTGTGGCAGCAGCGCAATCAGATTGGAAATATGCTGCTGCAAGCTGACGATCCCGAGCACACTTACGCCAATGACGGTAAATCCCAACCAGATCACCCAGAACAAACCGCGGCTGAGCAGCTCGGAAACCGACGGCAGATCCGCGCGCCGGAGCAATTGGGAAGCGCCCGCTGCCTCGGAGACGCGGTCGATTTTTGTGTATCTAAGAATCGAGCGCAGAAGGACCTTGAGAATGTAGGCGATCAGCCAGCCGACCAAGATGATGATCAGCATGACGATGAAGTGCGGCAGGAATTCAGCCAACATGTGTTCAAAGTTGAGGTGAGCCTGTTTGAGTCCTTCGAGGATCAGTTCTTTCATGACGACCCCTCCTCCTTTAAGTTCCATCGCTCAACCAAATAGGGCTTTTGATTCGCAAACTCCTGACAAAGGGCTTCCAAATCGGCCTCGACGGCGGCGGCGTCACTGGAACGATGTTTCGTAATGAAGGAGTAGACCCTGCCACGGTAGAGCGGGACCAGAGCTTGCACCAGGTGTTCCCGATTCATCACGGAGCGGTGGTACGCCGCGGCAAATTCGTAGACGACGCGCGCCCACAAGGAATTCGCAAATTGAAATTCCGCTGCGTCGAGCCCCGCAAGCCGCATGAGTTCCGCATGCGTGGCGGGCGCAAGAAGTTTCTCGAGAATTCCAGAGAGTTCGTTGGCACCCGCCTTGAACATCTGCAAAAATTTGTTCCGGTCGATACGAATCGCTTCCGTGGAGAAGTCGTGGTCGGGGCCGACGGTGTGCAATGGAGCGTTCTCAGCGGCAGCTTGCCAAAGGGATTCCGTGGATTCCATGCAGGAGAAAAGACCGCTCACTGTCTGGCGCACTACGGCTACCACGTTTGCTCCGGAAGCTTGATGCGGTTTGGGGCCGAGATATGTTTGGCAACAGCGAAAGGAATTTGTGAAAGCGTTCATGGCCATCCACATTTCGGCGCCGCCCTGAAAGGCCTCACCTTGCCATTCCTGCTGGGCCAGGCAATGGGTTGCCAAAGAACCGGAAAAAGCAAATTCCGAGGCACGCATTTCTCTTATGGGCTTCCCATATAGCGCCCGGCTAATCGGGTAGAGGAGATTCTTGCTCAGGAGGCCGTCGAACTTATGACGACTGTACACTGGGGCGACAAAATCGTACTTATCCCGGCAAATTGGTTCGAGCAGAGTGACTACCCATGCGGGAGTAGCATTTTTAGAAGAGGCGGCAATGACGGCGCACGCCTTCGCATGCAACAAATCGGCGGCCGCCAGAATGGTCCGAAGCATGCCCGCAGGTGAACCGTTGTGCGCGGCCTGTGTGGTAATCCAACGCACCGTCCGCAGGGACTCAAACGCCGATTCGTTCGACTTGGCCAGGGAGCTTGCCTCCAGAAGCACCTCTTGCGTTCCGTCCCCGGAGCCTCCATCTACATTGAGGAGAACCACACGCTCGCGGCGGAAGTTTCGCAGCACACCTTCCTCGACTGCCCGAAGCACGCTCACGATCGTCTTGGCATCGTTATACGAAGGTACCCCGACCACCAGGTCAAGGTCGCCGACGCCGATTAGCTGGCGAAGAAAATCATCGCTCAGGAATGTTTCTTCACTCACGAGCGCCTCTGTCTTTTGGGTCCGTTTTTCCGATTACCTCGCGCCGCAGGGCACGGGATTCAGATACGCCGTAAACGGAACCAATAGAATTGATACGGCCCCATGGTGAGCAAATAAGGGAGCTTGCCAACCCGGGGAAAAATCGTTCGTCCCGACATTTCAATCGGGATGAAACCGTTGTATTTACGAAGGTCTAGTTCGACCGCCTGCGCTGTGTTCGCCAGATTGTTCACCACCAACACAGTTTCCCCTTCGAACTGCCGTACGTAGGCCAAGACACGATGGCTGGTGGGAAACAGGAATTCGATGCTGCCGCGACTGAACACCGGCGAGGACTTGCGGACCTGGATCAGACGCCTGGTCCAGGAGAGCAGGGAATGCGGGGAGCGCCTCTGGGAATCGACATTGATCGCCTGATAGCCGTAAACGGGATTCGAAACCAGGGGTGAATACAAGCGCTCGGGATCGGCGGTCGAGAACCCCGCGTTCCAGTAGCCGGCCCACTGCATTGGGGTACGAACTCCGTTGCGGTCGCCAAGATATACGTTGTCGCCCATCCCGATTTCGTCGCCGTAGTACATGATCGGCGTACCGGGCAGCGACATCAGCAAGCCGTGAAGGAGTTCGATGCGACGGCGGTCGTTCTCCAAAAGGGGCGCAAGCCTGCGGCGAATTCCGACGTTGAGGCGCATGGAGCGGTCGCGCGCGTATTCGTCGTACATGTAGTCGCGTTCCGCGTCCGTGACCATTTCCAAGGTCAGTTCATCATGATTCCTTAGAAAAATGCACCATTGACAGCTCTCAGGGATGCCCGGAGTACGGTGCAGGATTTCCACGATGGGCTTGCGATCTTCCAATTTCAGAGCCATGAACATCCGCGGCATGAGCGGAAAATGAAACGCCATGTGAAACTCGTCGCCCTGCCCGAAATAAGCGCAGACGTCTTCGGGCCATTGATTCGCCTCGGCAAGAAGCATTTTCCCCGGATACGCTTCATCCAGCCGCCGGCGAAGACTGCGAAGAATCTCGTGGGTTTCCGGGAGATTTTCGCAGGAAGTGCCTTCGCGTTCGACAAGATACGGCACGGCATCCAAGCGGAATCCGTCCACGCCGAATTCCAGCCAGAACTTCATGACATTCCAGACGGCCTCGCGGACCGCGGGATTGTCGAAATTCAGATCGGGTTGATGACTGAAAAATCTGTGCCAGTAATACGACTTGGAAACGGGATCCCAGGCCCAGTTGGAAAGTTCCGTGTCCGTGAAGATGATTCGGGCGTCGCGATAGCGGTCGTCTTTTTCGCTCCAGACATACCAATCCCTTCTGGGGTTTTCGCGGGAACTCCGTGCTTCCTGGAACCACGGGTGCTGATCCGAAGTGTGATTCAGCACGAGTTCGGTGATGACCCGAATCCCCCGATCGTGCGCGGCGGACAAGAATGACTTGAAGTCGTCCAGCGTCCCGTAGCTTGGATGGACAGCCGTGTAGTCCGCAATGTCGTAGCCGTCGTCTTTCAGCGGCGAGGGATAGAACGGAAGCAACCATAAGGCGTTGGCGCCGAGCTCCTGTATGTAGTCGAGCTTCTGTTCCAAGCCACGGAAATCGCCAATGCCGTCGCCGTTGCTGTCGTTATACGTGCGGACGTGCAGCTGATAGATGATGCAGTCCTTGTACCATTGCGCTTGCGTAGGAAGTGCCACGGTTGCTGTTCCAGTCGCTGCCATAATTCACAGGAAATAGTCGAAATCGTGTTCCGTTTTTACATGCCGCCGCAGACGGAAAATATGCGCGGGCATTACCTGCGGATCGAGTTCCACGTAATTGCGCGGACCGTTCCACAGAAATCGTTGCCCCGTAATCAGGTCATGCACCTGAAAATCGCGGCGGTCCCGAAGCCCCAGAACGTCCATTGGTAATTCTACCCATCCGGACTGCTTGTGGTGCGGGTCCAGATTGACGACAGTGAGAACGACATTTTCCGTGGCCGGATCGACTTTGCTATAAGCGATCAACTGCTCGTTGTCCACTGGGTGAAAACGGAGGCTCCAGTCCCCGTGAAGAGCCGGGTTGTCCTTGCGAATGCGATTAATTCGCGCGACCAATTCTTTCAGGCTGTCGGGACGCGAAATGTCCCACGCGCGAATCTGGTATTTTTCCGAATCGAGATATTCTTCGCTGCCGGCGCGCAGGGCCCGGTCTTCGCAGAGTTCAAACGCGGGTCCGTAGATTCCGTAGTTGGCCCCAAGCGTGGCAGCCAGGCAAAACCGAATGATAAACGCAGGCCGGCCGCCAAATTGGAGGTACTCGGTCAAAATGTCCGGAGTGTTCGGCCAGAGATTGGGACGCAGGAACTCCCGGACCTCGGTTTGCGTCAGTTCCGTGAAATATTGCGTGAGATCCCACTTTGTGTTTCGCCAGGCAAAATAGGTGTACGACTGCGTGAACCCAAGTTTCGCCAGCTTGTACATGACTTTCGGCCGCGTGAAGGCCTCGGCGAGGAAAATGGTTCCCGGAAACTGCGCTCGAATTTCGGCGATGAGATCCTGCCAAAAAGGAAACGGTTTGGTATGCGGATTGTCCACACGGAAAATTCGCACGCCCTGCTGCGCCCAATAAGCCGCCACGCTCTTGAGCTCCTGTTGGAGTTCCTTCGAATGCTCGGTTTCAAAGTAGAGTGGATAAATGTCCTGATACTTCTTCGGAGGATTCTCCGCGTATTGCACGGAACCGTCGGGACGGATCCGAAACCACTCCTGGTGTTCCCGCACATACGGATGATCGGGGGCACACTGGAAAGCGAGGTCCATGGCAATTTCCATTCCCCGGCTTCTGGCCGCCGCCAGCAACTCGCGGAAATCGTCAAGAGTGCCAAGCTGGGGATGAATCGCTTTATGTCCTCCCGCTTTAGAGCCGATCGCCCAAGGACTCCCTAGGTCATCGGGTGTGGGAATGGTCGAGTTGTTTTTTCCTTTGCGGTTGATACTTCCGATGGGATGAATGGGCGGTAAGTAGAGAATGTCGAATCCCATCCCGGCGACGTAGTCCAGGCGATTGATGCAATCGCGGAAGGTGCCGTGGCGGGCGGGATCGCTTGTGCAGGATCGGGGGAACATCTCGTACCAGGCTCCAAAACGGGCAAGATCTCGATCCACGGTCACTCGCAACTGTTTTGGGTATGCGGTCGCCTTTGTCAGGTCTGGATTTCGCCTCATGAGCCTGGCAAGGTCTTTGCTGGCTGACTCCTCGAACGCGGCGTCGGCGTCAGTCTCGTGTAGTTCTACGATGCGACGCGCATGGCGGCGAAGTTCTTCGGCATCGCCAGCGCCTGCCCGAGTGGCGGCCTCTTCCACGAGTTCAGCGCCGATCAGGAATTCCAACGAGAGGGCTTGTCCCGCCTTGCGGCGCTTCTCCAGATCGTGCGCCCAGGTTCGGAACGGATCCGGCCATGCCCGAACGGTGTAAACGTAACTCTCCTCGGTAGCAATCGAAAATGTAGCGGTCCAGTGGTCATTGTCCAACGCGCGCATGCCGGCAACCTGCCATTGTGTTTGTTGCTCAGGGCGGAAGAGCACCTGCGCGTCCAGGAGGTCATGCCCGTCGGCGAAAACATCGGCGGTGACCTCAACGGTTTCCCCAACTATACGTTTGATTGCGAAGGCGCCACCGTCAATTTCGGGCTTAACGTTTTCGATCGTCACCCTGGTCATACAGCCGGTGCGGGCTTTGCTTGTTTTTTCCAAGGTCAGTTTCTCACAATCGGCCTCAACGAGATGTCTTACAGGCACCTGGAATGGAGGCTTTGGGTTCATCTGCGTTTCGAGGGATTTTGTGCTGGCGAGCGGACCAGGCACGACCGGCATCCTTCGAGAAACGCGTTCAAAGTCCGCGCACAACGCCTTGGCTGCGGGAAGGCGGCGCGCACACCATGGTTATATCGTATCACGATATAAAAACAAACTCACCGACAGTTCTGCGGGGCCAGCTTGGGCTTCGTCAGGCCACCGTGGAGAGACGTCCGGTGATTCTCACGTTGTTGCGAAAGTAGCTGTTCAATGCGGATGTTTCCAGCCCTGTACCGCAGAAGCCGATGTACCCATCCGGACGCACGAGATAAAACGAAGGCTTCGGAATCTGGACACGCCCCAGCTCGACATCATTCGCCGGATCCGCCGGAATCGCGTGGATTTGCAGGATGTCCCCGAAGCCGACCTCATTTCGCGAGAGCGGTGGCTGGCCGATGAAGAGCAAATTGAATTGCGTATCACCGAGCTTCTGGAAGGTATCCTCGACCGGACCATCCTCGGCAAATTTCAAATGAAGCCAGGGAAAACGATCTCCCGCTTGCGGAGCAGATTCCGGTAGTCCGCCGGAAGATTTCGACAGCGAACTTTCCCGGTAGCGAATGCCGGTTTGCGAAATCGTACGAAACGCGATTCTCTGGATGGCATCGCGATTCACGGCGAACGCCGCAATTCTGGCGAGCACCTTGGTGCGAAGGAGCCCAGCCAGCCAGTTGTCGGAAACGACCATGCGGAAGGCGCGGTCTGTGCCATTCAATAGCGCCTGCGCCACCGGAATCCGTTCCTCCTCAAAGGAGTCCAGAAGGTCCGCGCCGGCCTGCTTTCTGACGACCAACGCGAGTTTCCAGGCGAGATTGTAGGCATCCTGCAAGCCAGTGTTCATGCCTTGCGCCCCCACCGGGCTGTGGACGTGCGCCGCGTCACCCAAGACAAAACACCGGTGTTCGCGGAAACGCAGCGCTCTCCGGTGGTGGATGCGATAGGTGGAGAACCAGGTGCAGGACTTGACGGAGAGTCCTTCGCCTGCCTCTTTGCGAATGGACGGAATCACCTCCTCGAATTTTAGATCGGGCCGGCCACGGAGTTCCGGAGGCAGAATGCCGACGATCCTCCAATGATCCTGCCCGCGCATGGGAAACAAAAGGTGGAAACCGTCTCGCAGCAAATAGACGTTGACTTCGTCGGGAACCATGGAGCCGGTCATCTCGGTGTCGGCAACGTAGAAGATGTGTTCATAGGCAGCGCCCGCGAAAGGTATCCCGCAGAATTCGCGTACCGCGCTGCCCGCCCCATCGCATCCGGCCACCCATGGGGTGCGGATGTTGCGTTGCGAGCCGTCGGGAAACTTGAGATGAGCTTCAACGAAATCAGGTTGTTGCGTGAGTCCTATGAGCTCGGCATTCCATTCGATGGTGGATCCCAATTCCTGAAGCTTTTCGCCCATGATAAGTTCGTTGTCATCCTGACCCAGGACGAGCAGGAACGGATAGGGAGTGACCTTGTCGCCCGCGTCGTTCAGAGCTAGGCGCGCCCGTCTTTCTCCGCCAGCCCAGATGTTGCCGCCGGTTCCGCGCTTGCCGAGTTCCAAGGCACGGTCGGCGATTCCCATGTGCGAGTAAATTTCCAATGTGCGCGCTTGTACTCCCAACGCTTTGGTTTCGCGGGAAGGCGCCGCATGGCGCTCAATGATGAGCGGATTCACACCCCGGCGAAGAAGCTGATTTGCCATCATCAGGCCCGTTGGACCCGCCCCGACGATAAGAACTTGCGCATCCATATGACCCCCGATTTCCATTTCTTGCCGTTCACTTCCCTCAAGGTCTTATGAAAGAAAGCGGGGGAAGCGTGGTTGTTTCAGAATTCCCACCGGCAGAGGGGCGGTCACCTTCGGGAACAGCTGAACGAGAGTACGAAACACACTAAGCCACGGGCTAGAGGCCCACGAAGCGCGGCCGGCGCAGCGTCGAACAAAGCGCCGCTGACCGCTTCGAGAATCGGGAGCGGACGGCCCGGCGACGGATGGGCGGACCAGTTGCGGGGGGGGGCTATTTTCTCTGAATCGAAAACAAGGTCAGAAGCGTTCTGCCGTTGCAGGACGCACGTTGCCAGAGCGGAGCAGAGTCACGGCTTCCCCTGGCAGCGGGCTTTTTCCAGCTCTGGAGAGAAGACGTATTTCTCAGTTGAATCCGAGGGCGAGCGAGGCTGGTTGTAGAGGGAACAACCAGCACAAAGTCGTTCGAGGTATTGTCCTGCGCGACGGCGGAATCCGGGAATTCCGCGGACAATACGGTGAGCGCCAGGAAGAACAGGAGAAGAAAACGGAGCTTGGTCATGCGCGGCCCTTCCCGCCGGGAGCGATTGGAATCCGTCAAGCGCAGGCCTGCCTGGTGTCCCAAAATCTAAGCCAGTGTTTGTCGTGTGTCAACAAAACTCGTGCACGAAATTCCAGTGTCCCGGCATTGCCATCGTGGGCCGGATGGGACAGTGTGCATGGCAAATGTTTTGAGGCACAATGCCCTGGTGTTTTCGCGGCTGACCAAACGAAAAGAATGGCAGTTCTTCAGCGTCCTGCCAAAAGCCGCACCGGGCCTCGCGCTGGCCTGGTGGCTGGTGCTGGTGCTGCGAGGCGCTTCGCCAGCGGCGTTTGCCATCGCCATGGGAGTGTTGGTGGGCGCAGTGCAACCTGGAGCGCCCGTGTCCGGACCGCTCGCCATTGCCGGAGGAATCTTTCTCCTTCTTCAAGTTTTGAATCCGATTCACCAGGCGGTAAGTGCCAACCTGGGCGACCGCACCTCAGCGTGGCTCTACGACCGGCTCACGCAAGCGTGCGTGCAGCCGCCCGGCATGGGGCACCTCGAAGACGCGAGCCTGACGAACGATTTGACCGTCGCGCGTGATTTCGATCTGGGGATGACCGGGCCGCCGCTGACGATTTCGATGGAGTTTATCGCCAATGGGATGGTGGAGATGGTGGGAGGCTTCGCCTGCGCGGTGATCCTGTTCGGGTATTCCTGGTGGGCTCCCTTGCTGCTCGCAGGCGCGTGGCTGGCGACGCATTGGCTTCTGCGCGAGAGCGCGGTCTGGTGGGATCGCAATACGGAGGAAGTACGAAGCGCGCAGCGCGATGCGGACTACACCTACCGGCTCGCAGTGGATCCGCCGGCGAGCAAGGAACTCCGGATGTTCGGTCTGGCGGACTGGACGATGCAGCGTTTCGTCGCCCGGCGAACGCGGTTGCACGAACTGCAGTACGCGGCCACGCGGCTGCGCGAGAAGCCGCTGCTCTGGAGCATCCTGCTGGTGATGGCGGCGAATATCGCCGTCTTCTGGGCGATGGCCAGCAGCGCGCTGCACGGACGGATCAGCCTGGGCGAAGCGGTGGCATTTCTGCAGAGCGCGCTGGGCGTTTCTCTGATCGCTTTCGGCGGATTCAGCTGGGCGCTGGATGGGGCGGCTGCTCCGGTGGCCGCGGTACTGCGGCTTGAACCGGCAATGCGGGCCGCGGGCAGCCTGCCGCTCGGCGGTCGAAAACCCGCGGCGAAACAGGCATACGAAATTCGTTTGCGGGACGTGACGTTTGCTTATCCCACCTCCGGCTCCGCGCCGGTTCTCGAGCACTTCGATCTGACGATTCCCTCCGGCTCCTCGCTCGCGATCGTGGGACAAAATGGCGCGGGCAAGACGACGCTCGCAAAACTCCTCTGCCGATTGTATGACCCGCAATCCGGGCGAATCGAGATCGATGGCACGGACCTTCGCGAGTTCGATCTGGCCGCGTGGCGCTCCCGGATCGCCGCGGTTTTTCAGGATTACATCCGGCTGGAATTGCCGCTGCGCGACAACGTGGCTCCTTCCGGTGCCTCGGATGAGATTGTGCGTCAGGCGCTCGACTCCGCCGGCGCCGGTAACCTTGCGGGGCTCGGTACTATTCTTGCCCGCGGGTACGAAGGCGGCACGGATCTTTCCGGCGGCCAGTGGCAGCGCGTGGCGCTGGCGCGGGCGCTGGCGGCGGTGAGCCTGGGAGCCGGCGTAGTCTTACTGGACGAGCCCACCGCGCAGCTCGACGTGCGCGGCGAAGCAGAAATTTTCAACCGCCTGCTGTCGGCGACGCGCCAGTGCACCACCATTCTGATTTCGCACCGCTTTTCCACCGTACGTCATGCGGATCGTATTTGCATGCTCGAACACGGCCGGGTCACGGAACTTGGCACGCATGACGAGCTAATGGCGCTCGGCGGGCGCTACCGCACGATGTTCGATTTGCAGGCGGAGCGCTTCCAGCTTCCTACCAATGAAGAGGGAACGGCGTATGACGTCCTCTCCTAACCAGGTGCAGTCCATCGAGCCTTTGCCGCCCGCGCTCTCTTCCATGTGGAGACTGTGCAAGCTCGGCTACCGGAACGAGCCGCGGCTCATGCTTGCCTCGCTGGTCCTATCGCAGCTCGCCGCGCTGCCCGATGCCCTTCTTGCCTTGTGGCTGATGCTGCTGGGTAAGGGCGTGCTGGAGCATCGCACAGCTCTCGTGGTGGGCACCGCGGTGGGACTGGGCGTCTCGGCGGCGGCGACCTGGTTTCTGCGCACCGTGAGCACTCGCGTGCAGCGAAGGTTTCGAGACAAAGTGACGATCGCGCTCGAGTCGCATGTGGCGCGACTGCAGGCGTCGATCGCAACCATTGCTCATCAGGAACGCCCCGAGTATCTCGACCGCTTGTCCATGCTGCGCAACCAGGTGTTCGTGCTCGACCACATGTACATGGCCGTCTTTTCGATGCTCGGGTGGATTCTGCGCCTCGGTGTAACACTGGCCCTTCTGGCGTCCATTCACCCGGTGCTGATCGCGCTGGCCTTGTTTGCGCTGCCGACGGTTTGGACCTCGACCTGGCGACCGGATGTGGAGCGCACCGCGGAAGAGCGCGGAGCCCCGTCCGCCAGACTCGCGCGGCATTTGTTCAACGTGGCGACCACGGCTTCCCCGGGAAAAGAAGTGCGCGTCACCGGGATCGGAGACCGCCTGGCCAAAGAACGCCGGGCGGCATGGGAGCGCTGGTACGGTCTGGTGGCCCCGGCGCGCAGGGGTTCCGCCATTTGGCATGCGCTGGCGTGGACCATCTTCGGCTCGGGATATGTCGGTTCCGTGGTGCTCGTGACCACCGTGCTTCATGCCTCTCCCAGCCAGGTACTGCTGCTACTGGCCGCTGGTGCGCGGCTTTCGGCGTACATCGGAGCAACGGTCGGCGAACTGGGATTTCTGCGGGGATTCTGGATGGACGGCTCGCGGCGGCTGGCTTGGCTGGAAGATTATGCCGCGTCTGTCGCCGCCGCAGGGGACCAGGCGGTTCCACTCAGTTTGCGGGAAGGGATTCGCGCGGAGCACGTCTCATTCAGCTATCCCGGCACAACCCGGGTGGTGCTGGACGATATTTCGTTGAAACTTCCGGCAGGGGCAGTGGTGGCAATCGTTGGAGAAAATGGCGCCGGAAAGACGACCCTGGTCAAACTCCTGGCCAAGATGTACGAGCCGACGTCCGGTTCCATCCTTCTGGACAAGACTCCACTGGCGCGCGTGCCGGCTGGCGAGTGGCGCGAGCGGCTAGCCGGCGCGTTCCAGGACTTTTTCCGGTTCGAATTTCGCGCGCGCCACACCGTGGGCCTTGGGGACGTGCCTCGACTTGATAACGAAACCGCCATCTCCACAGCCGTGGACCGGGCCGGCGCGGCAGACGTGGTGACGCGGCTGACGGCTGGCCTGGAAACACAGCTTGGCCCCACGTGGCCCGGAGGAATGGAACTTTCTTTCGGCCAATGGCAGAAGCTTTCGCTGGCCCGTGGCTTCATGCGCAATGAGCCTTTGCTGCTGATCCTGGATGAGCCGACCGCGGCGCTCGACGCGGAGACCGAGCACGCGCTGTTTGAGCGGTACGCCGCGGTGGCACGTGGCGGCACAGAGAGGAAAAGCGGGCGCATCACCATCCTGGTTTCGCATCGTTTTTCGACGGTCCGCATGGCGGACCTCATTGTCGTGCTGGATGGCTCGCGGCTCGTGGAAGTGGGCACCCACGAGGAGTTGATGGCGAAAAGCGGTCAATACGCGCAGCTCTACAACATTCAGGCGGCGGCTTACCGCTGAATTCCGATCCCCGCGGCGCTCATCGTCCAAACAAGCTGAGCGGCACCGCGTCTCCCATGGCTTTGTATCCCGCAGGCGAAGGATGTAGGTGATCTCCGCAGTCGAACGCCGGGAGCAACCTGTCCGGATGATCGGGGTCGTGGACCACGTCATCGAAATCAATGACTGCATCGAAATGACCGTCCGCGCGAATCCACGCATTGATGGCTACGCGGTCGGATTCGCTGGCTGGTCCGGGATGGTAATAATCGGAGCCTACGAACGGCGTGATAGTGGCTCCATATACGAGCAGGCCATGCGCGTGGGCACGCTCGATGAGTTGCGTGTATGCCGCAAGTATTCGTTCCACCAGGGCTGAGTGAGCCGCCGGAGACACGTCGCCCTCACGCGCTAGGCCGCCGATGTCGTTGATACCCTCGAAAACAATCAGCCAACGCACGCCGGCGGGCGCGAGGACGTCGCGATCAAAACGCGCCAGAGCGTTCGGGCCGAGCCCGTCGGTGAGCAGGTGGTTTCCGCCGATGCCCTGGTTGGAGACGCCGATGGTTTTCGTGGCGGGCGCGGCTTGCAGGCGAGCAGCAAGAACATCGGTCCAGCGATCGTTGCCGTTTGTGGTGGCGCCGTGCCCGTCGGTGATGGAGTCGCCGAGCGCAACGACCGCGGACGAGCCAGGGGCGCTACGCACGTCAATCGCGGAAACCTGGAACCAGTGATCCACATGCTTCGGTTCGGACAGGTTGGCTTCGCTGGCCGCGTTTCCATGAACGTAGTAGGAAGTCGCGCGTGAACCGGGGTGGCTGGTTTGCTGCGCCGGAGGTTTGTCGAGACAAAACGTCACGGCTACATCGGATAAGGGCGCGACCGGCATTTCGACCGGGTCGGAAATGAATTCCGCACCGGGAGGAACCAGCACTTCGGGCTTGCCGGCAAAGGTAAGCGGTTGATCGGTCGCGGGCGCGATAGAAGAAGACGCAAGTGAGATCGGTCGGGCGATGTGCACGGAAGTGAAGCGCAGCGTTCCGGTGCCGAACACGTTCGAGACGTGCACGCGCAGCGCCGTGCCGCCGACCGACAAGTGAAAAATCTGGCGAAGCGTGGCGTCGCGGAGATCGTCAGGAGGCAAGGCATTCTGGGGCTCGGGAATCTGCTGCGATGCGCCCCAGCTTTGCACCCATACCTGAGGTGCCGGAGCAACCGGCGGCGCCTGGGCCGCAGCGGAGCAGCGAAGCAGCAGAAATCCAAGAATTGAGAGAAGACATCGCGCATGTTTCATAAACGGTTTAGAATCGCTATCCGAAGTTGAATTCTGTTGAAGCGCAGAAAGCATATCACCCGGGAGCAATCACGTGCCTTTTTTCACGAGAATTTTTCTTGTGCCCGTTTGCGTGGCACTTCTCTCGGCAAGCGCGTCAATCGTCAAGGCACAGAATCCAGCTACCCCGCCGCCAGTCACGTTCACGGCCGATCAGGACCACCAAAACATGATGGACCAACTCGGGATCAAGTCCCTGCGGCCGGGCCCGAGCGGAAACGAGAAAGCGCCAAATCATGCCAATTACGACGAATCGAAGGCAAATCCCTTCCCGAATTTGCCCGACCCCCTGGTGCTGAACAACGGCGGGAAGGTGACAACCGCAGAGATGTGGTGGAAACAGCGCCGACCGGAACTCATTGAGATGTTCTCGAAATACGTTTACGGGCGTGTGCCAGTGAGCGCACCGAAGGTCAACTGGACAGTGCGCGCCGTGGATCATGAACGCATCGGCTTCACGCCGGTGATTGCCAAGGACCTGATCGGAGAGTTGGAGAACTCGGCGTACCCGGCCATCAGCGTGAAGATCCACATGACGCTGGTAACACCGGAAAATGCGAAGGGGCGAGTGCCCGTGCTGATGATGTTCGCGCGCGCCGGCTTTCCAAATCCGAATGAGCCGCACGCGGAAGATATGGACCGCATCAACGCGGCGATGAAGGCGCTGCTGATCCAGCAGGACCCCTCACTGAGAGAAGTATTCGCGCAGCATCCGGCGTGGGAACCGGTGAAGTCAACACCGTTCCACTTTCCGCAGATGAATGCGGACGGGGATCCCCCGAACGAATGGCAACTCGTTGCCGACGGCTGGGGATTCGCGCTGCTGGAGCCCGGAAGCGTCCAGGCGGACGACGGTGCGGGAATCACCCGGGGCGTCATCGGGCTGGTGAACAGGGGCCGGCCGCGGAAACCCGAGGACTGGGGCGCACTGCGCGCATGGGCCTGGGGAGCGAGCCGCGGACTCGACTACTTGGAGACGGATCCCACGGTGGACACCAAGCAGGTCGGCGTCGAGGGCGTGTCGCGCTACGGCAAGGCAGCGCTGGTGACGATGGCGTTCGATCAGCGGTTCTCGATGGTGCTGGTGGCCTCGTCCGGGAAGGGCGGCGCTACCCTGCTGCGTCGAAACTTCGGCGAAGCAGTCGAAAATCTCACAGGCAGAGAATATTACTGGATGGCGGGCAATTTTATGAAGTATGGCGCTTCGGAGGCGACGTTTGGGAGCAAGAGTCCGGGGGACATTCCGGTTGATTCGAACGAATTGATTGCGCTATGCGCGCCGCGTCTGACGTTTATCAGCTATGGCATTCCAGAAAAAGGTGACGCGAAGTGGCTGGACCACGAAGGGAGCTTCATGGCAACCGTAGATGCCGGCCGCGTATTCGCGCTACTCGGCGCGAGGGGGCTCGCCGTGGAGGGCAACTATCGCAGCGCGAAAATGCCTCCAGTGAACCAAGGCCTGCTCGACGGAGAGCTGGCTTGGCGGCAACATGACGGCGGCCACACGGACGCGCCGAACATGAAATGGTTCCTGCAGTGGGCGGACAAATTCATGGGGCGGCCGCCGACTCAGTAGTGGGTTTTGGCTTCTAGTTGCTTCCAGGCTTTGAAGATCTCCAGAGATTCCTCGCGAAGCAACTGCTGCATCGGCAGACGGCGCTGCGTGTGGCCCTGTTTCAACTCTTCATAGATAAAAGCGTCGTCGAATCCAACTGCCGCGGCGTCAGAAGCTACACAGGCGTAAAACACGCGGGCCGGGCGCGCCCAATAGATGGCGCCCAAGCACATCGGGCAAGGTTCGCAAGTAGTGTATAGGTCGCAGCCGGTGAGCTGAAATGCCCCGAGCTTGCGGCAAGCTTCGCGAATGGCGACGACTTCGGCGTGGGCGGTCGGGTCATTCGTGGTGGTGACGCGATTTACGCCCTCCGCGATGATCTTGCCGTCCTTCACGACGAGCGCGGCGAAGGGGCCGCCGCCCCCGGTGCGCACATTCTTAATGCCGAGCGCAATTGCGCGGCGCATGAATTCTGCGGACATTTTCGGAGTATCCCGTCTCAGCGTGCCCCGACCCTGCCCAAATAGCAATATCAATGTGCCGCAGGCGTGCATCTGGGAAACACTTCAGGACATGATGAGGAATCCCCCGACATTTCGTTGATCCTTGCCATTCGCGGGTCCAGGCGAATTTGCGCCGGGGGTGCGTTACAATTTCACAACACTCCGGTGGAGCGGCGAAACGTCCGGCAATTTGCACGCTTGCCGTAGCAGCTTGCTTCACGGGCAGCTAGCGCCGATGGCCCCAGCGAACCGCCAGATCGGAAAACCGGTGCCCCGCAAAGAGGGGCGCGAAAAAGTGACGGGAGCCGCGCGCTACGTGGACGACCTCGCTTTTCCAGGAATGATTCACGGAGTGACGGTGCGGAGTTCCGTGGCGCGTGGAAAAATTCGGGAGATCCGCTTTGCGCCGGGGATTCCCTGGAACGAGTTCACCATCGTCGCGGCCAAGGACATTCCCGGGAAAAACTGCGTGGCGCTGCTGATCGAAGACCAGCCTTGCCTGGCTGAGCAGTTCGTCAACCATCCCGAAGAGCCAGTGGTCCTTCTCGCGCATCCCGACAAATATCTACTGGAAGAGGCGCGCCGCGCCGTGCAGATCGAAGTCGAACCGCTGCCCGCGATTTTTGCGATGGAAGATTCTCTGGCACGGAAAGAGATCATCTGGGGCGAAGACAACATCTTTAAGTCGTACTTGGTCGAGAAGGGAAATCTCGACGCCGCTTGGGCCGCGGCCGAAGTGGTTGTCGAGGGCGAGTACGACACCGGCGCCCAGGAGCAGCTCTATATCGAGACGCAAGGGATGATCGCGCAAGCGAGTCCGGAGACGGGCGTGACCGTATGGGGCTCATTGCAATGTCCCTATTACGTCCACAAGGCGCTGGTTCGGCTGTTCGGCCTGCCCAAGGAAACAATCCGCGTGGTGCAAACCGAAACCGGCGGAGGATTCGGTGGCAAGGAGGAGTATCCCTCGATGATCGCGGGACACGCCGCGCTGTTGTCGTGGAAGTCTGGGAAGCCGGTGAAAATCGTCTACGATCGCGCCGAAGATATGGCGGCGACCACCAAGCGCCATCCTT
The DNA here is from genome assembly GCA_035518915.1 of Candidatus Eiseniibacteriota bacterium. GTDB lineage: Bacteria > Acidobacteriota > Terriglobia > Acidiferrales > UBA7541 > Acidiferrum. The sequence goes on from DATIXE010000014.1 coordinate 33,557, forward strand.
CGCGCACGCGGCATCGCACGGGCGTGACCCGCGAAGGGAAACTCGTGGCCATGCAAATTGACTTTGACCTCGACGGCGGCGCGTACGAAACCCTTTCGCCCGTGGTGCTTTCGCGGGGAACGATCCATGCCGCAGGACCTTACGGTTGTCCGAATGTGCGGATTCGCAGCCGCGTGGTGGCCACGAACGCACCTCCGCACGGCGCGTTTCGCGGATTCGGCGCGCCGCAGAGCGTGTTTGCCCTGGAGCGCCATCTGGACCGTGTGGCCGCGGCCGTCGGGCTTTCCCCCGAAGAACTGCGGCGTCGAAATTTCATTCGCGAAGGCGAAACGCTGGCCGTCGGGCAGGTGATCCACGAAAAAGTGGAGATGTCGAAACTGCTTGATCGCGCGCTGGAACTCAGCGGCTACCACGAGAAGCGCGCGCGATTTCAAAAGGAGAACTCCGGCTGCGCAGTCAAGAAAGGCATCGGCTTCGCATCGTTCTTGCACGGCGCAGGATTCACGGGCTCAGGCGAGGAATATCTGGGGTCGGAAGCGTTGGTGAGCGCCACCCGCGAGGGGAAAGTCCAGGTGCTGGCGGGCAGCACGGAGATGGGCCAGGGCACCAACACGGTGTTCGCACAAATCGCCGCCGACGCGATGGGCCTCGACTGCGAAGAGATCGAAATCCTGCAGCCCGATACGGCACTGGTGCCGAACAGCGGCCCCACGGTCGCCTCTCGCACTGTGATGATCGTTGGAAAGCTTGTGGAGACGGCCGCACTCAACATCAAGCGTTCGCTGGAGGAGAAGGGCTTTCTAAAAGCGGGCTTCGACAAGGACGAATTTCGCGAGGCCTCGCGCCGCTATATTGAAAGGTTTGGCGGCCTGCAATCGCTGGTGAAATATCAGCATCCGGCAGACCTGCATTGGGACGACGGAACTTATCAGGGAGACGCCTATGGCGCCTACGCCTGGGCGGTCTACGTGGCGGAGGTGTCCGTGGACACGCGCACGGCGGAGACCCGTGTGGACGACTTCGTCGCCGTGCAAGAGGTCGGCAAGGTGATCAATCCGGTGCTGGCCGGGGGACAGATCGAGGGCGGCGTTGCACAGGGGATCGGCTACGCGCTCTATGAAAACGTCGTCTGGCAAGAAGGACGGATGGCAAACGGGCAGATGACCAACTACATCATGCCCACGTCCATGGATGTTCCAGCGATTCGCGTTTATTTCGAGGAGATGCCCTACGCCCGCGGCCCCGCCGGTGCGAAAGGCATCGGGGAACTACCGCTCGACGGAACGGCTCCCGCGATTGCCAACGCGATTTCCCAGGCCACGGGCGTGGATGTGCGCTCGATTCCGATTACGCCGGAAAAACTGCTGGAACTCCTGGAGAACGTACATGCCTGAGGCGCCTCGCAAGGTTCGCGTGCACTGCCAGATCAACGGGATGCCAATGTCGCTCGAGGCATTCCCGATGGCGCGGCTACTGGATGTGTTACGGGAGCAAGCGGGATTCACGGGCACGAAAGAGGGCTGCGGCGAAGGTGAGTGCGGCGCCTGCTCGATCGAGATGGACGGCGCGCTGGTGAACAGCTGCCTGGTCCCGCTTCTGCAAGCCGATGGCGCGAAGATTTGCACGATCGAGGGAATGGGCCAAGTGGGGCTGCTCGATGCCGTGCAGCAGGCGTTTCTTATTCATGGGGGCGCGCAGTGTGGTATCTGTACTCCGGGAATGATTATGGCGGCGAAAAATCTGCTGGTGCGCAATCCGGAGCCGACGGAAAGCGAGATTCGCGAGGGGCTTTCCGGGAACTTGTGCCGTTGTACCGGCTACACCCGGATTCTTGCCTCGGTGGTGGCAGCCTGCCGAGGGTCGAGGCAGGGCCGATGAGGTCGTGCGTGCCGGACTACTGGCTGGAGACCCCGCACACGCTGGCCGAGGCTGTTGAGCGCATGGGCAGAGCGCCGGGTGAATGGAAGCCGTTTGCTGGCGGCACGGATTTGATGGTGCTTCTGGAAGCGGGCAAATTACCGCATCGGAAATTCCTGAGCCTCTGGAAGTTGCCAGAGCTCCGCGGAATCGTTCAAACGTCCGGGGAGGTTGCGTTGGGAGCCTTGACCACGTATTCCGAAGTGTGGCGCAGCGCAGTGCTGGGGCGCGAGTTTCCGCTCCTGTGCCGGGCCGCCGCCGAGACTGGCAGCATTGCGACACAAAATCGCGGCACGCTCGGCGGCAACATCGCCAATGCCTCGCCCGCGGCGGATTCGCCGCCGGCGCTTCTCGTCTATGACGCGGAGCTGGAAATGATTTCGGCAAGCGAAAAGCGGCGTATGCCTTTTCACGGGTTCTGGCTGGGTTACAAGAAGCTCGCGCTGCGCGGCGACGAACTGATTTCGAAGATCTATTTGCCAAGGGGGAAAGTCGGGTGGCGCCAGTTCTACCGCAAAGTAGGCGCGCGGCGCGCGCAGGCGATCTCGAAAGTGTGCTTTGCGGGAGCGGCACAATTGGAGGGTGGCCGCATTGCCGATGTCCGAATTGCCGTGGGAAGTGTGGCGCCGGTGGTGCTGCGCGCCGTGGAAACAGAAAATATTCTGCGAGGAGAGAGACTTACGCCCCCGCTGCTGCGCAAAGCGCGCGAGACTCTGGCCGGCGAGATTGCACCGATCGACGATATCCGCTCGACAGCGCACTATCGGCTGCGCGTCGCGCAGAACCTGCTGGCGCAATTCTGCGAAGCTCTGGCCGCCTGAAAAATCATGACGACGCCTCCGGAAATTCCTGACGGGCTGCCCGGCGAACCGGACCTGATCGTTCGCGGCCGGCGAGTGATGACACCGGAGGGCGAGCAAGCCGCTGCAATTCATGTCCGCAAAGGGCGAATTCAGCGCATTTCGGCATTTGAAGAGGTTCCCAGGGGCGTGCCGGTCCAAGAAGCCGGCGAGCGCGTCGTCATGCCCGGCCTGGTTGATACGCACGTGCATATCAACGAGCCGGGACGCACGGAATGGGAAGGGTTCGCAACGGCAACGCGAGCCGCGGCGGCGGGCGGCATCACTACGCTGATTGAGATGCCGCTGAACAGCATTCCTGCGACGACGAGCACGGAAGGCTTTCACGTCAAGCTCGCTGCGGCGGAAGGAAAGCTCTGGGTGGACACGGGCTTTTGGGGTGGCGTCGTGCCGGGAAATTCCGGCGAACTGCGCGGCCTCTGGGACGCGGGATGCTTCGGCTTCAAATGTTTTCTCGTGGAAAGCGGCGTTGCGGAATTCGGCCGGGTGAGCGAAGCTGATCTCGCCGGAGCACTGCCCACATTGGTGGAGCTCGGCGCGCCGCTGCTGGCACACGCCGAATTGCCGGGACCAATTGCGGAGGCCGCCCACAGGAGTGGCGCCGGGGCTCCGGGCACTCGCTATACGACGTGGCTCGAATCGCGTCCGTACGCCGCGGAAAACGAAGCCATTGAACTGTTATTGCGCTTATCGATTGAGCACAGCGCGCGCCTCCACATCGTTCATCTGGCTTCGGCGGAGGCGATTTGGCGCATTCGGCAATCGAAGGCAGCGGGAGCCGCCATCAGCGTTGAAACGTGCCCGCATTACCTCACATTCGCCGCCGAGGAAATTCCCGACGGCGCCACACCGTTCAAATGTGCCCCGCCGATTCGCGAGCAGGCCAACCGAGAAAGGCTCTGGAATGGATTGCGCGACGGCACGATCGATATGATCGCCACCGATCACTCGCCGTGCCCTCCCGCAATGAAACGCATCGAGCAAGGGGATTTTCTCAGCGCTTGGGGCGGCATCGCTTCGCTGCAACTGAGCCTGCCGGCGGTCTGGACCGAGGCCTGCAAGCGCGGATTTATGGTTTCGCATCTGGCTCGATGGCTTTGCGAAATCCCGGCACGTCTCGCAGGCCTGGAAGCGAAAAAGGGGACGATTGCGCCAGGCAACGATGCCGACCTGGTGATCTGGAATCCCAGTGCGACGATTCTTGTCGATGCAGAGAAGCTACAGCACCGCCACAAACTGACACCCTATGCAGGACGTGAGTTGCTGGGTATAGTCGAAACCACCTTTCTGCGCGGCAAGAAAATCTACGACCTCGGCCAGCTGCCTGATGCACCGGCCGGCAGAATCCTCCTTCGAGGCCAAGTGTGAACGATTTCACTCAACTGGTCGATCTGGCCGCCGAACGCCTCGGCGGGCGCGTCCTGGATGCCAACGATGATTTTTTCGCGCCAAAGGAAAATCTTCTTAAAGAAGCGGAGCCCGTTTTCATCGATGGAAAATACACCACGCGCGGAAAATGGATGGACGGCTGGGAAACGCGGCGGCGGCGCGCACCGGGACATGATTGGTGCGTGATTCGCCTGGGGCTGCCCGGCAGGATTCGTGGCGTGGTGGTGGACACCAGTTTTTTCACGGGCAACTTTCCGGAACGCTTTTCGCTGGAGGGCTGCGATCTCGACCTCAAGGCCTCGTACAAAGATGAGGCGAAGAGACTTGGCTCCGCAAAAACCGGGTGGATAGAGATCCTCCCCGAGACGCGGCTTCGAGGCAACTCGCAAAACAGCTTTCCGGTGGAAGATGTCCGGAGATTCACGCATCTCCGCTTGCGCATCTATCCGGATGGCGGCGTTGCGCGGCTCCGTGTGCATGGAGAGGCCGCTCCGGATTTGAAGAGACTGGGGCGCGGTGAAATCGATCTGGTCGCCGCGGAAAATGGTGGAAGCCCGCTGGCCGCCAGCGACCAGCACTACGGCCTCCCGCGAAATCTCTTGATGCCGTATCGAGCAAGAAACATGGGCGATGGCTGGGAAACGCGGCGCAGGCGCGGCCCGGGTCACGACTGGGTGATACTGCGGCTGGGAATTGCGGGAACAATCCATCGCATAGAAGTAGATACCGCGCATTTCAAGGGCAATTATCCGGATTCCTGTTCTCTGGAAGTCAGCCGCGCGGCAGAAGCGGGAGGGGCCGATGTGAATTTGGATTCGCTCGTTTGGGAAGAGCTTTTGCCGAAGAGCAAGCTCAAGCCGAATCATCGCCATGCATTCTCCAATTTTTCAAAATCGCTCGTGGCCACGCACGCGCGCTTTCAAATTTTTCCGGACGGCGGAGTAAGCCGGCTGCGCCTGTTTGGCCATCCGGAGATTGCCGTAGATCCGGCGGCTTCGCTCGAAAGGCTGAATCGGCTGGCTCTCAACAAGGCGGTGCAGGAATTTCTGGATTGCTGCGGCTCTCGTAAATGGGCGAAAGCCATGGCCCAAGGGCGCCCCTACGCGACGCACACCGATCTCTTCGTGATGGCCGATCGGCTCTGGCTGTTGCTGGGCAAAGCCGACTGGCTCGAGACCTTTCACCACCACCCGCCCATCGGCGGCACGCGCGCGCGCGCCAAACGATCGGCAGCCGCAAGCCGGTGGTCCATCAAGGAGCAATCGGCCTCGCAGAAAGCGAGCCCGGAGATTCTCGCGAGCCTGGCCGCCGAGAATCGGACCTACGCCGAAAAATTCGGCTACGTCTTTTTGATCTCCGCCACGGGAAAAACCAGCGAAGAGATTCTGCAAGCGTTGCGCCGCCGCCTTCCGAATGATGCAGAGACGGAATGGCGCGCCGCTGCAGAAGAGCAGCGGCAAATCACCCGCTTGCGCCTGGAGAAATTACTGACATCATGAGCACACTCTCAACGCATGTTCTGGACACTTCCATTGGTCTCCCGGCCGCAGGAGTTTCGGTTGTACTCGAGCAGCAGTCCGCCGCCGGCGTATGGTCTGAAATCGATCGCGGCGCAACGGATTCGGACGGCCGGTTGAAGCATCTGGCCGCCGGCAAGGTCCTGACCGCGGGCATCTACCGACTCACCTTCGACACGGCTGCCTACTTCGCCGCTCGGCGGGTTGCCGGATTCTACCCACAGGTGACGGTGGTGTTCGAACTCCAAAACGCGCGGGAGCATTACCATGTTCCCCTGCTGCTGAGCCCTTTCGGGTATTCCACGTATCGCGGGAGTTGAACCATGACGACCCGGCTCGGGGAGAACTACTACGGAAAGCAACGCGTCCGCATCCTGCAGGTGACGCGGCACGTCGACCGCCACGACGTGAAGGAGTTGACGGTCGGCATTCGCCTCGAAGGCGACTTCGAAACAGCACACACACAGGGCGACAACAGCAAAGTGCTGCCGACCGACACGATGAAGAATACCGTCTACGTGCTGGCCAAAAAGCATGGCATCGAGACCCCGGAGCATTTTTGCCTGCTGCTCGCGAATCATTTTCTAGACACTCAGCCCCAAATCTCCCGCACGCGAATTGACGCGAATGAAACCCTTTGGGTGCGCCTGCCATTCGGCCGGAAAGCGCACCCGCACACGTTCACGCGCTCCAGCGAGGAAAGGCGCACGGCGTCGGTCCTCGCCGGGCGCACAGAAAAGCGAGTGCAGGCTGGGATCAAGGGCCTCTTCGTGCTGAAGACGACGGATTCCGCGTTTGAGGGATTTTTGCGGGACAGCTATACCACGCTTAAGGAAGACCGCAACCGCATTCTGGCCACGGTCGTGCGCGCCAGCTGGACGTACCGCACCGGAACGCCGGACTTTGAAAGCATCTGGCACGGCGTGCGGCAAACGCTGCTGGAAACGTTCGCTGAGCACGACAGCAAGTCCCTGCAGCAGACTTTATATGCGATGGGTAGGGCCGCAGTGAAGAAGTTCGGCGACATCTGCGCAATCCATCTGTCGCTCCCCAACAAACACTACAATCTCGTGGACTTGTCGCCGTTTCATCTGGACAACCCGAAAGAACTTTTCCTGCCCACCGACGAGCCGCACGGGCTGATCGAAGCGACGATCCGCAACGACTGAAACTTTCCGGGCTATTTGCGCCCGTCCAAAATTTTCACGAAGGATGCGCTCCGCAGTTCGGGTTGCGTCAGGCTCGTCAGATTCTGCGCCTCCGCCGCGGTAATTGCTCCGCAGTTGATCGCTCGGAGAAAATAGTTGAGCAGGCCTTGCCCCGTGGCCGCATCATCGAAGACTTCGCCGACCATCGTGGCCTGCGCCGCCTTGGCTACGAAATTGCGCAAGCGCTCGGAAGCGGCGTCGAGGCTCTCGAGGAAAAATGAATAGACCGCGGCATAACGCGTGACGAGTTGCGCGGGGTGCAGGTCCCAGCCCTGATAGAAACCGTTCACCAGAGAATGCCGAATGTGTCCGAAATGCAGCTTCCACGCCTGATGAACGGCGCGGCGGTTCTTGGTGAGCTGCACTGCCGAGAGCTTCGAGGGATCGCCACCTGAGGGATGAACGGGCACGGGTAGAATATTTGTGGCGCCGTCGGAGAGCCAGATGCCCGTTCCCGCGAACGCCACTTGCATCGTTTCGCGCGCGAAATCGCAGGCGAAATGCGCCATGTGCTGGTGGGCGGCGGTGATGCCGCGACCAGCCGTGTAATCGTATGTGCCGAAATGAGCGGAAACGCAACGTCCCTGCAACGCCTCGGCCAGGGCCAAGAGATTTACCTGGCCGCGCTCGTTGAAAATCGATTGCGGAGTTTCGATCATCACCTCGACGCGCAGGATATTCGGCGGCAGATGCAGCGCCGACTCCAACCGCGCGCACAACGCCGCAAGCGCTCTCGATTCTTCCGGGATTGTGACCTTGGGCAGGGTGATGAAGAAATTGGCGGGCAGTTTTCCGTGCGCGCTTTCGACCAGCCTGGACAGAAAGATGTCCAGCGTCCGCACGCTGCGATTTCGCAGCTCCTCGTTGAACGGCTTGATGCGCAGCCCGATAAAGGGGGGCAGCGTCCCGGCCTGTATCCCCTTGGCAAGCTCGTCGGCGGCGCTGGAGGCCCAGCGATCTTCCTCTTCATCCGGGCGGTTCCCGAATCCGTCCTCGAAATCTATCCGAAAATCTTCCACCGCCTCGCGGCGCAATTTCTCCTTCACTCGTCCGTACAACGTATAAGCAAACCAGGCGGCATAATTCTCTTTTCGTGCCGCTTCCGGATCCCGCTCGATGTGCGCGGTGACCGAGGCGACCGAATCCTGCGCGAAATCGAAATGCTCGGCGCCTGGCAATCCGAGCGCTTTCGCGAGGGTCACAAAGTCCGGCGCGTACTCGTTGAGCGACGAGATCGCCTTTTCGCCCAGGCGCTTCGCCGTTTCCGCACGAAATAGATGCGCGCCGCCATAGACCGTGTGAACAGGCTGACGCTCCCCTCGTGGCCCAGGATACACGCGTGCGAATTCCTGGTGCGCCTTCTGCAAAGGCTGAAAAATATCCGCGAGCGAATCTGGGGCTAACGACGTCTTCACCGGAGTCTCCGATCGTGCAATCTAGCGAACGTCTCGCGCGCCAGGCGCGCGCATGCGACCCGCGCGGAACAGCATACATTTCTTCCGCCGCCGTGCGAAACACCTCATCGCTGCCGCGCGGATCTGGGGATTTCTTCAGAAGAGGAAATACCGCTGCGCCAGAGGAAGAACCGTGGCCGGCTCGCAGGTAATCACTTTGCCGTCGACGCGCACCTCGTAGGTTTCCGGATCGACCTCAATGTTCGGCGCGGAGCAGTTGTGCACCATGTCTTTCTTTCCGATACGGCGGCACTCGCCGACGGATCGAACAATTTTCTTCAGCCCCAGCTTGGCGGGCAAGCCAGAAGAGAGCGCGGCCTTCGAAACGAAGGTAATTGCGGTCGATGCGGTCGCGGCGCCAAAACTTCCAAACATGGGCCGGTAAAGCACCGGCTGCGGGGTGGGTATGGAAGCGTTCGGGTCGCCCATAGCGCTCCACGCGATGAAGCCTCCCTTCACGATCATCTCCGGCTTGGCGCCGAAAAACGCCGGCTTCCACAGCACCAGGTCTGCCAGCTTGCCCGGCTCAAGCGAGCCGATTTCGGCGGCCATTCCGTGGGTAATTGCCGGATTGATGGTGTATTTCGCGACGTAGCGTTTCGCGCGGTGATTGTCGTTGCGCGGTGAATCTTCCGGCAGCGGCCCGCGCTGCACCTTCATCTTGTGGGCTGTTTGCCAGGTGCGCAGCACCACTTCCCCGATGCGGCCCATGGCCTGCGAATCGCTGGAAATCATGCTGATCACGCCTAGGTCGTGGAGAATGTCCTCTGCGGCGATGGTCTCCGGCCGGATGCGGCTTTCCGCAAACGCGACGTCTTCGGGCACTTGTGGATTCAGATGGTGACAGACCATCAGCATATCCAGATGCTCGGCAATCGTGTTGACGGTGAATGGCCGCGTGGGATTCGTCGAAGAAGGCAGAATGTTGGGGAACGATGCGATGCGGATGATATCCGGCGCGTGTCCGCCGCCGGCGCCTTCGGTGTGATACGTATGAATGGCGCGGCCTCCGATCGCCGCCACGGTGGTTTCCAGGAAACCCGCCTCGTTAATCGTGTCGGTATGAATGGCCACCTGCACGTCGAAGTCGTCGGCCACTTTCAGGCAGGCATCAATCGCGGCCGGCGTGGTCCCCCAATCCTCGTGGAGTTTCAGGCCGCAAGCACCTGCCTCGATCTGCTCCGCCAGTGGCGCCATGGCAGCGGCATTGCCCTTTCCGAGAAAACCGAAATTCATCGGCCAAGCCTCGGCCGCCTGCAGCATTCGCGCCAGATTCCATGCGCCGGGCGTGCAGGTGGTCGCGGCGGTTCCCGTCGCGGGCCCGGTGCCGCCGCCGACCATGGTGGTGATGCCGTTCGAAATTGCGGCATACACCTGCTGCGGCGAAATGAAGTGGATGTGGCTGTCCACGCCACCGGGAGTGACGATCAAGTGCTCGCCGGCAATCACCTCGGTCGCGGCGCCGACCACAAGCTCCGGATCCACGCCTTCCATCGTGTCCGGGTTCCCGGCCTTACCGACCCTTACGATCCGGCCGTTCTTGATGCCAATATCGCCTTTCACGATCCCCCAGTGATCGAGGATCACCGCGTTGGTAATCACCAGGTCCAGCGCGCCATGCGAAGATTCGCGCAGAGCGGTGCTGCACTGGCCCATGCCATCGCGAATCACTTTTCCGCCGCCGAAAGTAATTTCATCGCCGTAGCGAGTGAAGTCCTGTTCGACTTCGATGATCAGGTCAGTGTCGGCCAGACGAATACGGTCACCCACGGTGGGCCCGTAAAGGTCCGCGTAGGTGCGGCGGGGAATCTTTAGTGTCATAGGTCAGTCGCCCTCCGCCGGGGAAGAGAATCCGTGTTTTCGGGCCCGATCGATCGCGGCCGCGCGCGCTTTGTCATCGTCCAGCACTCCGTCCACCAGGCCGTGAAAACCGTGCACCACCCGGCGGCCAGCAAACTCCGTCAATTCCACCTCTTTTTCCTCGCCGGGCTCAAAGCGTACAGCGGTCCCCGAGGCAATATTCAGCCTGGTCCCATAAGCCGTGGCGCGATCGAACATGAGCGAGGGATTCGCTTCGAAAAAATGAAAATGGCTGCCGACTTGAACGGGCCGGTCGCCCGCATTTCTTACAATCAAACGGGATGTCTTCCGGCCTGCGTTGGCCTCGATCGGCGGCGCATTAGGATCCAGAATGTACTCTCCAGGCTTCATCGCTCACCTCTGCAGACGGCTATCGAATGGGATCGTGGATCGTGACCAGCTTCGTGCCATCGGGAAAGGTCGCTTCCACCTGCACCTCGTGGATCATCTCCGGGATTCCTTCCATCACCTGATCGCGAGCGAGAATTTGCGCGCCCAGGCTCATAATCTCGGCAACGGTTTTCCCGTCGCGCGCGGCTTCCATCACTTCAGCCGTCAAAACCGCTACCGCTTCGACGTAGTTGAGCTTCAGCCCACGAGACTGCCGCCGGCGGGCCAGGTCCGCGGCCACCACGATCAGCAGTTTTTCCTGCTCCTGCGGATTCAAATGCACGGTTGCCTCCAGCTCAGTTCACTTTGCGCGGCGGGATCGCTTCCCGATCGTACAAATGAAGCTTTGCGCGGCGCCAGATGGCGTGAAGCCCTGGCAGAATTTCGAGTCCGTGCAGCGCGAGGCAGCGAACCACCACGCCGTGGGCCACAAGGGAGCTCACTCCCCAAAGAAGTTCACCGGAGCGCGTGAGGCTCCCCGTTAATTCGCGAAGGTGATCCTCTGCGGCTTGCCATGCGCGAGGAGCGAGTCCGGTCTGGCAAATATAAAATGTGGCCAGGTAGCGATACGGCCCCAACCTGGCGAGCGACTTTACATTCCCTGTAGACGGCTTCAGCAGTAGATTCTCCGCGGCAAGGATCGCGCCTCCGGCGGAGATTCGTGTTCGGACTTCCAAATCCTCGTAGGCAAAAAGTTCACCGCGCGCCTCTCGCCCGGGGGCAAGAATTTCCCACCAGAAAAGGCCTGCTCCGGGTCCAAGTTGAATGGACGTTCTCTGTAGGTAGCGCGACCCAGCGTAAGGAATCGTGGCGTCCGGTAAATACTCCAGCAGGGCTTCCTCGCCAATGGTGATTACCGTCCGCTGCACCGTGGGCATGGCCTCCGGACGCGGTCGGTAAATTCGCGTGGCTCCCGTGGTTGTCAATTGCACGGTCGCGCGGTTTCCCACCGAGATACGCTGCGTGAGATGGTCTCCTCCTAGCAGGCCGCCAGAGACATTATGCAGATGGGCCATCGCCGAACCGTCCGGCAAGGGGAATGACCGCACAACTTTGAACGGAGGTTCCTGATAACTTTGCGCCAGAAACGATGCACGACTTCCAGTATCACGCAAGAACTCCAGCTGCAGTTGGGCGCGAACACGCGGTGACGTAGCCGATTCCGCTGTTGTGCGATCGCCAATTTCGTTCTTGAGCGCAGGCATGGGCATGCTAAAGATTCCGCTAACTAACGAACAAGCGCGTGCCCAGGGCCGGATGCTCCATCGCGCCCCAATCGAGCAGAGGCATGGTGCAACTCGCCGTTTCCAGCGAGCGGCCGTGGCTCTGCGCTGCGACTTCCGCCATGAGCGGCTTCAGATTCCAAAGGATACGCATCGCCTCGCTCTGTCCCAAAGGCAGTAGTCGCTGGCAGGCGGAGACAAGATTGGCGGTCATCTGGTGCAGCATCGACGTCACGGTGCGCGATTCTTCAAAACCTAGGACCGCGCCGGCCAATCCAAAGGCGACGGACTGATGAATCGCCGAGTGTGTGTCGAGCGAAGCTTCCCATGCCTGGCGCAGCACGTCGTGATTCGCCAGGCCGATCACCGCCCGCAGAAAATTACGCCCGAGCGTGGCGCTGGCGGCGCGGCTCTCGCGGGCGGGCTTCAGCGCGCTCAGCAGAGCGTTGAGCGCGATCCATTGCGCCGCGGGAAACTCCCGCACCTCTACGGAAATCAACTGAAATGCCTCCCGACAGGCAACCGCTTCCAAAAAGCCGGCTTCCTCCAAGTAACCGCGCAAAAACGTTTCCAGCTCCACGGTTTGCAGCATTTCAACGGAAACCAGCGTCTCCAGCCCAAACGAATGCGCGAGGGATCCGATCGGCAGAGCGCTGTCCGCCAGATGCAGGAGCTGTAGAAACCTAAAATCTACGGGCGCGTGCCGAGGAGCCGAGTTGGGATCGCCGCTCATGCAATTCTTTCACTCTAGTGATGGTGAGCGTGACTGTGCGTGTGGCCCTGATCGTGATCGTGCGAATGGGGCTGCCCCGTGTACGGTTGGTGTGCATCAATCAACCGCCGGCGCTCCGTTGCTGGCTGGATTAGTCTCTGCTCAAGCCAGGAAATTACCGTGTCGAGGCCTACATCTTCTCGAAGGTTGGTGAACACAAACGGACGTTCGCCACGCATTTTGCGCGAGTCGCGCTCCATTACTTCCAGCGATGCGCCCACATACGGCGCCAAATCGATCTTGTTGATGACCAGCAGGTCGGAGCGCATGATGCCCGGCCCGCCCTTGCGCGGAATCTTGTCGCCCTCTGCGACGTCAATCACGTAGATCCAGACGTCCACGAGTTCGGGGCTGAATGCGGCCGACAGGTTGTCTCCGCCGCTCTCCACAAAAATCAGTTCGAGTCCCGGCACGGCATCCTCGAGTTCCGCGATCGCTTGCAAATTCATGGAAGCGTCTTCGCGAATCGCCGCGTGTGGACACGCGCCGGTTTCCACGCCCCTCACCCGCTCGCCCGGGAGCGTGCCTTGCCGCAACAAAAACTCGGCATCCTCTTTCGTATAAATATCGTTGGTAACGACGGCAAGATTCCGTTGCGGATACAATTTCTTACTGAGGCGATCCACCAGCGCGGTCTTGCCGGAGCCCACCGGCCCCGCAATGCCGACGCGAAACGCTCTGGCACGGCTCTCGTGTTCCATCATCCGCTCCCCTCCGCACGCGCAGCCCTCAAGTGGAGGGTCATTATATATAAGTGCAGAGGTAAAACGTGCCGGAAAGGCGGGCAAGGCGTGGCGCGCCCGATGAATATTTCAGGGCTGAATCATCGAAAAAACGACGCGTCCCATCCGTGCCCACCGCACACACCGTAAATCATTCGAAGTTCCAACAACGGCCCGCGCGCCACCCAATCGTACCGTCAGGGTTTATGCTTTGGCGGGGGCTGCGATGACGGATGCGACTGCTGGTGCTCCGACAGTTGCACTTGTTGCTGGTAGTGATGCTGCGCGAGTTGCTGCGTCTGCTGCTGATGCTGCCGCTCCAGTTGTTGCATCTGTTGTTGGCCGGCTTGCTGCTGCGAGTACCGCTGATGTTCCTGCTCCTGCTTCTGCTGGAGTTGCTGGCGCTCTTGCGCCTGCTTTGTGTAGAGCTTTTCCTGCTCCTGCTGATAGCTCTTGTCCTCTTTGGGATTGCCGCTGCTCGGTGCGTTCATCCGCGAATTAGCCGGTAAATCCTTGGGATGAACCGCGCTGCCGGGATATCCGACAGAATGTTCCGTGCGCGGCGGGTTGTAATGTCCGGCTTCGGTGGCCTTCACCACGCCCGGTTCCTTGAACGCGCCCGGCCGGGAAGTGGCGGCGATGGGCGGCCGCCCGCGATTCACCGCCGAACGGAGCGACGTATTTTCCCGCGAGGCCTCCATGTGCTGCACTTGCGAAGGGATCGGCGGAATATGCCGGTCATGAATAGCGGCCTGCTCTTCAGCCGTGGGACGCGCATCAAGCCCGCCGCGCCCTCCGTTGTAACTCACATGGGAGTTCCCGTAGTTTTTCACAACGGTCGTGTTGTAAACGTTGTGAATCTCCGTAACATTCAAGTTGTTCACGCTTCGGTTGTAAAAGAAGTGCCCGCGATCCCAGCGCCCACCTTCATACCCATGCCCGAAATAGCCGAAGCCATAATTGATCCCGCCGTAGAAGCCGACGCGCGGACCCCAATAGCCGGAATGAAAGATATAGCCTCTTCCGCCCCAACCCCACCATGGCGGAGTCCAGAAAAATCCGGGTTCCGGGATCAGCACCCACGTTCCCGGCACCCAATAATAATCGTAGCCGTCCCAGGCCCAATAGCCCGGAGTCCACATGTAGCCGTCCCCGGGACATAGCGGTTGCGTGTAGACCGGCAGCGCCGGCGGGCCGAAGGAAACGGAGATTCCTACGTTCACCTGACCAAACGTGATCGGCGAAACCGCCAGCATCGCCATTGCCGCCAAGAAGCAACGCATCCAAAACTTCTTCTGCATCTTCATCTTATCTCCTCGCGCCAGCCTGCCTGCGCGGCCGTTCGTTCACGAGGCCGCCACAAACACCGGTGTTTTTGGCTGGGGGAAAACCGCTTCCCGTCGGAAAGGGAACCGATCGAACAGCATCAGAAGAGCGCGTGGGAAGCACATGGCTCAGGACCGCGCGGCGATCCATCGCAGCCACTCTAACACAACTTCACCGTCCAGGTGACCAGCGAGGCGCGGGAATCTCTCCTCCGGTGATTCTGTGGCGCAAACCCAAGATTACATCACTAATTCTTTTCAATCCGCGCCGCTTTTGACATAGAGTACGTGGTGTTTTGCCGGCCAGTTTTCTTCAGGAAGACCCAAGGAGAACGATGAAATTCCCTGCAGCTCCATGCCTGAGTCGGGCGGGCAGAAGATGGAAAACTTGGAGCTGAAGCCTCCCGCGAGCGCTGAGTTTTCCGGCATCCCGCGGCGCCGCTGGGGCATCGCGCTTCTCCTTGGTTTTGGCGTGCTGGTGAACTATTTCGACCGCGTCAATCTCTCCGTTTCTCAGGCAGCACTGCACGCCTCATTCGGAATATCCGCGATCACTTTCGGCTATCTACTAAGCGCATATAACTGGACGTACGCGGCCCTGCAGCTTCCATCGGGGCTGATTCTGGACCGCTTTGGCATCAAGCTGGTTGGCCGCGTCAGCACTTTTCTTTGGAGCGTTGCTTCCTTCGCAGCCGCCCTCTCCACCGGTCTGCCCGGTTTTTTTGGTGCTCGGTTTTTGCTCGGCATCGGCGAGGCACCCACGTTTCCCGCGAACTCCAAGGCGACTGGCTACTGGTTTCCTACGCGGGAACGCAGCATGGCCACGGCCCTCTTTGACTGCTCCGCCAAATTCTCCTCTGCCATCGGCGTGCCAATCCTCGGCATACTGATGATTCATTTCGGCTGGCGCTGGAGTTTCGCGGCTACGGGCTTCATCAGCCTAATCTATTTTTTTCTCTTCTATGCCTATTACCGGAATCCCAGCGAGGACCCCGGACTTTCGGAAGTAGAGCGAAAGTTCATTCTGCAGCATGGCGCGCAGCCCGAAGATCGCGTCCTGGCCGCAAAAGGTGCGCCATTTGGGTACCTGCTTCGTCAGCGCAAGGTCTGGGGCCTCGTGCTCGGCTATGCCTCGTACAACTACACCTTCTATCTCTTGCTGACTTGGCTGCCCTCCTATCTCTCCTCCGCGCTGCATATCGATCTCTATCACTCCGTGCTCTATACGAGCCTGCCCTGGTTCGTCGCCACGATTGCGGAGCTTCTGCTGGGTGGCTGGTTGGTGGACCATCTCGTCAAAAAGGGATTTGATGACTCGCGTGTCCGGCAGATTGTCCTCGTCGGCGGCACCGCGCTGGGACTGGGCATGCTAGGCGCGGGATACGCGCGTACCACTACGGCTGCGTTGTTCTGGATCACCCTGGCGATTAGCGGACTCTCCGCGGCATCGCCCGTGGGCTGGTCCATTCCTTCGTTGATTGCGCCGCGCGAAAGCGTGGGAACGCTCGGAGGTATCCTTAACTTCGGCAATCAGATTTGTGGAATCGCGGCACCGATTATCACCGGCTACATCTATCAGTTCACGCACTCGTTCTTCTGGGCGTTCAGCGTGGCTGCCGTATTTCTTGCCGTCGGGATTGTCGGCTACCTATCTCTGTTGGGGCGCATCGAGCCGATCCCCGAGCCTTCTTAATCGTGGACTTCACATGGGGGCCGCGTACTGCTTCGCTTCCTTCGTCCGGGAATTGAATACTTCCAGCCGGCCATCCGGCGACACCGTGAGCTTCAAATAATTTCCAGCGTCTGTCCCCATCAGATTCGCGATTCTGGCGTCCGGAACATTGTGTGCCGCTCCACCATCTTTTGAGTAATGAACCTGCCAAAGGTCTTCCAGGCGCGGCGCGTGCGCAACGATTTCCCACGTGGAGGGCGTGCCGCCCTTGGTCTCGCCGTTGTCCATGATCGAAATCCGGGGAGCAATCGCCGCAAGCAGCGCGGGGCTGTTGCTCTGGTACCAGCCATGATGCGAGACGATGAACACGTCCACGCGGCCAAGCAGGTTGTCCGGACAAACCATCTCTAGTTCCTTATCCCAGGTCAGGTCGCCCAAATCGAGCAGGCGAACTTTGCCAAACCGGAAGATGGTGCCCAGCGAGCGGGCGTTTTCCGTCTGGTCCGTGGCGCGCTTCTCGGTGGTCGCACAAGCAGGATTTGGTTCGCCTGCGCCGTGCAGTGGTTTGGAGAGCAGCACGCCGTCGCCGCTGACCACTTCCGCATGAAGGCCCTTCAGCGGCAGCGTGTCTCCGACTTTTGCGACTATGCGTTTCACTTTTTTTCCGGCGAGAACCTTCTGATACGCCTCCCATGCGTCTTCCGTAGGCTTGTCGCCCGGTTCGCGAATCGGACCGTGATCGATGAATGCGCCGACCGGGATCCGCTCCACGAGTTGTGGCACACCTCCGGTGTGGTCCATGTGGTAGTGCGTCAGCAGGACATAATCGATGCGCGAAAGGCCCGCGAGCTTAGCCGCCGAGACGATGCGGTCTGCGTCGCGCCCGCCATTGTCCGGCCAGCCGGTATCAATCAATAGGGACTCTTTCTCCGGAGTGACAAACAGCGTCGCCTGTCCGCCTTCGACGTCCACAAAATAAATCTGTAGCGTCCTGTTTGGGGGCTCGGGTGGCGCTGCCGCCGCGCGTCCGGAAAAACAGCTCGCGGCAACCAACGCCGTGGTGGTAAGAAACGGGACCCAACGTCCCCTTCCAAAAACTCGGTCACGGCAATTGGCATTCCTTGGCATCATCGGCGCACCTGTTTCGAAGGCAGCTTCAAAATTTCGAATTTTCAAACTGAAGATACGGTATCACCAACCGCGCCGGACCGCACCGAGGTAATCTCAACTTCGGGTGGGGAGATCCGGAGAAACAACGTGCATTTTCGGGAAGGGGAGCGCGGCCAAAACCTGACCTGTGGGAGTGCAGGAACGTCGCGGCGAACGGCTTTATGCCGACTGGGCTTTGGCGTCTTGCTTTGCCTCGAGTTCGGCAATCTTGCGTTTCAGCCAATTCTTCAGCGCCGCTTCCAGTTCGGCCTCCGTGCCGCACTCATAGAACTGCGCGACGCTTTCGCCGCTCGGCGTCAGTGGAATATGCCGGCATGGAAACGCCAGGTCCTTTCTATCTTCGGGCACGAAGTTCATCAGCAGGCAGTCCGCGCAGGGCCGGCGTTCATCCTTCGTTGCAAAATTGAGGCAGGTAGGAGAATCTTCGAACACAAAATTGGGCCGCCAGGGAAACCGGGGGCGGTTGCGATATCCGCCTTTCTCCACAAAGGCCAACTCCGCTTTTAGCGTCTCTAATGTATCTCGTTCGTCTTTCATCACATCCACTCCCTACAGAGTCTCCCGCATTGCACCGGGTATTCCGGTGATTCTAATCACTCTGAAATGTGACTAAAATCACTGGATTCCCTGGTTTGAAGGAGTATCAACGTCACAGATGTAGGTGACGGTATGCTCCATGGTCCGCAAAGACCCGCAAATCGGTTCCAGTTTCTGACCAACATGGATGGGGGCCGACTCCCGGAAGGAAGTTCTATGCGCACGCCTTACGGCCTCGAAATCATCGAAAATTGCCTCGTGTGTCCGCACCGCGAGGAACGCCTTTTCTGCAACTTGCCGGAATCTTCCGTCAAAGCCCTGGCGGCCATCACGGCTTCGGCCGCGTATCCGAAGGGCGCCACGCTATTCGTGGAGGGACAGCCTGCTCGCGGAGTCTTCATTCTCTGCAGTGGGCGCGTGAAGCTTTCCACTTCCTCCGCGGATGGGAAGACTCTCATCCTGCGAATCGCCGAACCCGGCGAAGTCCTCGGACTCCCCGCCACGGTGACCGGCACCTCATATGAACTCACTGCCGACATCATCGAACCGGCTCAGGCCAACTTCATTGGCCGGAACGAATTCCTGAATTTTCTAAGGGAGAATGGCGATGCCGCCCTGCGCGTCGCGCAGCAGCTTGGCGAAACCTATCATTCGGCGATTGCCGAAATGCGGACCATCGGCCTTTCCCATTCCGCCAGCGAGAAGTTGGCCCGTTTCCTGCTCGAATGGGCTGCAAACTGCACCGAAGAAAGAGGCCAGGTGCGCATCAAAATGACGCTGACGCACGAAGAGATCGCCCAGATGATCGGTTCTTCACGGGAAACCGTTACACGATTGCTCGCCGACTTTCGCAAGAAGCAGTTGCTGCAGATCGTCGGCTCCACGTTGATTCTTCGTAGCAAAGCCGACCTGGAAGCCATCGTTAACCACTAACTGAACTCTTGCTGGCCTTCCAGCCGAGTGCTCGGCTCCTTTAATCTGGCTTTCCGATGGAACAGGGGCGGTCGTATCCCGTCATCTCCAGATAACCGACGCCCTTCATGGATTTGCCGTCGCGTGTTCCCTCGATCGCAATTGCGCCCTCCCAATAGTTAGGTGTCAGCGCATCGCTGCTGGACACTTCTTGCGACTCCAATCTCGTCGTCACGCTTAGCCTTAGCCCGAGCTCGGGAACCTCGGTAGTCCAAGCGACAGGATACTTCGCCGAGGTGATCGGGCTGATCCACGTTTCCCCCGTGGGAGTAAGCTGAAAATCCGCCGCCGACAAGTGCGTCGCTTTACCCTCCGCATCCACATACGTCCCGGCGGAAAATGGATCGCGCGAGCCATCGTTACGTCGAAACTGGTAGAGCATCACTTCCGTGTTGTCGTCCAACTGGATGCTGAGCCAGTTCCACCCGATCTGGTTCGCTTCCAATTGATTGGTGAAAAATTCGTGGTCCATCCACGAACTGCCGCGGACCGAAATGGTCTTGCCGTTAAGCGCCAGGCGGCCCCAAGTACTCAACCGGGTAAGGGAAAGATAATGCGAAGCGCGACCGGCCGCCGTGGCCTTCTGGCTGACTCCATTTTCACCGTGAATCACAGGAGGCTTTTCCGGAGACAGTGTCAAGGAAAGGGAGAAGCGCGCATCGGTGGCCTGCAACTGAATTTCGTTTTCGCCCGTCCAGCGCAGCTCCCAGTTTCCGTTCCAGATGCGTTTCTGGCTCTGGCTCACCCCCGCCAGGCCCGGGCCGGGGCGCCTGGTTCGTTCCGCGTGATAGAACTTGCCGCCATCCAGATCGCTGAGAGCCAGATGAGCCAGGTACAAATCGTGGATGTCCCAGGCCTGAGTTTTTTCCGGATCGCGATTCACGCCGTAACGGAAGAACGTCAGCTCGAATCCGTACCGTCGGCCATCGCTGGCCGTCAGATTTCCCGTCGTGTACCACCATTCCGTCTGGTAGTCCTCATGATTGAAGTAATCTCGGGGAAATTCGTAGCGATAGCCAGGCAAGGCATTGGTGTATTGCGCGATCGCGGAAGTCGCCCACGCGAAGAAAAGCGTGAAGACAAAGATGTTACTCTTCACGGATCGCCTCCAAGGGATTCAGGCGCACCGCCACGCGCGCCGGGTAAAGCCCGGATATGAGGGTGGCCGCGTATACCACGCTCAAGGCGCCAAGCAGAATGGCGACCGGCCAGTGAAACCGGATCGTCCATCCGAAAGACTGTTTGTTGATCACAAAAATCAGAATCAGCGAGAGGAAAAGACCCAGCACGAAACCCGCGAAGTTCGCCAGCAGTCCCAGCAGCCCCGCCTCCACCAGAATCATTTTCCGAATTTGCTCGGATGCGCCTCCCAAAAATCGCAGCAGTCCCAGTTCTCTGCGCCGGTCGATCACCAGCGCCATCAGCGCCCCCGCGATGCCCATCACCGCAACAACCACCGCCACGGTTTCCAGCGCGTAGGTGATCGCAAACGTGCGGTCGAAAATACGTACCGCCTCCTTCCGTAAGTCCCGGTTGGTGAAAATCAGAATGCGAAGGCCTCCAGCGGCCCGTTGAATTTCGCCTCGAACTTCCCGCACGTCGGCACCAGGCGCGACGAACACAGCAAGATTCGTGGGCGCGGGATCGGGCAGGTATTTCAAAAGTACCGCGCGGTCCATCAGGATGAATCCCCGCTCGCTCGCATAGTCGTAATTGACATCCACGATCCGGAAGCGATCCTCGCCTGTTCCAAGCCGGAGCGTAAGCGTGTCGCCCGCTTTCACGTGATGCTTGTACGCAAAGGGCTCGCTGACAATGACGGTGTCTCGCCCGCGCAGTTGCGCGAGCACTTCCTCCGTAGGTCTACCGGACAAAAAGTCCGAGGCGGGGCGGTCGCGAAGCACACGCAGGTCCACCGATGCCAGCGTCGCCGGCATCCCCTCGTAACTGATTTCGTAAGCGCGCAACCGTTCCACGGCTGCGACCCCGGGCAACTTTTCGATCGTCCCGGGTAGTTCCACAGAAAGCTCCGGGTGCCGGTCCGCGGCCGGCGAGCCCGCAGGACGCACATACAAATCCGCGGGCAGCTGGCCGCTCATCCAGCTCACCACCGTTTGCCGGAAGCTCCCCACCATGATGCCGACGGAAACCATCATCGCCACGGCGGTGGACAGAGCCGCCACCAGCACGGACGTCCGTCGCAAAGAGGCCCCAAGGCTGCGCGAAGCCAGCAGTCCCTCCACCCCGATGAGGCTCCCCAGCGCCTGTGCCGTTTGTCGAGTCACCGAACTTACCAGCGCGGGAATCGCGTATGCCGCCGCGGCAATCAGCAGAATCGTCGCCAGGTAACCAAACAACGGCTTCCCGGCAACCGCCGGGAGTTTTGCCGCAATCGACCCGAGCGCGGCGAAGATCACCGCGATCAGCAAGTCTCTGCCGTTGTGCATTCGCGCGATGTGCTCTCTGCGACCCTGGGCCATCGCATCGATCGGAGAAACCTGCATCGCCTCACGCGCCGGCGACAATGCCGAGACCACCGACACTCCGATTCCGACGCACAGCGCCAGAGCAATCGAAGGCCAGCCCAACTCGATCGCGCCGGGACGGCTGCTCACATATAGGGACTCGACCGTAGCCGCCATCAGCTTGACCGCACCGTCCGACATGAGTCTTCCGAGAGGCAACCCTAGCAGCGCTCCCGCAAATCCAAGGCACGCGGCTTCGCCAAGAAAGGCAGCCAGCACTTCGCCGCGGCCCGCGCCAAGCGCTCGAAGAATCCCGATCTCCGGCCGGCGCCGCACCACGGAAACGGAAATCGTGTTGTAGATCAAAAACGCGCCAACGACGAGGGCAATATAACTAAGCAAGCGTAGATTCCACCGGAACGCCGCCAGCATCCTGCGATTCTCCTTTGTTCCGCTGCCCTGCGGTCGCACTTCCATACCCGGCGGAAGTAGACTGCTCAACCGCCCTTGCCATTCGTCCACATTCGCGCCCGCCGGCAGCTTGATCAGGATACGGTCCAAGCGGCCGAAGCGATTGAGCGCGCGCTGCGCTGCGGCAATGTCCATCAGGACAACATTTTCGCTCCCCACGGATTGTGGCAGCGCGCCACGCACCACGCAGTCGATTGCCCGGTCATTGATGAACAATTGGAGATGTTCGCCTGGAGCTTTGCCGAGCCCGGCGCTCACCCAGATGCTATTCGGGTTTTCCAGTTCCTGAAGCGACTCTTCGAGGGATTGTTTTTGTCCGGGAGCCTTGCTTGTGTCACCAAATTTGGGAAGGTACCGGCTGCCTTCGGCGATCAGGTCCAGCCCGATCAGCGGTAGTGTCTCGTGCGTCTGCGCGTTCACCGCGAAATCTTCCATCCGCGGCGAAATCCCCAAGGGATAGGGTTGCGATGCCAGCGTCGCCAGCACGGATTCCGGCACTCCGCCCGTGGCGACAACTTCCAAATCGTTGTTTCCGGCCAGGCTCTCCATCGAGGAGTGAAACGATCCCGCGGCCGCGTCTCCCGCCAGGTCAATTGCCAGCACCACCGCCACGCCCAGCGCCACCGCTAGAATCATCAACGCCAGTCGCACCGGCTCGCGCAGCAGTGGCCGCACGATCAACCTGCAAAAAAGTTTCAGTCGAGCCATTTCAATGCCGCGCGATTTGTTCGATTCGGCCGTCGCGCATGCGCACGAGCGTGTCGCACACCGCCGCGGCTTCCAGGCTGTGCGTAGCCATGACGGTGGCGGTCTTCCGCTCCCGGGTGAGCCGAAGGAGCAGATCCAGGATCATGCTGCCTGTTGACGTATCGAGGTTTCCCGTCGGTTCATCGGCCAGAAGGATTCTCGGCGAATGCGCCAGAGCCCGCGCAATCGCTACACGCTGCATCTGTCCGCCGGATAATTGGTGCGGGTATCGCCGGCCCAGTCCGTCGAGTTCCACCCAATGCAACCGCTCCAACGCCATTTCGCGCGCACCCGGCTCGCCCGCCAGCAAAAGTGGAAGTTCGATATTTTCCTGCACTGTCAGCGTGTGCAGAAGCTGAAAGGATTGAAAGATGAATCCGACTTTCTCCCGGCGCAATCGGGTTTGTTGGGCTTCGGTCAAATCGACGGTGTTGCGGCCTGCAATCATT
This sequence comes from Candidatus Eiseniibacteriota bacterium, assembly GCA_035518915.1. Classification (GTDB taxonomy): domain Bacteria; phylum Acidobacteriota; class Terriglobia; order Acidiferrales; family UBA7541; genus Acidiferrum. The sequence continues at coordinate 56,677 of DATIXE010000014.1, forward strand.
ACCGTGCCTGAACTCGGGCTGTCCATGGCTCCAGCTAGATGCAGCAGGGTCGACTTTCCGCACCCGCTTCGCCCTACCAGCGCCACAAACTCCCCTTCTTTCACCTCGAGCGTCACGCCGTCTAGCGCACGGACGCTCTGCCCGTCCGATGGGTACTCCTTATAAACAGCTTGCAGAGAGAGAATTGCCATGCGTCGAATCGCGGCGGCCCGCTGCTGCGTTTACTTTGGCCCGCCGAGCGCTCTTTCGATCGCCGATGTAAGCTCCGGAGCATCCGGTTTCACGGGCGAATCGAACCGCGCTATCACTTTCCCATCGTGGTCCACGAGAAACTTCGTGAAATTCCACCCGATCTCTCCACCGGTTTTCGGGTTCGCGGTTTTGTCTGTCAAAAACGCGTAGAGCGGCGTGATGTCGCTTCCCTTGACGGAGACCTTCGCCATCATCGGAAACGACACGTTATATTTGGACGTGCAGAACGTCTTGATCTCCGCATTCGTGCCTGGCTCCTGACCGCCGAAATTGTTCGCGGGAATTCCCACGATCACAAAGCCGTGATCCTTGTATTTCTCATACAACGCTTCGAGGCCGGCGTATTGCGGCGTATAGCCGCAGCGGCTGGCCACGTTGACCAGCAGAACCACTTGCCCCTTGAACGAAGAAAGCGGCGTGGGCTGCCCGTCAATCGAAGTTAGTGTGAAGTCGTACACCGTCTTGTCGGCAGCCATAAGCGTCGTCCCCAGCAAAGCAAACAGGATAAATAGTTTTTTCACGTCTGACTCCCGCGAGCGGTCTCGCCCGGTCTTGCCTTTCGGATGGCAGGCTTCCATGATAAGCCAACCCTTTCCCCAAAGCCCGCCTTCGCTTGCGGTTACCCTTGGCGGGAATCCGACTCCGCGGAGAGCCAATTCATTCCAGCGACATGATTGAGAGGCTCTCTGCGGGCAAGTGCAACTGGATGGTCTTTCCCGACAAATCCACCCTCGCCTCGCCAAAGAGGGAGGTTTCGTTGGCCGTGTCTTGCCCTGGCGTATCTTCCAATGGAACGCTCAGGTCGCGCGCGCCAATGCCCGCGTGAAGCGCCACCAGAATTTTTTCCTCGCCGCTCTCCCGCAGGAAAACGTAAGTCGTATCATCCGACCACAGGCTCCACAATCTCCCCCGCCGCAGCGCCGGATGCTCCGCGCGCAGCCGCAGCAACGATTGCACGTATTCGAAAATGTCCTGCTGCTCTGGAGTGCGCCCTTGCTTGGTGAAGGCGTTCCGACGATCGTCGGACCATCCGCCCGGAAAGTCGCGGCGATTGTCCGGGTCGCCGCCGCCTGGCATGCCGATTTCGTCTCCATAATAAAGCTCGGGAATTCCCCGGATCGTCAGCGTCAACCCGAAGGCCAGCTTCAGGCGCGCCGGCGTTCCCTGCGGCGTTCCCGCAAAACGCGTGGTGTCGTGATTTGCGAAGAACGGTACCAGAAACTCCGGGTGCGGGTAGAGCGAATCCTGGCGCAGGATGTTTGTCACCCTGCCGGCCGGAGCGCCATTCAGCAAGACATCGCGCAGCGCGAAGAAATAGGGAAAATCGAACACGCTCGTCAATTGCGTGTCCACGCCGTCCCATCCGGTTCTGCCGCCCTGGTAAAACGACGTCACTGTCGGATCGGGATGAAACACCTCGCCGATCGTCGAAAGCCGCGGGTAGATCGCGCGGAGCGCAAGGTGCCACTCCTCCCAGAATTTCCGCGAAACGTACGGAAACGTATCAATGCGGTAGCCGTCGAGGCCCGAAGTTTCGGCCCACCAGATACTGTTTTCCTCGAGGTATCGCACCACCACCGGATTTTCCGTGTTCATATCCGGCAGGACTCCCGCGAACCAGCCTTCCGTGAGATTTCGGCGCAGCCGTTCCGGAGCGTGCGGATCCACCAGCGACTCAAACGTGTCGTGCGTGATGGTTTTCGGCTCCGGCTGGCCGTAGAACGAAGGCCTTACAGGCGATCTTGCCGTCAGGTGGTGTTCCAGCGTGCCGTGGAACCAGTCCGGCAGTGGAGGATCCTTCACCCATGGATTTGTGGGCCCGACGTGATTGGGCACCACGTCGAAAAAAATCTTCATGCGTCTCTGGTGTGCCGCCTTCACCAATTGCTGGTAACTTGCCAGCGTGCCCAGGTGCGGATCGACGGCGTACAAATCCACGGCGCCGTAGCCGTGATAGTCCTGCTTCGCCCCGTTTTTGACGACAGGGGTGAGCCAAAGCGTCGTGACTCCCAAACTCTTCAGGTAGTCCAGGTGCTGCTCGATGCCGCGCAAATCGCCGCCGTGGTATGCCCGCGGATTGTTCCGGTCATACGAGCCCGGAAATTCGGCGGGCTCGTCGTTCAGTGGATCGCCGTCCGCGAAGCGGTCCGGCATGATCAGGTAAATTACATCGTCCAGCGTGATGCCCTGGTTTCTTCCCAGAATCTGCTCTCTGGTTGCAATCGGCAGTTCGAATGTCGTCTGTCCGTGGGGCGTGGTAATGCGGCAAATCGCCGTGCCGCTTCGAAGCTCCGGATCAAATTTCAGCCACACGAAGAGGTAATCGCCGTTGCCCGAGGACTGCGTGCGAGTCACCGTCACCTCGCGCAGATTGCAGCTTGCATGGGTGGCCTGCAGATTCTTGCCGTACAAGAGCAGCATCACGTCAGGGGTTAGCTTCATCCACCAGTTCGGTGGTTCCACTTTCCGCACCACCGGAGCATCCGGGTTGGCGTTTTCCTGCGCCCGCAGTGATGCAGCGGCAATCGTCGCGATGACAAGCAAAAAGCACACATAGCGAAACAGAATCTGCCGCGTGGCGGGAAAGGCCGGGTTCGAAGAAGAGTTGATCAAGCGGATCATCGCTTCTTATTTTCTCTCATCGCGAAACTCCAGGACTCCGAACGCTTCCGGAACGTGAAAATTCGGCATTGCGCTCATCGTCGGGCTCCAGGCGGAATAGAATCTCGGCTCTTTATGGCCCTCAACCCGGTAAAAGTTGACCCGCCACTGTTTCCGGGAATCAAACCGATTCGTCAGGCTCTTCATCGGCAAGGCCAGTTCCGCGGTCCACGTCCTGGATTTCTCATCCAGCGTCACGCGGCGGCGCAATCCGCTGTGCATCTCCGCTCTCTGGCCATGAGAAATATCCAAGTCAATCCAGAAGCCGTTGGGGCTCACTTCCAGTTCCTTGTAAACCAGAGGATCGCTCCCGTCCGGCTGAAGAAACGCTTCCGCGACATCGCGCTCCCATAATTCATCGCGCCAGCCGCCCGGTCGCGCGTCCGGAAAGACGTATACTTCGCGATAATGCGCGCGGAACCTCAGAAAAAGAGTCTCCGCGCTCCACAGCACGCGGACCTCTGTCTCCCGCTGAGGATCGGCGTTCCGCCCCTGCCAATCCCAGTCAAATTGAATCGCGTATGCCTCCTTCCAGGAGGAATCTTCTGGAAATCCGTCCGCGCTCAGGCCGCCGTTCAGCGGCATTGCGTATGCGGTTGGCAGGCTCTTGAACTGCGATTCGGCGGAAGGACTCATCGCTCCAATAGTGTAGTTCACCCCTGCCGCAACGCTCACCCACAAAGCGATCCTTGCCGCCCCGGCTATCCGGCCAGCAAACTCATTGCGCACGCGACTTGAAAGCCTTCCAAGTCCTTCCATGCCCACATGCTACCATCCGACTTGGACCCATTCTTGGCCGATTCGGATAAGGAGAAGCCCCGTGGACCTGCGTCGCAGCTCTCTAGCCGTTCGAAATGTCGAGGTTCGCACGGAACCCCGGCGCCGCTCCCCCTCCGATTTCCAGTGTGTGAAGCTGAAGATTGACGGCGGGGTCGCTCGCATGACCCTCGACCGCGCCGAGCACAATTTGCTCAACGAAGAATTTCTCCGTGAAATTTCCGACGGCATCACCTACGTCGGCGAGCATTCGGAGGTGAAGCTGATTGTCCTGGACTCCGCCTGCAAGGTTTTCTGTGGCGGCATTGACGTCGGCGAATACACCTCCGAACGCGTGTTCCAAATGTTGGATGCGTTTCATTCCGTGTTCAGCGGGATGATCGAATCGTCCAAGCCCGTCGTCACCGTGGTCAATGGCCCCGCAATTGGTGGCGGAGCGGAGCTCGCCGCGTTCGGTGATCTGGTCATCGCCACGCCGAAAGCGCGCTTTGCCCAGCCGGAGATCACCATCGGCGTCTTCCCCCCGCTCGCGTCCACGATTCTTCCGTTCCTGGTCGGCCCGAAAATAGCCTTAGAGCTGGTTCTCCTCGGCGAGCCGATAACCGCTGAACGCGCGCTCGACCTCGGTATCGTCAACCGTCTGGTTCCCGAGGCGCAATTGGAAGCCACCGTGAGTAACTTGATTTCCCGATTGACTAGCCATTCCGGCCCGATTCTCAGCATGGCGAAAAAAGCTATTTTAGGCGGCATGGGCCTCTCGCTGCGCGACGGCTTGAAGAATTCCATGAACATTTTCCTCAACGAGCTCTACCGCCTGGAAGATTCGCAGGAAGGCCTCCGCGCCCTTGTGGAAAAGCGCAAGCCCAATTGGAAAAATCGCTAAAACCGGTCTCAGGCCAATCATCGGATGTTGCAAAGAGTCGCATGCGTCCAAACTCTACTTTCGAATGAAGATCTTGCGTTTTATTGACACGTTTCGCTGTGCGCCGTACACTCAAACGGACATTCAGCAGGCCAGGGAAGTGGGGAAGTGCCGTGTAATTCGGCCGCGGTCCCGCCACTGTAATCGGCTTTACCGCCGAGAGCCAGGCTACCCTCCCTCGCCGCCGTGGTTTGGCTTACTCCGCGAGAGAGTATGCCTCCCGAACAACCCCGGCTACTCGCCGGGTTTTTTATTCGCAATCTTCTCGCCTGGTTCTCGTCAGGGGAAATTCGTGCATCCATCGTGGTCTCATGCCGTTCGCAGCGCCGGCCTCGTGACTCTGGCGACCTTTGCGTTTACCGTGTTCCCGCTCGACGCACAATCTAGCGTTTCTTCCACGGCCGCGCCCGTGACCACGCATGAAGTGGTGGACGAATTCGGCCGCATGGTGCGCGTCCCCGTCGCGCCCACGCGCATTGTTTCGCTCGCCCCGAGTCTGACCGAAACAATATATGCCCTAGGCGCTCAAAATCACCTGGTGGGCGACACCGATTTTTGCGACTACCCTCCTGACGCGCAGAAAAAGACCAAAGTCGGCGGAGCCATCAACCCCAACCTGGAGGAAATCGCCGCGCTCCATCCCGACCTGGTTCTAGTCACTAGAGAGATCAATCGATTGGAAACTGTCCGCGCGCTGGACACCCTAGGCATTCCCGCGTACGCCACCGACGCCCACAGCGTGGACGACATTATCTCCAACACGCAAAAACTCGCGGATCTCCTGGGAATTCCGGAAGCCGGCAAAACGCTGACTGCCGATCTGCGGATGCGCCTGGCCAAGTTGCAAGCGAAGCTGAAAGGCATTCCTCCGACCCGAGTTCTCTTTATCGTTTGGACCGAGCCGCTGATCTCCATCGGCAAAAACACGTTCATCGCCGATGCGCTAAACAAAGCCGATGCCACCAGCATCGTCGATTCCCCGCGCGATTGGCCCCAGATGAGCCTCGAGGAAGTAGTCCACTTGCAGCCGGACTACCTCGTTTTCGCCGCGTCTCATTCCGAAGGGGGCGCCCGCGACTTTGAAGCGCTTGTCGACCGTCCGGGTTGGCGAAATCTCGACGCTGTGCGCAACCGTCACTACGCCGTGATCAGCGACGCCGTCAATCGGCCAGCCCCGCGCATCGTTTCTGCAATCGAGGATCTCGCGCACCAGCTTCACCCGGCCGCGTTTATCGAAGCACCAGCCCCGGAGGGGTCTCCCGCACCCGCCTCTCCAAACCCGGACGCAGAGCCAGTGACGCCAACCCCTCCGGCACGCTACTCCACGGGCGCGCAACGCTCTCACGAGGAGTTCGCATGCGCCCGCTGACCCTCACGCGCCTGCTCCTTCGCTGCGCGATTCTTGCGGCGATTTTGTTTGGCGTCGTCCTGCTTGCTCTGAAACTCGGCGCCGTCCAGGTGTCGCTGTACGGCCTAGGCAAAGACTTGGTCAGCGTTCTTCTCCGCCACACCAACGCGCTTTCCTCCGACTATGGCATGATCGTGCTGGATATTCGCCTGCCGCGCATTCTCCTTGGAATCGTCGTGGGCGCTTCGCTCTCCGTGGCCGGCACCAGCTTTCAGGCGTTGCTTCGCAATCCGCTCGCGGACCCCTACGTTTTGGGCGTTTCCTCCGGCGCGGCGCTGGGTGCCATCCTCGCTCTCATCGTCGAAAGCCACATGAGTCTCTCGCCCGAAATGGCCGGCCTGATCACTCCAGTAGGCGCATTCATTGGCGCGGCGCTCACCATCTCCGCCGTCTACCTGCTCGGCCTGCGCGACGGCGAAATTGACAGCACCACCCTCTTACTCGGCGGCATCATCACCGTCTCGTTTCTCAACGCCATCATCATGTTCCTGATGACCACGCTTAGCGGCAGCAATCTGCGTGGCATGGCCTTCTGGTTGATGGGCGATCTCTCCACGCCGCAGCCCCGCAGCCTGCTCTACTTTCTCTGCCTCGGCTTCATCATCGCCTCCGGGGCAATCTATACCACCGCGTCGGATCTGAATCTCCTTCTCGCCGGTGAAAAGGAAGCCATGCATCTTGGTGTGGACGTGCCCCGCGTGCGCATCGTCGTCTATCTGGCGGCGTCCGTGCTGACCGGCCTCGCGGTCTCCGTCAGCGGCGCCATTGGCTACATAGGCCTTCTCGTCCCGCACGTCATGCGGCTGATTTTCGGCTCCGACCACCGCATGCTTCTTCCCGCTTCCGCGCTCGGGGGCGCGATTGCCATCGTCATCGCCGACACTCTCGCTCGCACCGTCACCGCGCCCACCGACTTGCCCGTCGGCGCAATGACCGCGGCCGCCGGCGCGCCGCTGTTTCTCTACCTCCTTCGCAGGAGAATTGCATGAGTACCGCTGTCCGTCACCCACTCCCGGGAGACGCATCACGCGCGACTTCCGATGTTCGCTTGAGCGTGGAGCAGGTTAGTTATGCATATGCGCCCAATCCGTCGCAGGCCCCGCTGTTCACTCTGGAAGCCCTCAGTTTTCAGGCCAAGCCTGGCGAAGTGGTCGCCATCCTCGGCCCGAACGCCAGCGGCAAATCCACGTTGCTTCAATTAATAGCCGGTTCGCTGCTGCCTCTCTCAGGCCGCATTTTCCTGAACGGCTTCGAAACACACACGCTGCCCGTGAAGACGCGCGCGCAGCGCATCGCACTGGTTCAGCAGGAAAGCCGCCTGCTCTTCCCGTCACGCGCCTGGGAATTTGTCATGCAAGGACGCCATCCCTATCATCCAGGTCTGCGCTTCGAATCGGACGAAGACATCGCCATCGCCAACAACGCGCTCGCGCAGGTCGGTGCCTCGCATCTCGCGGACCGCTGGATGGACAAGGTGTCCGGCGGCGAAAAGCAACGCATCATTCTGGCCCGCGCGCTAGCCCAGCAACCACTTCTCCTGCTGTTGGATGAGCCGACCCTACACCTCGACATCGGCGCGCAAGTGGACCTCCTCGAATCGCTTCGCCGCCTCGCCGCGCAGAATCGCTACACGGTTGTTGTCGTCACGCACGAACTCAACCTGGCCGGGGAATATGCCGATCAGGTGGTGCTTCTCCAGCGCGGCAAATGTTTGCGCGTCGGGACGCCAGCCTCGGTATTGCAGCGCGAAATTCTGGAGCAAGTTTTCCAGGCGCCGCTTTCCGTGGAAATGACCGCTTCCGGTCGGCCCCGCGTCACGCTTTTTTCGAATAAATAGTAGTTCCCGAGTTAACCCCAACCCGGAGGCCCAGCGCCTTCGACACCCATAATCCCCAGCGGGCCCAGCCCCTTCAATTCAACCGCGGACTTCGTGCTCGGGAAGACGGTGCAATGCCGTCGCCGCCGCGCGACTGTAAGGCGAATGTACGGCTCGCGGTCACTGCAGCGTGTTCATGCTGCGGGAAGGCAGTGAGCGAACTCCAGGGCCCTCCGGCCCTGCATTGGCCGGCTTCAGCCGGCCCGCCAGAGTTCCTTTTCGCCAAGCCAGGAGACCGGCGAAGTCTGCAGCCCGTGCGATCGCCACGCACCGGCCAACCTTCAAGCTCCCGCGCGTGAGGGAGCGGAGGAACCATGACTAACTTCATCACCGCCTTCTCTTTGCTCTTTGCATTTTCTTTGTTTTCCGGCAGTACCGCTGCAACCCCGCAATCTCAAAAGTCAGACGCGCACCTCACCGGCACCCTCACCGATCCTTCGGGTGCACCCATCGGCGAAGCGCAAATCACCGCCCAACTCGAATCTTCGCCTTCATTTCCAGTCCCATCCGCGAAATCCACCGCGAGCGGCGAATTTTCGCTCAACCTCCCCCCGGGCAACTATCGCCTGCGCATCGTCCGCCGTTCGTTCACCGTGCGTGAGGCTGAGGTCACTCTGGCCGCGGGTGAGTCCCGTGTCTTGAATCTCCGCCTGGAGCTCGAACCGCTGTCCGATCGCGTGGTCGTGACGGCGCAAGCCGTCCCGTCCGGTGTGCAGCAGACCACCGCGCCCACCGACGTTATTTCCCGTGAGACCATCGAAGATCGCCAGGCTGTCTCCCTCCCCGAACTTCTCGAATTTTCTCCGGGCATCGCCATCGGCCGCACCGGAGCCTTCGGCGGCACCGCGTCCGTCTTTCTTGACGGCGGCAATTCCAATTTCACCAAGGTCCTCGTGGATGGCACGCCCATCAATCCTCCCGGCAGCCCGGTGGATTTCTCCAGCCTCACCACGGAAAATATCGACAAGGTGGAGATTGTGCGCGGTGCCGAAAGCGCTCTCTACGGCAGTGACGCCGTTTCCGGCGTCATCCAGCTCTTCACGCACCGCGGTGAATCCCGCATCCCTGCATTTAGCGTTTACTCCGAGGGCGGAGGTTTTTCCTCCGCACGTGGGGGCGCCGATCTCAGCGGCATCCTGGGAAAAGTCGATTATTCCGCCGCTGCGGCCTATTTCCAGACCGACGGACAAGGGCCAAACGACGCCTTCATCAATCGCACCCTTTCCGGTAATTTCGGCTATTCCTTCTCGAACACGAACCAGTTGCACCTCTCTCTTCGCAACAACACCAGTGACGCGGGCATTCCCGGCCAAACGCTGTTCTTGCCGCCCAGCCTCTATCAGGGCTACGCGCAGCAAATCTTCAGCGCCAATGGCCGCTGGGAGTTTGCCACCGGTTCGCACTGGAAACATCAGATCATGGGCAGTGAAGCTTACACGCGCCAGCACAGTTTCAACCCGCAGCAGAGCTATTACGCCACGGACCCGGACGCCTTTTGCCCGCAATCCAATCCCGCTGCCGTGCCCACGGCGGAATTCTGCGATTACACCTATGATTCCCTGCTGAGCTACAATCGCGCCGCCGTCAACGCGCAAACCAGTTATATTTCGCGCGATTTCATTGCCACTGCGGGCTACCAATACGAAGTCGAAAACGGGGGCGTTTCCTTCGTCGATCCCGGCCATCTCCGGCGCAATAATCAGGCGGGCTATCTCGACGTTCGCTACACTCCCGTCTCTCGCCTGACCCTGGATTTCGGCGGCCGCGTCGAAGCCAACGACAATTTCGGCACCCGCTTCGTTCCCCGCATCGGAGGCTCCTACGCGGTTCGCTATGGCAAGGGTTTTCGCGGCGACACTCGTTTCCGCGCCTTCTACGGCCAGGGCATCAAGGAGCCGCGTTTCGATCAGACCTTCGGCACCGATCCCTGCTACCCCGGCAATCCCAATCTCAAGCCCGAAGCCAGCAAGAACTGGACCGCCGGCATCGACCAGAAGCTCGCTTCGGATCGTTGGGACCTCTCCGCCGACTACTTCTACTACCGCTTCTACGACATCGTCAGCTTCGGCTATTACCCGCCGCCCAATCCAGGCTTCTGCGGCAGCTACTTCAACACCGATCTGGCCATCGCCCGCGGAGCCAACCTTGTCTCGCAATTTCGCGTGAACCGGTGGCTCTTCATCCATGGCAACTACACCTACGACAACTCGCGAGTCGTGCAATCGCCCAACACCTTCGATCCGTCGTTGATTCCCGGGAATCATCTCCTCCGCCGCCCGGTCAACTCCGGTTCGCTCGGCCTGAATCTTAATTTCGCCCGGGTGAATTGGAACTTCATTGGTTACTTTTCCGGCGTTCGCACCGACTCCAACTTCATCGATCCCACACAGACCAACAATCCCGGCTACGCGCGCTTCGATATGGCCTTCAGCTATCACTTCTATCGCGGCTTGTTCTTCACCAGCCGTATCCTCAACCTTTTCGACAAGCAGTATCAAGACGCGCTCGGCTATCCCGCGCTTGGCCGCTGGTACATGCTCGGCATGCGTTACACCTTCGCCGGACGCAACTGAACGTTTTGTGCGCCAAACGATCCTGCATCTTTCAAGGCCGGATTTCCCGATAGGATCTCCGGCCCACAGAAATGAGGAGAACCACATGACCGATCCCGAGCCCATCCTGTTCTGCTGGAGCGGCGGCAAAGACAGCTCCCTGGCGCTGCACTCGTTGCTCCGGCGCGGTGAGGTTCGTGTCGCCGCCCTTCTCACCACGGTTACCGAAGGCTACGACCGCATCAGCATGCACGGCGTTCGCCGTGAACTGCTCCATCGCCAGGCGGAAGCCATCGGCCTGCCGCTGCACGAGGTATTCATTCCTCCGCAATGCGTGAATCCGGTCTATGAGGCTCGCATGGAGGAAGCCATGCGCTCCTACCTCCGGCAGGGGATCCGCCGCGTTGCGTTTGGGGACATCTACCTGGAAGACTTGCGCCGCTACCGCGAAAACAATCTTGCCCGCTTGCGGATGGAAGCCGTTTTCCCCATCTGGAAACGCGATACCCGCGAGCTAATCCGGGAATTTCACGTTTCCCGCTTTCGGGCTGTGGCTGTCTGCGTCGATCCCCGGGCCCTCGACCCGGAATTTGCCGGCCGCGAACTCAACGAATCCTTCTTCGCCGATCTTCCGCTCGGCGTCGATCCCTGTGGCGAAAACGGCGAGTTTCACACCTTTGTTTTCGATGGCCCAATCTTTTCTCATCCCATCGAGTGCACTGTAGGCGGCAGGGTCCACCGCGATTCCTTCGTCTTTTGCGATTTATTGCCGAATTGTTCTGTTAAGGAGGCTTGATCCGAATGATGCTTTCCGAAAAATCGTCTGCTCCCGCATTCGCGCTTCGCGCTGCCGTTGCCGCCACGATGATACTCGTCGCGGCTGCCGTCCGCGTCGCTCCTCATCCGTGGAACTTCACGCCTATCGGCGCGATGGCCCTCTTTTCCGGAGCCATCTTTCGCGACCGCCGAATTGCTTTTCTCTTTCCGCTCGCCGCCATTTTCGCCGGCGATCTTTTTGTCGGCCTGCATCGTCTGATCCCGGTGGTCTATGCAAGCGTGCTCGTCAGCGTACTCATCGGTACCTGGTTCTCTACTCGCCGCACTGTCTTTCGCATCGGCTTTGGTGTCTTCCTGGGCGCGCTGCAATTTTTCCTCATCACCAACTTCGCGGTCTGGCGGGTCTTCGACACCTATCCGCACACTCTTGCTGGCCTCGGAGCATGTTACGTCGCGGGCCTTCCGTATTTCGGAAACGCTCTCGCCGGAGATGCTCTCTACGCCGCCGTGCTGTTCGGTGGATTCGCTCTGGCGGAGAAATTGTGGCCCGCAATGCGCACGCCGGCCGACACTCTCGCACATTGAGACGCGCTTCAGCTTGGACCGCGGGTTCTCGAGCCCCCGCGCGCGGTCCCTTCGCCCGGGGCTCTGCGCGGTGGTGCTATAATTCTCGTTCCGGTATGACGAAATTCGCCACAGAGTCCGCTATGTCTCCCGAATTGCTGGCCAAATATGAGGCCGTGATTGGTCTTGAAGTCCACGTCCAGCTCCTTACGAAAACAAAAATATTTTGCGGCTGCTCCACGCGCTTCGGCGATCCGCCGAATTCCAATGTCTGCCCCGTGTGTCTCGGACTTCCCGGAACCTTGCCGGTCCTCAACAAGCGCGCCGTTGAAATGGCCATGCGCGCTGCGCTAGCCATCAACTGCACCGTCCACGAGCACTCCCGCTTCGCCCGCAAGAACTATTTCTATCCCGACCTGCCCAAGGGCTATCAGATTTCGCAGTACGAACTGCCTCTCGCTACTGGCGGCTGGCTCGAGATTGACATCGACGGCGAGAAAAAGCGTATCGGCATCACGCGCCTGCATCTGGAGGAAGACGCAGGGAAATCCCTTCACGAGGGCTTCCCTCACTCCGCCGAAAAGACCTACGTGGACTTCAACCGTTGCGGCACCCCGCTCAGCGAAATCGTCTCCGAACCGGACATGCGCACGCCTGATGAGGCCTACGCCTACCTCACCACGCTCCGCCAGATTCTCTTGTACACCGGTGTCAGCGATTGCAACATGGAAGAGGGCTCTCTGCGCTGTGACGCCAACATCAGCGTTCGCCTCCGTGGCTCGAAAGAATTTGGCACCAAAGTTGAAGTAAAGAATCTCAACTCCTTCCGCTATCTCGCCAAAGCTCTCGAATATGAAATCGAACGCCACATCGGCGTCGTCGAGTCCGGCGGGCGCATCTCACAGGAAACGCGCCTCTGGAATCAGGCCGCAAACCGCACCGACTCGATGCGCTCCAAGGAAAAGGCGCACGACTACCGCTATTTTCCAGAGCCGGATCTTCTTCCCGTCCACGTCGGTTCAGCCTGGCGCGAGGAGGTTCTTCGCTCCTTGCCCGAGCTGCCGGGTGCGAAGCGAGAGCGCTTTGTCTCGGCTTATGGAATCACGGCGTACGACGCGGAAGTCCTCACCGCATCGCGCGAACTCGCGGACTATTTTGAATCCGTGGTAAAGGCTGGCGCGCCCGGCAAGGCCTCCGCTAATTGGATGCAAACCGAGTTGCTTCGCCGCCTCAACGATTCGGGCAAGGAAATCACCGCCAGCCCCGTTGCCCCCGCTGCGCTCGGGGAACTCGTGGTGGTTGTCGATTCCGGCAAAATCACGGCCGCCGTCGGCAAGAAGGTCTTCGCCACAATGTTCGAAACGGGCCGCTCGGCCGCGGACATCGTCGCCTCCGAAGGACTCGGCGCTCAGGTAGGCGATGAGGCGATCGAAAAAGCCGCGTGCGAAGTCATCGAGAAGAATCCGGACAATGTCGCGAAATTCAAGTCCGGCAACGAGGGTGTCTTCAAGTTTTTCGTAGGCCAGGTTATGAAGGCTACCAAAGGCCAGGCTAACCCGCAGGCCGTGAACGATATCGTCCGCCGCCTGCTCTCTTAGCCTTTGTAGCGGCCATCTTCCGAATTGGGCGCTTCGCAGTTCGACGGGACGGCATTCGTTCAAATTTCAGGAGACTCTTCCCATGTTGAAAATAGGCCAGAAGGCCCCCGAATTCACCCTGCCTTCCGATGAAGGTCAGCAAATCTCGCTGAAAGCCTTCCACGGCCAGCGAGTTCTGTTGTTCTTCTTCCCGAAGGCGAACACTCCGGGTTGAACGATTGAGGCGTCCGAGTTTCGCGACGCAAAATCCAAGTTCGCCCAGCAGGGCGTTTCCATTCTGGGCGTCAGTGCGGATCCGGTGAAAGCCCTGCAAAACTTCCGCGCCAAGCACAAGTTCAATTTTCCATTGCTCAGCGATCCCACCCACAAAATGATCGAATCCTACGGCGCGTGGCGCATGAAGAAATTCATGGGCCGCTCGTTCAAGGGCATCGTCCGCAGCAGTTTCCTTGTCGGCCCGGACGGCAAAATCGAGGAAATCTGGGACCAGGTCAAAGCCAAAGGCCACGCCGCAGAAATCCTCGACCGCCTCATGCAATAAAAGGTTGCACTCGTAGAGGTCGCCTTCTTAGGCGGGCGCTTTCGCTTTTCTTCCACGCGGCGTCCACGCCTGGGCTACCCGTGACCCAATGCAACCGGTACCTAAATCTCTACGCGCAACTCATCGCCCATGGGTTCGATGAGCATATTGTCGATCAATCGCGTCTTCCCGACATACACTGCCAGCAGCGCGTACGCTGGTCGCGAAATCCGTACCACCGACTCGAACGTCTCTGCGTCCACGATCTCCGCGTAATCCAAGCGCGCCCGCGGCGCTGCCTGCAGTTCCTTGCGCATCGCGTTCTGCAATTGCAGCGCGTCGCGCACTCCCGCGCCAATCTCGCTCTCCGCCACATGCAACGCCCGGCACAACACTGTCGCAGCCTTCCGGTCTTGGGCGTCCAGGTAAACATTTCGCGAGCTCATCGCCAGCCCGTCGGCCTCGCGCACGATCGGGCACACCACTATCTCCGTGTCCAGATTCAAGTCCCGCGCCATCTGCTGCACGATCCGCACCTGCTGCGCATCCTTGCGTCCAAAATACGCGTAGTGCGGCTGCACGATCGCAAATAATTTCAAGACAACAGTCGAAACGCCGCGAAAATGCCCCGGCCGCGACTTGCCCTCCAGCTTATCGCTCAATCCTCCCACGCTCACGTATGTACTAAATCCCGGCGGGTAGATCTCCCCCGCATCCGGCAGAAACAATCCGTCCACGCCCGCCGCCGTCAGCTTCTCCACGTCCGCTTCCAGCGGTCGCGGATATCGCGACAAATCCTCACTCTCCGCAAATTGTTTGGGGTTCAGGAAAATCGAGGCGTACTCCGGAGAACATTCCCGCTTCGCTCGTTCCACTAGGGCCAGGTGCCCGGCATGCAACGCACCCATCGTCGGCACCAGCCCGATGATGCGCTGCTCCTGGCGCGCCGCCCGCGCCTTTTCTTTCATCCAGGCGATCGTCCGGACTATCTCCACGTGGCTACGCGCCCGCCGCCGTCGCGCGTTCGCGGTAAAAGTGCATCAGGTCCGTCAGGATTGGCTGTGCGCCCAATTGCCGCAGCAATGTGGTCATCTGTCCGCGATGATAGGTTCCGTGGTTCACCACGTGCTGCATCGATTGCCACAGTGGGTTGCGATACACACCGAACTTCAGGGTTTTATACTCCATGGTTCGGTTCAAATCGTCTTGCGTCAATCCGCCGACGAACCCCAGCAGCCGCCCTTCCAGTTCCTTCCAACTCGCCTGCAAACTGGCCACATCGCGAAATTGCGCCACGTCCGGCAGCGCGTCCGGAGACCTCCCCTGAAAACGCTCCAGCCACACCGATTCCGCTCCGTAGACATGTGCCAGGGTGTCCCGCAGCGACCCGAAGCTCGACCCCATCGGCCGCAGAAATTCTTCCGGCCTCACCTTGCCCGCGGCTTCCATCTGCCGGCGGTTTGCCCACGCATTGTAGTCGTACAGCACGCGCATTTCTTCCGGTGTCATCGTCGCCCCCGAAAGTTTCTTCTACCAGTCGCCGTCGGTGTTCACCGGCAGCTCTTCTTCCATCCGCAGCACCCGCATCCGGTGGTACGACTCCGCATCCGACGGAAAATTCCCCCGCTGCACATCCGCGCAATATTCACTCACGGCCTGCGAAATCGCTTCGCCCACATTCGCGTACCGCCGCGCGAATTTCGGCGGCTCGCGAAAAGTCAGTCCGAGCATGTCGTGCAGCACCAGGATCTGCCCATCGCAGTCCGGTCCTGCCCCGATCCCGATGGTCGGAACACGCGCCTCGCGCGTAATCTCCGCGGCCAGTTCGCGCGGAATCCCTTCCAACACGATTGCAAACGCTCCCGCCGCTTCCACCGCTCGCGCGTCCCGCAACAATTGTTCCGCCGCGTTCGCCGTCTTACCTTGCACGCGATATCCCCCCATCGCGTTCACCGACTGCGGCGTCAGTCCCACGTGACCCATCACTGGAATCTCCGCTTCCACCAAACGCGCGATCACTTCCAGTCGTCGCTCGCCGCCTTCCACCTTCACGGCTTCCGCGCCCGCTTCTTTCACAAAGCGCACCGCGTTCTTCAGCGCCTCGTTGACGTCGCCGTGATACGTTCCAAACGGCATGTCCGCTACCAGCAGAGCGCGTTTCACACCCCGCCGCACCGCCTTGGTGTGGTGCAGTGCTTCTTCCAGCGTCAGTGGCAGCGTGCTATCGTAGCCCAGCGCCACCATCGCCACTGAATCGCCCACCAACACCACGTCCACTCCGGCTTCATCCACCAGCCGCCCGGTTGGATAGTCGTATGCCGTCAAGCAGGTGATTTTTTTCTTCGGAGAATCCGCCGCGGGAGACTTTCTCTGCAGCAGCTCGGGAACGGTCACTTTCGCAGTGTTCCCATTCGGAATGACGCTCATGTCGGCCTCCGGTACCGTTCCCTGAACTCGGGATACAGCCCTCGCTCGAATCCTTCAACTATAACAAAACGTGATTCGTGTCACCAATAGAAGTGATTCCCGATGCCGCGCAAGGTTACACCAAGCTCTTCGTCATTTTGCTGCAGCGGGCAATTTTACAGGCGCTTGCGCCCGGCCCTTCCATTGACCGCCGCGTCCCAGCCAGTAGCGCATCGCGGAAAGCCACGTCGCATACGTATAGAAAACGGCCACCACCGGCAGAAATGCCGCCCACAGCGGCGACACCTGGTAATACCGCACTGTCGGCAAATACGTAATCGCCATCAGCGCCCAGGCCGCCAAGCCCAGCCGCCAGGCCACCGGCTGGCCACTAAATGTGAGGGCCACGGGTAAAACGTAGGTGAACATCATGGCCAAAATCGTTCCCGCCAACAGCAATCCCGAATATCCAAGCTGCGTGAACGCCGTCCTCGCGATCAAGTCCCGAATCTCGCCGAACGAATCGCACGCCCGCTGGCTCGAGCTCCTCCGCGTGATTCCCATCCAGAGCGCTCCCCCGCTTTGCTTCACCACGCGTGCCAGTGCGCAGTCGTCAATCACTTCGCTGCGAATCGCCGCCAGCCCGCCGATTCGCTCCAGCGCCCGGCTCTTCAGCAGCAGGCAACCCCCCGCTGCGCCGGCGGTTTTTGCACCCTTTTTCGCGATCCACCGCGGTGGATATAACTGCACAAAATAGTAAAGAAACGCCGGCATCAGCATCCGCTCCGCCAGCGACTTCGTCCGCATGAGCGCCATCAACGACACCAGATCCAGCCGCTCCGTTTCCGCCCGGCCCACCAATCGCTTCAGCATGTCCGGCGCGTGCTCGATGTCCGCATCCGCAAACCAGAAATAAGCGGGAGTGCCGGCACTTGCTTTCTCGACTCCCTGCTCCATGGCCCAGACTTTTCCCGTCCAGCCCGGTGGCAACGCTGGCGACCGCACGATCTCCATGCGATCCAAAGCCCCTGCGCGCGCCGCCGCTCTCCGCGCCACCTCGCTGGTTCCGTCTTCGCTGTGGTCGTCCACCACAACCACGCGCAATTCGCCCGGATAGTCCTGCCGTACCAGCGACGTCACAACAGCCGCAATTGTCTCCGCTTCGTTCCGAGCCGGGACAATTGCCGTTACACGCGGCCAGGCGTCCGCCACCCTTGGCTTCGCAATATCGTCGTCAAAAGCGTGAAGCTGCCAGAAGGCTCCGCGAAAAAAAGTGAGTGCTACCCAGGTGAGCAGGGATAGAACCGCCAGAATGAGCGTGAGCAAGAACACACTCCAGTGCGTCGTGAAAGTCGCCCCGCGGCTAGGTCAGATCGTCCGGACGAATCGGCAGCCGCCGCACCGGCTTGCCGGTCGCCGCAAAAATCGCATTGCACACCGCCGGTGCGATCGGAGGCGTTCCCGGCTCGCCCATCCCCCCGGGCCCGTCGTTGCTTGGCACGATATGCACTTCCACTTGCGGCGCTTCGTTCATCCGCACCATATCATAATCATTGAAATTCGACTGCTCCACGCGCCCATTCGCGATGGTGATCTCACCCTTCAGCGCCGCGGTCAACCCGTAGACAATTCCGCCCTCGATCTGCGCGCGAATCGTCTCAGGGTTAATGTAACGTCCGCAATCCACGGCCGCCACCACGCGGTGCACCTGCAGCGACTTGCTCTTTCGATCGATGCTGATCTCCGCCACTTCCGCCACGTGACTCCCGAACGATTCCACCACCGCGACACCCCGATAGCGCCCTTCCGGCAGCGGCTTGTCCCAGCCGGCCTTTTCCGCGGCCAGCTCCAGCACGCCGCGTTGCCGCGAATCTTTCGAAAGCATCTCTCGCCGGAACTCCACGGAATCCTTCCCAGCCGCCTTGGCCATTTCTTCCACGAAGCATTCCGCGATGTAACCGTTATGCGAGTTTCCAACTGAGCGCCAGAATCCCACCGGTACACCCGGTTCCGTCAGCAGGTATTCCACCAGGAAGTTCGGCACGTCGTACTTCAGCGTCGCGATTCCTTCCGTGGCCGTATCGTCCAGGCCGTTCTTCACCGATCCGGGGAAAAACCGCGACATAATCGACGGTCCAACAATCCGCGTCTTCCACGCCGTCGGCCTTCCGGCAGCATCCAGGCCGGCCCACAATTTCACCATCACCGACGGCCGGTAAAAATCGTGTTGCGTGTCGTCTTCGCGCGACCACGTTACCTGCACCGGCGCGCCCATGGCCTTCGACGTCTCCACCGCCTCAGTGATGAAATCTTGCTCCGCGCGCCTTCCGAAGCCCCCTCCCAGATACGTCGTATGCACTCTCACCTGCTCGGGTTTCAACCCCGAGAGCCTCGCGCCGGTCAATTGCGAGAATGTCTGGAATTGCGTCGGGGCATAAATGTCGCAGCCGTCCGCACGCACATTCGCCGTGCAGTTCATGGGCTCCATGGTCGCGTGCGCCAGGAACGGCACCTCGTAGATCGCTTCCACCTTCTTCGCCGCGCTTCCCAGAGCCGTTTCCGCGTCGCCATCCTTGCGCGCGATCGCTCCCGTTTGTTCAAGGCGCGATTGATAAAGCTTATGAATCGCCTCGCTCGAATTCTTCGCGTTTCCCCCTTCGTCCCAGCTGATCTGCAGCGCCTCGCGCCCCTGCATCGCCGACCAGGTGTTGTCCGCCACCACCGCAACACCGGTGGACACCTGCACGACGCTCTTCACGCCGCGCACGGCTTTTGCCTTGCTTGCGTCGAAACTCTTCACATTTCCGCCAAATACCGGGCAGCGTGCCACCACGGCGTGCAGCATCTTAGGTTCGCGCACGTCGATGCCGAAGTCCGCCGTTCCAGTTACCTTTTCCTTCGAATCGATCCGCTTGGTCGGCTTTCCGATGTACTTGTAGTCCTTCGCCTCTTTCCGTTTGGGGCTCGCCGGGACCGGCAGCTTCGCGGCCTCTTCGGCAATCGCGCCATAGCTGATTTTCTTGCCGGAGGTTTTATGCAGCACCATGCTGTCTTCCGTGCTGCACGTACTCGGCTCCACGTTCCACTTCTTCGCTGCAGCCGCAGTCAGCATTTCCCGCGCTGCCGCTCCCGTTTTTGCCAGCGTTTCCCACGAAGCACGCACGCTGGTGCTCCCGCCTGTGCCTTGCAGCCCAAAAACCGGGTTGAAGTAGACCGGAGCTGCCGGCGCAAACACCGTCCTGATCTTCTCCCAGTCCAGGTCCAACTCGTCGGCCAGAATCATGGCCAGCGCCGTGTTGATTCCCTGGCCCATCTCGGACTTATCAATCATCAGCGTAGTCGTATTGTCTGGCGCGATGTGTACCCAGGCGTTGATCACCGCAGGCTCCTTAGCCGGAATCCCTGCGAGCGCCTCATATTTTCCGGGCAGGTGAAGACCAATCACCAGCCCGGCGCCACTGGCCGCGCTTTTCTTCAGGAACTCTCGGCGATCCAGCACCGATGCAGTAGCCATGGGACCCTCGTTCCACCGCACAACAAACGCGCGGCTCTTGAATTTTTAGGCTTTACTTTCCGGCTTGCAGGGATGCGGCAGTATGAATGGCTTTCCGGATGCGCTGGTAGGTGCCGCAGCGGCAAATGTTTCCGCTCATGGCATCGTCTATGTCCGCATCCGTCGGATTGGGTTTCTTCGCCAACAGTGCCACCGCGGACATAATCTGTCCGGACTGGCAATAGCCGCACTGCGGCACGTCTTCCTCGATCCAGGCCTTCTGCACGGGATGTGACGCGTCCGTGGAAAGCCCTTCGATGGTGGTAATCTTCTTTCCCGCCACGCTTGAAATCGGCGTGATGCAGGAGCGGGCCGCCTCGCCTTCGATGTGCACCGTACACGCCCCGCAGAGCGCCATGCCACAGCCGAATTTCGTCCCGGTCATGTTCAGTGTGTCCCGCAGGACCCAAAGAAGCGGCATCTGCGGATCAACGTCAACGCTGGTCGATTTTCCATTCAGGATAAATGTCGTACTCATGGCCCCTCCCGCAGTTCGCCCATAATCCTACAACACCCCGCCATTGGATGGAAATCTACGAAAATCCGCGGGGGCTGGCAATTCCTTTCGGAACTGCTACCATGCCTCCCCTAGAGAACCAGGCCCAATGGCGCCCAGCCAATCAATCACGGATCCCGCCCATGTGGGATCCACCCGAGAGCTGATCCTTGCGCTCTTCCCCCCCGAAGTTCGCCAGGATTCCTCTCTCCTGAAACTCGTCGACCGCGTGGATACCTTCGCCCGAGCCGGAACCCCCCGCGCCCGTCTCGACGCTTTCGTTGCTCTCTACACCTGGCTCCGCCGCAGCGACTCGCACATCCCCCTGTTGGTCCACGGCGACTCCCCTTCGCTGCTGGATCCTGCCGAATGGCGCCGCGAGCGCGTCTGGATCTCCATCCTCCGTTCTTCGGAGCAACTCCGCGACCGCTACTTCGCCGGTGTCGCCGCCATCCTCGACGAAACCGACGGCATCTCTCTCTTCGCCGAGGCTGGCATGCCTAGCGACCGCGGCCTTCTCCCGGAAGCCATCGATCGCCTCTTCAATATCCTCCTTCCTGCCCCGCGTGAAGACACCGAACTCGCCAAGCTTTTTCTCCGCCTCTTCCCCACCCAAAAAGAGGTCAACCGTTTCTTTAGCCTTCCGCCGGAGCAGCTCTACGCCGCCGTTTCCTCGCTCGCTCCCGTCGCTATTCCCGAAGCCTGGGAGAAGCCGATCGCCTCGCTTCTCGATGCTTTCTGCCTGCTCGGCGCTCGCGTTCAGGGACTCGGCCTTTCGGAAAAGCTCCGCGTCCGCAGCAGCCCCACTCCGGTCCAGCAATCGCCGTTCTACCGACTCGGCCGTGCGGGCGATGTCCTCGTGGAGGCTTTGCGGACCGGACAAAACCCGGCGGCTGCCGCACAAGCCTGGAGGGCCGTCGTCGAGGAGTGCCGCGCCGAAATGGCCCAGATCGTCGCTCACCTCGACGCTCGCGGAGTCAATCTCGACATTGTCTATGCCCTCGATGTCATCGAAAAAAGCCTCGCCCGCATGCAGCTCATCTCCGGCACGCTCCTGGCTCAGTCCGGGCCGCCCAGGCTTCTCACCGCCATCCGCCTCGCTAAGGATGTTATTCGCGGCCGCCTCAATGATCGGAGCCTCTGGAATCTGGCGCACAATAGCTTTCGCTTGCTCGCCAGAAAGATTGTCGAATGGGCAGGCAAAACCGGCGAGCACTACATCGCCTCAAACCGCGAGGAATACCGCCTGATGTGGAAGGCCGCGCTGGGCGGCGGTCTGCTCACCGTCGGCACTGCGGCGATCAAACTCTTGGTGACTCATCAGGGTCTCCCCGCCTTCGGCGAGGGATTTCTTGCGGGCCTCAACTATGCCGTGAGTTTCGTGCTCATGCAGAATTTCCACCTGGCCCTGGCCACCAAGCAGCCCTCCATGACCGGCGCCACGCTCGCCCGCATCATCCAGGACTGTGAGGGTTCTTCGCGTGTGGACGAGTTGATCACCTACGCGCAGCGCATTTTCCGTACCCAGCTGGCCGCGGCCCTCGGCAACATTATTGCCGTCGGCGTAGGCTCAGCTGTCTTTGTCCTCCTCTGGAAGCTGGCGTTCCGTGATTCGTTTCTCTCCACGGAAACGGCGGAGTACGCCGTGAAGTCCCTCAATCCTATCCGCAGCGGAACAATCTTCTTCGCGGCGCTCACCGGAGTCATTCTCTGGCTCTCCAGCCTCGCAGGCGGCTGGATCGAAAATTGGGCCGTCTATCACCAATTGCCCAAGGCGATTGCCGAACACCGCTGGGGCGCGGCCTTGAAGCCGGAGACTCTTCTTCGCTACTCGGAATCGTTTTCGAAAAATATTGCCGGGTGGGGTGGTTCCATCGTGCTGGGTTTCATGCTGGGTATGACGCCCAGCCTTGGGCGTTTCTTTGGACTGCCTCTGGATGTGCGCCACGTTACGCTTTCCACCGGTATGATGGCTTTGGGAATCGCATCCCGCGGGCCGGAAGTCCTCGGCAGCGGCGCGTTGATTATGGCTGGCGTGGGAATCGCCGTTACGTTCGTCCTGAATCTTAGCGTTAGCTTCTATCTGGCTCTGCGGCTCGCCTTGCGCGCCCAGGATGTTTCTCCCGGCGATCATCTCGCAATTGTGCAAAATCTTTGGCGGGCGCTCCGCACGCACCCCCGAGACTTCTTCCTGCCACCCCCGGAGGATTTAGCCCCTCAATCGCCGCCCGCTCACTGAGCAGTCGCCCGCTCTCGCTTCCCCGCTAAGTCGTCACGGGCTCCGGCGTCACCGGCGGCTCCTTCTCCACGCCTCTCCAGCCCACCGCCCGCCCACTCACCGCTTCCTTCACTGACCGAAACAACACAATGTACATCAATTGCCGGTAGTAAAATCGTTGCAGCAGCACTGGGATCAGCAACGACCAGTCCTCGTGCCGCTCCAGCGCGAACGCCACCGCGCACGTCAGCACGTCAATAATCAAAAAGCCGAGAAAGAAGATTACCGAGCGCTGTACATCGGCGGTCGTCCAGAGCTGCGGAATCTGCGTGATATGCAGCCCCGCCAGACCCCAAAGCAGCAGGCTCCCAAGGAACAACAGATCCAGCAGCGGCGACACCAGCGGCAGCACAATCTGAAACACAAATATGTTCGGCAGCGCGATCCATCCTAAAGTCCCGTGCTTCGGCCGGAACAACGTGTCCCCGTGCTTCCAGAACGATTGCAGCGTCCCGAACGTCCAGCGGAATCGCTGCCGAATTAATTGCGTCGGCGTTTCCGGCGCTTCCGTCCAAGCTATCGCTTCTTCGTCGTACGTCACCCGCCAGCCAAGCCTCCGGATGGCGATCGTCAGGTCCGCGTCTTCTGCCACCGTATCCGCGGTTATTCCGCCGCCGGCTTCGATCGCCTGCTTTCGCCATGCGCCCAGCGCTCCGGGAACCACCGTGATGCAGTTCAGCAGGTCAAACGCGCGCTTCTCCATGTTTTGGCTGGTGATGTATTCCAGCGCCTGCCATCGCGTCAGCCACCGTGACCGGTTGCCGACCTTCACGTTTCCTGCGACCGCGCCCACTTTCGGATCTGAAAAATGCCGCAGCAGTTTCCGGATAGCGTCCGGCTCGATTTCCGTGTCCGCGTCAATCGTCACCACGATCTCGGTACGCGCCCGGGAGAGCGCGTTGTTCAGCGCCGCGGCTTTTCCCTGGTTGACCTGGTGGATGATTTGCACCGCATCGTTCTTCCCGAAATTCGATTGCAGGAGTTCCAGCGTCCGGTCCGCCGACCCATCGTCCACCACGATAACGTGGATGTCCCCCACATCCGAAAGCAGCACAGACTGCACTGTCTGCACGATCACGCTCTCTTCGTTGTGCGCCGGAATCAGCACGGTCACGCCCGGTGCGGGCTCCGCCGGCGTCGGGTGGTCCGGCCGCAGCTTTTCAATCACGGCCAGCAGCCCGATGATCACCGCGCGGCCGCTCACCAGCACGATCCCCAAAATAAAAATCGTCGCGATCGCAAATCGCGACCACTGGAAAATGCTGAAGATGAATCCGTCCGCCTGCGCCGCCAGCCGTTCCCGGAACGAAAGCGGCACCATCAGATCCGCCCGCTTTTTTCCCACCAAATCCGCCACCGAAACGAACTGGTAGCCCTTCGCCCGCAAATCGTCGATCACCTGCGGCAGTGCCGCGATCGTCTGGCTGCGGTCTCCGCCTCCGTCGTGGAACAAGATGATGTTCCCGTTCTTCAGCTGCCGCATCACGTCGGCCACGATCTCATCCGCGGGCAACTGATGTTGGTTGTCTGGCATGTACCAATCACGTGGATCGATCCTTTGCCCCACGATGATGTAGCCCAGCGACTGTGGGTACGGCAGCGGCGACACTTCGTCCGCGTATTCCGGCTGGTGATCGATCCCATACGGCGGCCGGAACAGCAGCGACTTCACGCCCAACGTACTCTCGATCAGCCTCTGCGTCAGGTTCAGCTCCCAGCGCAATTGCGTGTGCGAGAGCTCCTCGGTGAACGCCGGATGCGTGAACGTGTGGTTCCCAATCTCATTTCCTTCGTTGTACTCGCGTCTCAGCAAATCCGGCGCTCGATTTGCCTGATCCCCAATCACAAAAAACACCGCTGGCGCGTGCTTCTCCTTCAAAATATCCAGAATTTTTGGTGTCCACCGCCGGTCCGGTCCGTCGTCGAACGACAAAACCAGCTTCCCCTTTATCCCGCCGATCTCGTCAATGTCGTAGGAAAGCGGGTAGGCCTCGTATTTTTCGCTGGTAATGAGATCCGTCGAATCGTCGTAGGTAAAACTCCGCCGCCCTTGCTTCGGCACGTCAGCGATGTGCCAGATGTCGCCGTCACCTTCCAGGATCAGGTCCGGACCCGGCGGGAGATTCGTGATTTTGTCGCGTATGGCGTCATCCGGACGCGTCGCATCCCAAATCGGCCATAACGAGGTGTCCGACGACCCCATCCTCCACAGCGCCGTACCCTGCACCCCCATCCGCTCGCTGGCGCGGAGTTCGTTGTACGCCGTCACCGCATCCAGTAGCCAGACCTGGTGGGTGCGGTTCTGCTCGTCCGAATACGAATAGTGCGGATTCAGAGACCCCGGGTCGAACTCCATCTCGGCTTCCGATTCGTACGCGTGTAGCAGAGCCTCCTGCACGCTGAACTCCTCCGCGTGTGGCGGCTCCTTCTTCGATGTTTCCATCCAGTCATACGCGTAGTTTGCCACGCCCACGACGATCTTCTGTGCCGGCACCACCTCGCGCAGTTGCCGCAGGTTCTCCATGAACCAGTCCTGCGCCGCTATCGGGCCTGCAGGTGAAGTCAGCCAGTGCTGGTCATAATTCATGATGATGATCGCATCGGTCACTCTGCCGAAGTATGCGTAGTCGTACGAATCGTCGCGTGCCGGCAACGCAATCATCAGCTTCAATCCCACGGCATGGAGCGAAGGCGCCAGTTCTCCAATGAACTTCTTGAAATTGTACTGGCTCGTGTCCGGCACTTCCTCGAAGTCCACCACGATGCCGGCTTGTTTTGCGATCACTGCGAATTCCGTGGTGTCCCGGATCAGCCGCATCCGCGAGGCGGGAGTTGCCAGTAGCTGCACCATTTCCTTCACACGCCATACGTTGCCGTCGTAATTGTTCAGCAAACCCATCATCGGCAATTCGATGGGCGGATTCATCGCATGCATCCACCGGTGCAGCTTGTCCTGCTGCAGCCGCGCCCAAACTTCCGCCGGTGTGGTCTGCAACGTCTGGTTTCGCTCGTAATCCACCACGGTCAACGCGCCGTCCGGCGTCACCGCGTGCAACTGCTCCGGGATCAGCAGGTCCAAATCCTTGTAGTGCTGTTTCAATGACGCCAGGCTGTTCGGGTCCCAGCTCACGAAAAACGCTGCCCGCAACGGGTCGTACGTCGCCGGCACTTGCCCGATGTTCGCCACGCGCTTCCGGCGTCCCTCGCGAATGTTTACTTGTTTTAACTGTTTTTTCTTTAAGGCGTGGTACAGAGGTCGGGTGTCCGGCAACAACGACGACGGTAGTTCCACGCTGCCGGCAATGGTAACGAAGAAATACACCAGCAGAAGGGTCAGTGTCACGCCGCTGAGTTCCAGGATGCGTCGCGTGCGCCGCCAGCGCACCTTTTCCGCATCGTAAAAGATCGGTTTTCGTTCCTTCATGAAGCGTAACAATCCTCAGACGCGGGTGGGGTCGCCCTTGAGGCTTAAGCTACTCCGTTGGGTAGATCAAATCTCCCTTATTGTAAGATGCAAAGCGCGCATGAGGCGAATTTTCTGGTACTCCATCCTGGCACTCGTAGTCGGCGCCGCTCTGCGCCTTCTCTTCGTCCTGATGTTTCCAGCCGGTTCCGGCGACACCGTCATTTACGATCAGCTCGCCACCAACTGGCTGAAGCATGGGAAATACGCTATGGACGTCGCGGGCCAGCCGCTCTCCGTGGACATCCGCATGCCCGGCTATCCCGCCTTCCTCGCCTCCATCTTCGCCCTCACCCGTAAGACCGGTGACGCCGCGCATCGCGCCGTGATGCTCGCCCAAATCTTCGTCGATCTGGTCACATGTCTCGTCATCGCCGCCCTCGCCGCTCTTCTTTCTCGTTGCTACGCACCGCGGGAATCCCCGGAGGATTCCCCTCGCACGCGCCGCGTCTTCTTCGGCGCCCTTTGGCTCGCCGTATTGTGTCCCTTCACGGCCAATTACGTCGCCGTCCCGCTCACCGAAACGTGGGCTCTCTTCTTCACCGCCGCTGCCACACTCGCCTTTGTTTGCCTCCTTTTCGACCCTGTGGAACGCCACCATCTGCCGAGCCTGTTCCCCCGCCGTATTTCTCCGTCCGCCCTGGCCTTCGTCGCCGGACTCGTCCTCGGCGCCGGCACCCTATTTCGTCCGGAAACTCCGTTGCTCCTTGCAACCGCTCTTATCATCCTCGCCGTGCTGCTCCTGCGCCGCCATCAACCCATGCGCCTTGTCCGGCTAACGGCCCTTCTTTTATTTGGCGCTGCTCTCCCCCTGGTTCCCTGGACCATCCGCAATGCCATCACCTTGCATGAATTCCAGCCACTCACCCCCGAGGACGCCACTCTTCCCGGCGAACTCGACCCCAAGGGTTTCATGGCCTGGGAGCGCACCTGGCTCTATCGCGTCCGCGATTGCTACCTCGTCCCATGGAAATTGAACGACGAAGTCATCAACATCGACGACATTCCCACCTCGGCCTTCGACACTCCCGACGAACGCGCTCGCATTGCCAGCGCCCTTGATTCCTACAACGAAGATCTCTCGTTCACAGCGGATGAAGACGCGGTCTTCGCCCAGGTTGCCGCCGAGCGCACCGCCCGCCACCCACTTCGCACCTATCTCTGGATACCTCTTCGACGCGCCGTGCGCATCTGGTTCACACCGCGCATCGAACTCCTTCCCGTCTCCGGCCACGTCTTTCCGCTCGCCTATATGAACGAAGAGGACCCCGTCGATCAGCGCGTCACGATCTTTCTCTTTTTCCTGAATATCGCTTACGTTGGTCTCGGCTTGTGGGGTGCTTGCTGCCTTTGGGCTTGCAAGGCGGTTCGTCCCGCCGTCGGCTTAATTCTGCTGTACATGCTCCTCCGCACGGCGCTTCTTACTACCCTCGAAACCCCGGAACCCCGCTACGTTCTCGAATGCTTCCCCGCGCTCATCGCCATGGCCGCTCAGCTCTTTGGCCACCGCTCCGCGCGTTCCTAACGATAAACATCCTTGCTATTGCGCTGTGACCATCCTGTGGGAAGATAAAGGCGTCAAGCGCCCGGCCCCAGGCGCCTGCTATCCCCGGTAGTTTCCAAACTACCCCAGCCTCAGACGCTTCGGTGCTTCTGGTTTCTGGTTCCGGCAGTCTCCTCCCCTGCCGCAATCGGCTTGTGTACTAATCTTTCCTCACGGGGTGCGTCATGAACGAGCCATGGAAACTATGGGAAGGCCAGACCGTCGACCAAAAATTCCAGCTTTGCCAGTTTCTCGCCGCCACGGATCACAGCGCGGTCTTTCTTACCCGGCTCACTGAAGCACAGCCGCGCGACGCGGTCATCAAGTTCATTCCCGCCGATTCGCCGACTGCGGAGTCCCGCCTGTCCCTCTGGCAGTGCGCGGGCCAGCTTGAACACGCCAATCTTCTGTCGATCTACGCCTATGGTCGCTGCCGCCTCGACGATCGCGATCTCCTCTACGTGGTAATGGAATTCGCCGAGGAAAATCTCGCCGAAATCCTGCCCCAACGGCCCCTCTCGCCCGACGAAGCGCGCGATATCCTCACTTCCGCTTTCGGCGTACTCACCTTTCTCCACGACAAGGGATTCGCCCACGCCCATATCAAACCTTCCAACGTCCTCGCCACTCGGGATTTCTTGAAGCTTTCTTCCGACTCGCTCCAATCTATCGGCGCGCCGCACGTGCTCAATCGTCCTGCTGACGTTTACGATGCTCCGGAACTTGTTTCTGGTCCGGTCTCTCCGAAAGCCGATGTCTGGTCGCTTGCCGCAACCCTTTTTGCAGCCCTGACCCAGCGGCCGCCGGAGCTTCCGCAAGATTCCTCACTCGATCCGGCAATCCCCGAAAATCTTCCGGCGTTGTTTCGCGACATCGCGAGCCATTCCCTGCGGCGCGATGTGATGCGGCGCTGGTCGGTCGCCGACGTCGCTGCCCGCCTCAATCCTGCTCCCTTGGCTGCAGTCGCGGCCGTCGCCGCTGCGGCGCCCGCCATGGCGCCTCCTGCGAAAATCTCCCCGCTGAACGTACCCCTCGCCAAGGAACCTGCCGTACCGCTGGCGAAACTTCACGCTCCGGCAACCTCTCCCCTTCGCCGTGAAACTCCCAAGGCAAAGCCCCGCCAATTTTCGCCTGTGGACTATCTTGTCCCTCTCCTCCTCGGGGCCGCCGTTTTCATCGGCCTTATTCTCGCTCTCCCCAAAATATTTAACTTCCGCGGCCAGCCTGCGTCCTCGGTCGCAGCCACTTCTTCCGACGAATCGGTCGCCCCCGCGCCGCAACCCGTATCTCCCAAACCCACGCAAACCCTGGCCACGAGTTCGCCGAAAGAAGAACTCTCGGAGAAGCCTTCTGTTGCAGAGCCGTCCGCAAAGCAGCTCACACCCAAGCCCGCGGCCTCACCGCTCGCGCCCGCAAGCCTACGAACAGACCCGGCTTCTCCCGTCCGGCCAAAGCCCGCCACTGACTCCGTAGATCGCGGCGAAGTCCTGGATCAGGCCCTGCCCCAGGCCTCCTCTCAGGCTCTGGCAACGATTCATGGCACAGTTCGCGTAGTCGTAAAAGTTCAGGTGGATGCCGCAGGCAATGTCACTGGTTCGGAACTCGATTCACCGGGTCCCAGCCGCTACTTTGCGGGACTCGCGGAGAAAGCCGCCCGCCAGTGGAAATTTACGGGCGCGGAGGCGGATGGCCACGGAGTACCGAGCGAATGGCAGATTCGTTTTGAATTTGCGAGTTCAGGCGTGCACGCGTTTCCCAAACAAACCTCGCCCTGAAACGATCTGGACAAGTTCAGCTCAATACTCATTGTGGTCTTCGAATCGCGCCACGGTTCCGTGCGGCCCCACGGCAAATCCCTTGCCGCTGATGAATATCACGGCGTTTAAGTCCGTTGAATCAATATGCTCCCACTTCGTGCCATTCCGGCTGACTTCCGTGCCCGTCGGCCCCACAGTAATAAATCCCGCATCATAGGTGTCCAGCGCCGAGCGATAGCCCGTCGGTCGCTCTTCGGGAATTGTCCATGACTTTCCCTCGTCCACCGAATACGCCGCGTTGCGTGTGGTGTTCCCCGGGTCGGCATAGTCTCCGCCCACCACTGCAATCGTATCTCCCGCTCGCACGACGGAAAAAATTCCCTGCGACGCCTTGCCGCTCAGAATTGGCGTCTCCCACACTTCCCAGCTCTTCCCCAGATTGTCCGAATGGAACACGCGCGCCACGCTTCCGCCCGTCCCGAAGTAAAGTTCCTTGTCCCGATAAAGGAGCAGCGCCGAATTGCTCGCCGCGAACACGCCCTCTTTCTTCCGGGCTTCCGGCATTTTGTCCCTCGGCATCTCTTTCCAATGCGCTCCATCTTCAGTCGCGAGCAGCAAAAACTTTCCTCCAACTGGATCGCTCAGCGCGAAGCACCGCTTCTCGTCAATGCACGCTAGGGCGTCCAGAAAAAACGCCGGTTCCTTGCCCTTGTACTGCAGTCTCCACGTCTTCCCCAAGTCGCCGGTTTTGTAAATGCGCGATTTCTCGCCCTCGCCGCTGGACATCACGTACGCGACCCCATTGTCGAACGCCTGCACGCCCCGGAAATCCAGCGCCTCGCCGCCCGGAATCGCGATCTTCTGCCATGTCGTTCCTCCGTCAGTTGAAAGCTCCACGGCCCCCTGTGATCCGGTCGTCCAAACGGTGATTCCACTCCGATGAACCACCAGTGAAACGCCACGCAGATTGGCGTCCACTTCCGTTTTCTGCACGATCCACCACGGCTCAGCGGGAAAGAGCAATAACACGGCGAAAAATAGCCAGCGCATAATTGCAAAGTCTATCAGGTTGAGAGGCAAATTTCGGCGGGATCACTTCGAGGAGCGTAAGGGCCGGTCCCGGCTTATTTCTTGCTCGGCAGGCTCGAACCAGTGGACAGAATCGTGCGGGCCTCAGGATGCTTTGGCGACCAGTCTTCCGGTGGAAAAGTCACGCGCCAGAATCCGGGCCGCGCCTCGGAAAACTCCAGCCCGACTTCCGCCCTGCCCGATCGCACGGGCCCCAGAAACGCCACGTGGCATTCTTGCTCTTCCTTCGTCCCGTTGTGCTGCAGGTGAATCATGCTTCCGCTGGTAATCTTGGATTGCAACGTTACCAACGCTCCATGCGCGTTGATCGCGAGAGTGCTGGTCTCTTCTTCAAACGGCCTGCCCTCGGAATCTTTACCGCGCAGCCTCACCGACACTTGCATCAGTACTCGTTGGCTTCGGCGGCGGGGACCGGAATGCGTGGGAGTGTTCGGCGACTGACCCATGGAACCTCGTAAATCTCACTATACCTCGCCGTCGCAGAATGTCGAGACTCAACCCAAGGTCAAGTATGCAAAAGGCTACGCATACCCGCCGA
The DNA here is from genome assembly GCA_035518915.1 of Candidatus Eiseniibacteriota bacterium. Lineage (GTDB taxonomy): Bacteria > Acidobacteriota > Terriglobia > Acidiferrales > UBA7541 > Acidiferrum. The sequence goes on from DATIXE010000014.1 coordinate 87,707, forward strand.
ATGCTGGCTCGCCGGGGCCCCAGTGGTTGCTGCCATTTACTGAATACTCTGCATTTTAAGGATCGCCTGCAGGTTGGACCACCACGCGATGGATCACTGCGGTGATTCAGGATTTGACGGCCGTTTCCGGATCATCTCTTCGAGTCAGGCGACACGGGCATGGGACACGTTCTCTCCTCACGCCCGCCCGTCCATCGAGACGTAGCTCCGTGTGTCGTGCCCCAGATACACCTGCCGCGGCCGCGCAATTTTCTGTTCCGGATCCAGCAGCAGCTCTTCCCACTGCGCAATCCATCCGGACATCCGCGGAATCGCGAACAATACCGGGAACATCGTCATCGGAAAACCCATCGACTGGTAAATCAGCCCCGTGTAAAAGTCCACGTTGGGATACAGCTTCCGTTTCACGAAATACTCGTCTTCCAGCGCGATCCGCTCGCATTCCAGCGCGATCTCGAGTAGCGGGTTTTTGCCCATCAGGTCGAATACTTCATATGCCACGCGCTTGATGATGCGCGCGCGCGGATCGTAATTCTTGTATACACGGTGCCCGAAGCCCATCAGCCGCGTTTCGCCCGCCTTCACCCGCTTGATGAATTCCGGCACCTTCTGCACCGAGCCGATCTCGTGCAGCATCCGCACCACTTCTTCATTCGCTCCGCCGTGCAGCGGCCCGTATAATGCCGCAATCGCCGCCGCCGCCGCGGAATAGGGATCCACATGCGAGCTGCCTACTCCACGCACCGTGTTCGTCGAACAATTTTGCTCGTGGTCCGCGTGCAAAATGAACAAAATGTCCAGCGCCCGCTCCAGCGTCGGGTTCGGCCGGTACCGCGTCTCCGTCGTCCGGAACAGCATGTTCAGGAAATTTCCCGGATAGCTCAATTCGTTGTCCGGATACACGTACGGCATCCCCAGCGTGTGCCGGTACGCGAACGCCGCGATCGTCGGCATCTTCCCGATCAGGCGAAACGTCTGTTTCTTCCGCGACTCCAGGCTGAAGATGTCTTTCGCGTCGTGGTAGAACGTGGAGAGCGCCGCGATCGTCGAAATCACCATCCCCATCGGGTGCGCGTCGTAGTGAAATCCGTCCAGAAATTTCTTGATGCTTTCGTGGATAAACGTGTGGTGCGTGACGTTATATTGCCATTCCTTCAACTGTGCCGCGTTCGGCAACTCCCCGTTCAGCAGCAGATACGCCGTTTCCAGGTACGTCGATTTCTCCGCCAGCTCCTCGATAGGGTATCCCCGGTACCTCAGGATTCCCTTGTCCCCATCAATGTAGGTGATCCGGCTGATGCACGACGCCGTGTTGTTGTACGCCGGGTCGTAACTGATCATCCCAAAATCGTCCGATTTCACCTTGATCTGCCGCAGGTCCATGGCCTTGATTGTCTCGTGGGTGATGGGAAGCTCGTAGCTCTTGCCGGTGCGGTTATCAATGACCGTCAACGTTTCGCGCCGCGTCCCGCCCGCTTCGGAAGTCTTGGTTTGTGTCGTGGGTAGTGCCGAGTCCATGCGGATATCCTCACCGGGGGCGGCGGTGATTGCCCCGCCGTACCACCACTCTACACCAAACGCAGAAGCGGTGGAAACGCTGCCCGAAACTGGCATCTCGGACAGGTCGCGTCCAGACGCCGCGCCGCGCGCCTGCAAGTTCCGTCAGGCCCGGCAAATAGCTGGAGTTCTTGGCCTACGGACTAGCCTCTTGACAATAAGTGTTATAACGACTATAATCTCCCCCTAAGTCAAGGAGGCTCCCCATGATTCACATCCGCAAAAGTAACGACCGCGGTCACGCCGACCACGGCTGGTTGGATTCCCGCTTCACTTTTTCCTTTGCCGACTACTACGACCCGGAATTCGTCGAATTCCGAACCCTGCGCGTGATGAACGACGACCATATCGCCGGCGGCGGCGGATTCCCTACCCACCCGCATCGCGACATGGAAATCGTCACCTACGTCCTCGACGGCGCCCTCGCGCACAAGGACAGCATGGGCAACGGTTCCACGATCCGCCCCGGCGACGTGCAATACATGAGCGCCGGCACCGGCGTCGCGCACAGCGAGTTCAACGCCTCGGATTCGGAAACCGTGCACATGTATCAGATCTGGATGTTTCCCGATCAACGCGGCTACAAACCCGCGTATGACCAGAAGCACTTTGATGCGTCGGAAAAGCAGGGCAAGCTGCGCCTGGTGGTTTCGCCCGACGGCCGCGACGGTTCGGTGAAGATCCGTCAGGACAACGAGCTTTACGCGACGGTTCTCGCGCCCGGCGAATCCGTGCAGCACGCGCTCAAGCCCGAGCGTCATGCTTACGTGCAGGTCGCGCGCGGCAGCGTCACGCTCAACGGGAACACGCTGGGCACCGGCGACGGCGCCGCCATCTCGCAGGAGAACTCCGTCGAACTCACCGGCGTCGACAACGCCGAAGTTCTCCTCTTCGACTTGGCGTAAGTAGTTTGCAGCCGGTAGTTCGTAGTTGAAAAAAGAAAAGGGCGGAAGTTTTCCCGCCCTTCTATTTTCCTGCGTTGTTCTCTTCAGGAAGCCGGAGCTTTCGTTCATCCTGAGCGGCGAACGACTCCGGCGTTCACGATTCCACGAAGCGTAAGCCGAAGCACCTGTTACGCCGCCTTGGGCCTGGCAAAAGTCCCAACCGAGGCGAGCAATCCCAGCACAATCGCCACGCCCAGCGCCACCAGCGACGCCGCAAACGTCCCTGGCTTCACCGTCATCAGGTAAACGATGCCCAGCGCAATCAGCGCGCGCACGCGAATCAGCGTCGGCAGCCCCGGCGCGTGCAGCAATTCCACCGTCTTGACCGGCAGCGAACCGGCGGCTTCTCCCAGCGACCCACGCAGCGCCCGCACGCGCGGCAAAATAAACATGAAGCCGATGCCCAGCGCCAGCAGAATCGCCAGCATCGACGCGGACATCCATCCTTCCTTCATCGCGCCGCTTTCCGCCGCCAGGTACGCGCCGCTCAGGATCAGCACCAGGAGCCCCGGTCCCGAAATCGGCAGCGAAGTGCGATACACGCGCAGCCACGCGCGCACCTGCTCCACCGTCATCGCCTTGCGCAGCAGTACGGAAATGATCCATTCCATTCCGTAGCCGGCGAACAATGCGACCAGCCCCAGAAAATGACAGAACAGCGCCAGCGTGTAGTTGCTCATAGTGGCTCTAGTCTACCCAACTCAGCCCTTTGCCCGCTGAAACTCCTTCATGAACCCTGTCAGCGCTTCCACGTCCCCCTGCGACACGGCGTTATACAGCGACGCGCGCATCCCGCCCACCGACCGATGCCCCGGCGTGCCCACGAGTCCCGCCGTCGCGGCCTGCCTGGCGAACTCTTTCTCCAAACTTTCATCGCCTGGCTGGCTCGCACTGCCCCCCACGCGAAACACCACGTTCATCAGCGACCGCGAAGCCTTCTCCACCGGGCACGCGTAAAACCCGCCGCTTGCATCAATCGTGTCGTAGAGCAGCCTGGCCTTCGCCTCATTCCGCTTCTGGATGCCCGCCAATCCGCCCTCGGCCGCGATCCAGTCCGTCACCAGGCTCAGGATGTAGACGGCAAACGTCGGCGGCGTGTGATACAGCGACTTCTCCTTGATATGCGTGCGGTATTGCAGCACCGTCGGCAGGTTCTTGTCCGCGCGTTCGGCCAGGTCCTTGCGGACGATCACCACGGTCACACCGCTGGGCCCCAGGTTTTTCTGAGCGCCGGCGAAAATCAACCCAAATTTGGAAACGTCGATCGGCCGCGAGCAGATGTCCGACGACATGTCCGCCACCAGCGGCGCCGGCGTGGCCGGCAACGCGTGATACTGCGTGCCCTCGATCGTGTTGTTGGTGCAGAAGTAGGTGTAGGAAGCGTCCGCCGACAGCTTGATTTCGTCGGCGCGCGGCACGCGGGTGAACTTCACGCCTTCCGTGGTCGCCGCGATGTTGTGTAGCGTGCCCTTCTTGAGCTCGCTGATCGCCTTGGAGGTCCACGCACCCGTGTGGAGCACGTCCACGGGCTTGCCGGCCAGCGCCAGGTTCATCGGCACCATGGAAAACTGCATGCTGCCGCCGCCTTGCACGAAAATCACCGCGTAGTCGTCGGGGATCGCCAGCAGCTTGCGCAGGTTCTGCTCCGCGGCGTTGTTGATGGCCTCGAACTCCGGCGAGCGGTGCGACATCTCCATCACGGACATGCCGGTGCCGCGATAATCGAGCAGCTCCTCGCGGATGCGTTCCAGGACCGGCAACGGCAGCGCCGCGGGTCCCGCATTGAAATTGTGCGCGCGCTTCGCGGCCCGGGGGGTGGCGGCGGGTGCGGCAGGGGTGGTTCCAGCAGTGGTGCTCACGGTAGTTTTCCAAACCTTTCGAGGGGGTATTGCGGCGCGTCCGGCAGGGGAAAGCCCAGGAGGTAGACCGCCCCATAGAATAACAGAACGGTGACTGGTGATTGGTGACTCGGGACTGGCGGTGGCGCCGGCATCCTGCCGGATCTTGCTTTTGTAGCGACCGCTGCTTGCCCTGAGCGGAGCCAACAGGTCTGAGGCGGGCGCATTGCCCATGACCGGAGACCTGGAGGAAAGGACGAAACTGGAAAAAGGGAAGGGGGTGTACCACCGATTCTTGCCAAAGAGTGCGCAAGTGGTGGAAGAGACAGGAAATAGCTGCGATACGGAATACGAGAGAGTGCGCAACGCTTTGAAAAGAAAGGGCAGGGACAGCGTGGAAAACAGTGGGAACGAGACCGGCAACGCTCGAACGCTGATGGCGGGAACGCCAGAGTACACCCCCTGGGGGGTTCGCGTAAGAGACGCAGAGAAAGGACTTAGCCGAAGAATTGGGCGCAAATGGCGGTAAGAGCTGCAAGGAAATGAGTTGCGGGATGTAACGCGAAAAGAACGTGAAGACTGGCGTTCCGAATCGGGAAAAAGGGCGAGGGGAAGGAGGGAGTCGCGAGAGGTCGCCGAGGAGGCGAGGGAGAAACCGGAGTGTCGCCCGAGTGTCACGCGCCACGGTAGCATGATATAATTACTAAATCAATATCTATTTACGACGGCACTATTCGAATGGACGCCGCCGGTAGCAGCTGAACGCCACAAAGTGCAGATGGCCTCAGTTATGGATGCGCTTTAGCCCAGCGGGGAAGGATCGACTTGGCAAAGCCGCATTCGCCACAGAACACGGAAAAATCACCCCAAGAGGCAGGTTCCCCAAACCGGCCAAGCCCAGGTCGGAGACCCTAACATTGTTACCGGGCCACTCGCCCCGAAGAGGAAATGCCAAGAACCTGGCTTATCGGGAGCTTTTAGGTAGTGTCCTAATTTGCCGTTTTTAGTGTTGAAGTGTGGCATGAATCGTGCATCGAATCCATTCCGACAAAGAAACTTTCCTAGCCTTAGCCGCCAGCTCCATAGCTTTTAGATCGTTTGCAGTGAAGCGCACGGGAACGATCCTGCCTTTCGCTTCGCCCTTGGGTAGTTTGGGTCTGCCGACTTTAGTTTTCTTCTGCATCAAGGCTTCTAAACTCCTGTACGATTGCCGCTCTGACTGCTTCTACTGCCGATGTGATAGGCGCTACATGCAAGACTGTCACATGGCGTTTCTGCGGCCCATCCATGTTATGCGACCATGCGTAAACTCTCGACGCCTTCGGATGGCCGTGGAGGTCAAACACTTCTACAATGCCCTCCCAAACCGTCTTGCCCTGAAACGTCTCTTTCACAGCCACACTCTCAACGTGAGTGGCTTCCGCCCCGTGCAAGCGTTGTATTGTCTCCCGTAGCTCTTGGATGTAAGTCACACGGTGGCCTCAATGAGATTGCCGACTGTCCAGAAATCCCGTTCGATTCCCGCTGCCATCGCCGAAGTAGCGCGGAGAGTGTTGTGGCGCTTCACGAAATTGTAGTACGCGAAATGCAGGGCAACCGCGGCCTCAAAGTTTTCCAATTTCTTGCTGAAAGCATAGGTCTATCGGGTCAGGCGGCGCATGTGCAAGCGGGTAGTCCCATTCAACCGCTCAACGTAGCTGGTAGACGCCAACCTCATATTCGGAAACCCGCTAGTGGCTTTCTTCTGCTCAATCACAAATTCCGCTGCGCGGTACTTGCGCTCGGCGTTCTGCGCCCCATCGTTTACGTAAGTCTTCACGATCTGCGCAAAGTCTACATTGGCCCCGAACGCGCCTTCGACCGCTTCCACATAGACTCTCAAGGCATCACTGGAAATTTGGACGCGATTCTTGACTCGACCAGCCACATCCGAAACAAAAGCATTGGCAGTGGCAGAATCGCGCTTTCCGACTTTGAACGAAGGAACTAGCTTCGTATCGGAATCAATCGCGCAAAACGTCCAAACGTCCCCGAGTTCGGAACTATCTTCGGGAGTGCAGTGGAGCTCTTTCTTGCCGATGAATCCCCATATCTCATCGAACTGGAGATGCTGGCAAGACAAATCGCGCATCTTGCCATCTAGGAGCCTCGCACAACCTTTCCCGACACGCACTCCGAGTCGCATGATGGTATCGCGGTGAACACCCGTAATGCGCTCTATGGAGCGGATACTTGAGCCCTCCGCGAGTGCTCCGATTACTGCAATTTGCTTGTCGGTGCTCAGGATGTTTGCCATATGGGCTCTCCCTACGAGCATTAATGTATTACAATAAGTGGGGGTTGTCCAGAGATATTTTGTGTTACAATAAACCAAACCCGTGGCTGATGAACAAAAACCCGACAAGGGCAAGCAGGAAACTAAGTTCCCCAGTAGCCCTATCACTCAACCACCTGCTGCCCCTCCACAGCAGCCTCCCGCTCCACCAAACATTAATCAGCCCGACGATAACCCAAAACCACTTCGACCACCTGAGCCAATACTGGTGCAATTGGTTGGAGGGGACGATCTCAAACCTTTTGAGGTACAGACCCTCACCATCTCTAGAGAGACTTTGGCCATCTCTAGGAGAACCTACTGGATTACTATATTTGCTTTCCTCGCCGCCGCTGCCGCTGCTGTCTTTGTTGGAGTTCAAGTGTTCGAGATGACCAAGCAAACCCAGATTCTTGCTAGTCAATCCGAAGGTGCTAACGCTGGCGCTTTGATGGATGAAATGAACACTAGAAAGCAGTTGGGAATATTGCAACAACAAGCCGTATCGGCTCAACTGCAAGCCAAGGCGGCTCAGGATAGCGTTAGAGCGATCCAGCGCCAGATGCGACTCGATCACCGTGCCTCCATCGTTGTAAAGATTTCGGAACCGAGGAAATTCACTCTTGGTGAACCTATAGTCATTCCACTCGATGTTTCTAACATAGGCAAATCTACTGCCAAGAACATCCACGGCACTGCCGTCACTTATCTTTTGGATATTTCGGCCGATCTCGGTCCCACCCCTGAATCTTGGCAGGGGAAATTCGAGCCGGGAGTTATCTTCCCTGGCGATAGACGTACCATCCCTAGTGAGATGTTTAACAAAGATAAAACTCCTGTTCTTTTGACTGCCGAGACAAGCGAACAAATCAACGGAGGGAAAGCGGTATTGCTGACCTTCGGGCGGATCGACTATGAAGACTTGTTCGGAAAGGGCTGGACGCAATTTTGCTTCTTGACCGGGCCCATCCCTACCAAGGCTCTTACAACCAGCGAAAAGAAATGCAATAGCTACAACAAGACAGATCGAGAGCGCTAACGAAATTAGGACACTACCAGCCTTTACGTTGCGTTGACGGGCGCTCGGACGGAATGATATAAACTAATATTCTGTGAGGCGGCAAGAAGCCCACCGTACGCTCCTACCGGGTCAGGGAGTCGGCGAGGCTGCCTTCCTGGTATTTTAGGCGAAACAACTCCATGTCTGAATTGGTTCACCAAGTCGGCGAACTCTTCCTCCGGGCTG
>DATIXE010000015.1:0-8279 GCA_035518915.1 Candidatus Eiseniibacteriota bacterium
CAGGCGGACCTGCTTATGCCCGGTCTGCGTTGGAAGCCGTTCCTCGTCTATACCGTCGAAAAGTACCCTTGGGTTCAGGTTCCCGCCGGCGAAATCGGTGTTGTCATCGCCCAGGTCGGAAGCCCGCTCCCAATCGGTGCAAAGTCCGCGGTCTACAAGAAAGAGTTTGCGAACTTTTCCGATCTCCACAATTTCATCCAGCTTGGCGGGCAAAAAGGCGTGCAACGACCCGTCTTGCCTCCAGGTTCGCTCGTTCCGGTGCATCCAGTCGGCTTCCTGATCATCACGCGCAGCCGTGTTTACGGTGAGCCCATCTCGCCCGAGCTCTGCGCAAAAATGGGCCGGGGCGGGGAACTCATGCCCGCATCGCTCGGCCTCAAATCCGAACAGCTCGAACTCGTTCGCATCGAGCCGCAACCGCGTGGCAAAGACGGTTCCACGCTCGACATGGTCGGGATCGTCACCACTTATGAAGGTGATCCTCTTCCGTCCGGCGATATCGCCAGCCGGCTTGGTGGTTTCGCCGATGTCGCAAAAATGGAAACCGACAATGCCAATGATGCGCAAATCATCGAAGCGCTGCTCGGCAGCAAAAATAATCTGCACAACAACTATCAGGACTTCCAGGCCTTCCTCGAACATGGTGGCCATATCGGTTTGCAGCATGACCCGCTGCTCTATGGCGCCTACGCGCTAAATCCGTTTCTCGTCAGCGTGGAAATGGTCCCGATGCTCATCATCAAGCAGGGCCAGGTCGGCGTCATCAAAGCATACGTTGGCCTGGCTACTCAGGACACCAGCGGTGCGGACTTCAAATACGGTTCACTCGTTCGCCCGGGTCATCGCGGCGTCTGGCAGGAGCCTCTGCGCACCGGCAAATATCCGCTGAATCCGCGCTGCTACGAGCCGGAAATCGTTCCGACGGCTATCCTCAACCTGAACTGGGCCGAAGCAAACAGCGAAGCCCACAACCTCGATTCGCAGCTCCAGCAGATCGTCGCGAAGTCGAAGGAGGGTTTTATCTTCAAAATCGATCTGCAAGTCCAGATCCACGTGCCGGACACCAAAGCCCCGCGCGTCATCTCCATGGTCGGCACCATGAAGAATCTGGTCACGGAAGTTCTCCAGGCCGCGGTCGGCAACCATTTCCGCAACTCGCTGCAGAACATGCCGGCGATCAACTTCATCGAAACGCGCCAGCAGGTGCAGATTGAAGCGTTCGATCATATTCGCCAGCAACTCGAGCAATATCAAGTCGAGACAAAAGGTGTCTACATCCAGGACGTCGTTTTCCCGGACGATATGGTCACGGTACTCACGCATCGCGAAATTGCCAATCAGGAAATCGAAACGTTCAAAAAGCAACGCGCCGCGCAGGATCAGCGCATCGAGATGGAGCAGGCGAAAGGTACCGCGGACATGCAAGCAGACCTCGCGCGCTCCAAAGTCGGCGTGGACATCAAGAAGAACAATGCGGACGCTCGCGTCGCCGAAGCCACCGGTGAAGCGGAATACATTCGCCAGACTGGTACGGCCAAGGGCGCCGAAGTCGAAGCAGTCGGCCTCGCACGCGCTCGCGGTTATCGCGCGCAGGTCGAAGCGCTCGGTTCGAATGCCACGGCCATCGTCAACGTCGTCTCCGCTCTCGCCGAAGGCAAGGCGAAGTTCGTCCCAGACGTTCTCGTAACCGGCGGCGGCAATGGCGGCGGTGCGCTCGACGGCCTCGCCGCAACCGCTATGCGCTTCTTCGGCGGTCCGAGCAACGGCGGCACTGGCGCTTCAACAAAAGCTCCTGTCACCGCGCTGCCTTCCGACATGGAAGCCGCGCTCGGCAAATTAGTGCCGAAACAAAAAGACAAGGAACCACCGGCTAAGTCCTAGGCAACTCTAGCTCAGGCCTTTAGGCCTGAGGCCTTCTTTACGACGTCTAGGGGGCAGCCCATCGGCTGCCCCACTAGACATAAATCTGTGCCAGGACAAAATCCAAACGCGCTCGATCCGCAGTGCCTATCTGCTCACATACTCCGGCTTTTTCGCCTTTCCCCTTTTTCCCATCTCGCGCTCAACCTCCGCCAGCCATTTCAACTCGGTCTCAAACTCCGCAATCATCAGCGAAACCATCCATACTGCCTCATGATACCGATGCCCCACTTCCTTCAGCACACTTTCCAGCGTTTCCTTCTCCCGCGCCAACTCTTTCTCGAGAAACTCTCGTCGCGCGCGCAACTGCCGCGCAAACACTCCCCGCCGCGCCTGCCAGGACAGTGCCATCCAGGTCAAAAACGCCGGACGTGTGCGCCCGGTCGTCCAATCCTTGCGCTCCAACGCATCCGCTAACGCCTCCGTCCCCCGCGCCGTCGCGGCATACACCGCGCGCTCCGGCCCCTCCGCCTCTTTCTTGTCCGCTGCCACCCGCAACATCCCCAGCCGCGCCAATTTCTCCAGCGAGTAATACACCTGCGGCCGCGAAATCCCAGCCCAGTCCTGCACCTCTCTCCGCACCAGCTCCGCATTCGCCTGATACCCATGCATCGGCCGCTCCGCCAACAAACTGAGCAGCACCAAATCCGCCGTCGTCAGCTGCGCCTCTTTTTTCTTGCTCTTCACTCTGCGTCCTCTGTGCCTCCGCGTTAGGCCCCGTTCTGGTCTATCTTTACCTCTTCACTTTCTTCCTTCTGTGCTTCCTTCTTTCACTCCACCACCACCATTGACACTTCTCCACAGGCAACCTTGGATTTCTTGCCTGAGCCACCGCTGCCTCAAATGTATCCAGTACACAGATATCCTGATGCTGCTTAGCCACCCGCCCCAGCTTGTCGTACAGCTTCTTCGGATCCTGCTTTGCTAACTGCGCCACGCTCAGGATCCCCAGCAGCTCGAAATCCCGCAGCATAGCCGGTCCAATCGAAATCAGATCCTTTAGCTCCCGCTCTTTGCCCTTCATGACATCCCTCCTTGACATCCCTGGCACTCTCCATTAGATTCAACTAGTCTAGTTTAGACTAGCATCTCGTGCAAGGAGATTTTCATGATCAAGAAGCTCACCCCAGTCCTTTTCGTTGAAAAAATCGAACCTGTTCTCCCGTTTTGGACTCAGCACCTCGGTTTTATCAAAACGGTCGAAGTCCCCGAAGGCGACCATCTCGGATTCGTGATTCTTCAGCAGGGAAGCGTCGAAGTGATGTACCAGACCTACGCCAGCGTGGAGAAAGACATGGCCGCGATTCTGCCCGAAGTCCGCAAGGGCCCCACATTTCTCTTCATCGAGGTGGAAAATCTCAACGCGCTAAAACCCGCGCTCGCTTCGGCCGACGTCTACATGCCCGAACGCACCACGTTTTATGGCTCTCGCGAAATTGGCGTCAAAGATCCCGCCGGCCACTTCCTGACATTCGCCGAATTCGCCGCCGCCGGCCAATCCGCCTAACCTATTTCTAGGGCCGGCTTTCCGAAGCCGGCCTTTGCTCATGATCTGGGACTCGACTACTTTCTGTCTATCGGCGGCGCGCGCCGCACTTCCGGCTGGCTTGGTGTCGCAATGGACCGCGCCCCATTTTTCCCGACCGCTCGCACCGCAAAGAAATGATTGTCGGTCGAAACGCCTTTCAAAACCGTCTCGCCCGGATCCGGCACAAAGTCATACACGTTCCAACGCGACTCCGTCGTCTCCCGCCACAAAATCTCAAACCCCGCGCGCTCTGAATCCTCCTCCGCCGTCCACTTCAATTTCCCATCCGGCGTTACCGCTCCGTATAAGCGCACATCTGACGGCGGAGCTGGCGCCAGTGCCAACTGCCGCAAAACTTCGGCATTGTCCCGCGCCACATTTCCCATGAACGTAAAATTCAAATATTTCTCGAAGTCTCCGTACTCCACTCCATTCTCCGTTCGCGGCGTCTGGTGCTGATGGGTGTAATCCTCCAGCGGCTCCGTAAACCGCACCGCCGGCAATCCCGCCTTATAAAACACATAGTGATCCCCGCCGCGGCCGTACCGATCAATCCGGAAAATCATACGAATCGCGTCGCGTCCCGCAATCTCCTCAATCGTCCGCGCCAATTCGCGAGAAGGAGAATCCGCATCTTCGATTTCGCCATTTCCGGAAAATACGCGCACGCGGTGCGGCCCGCCCGGCGCAGGATCGGCGCCCACAATGTCGTTGTCCATCATTCCGCCGACTATGTAGCCCTTTTCTTTCACCCAATCGAGTAAATGGTAGCTTCCAAGCAATCCCTGCTCTTCTCCCGAAAACGCCGCAAAAATAATCGTCGCGCGGCCGCCATGTCCCTCGGCAGCGGCCTTGCTCAAGAGCCGTGCGGATTCAAGCATCACCGCAATCCCCGAAGAGTCGTCATCCGCTCCCGGCGCATCCGCATTCGGGTCCATCACGTCAGAAGGCCGCGAATCGAAGTCGCCATCCACAATGAAAACCGTGTTCGCCAATTTCGCGTCCGTGCCGCGCAAAATTCCGTATACATTTTCCAGATGCACTGGCTTGTTCCCTGTCCGTTCGTTCTGCATTTCGAATTTATCGACGATGATCTCCAGTTTTCCGCCCGATTGTTTCGCAATCTCATTGAATCGCGTCACGATGAAGTCGCGGCCGCAACCGGCCCCTCGCTTCGGATCCGTCCACGAAGAAAGCGTCAACCGCGTTCCGCAGCTCACCTGTTCGTGAATGATCTCCTTCATGGTTTTTTCATGGAACGCGCTCCGAGGAATCGCTCCCGCCGGACGAGGCAAAATCTTGGGCTTCGGCGCGCCAGACAAAGGCTCCGCCGGATCGTGCAACACCTTCTGCTGTCCCTGCGCTGCTCCAGCTCCCAACAAAACTCCCAACACCGCCGTTCCAACCCGCAACATCCGCTTCCCGTTGCTCAACATCATCGATTCCCCCAGGCGTTTAAGTGCCGCGCTGCAAATTCTAACAATCTTTGCACTTCATAGTCTGTAGCTCACCGCTTCAGGGGCGAGGTTTTTTCCTGCTGGCCAATCCATCACAAGGCGCAACAAGGTAGTTAGCCCAGCCCGTTAGGGCTGTGTGCAGGTAGTCCGTCGGAGGAGGCGCCGTAGGCGCGGCACTCCCATGGCATCGCATCTCAGGCAACCCTCTTTCCCCTTAGCGATTCTGAGCCACCATTGGGCGGTCCTCGTCACGCGTTTTGGCGATTTCCGCGTGTGCCTCCGCCCCACGTCCAGCAATTGAGGTGTTTGCAATGCGCCATCCAGTTCTGCGCCTCGCGATTCTCATCTCCCTCGCAATTCTAGCTTCTGGCTCGGCATCGTTCTCGCAAGATGTTCCCGCCTTTGCGTCGCCAAAAGCGCAAACCGAAAAACAGCGCAAGAAACAGATCAAAAAGGCCAAGGACGAACTCGGCGACAGCCTAATCCATGTCATCGAAGAAGATCTCGTATACATCGTCACGCCCGAAGAGCGTGCCGCTTTCTACCGTCTCGGGACAAACGAGGAGCGCGAACAATATATTGAAATCATTTTCCAGCGCCGCAATCCAAACCCCGATTCCTCGGTCAATGAATTTAAAGAAGAGCACTATCGCCGCATTGCCTACGCCAACGAACACTTTTCTTCCGGCATCCCCGGCTGGAAAACCGACCGTGGCCACGTCTACATCGTCTGGGGTCCGCCCGACGAAATCGAATCGCATCCCACCGGTGGCACCTATGACCGTCCGATGTGGCAAGGCGGCGGCTCCACACAAACCTACAATTGGGAGCTCTGGCGCTACCGCCACATGGAAACAGTCGGTGACAACATCGAACTCGAATTCGTGGATCCTTCTGGCAGCGGCGAATATCACCTCACGAGTGACCCGGGCGAAAAAGACGCCTTAGCTCACGTTTCCGGCGCCGGTCCAAGCCTGCTCGAGCAAATGGGGCTCAAATCCAGAGCCGATCGTTATAGCAACACCAATGGCACCACACTCCCTGCTCCCCTCGGTGGCGTTCCCGCCAGCATGGACGAATTTGAAAGCATCGATCGCTACTACCGCGTTCTGGGCCCGCCTCCGCCGCTCAAAGATATGCGCGCAGAAGTTTTTGCGCGCGTCATCCGCAATCCGATGGACGTTGCATACGACGTCGCATTTCTCCGCGCTACGCCTGAATCTGTCATCGTTCCCATCACCCTCCAGATCCCCAATCGCGAAATGGGTTTTCGCAGCAAAGACGGCGTCCACTCTGCGGTTCTCAACGTCTACGCCCGCATCACCACTCCCGGCGGCCGCCTCGTTCAAGCTTTCGAAGAAGCAATCGCTCGTGATTTTCCGGAATCTCTATTCCAGAAATCGCTCGACCAATCCTCCATCTTCCAGAAGGCAGTCCCGCTTCATCCCGGCCTCTATCGCCTTGACGTTATCGTGAAAGACGTAGAAACCGGAAACGTCGGCGTCATCGGCACGTCTCTGCGCGTCCCTCAATATGAAGAAGGTGTCTTGAATGCCAGCACTCTCATCCTCGCGGACAAAATCGAATCCGTGCCCACTGGCGAAATCGGCTCCGGCCAATTCGTTTTCGGCCCTTACAGAGTTCGTCCGCGCCTCTCGCACTCCTTTACGAACGCCGAAATTCTCGGCATCTTCCTCCAGCTCTACAATCTCAAAACCGATGACGTCCTCCACGAAACCAGTGTTTCCACAACCTATCGCCTCCTCCGCGACAAACAACAAATCTGGAGTTCCGTAGAACGTTCCGGCTCCATCCCGCGCGAAGGCGAACAGGTCACTCTGAATCGCCGCCTGCCGCTCGCGACTTTTGCGCCCGGTAAGTACACGCTCGAAATCAAAGTGCTGGACAATATCTCGCACCAAACCGTAGCTCGCACCGCCGACTTTGAAATCACAACGCCTTCACCGCGTTAGCCAAAGAGTTGTCATCCTGAGTTCGCCGCAAGGGAACGAAGGACCCCAACTTACTTGACGCATTGCTCTATAGCTCACCCCTTCAAAGGTGAGGTTTTTTTCCTGCTGGCCAATCCATCACAAGGCGCGACCCATCCTCTTCCCAGCCGCGCCTCAACAATTTTCCGCTTTCCGCACATTTCCGTCCAAATCTTGTCCTTGCGCTCGGCTTACCACAAAGCGCTAAAATAAAGCCTCCTTCCCATCAGTGAGGTGTTCCATGCAGACTCCCGCACTAGACCGCAGAACTTTCCTGAAAGTTAGCATCGTCGCTGGCGGTGGCCTTCTCGTTTCTCTGCACGCAAAACCGCTTGCCGCCGTACTCGCGCAAGGCGCGGCCGCCGCTCCGGCTCCCGCGTTTGCAGCGCTCGCCTTTTTCCGCTTCGCGCCGGATGGCATCGTCACCATCCTCTCCAAGAATCCCGAAATCGGGCAGGGCATCAAAACGCAACTGCCCATGATCCTCGCCGACGAACTTGACGTGGACTGGAAAAACGTCCGCGTCGAACAAGCCGACCTCGACGAAACCAAGTTCGGCCCGCAACGTACCGGAGGCAGCACGGCCACACCTATAAACTGGGATCCGCTTCGCCGCGTTGGCGCAGCCGTTCGCCAAATGTTTGTCGCCGCCGCAGCGCAAACATGGTCCGTCCCGGAATCCGAATGTTCCACTTCTTCCGGCCGCGTTCTTCATACGGCTTCGAATCGCTCGCTTGGTTACGGCGAACTCTTCTCCAAAGTCGCCGCACTCACCCCGCCCGATCTCCAATCCGTGAAACCAAAAGATGCCAAAGACTACAAAATCATCGGCAAACCCATCCGCAGCGTGGACAATCCGCTCATCGTCACCGGAAAATTTCCGTACAGCATAGATTTCAAAGTTCCCGGAATGCTTTACGCCGTTTTCGAAAAATGTCCCGTCTTCGCAAGCAAAGCCACCGCGGCAAACGTGGACGAAATTAAAGCGCTCCCCGGTGTGCGCCACGCCTTCCTCATCGAAGGCACCCAGGATTTGCTCGGCCTCCACTGCGGCGTCGCCATCGTCGCCGATTCCTGGTGGCAAGCGCAGCAAGCCCGTACAAAACTTCGCATCACCTGGAGCGAAAGCCCCACCTCGCAGCAAAGTAGCCAAAACTTCGATAAACAAGCCGCCGAATTTTCCAAAAAGGATCCGCACTTCTATCTCCGCCAGGATAGCGACGCTGACGCCGCGCTAAAATCCGCGCACAAAACTGTCGAAGCTGCATATTTTTATCCCTTCCTCGCGCACGCACCGATGGAGCCGCAAAATTGCCTCGCGCATTACAAGGACGGCAATCTCGAAATCTGGACGCCCAGCCAGACTCCCGCCCGCGGTCGCGC
>DATIXE010000016.1:0-12406 GCA_035518915.1 Candidatus Eiseniibacteriota bacterium
CCCGGGGAAGCGTGCGCTTAATTAATTAAGCAGCAAGTGCCAAGTTGTTGTTGGCAGTTCTAGTTTCCAGCCGATTACGGGTGGTTGGCCCCCGGCATGCCTCCGGGACGCGACAGCTTCCGTCGAAACCGTGTCGCCCCCTGAACTCCTATTTTACCACGCCACGCCAGTCGCCCGCTTTTCCACCTGGAAAGCTTTGCCCAGTTGCCGCCCCGGGCCGGCAGCACTTGCCTGGCGTGCGCCTATGTTCACCACCCCCTTGGATAAATCCTCTCGAATCAACCGTGTATGGCCATCAAGAACTCGTCTTTCTGGCCCCCGCCGTGCCTCACCGATGCTCGGCCACTTGCGGCAGGCCATGCGCCGCTCTCGGAGGGAAACACGTTATGTCCGTACTTGGAATCGCCACCACCATCGCCTCGCAGTTTGACGCGCTCGTCGCGCACAGCAAATCCTCGCAACGCCAGCAAGGGTTTCAACAGTTGGGACAAGATCTACAATCGGGAAATATCTCGCAAGCACAAAGCGATTTCGTGTCGCTCAACCAATTGCTCCCCGGCGGCCAGCAATTCTCCACGCTTGCTCTCTCGAGCGTTCCGCAATCCACCAACCCGCTGGCCACCGCGGTCTCGCAACTCGCCCAGGATCTAAAGTCGGGAAATCTCTCCGCCGCGCAGACCGATCTCACCACCGTCCAGCAGGACGTCCAGCAAGCCGGCCAGCAAAAAGGTACCGGCCAGGCGCATCACCACCATCATCACCAAGGTCCAGGCGACGCCTCACAGTCCACCAGCCAACAGACGCCAATCTCCACTCTCTTCGGCGAACTAGGCCAATCCCTGCAATCCGGGAATATCGCCGCCGCGCAGCAGGCCTACTCCACCCTTCAGCAGGAGTTCCAGCAGTTTGGCCTACCGGTCACCTCCGACTCTTCTTCCAGCCCAATAATCTCCAACTTCAGCGTCTCTGCTTAACCCGTAGGGGCGGCTTTACGCCGCCTCCTTTCTGATCCGACCTCTGCAACGCCTTGCCTCCGCCCCGGCGAGCACACCAACATCTTCCGCCTCTTTTATTAGCCTTCGCTCCGACTCTTTTCTCCCATCAATGTTGCGCCGGTCGTATAGCTCAGCTTCACCGCAGGTTGCACGAACCACTTATCCCTCCTAAAACTAAGGGCGCCAGAGGCGCGCAAAATCTTAGCCCGGCACGTGAGTGCTGGGTCCCGGCTCCGCCCCGTTTGCACCTTCTAAAATCCTCGCGCAGTCCGAAGCCGCTCCCCTCGTTGATATCTAATGGCTTATGGCTAATGGCTTCCGGCTTATGGCGTTCGTCACACGCAAACATCTCTCTTTCCAACTCCTCATCACCCAATTAGACACACCCCTGCCCCTACCCGTTGACGCTCTCTCCCCACCCCTCCACAATGGCAAAACGGGAGAAAACCGGGCAAAACAGCCCATCATATCGGCATGGCACCTGAACCCAACGCTGTGGAACAAGCCGTCGCCCGCGCCCTTCGCGATAATCTCGAGCGCATCCAGCGCACTAGCGAAGAACTCCAGCAGGCCATTAACGACATCGTCGCCGCCTGCTCCAGCAGCAAGCCCACTAACGCCCTCCCACCCATGCTTCGCGCGCAAACGGCTTCCGCATCGCTCGCCGCGGCCCTCGATGTCCTTTCGCGCTTCACGGCATTGGCCCTGCAGCCCGGCCCTCGCAGCCCACTGGAAGAAAAGATTACGGAGGCCATTGGCCGTGTCGCTCCTGAGGCCCCACCTGTCCCCGCCCGTCCGGCAAAAAGTGTCCCAGAAACGCACGCCGCAGTTCTCCAGCCACCTCCAACCCCAGTCCCCGCTCCTCGCGCCGAGCCTCCTCCTCCGCCCATGGAAGTCGAGGTTCCCGTCAGCGAGTCGACCGCCCCCGACGGAGAATTCGACATCAACCGGTTGACTCCTGAGGAACAGGAACTTCATCGCCGTGCAAATCGCGTTGCGAAAGTATCCATGCAGGATATTAAAATGTTAAGGCCGGAACAGGTTAGACTGGGCCGCGAAAACAAAGATATCTGCATCCGATTGAAAGACGACATTGAGAAAGCTCATCGCGAATACGATCGTAGATTCAAGCCCATCATGGACCACCCGGTGGATTACTTCTATCGCTGGATGGTGGAAATCCTTGCGGAGGGCGACTCTTCCGCTCTCGGCGACTATCCCTACGCCACCGCGAGCAAGTCCCACTAACGCCAGCAAAACTCTTCTGTGGCACAGGCATTCCTGCCTGTGCATTCGAGCCACAAGCAACAACTCCAAATCTCGCGGCACTTCCCGAAGCTACCAATTCTGGGCCCTCTCCTGTCTTGCCCTGACTATTTTCTCCTTCTTTTTCTCTCTGACCGTTGTCGCGCAAACCCACAAGAAAAGATCTCACTCCTCGCGTCCCAAGCCCACTGCTTGCGCCGCTGGCTGCCGCCCGGAGACTACCGCGCCTGCTCTCGACGCGCAAACTCCCCAGGACGCTGCCGCCCAGAAAGAACTCGCTGGCCTCGCCCGCGATCTTCGTCGCGGCGCTCCGGGTTCCTACGATCAGCTTGCCGCCTTCGCCAACAAAAATTCTTCCAGCCTCTGGGGACAACGTGCCGCCCTCGCGCTTGGCTACGACGACTTTTCAAAGAATCGAAATCCCCAGGCCCTCGCCTGGCTCCAGAAGGCCCAGGCCGATCCGCTACTTCGCGAATACACTTTGTTTTGGACCGCGCAGACCGAGCGCGCGATGAATAAAAATTCCGCCGCGGCCCAGGATTTCGCACAAATTTTAAAGGATTATCCTGGCACGGCCCTCAAGGAACAGCTTCTCGAAGCCTACGTTCCCACAGCTGTCGCCGTCGGCCGCCCGCAGGATGCGCTCGATGCGCTCTCCACGTATCCGCCCGCCGGCTCCAAACCGTCCCTGCTTCTCGCCCGTGCCCGCGCCAACGAAGCCGCGCACAAGCTCGTTCCCGCCGCCAAGGACTATCAGGCTCTCTATTATAAATATCCGCTTGCCGACGAATCCAAGGAGGCCGCAAAAGTTCTTCCGCGCCTCAATCATCAACTCCACGGGGAATTTCCTTACGCCACCGGCGAGCTGCAGGATCAGCGCGCGCAGATCTTCTTTGACGCCCACAAATGGCGTGAAGCTCGTCTCGAATACGAAAAGCTCACCACGATTCTTAAGGATCCCTCCAACCCCACCCGCCAGCGCGCCCTCGTTCGCGAAGCCGAATCCCGCCAGCACCCGAAAGCCGCCCCGTATCTTTTTTCCAGGCTTAAGCTGACCGACCCCGAAGCCGATGCCGAACGCCTCTACGATCTTTCCCAGGCGTGGCGCTCCAATAAGAACGAAGTCCAGATGCTCACCGCGATCGAAACGGTCGCCGAAAAATATCCGCAAAGCCGTTGGACCGAAGAGTCTCTGATGGCCGCCGGCAACTATTACTGGGTGTTGCTCGACCGCGCCAAGGCCGCCAATTACTATCAGCGCGTCCTGGAAAATTTCCCCGCCGGCAAGAACGCTTATAACGCCGAATGGCGCATCGCCTGGGTGGCCTATATCCAGCGCCAGCCTTATGCCGACGAGAAGATGACCATCTTCCTGCGCAAATATCCGCTCTCTGGCGGCGCCGTGAATGCCCTCTATTGGCTTGGCCGCAATGCCGAACGCAGCGGCAATCCCGCGCACGCCCGCGCCTATTATCAGAAAGCATTGGACCGTTTCCCCACCACCTATTTCGCCAACGCCGCCGAGCTTCGCCTCGCCAAGCTTCCCGCCGGCGATCCCGATCCCGTGGACGCTCTGCTCCAGATTCCTCCGGCTTCTCCCCCGCGTCCCTTCGACGAGCCCATCCCCGCCACGGTTGCCGAGCGTTGGAATCGCGCGCAGGCCCTGCGCACGATCGCCTTCGATTCCTCCGCGGAACTCGAACTCAAAGCTGCCTACGCTGCCACCGCCTCTCCGCGTTTCCTGATCGAAGCGGCGCAAGCCGCGTTCGATCAAGGCCATTTCGCCAGCGGCATGAATTACGGTCGCCTCGCCGTTCCCAGTTTCGACTCGCGCAAGTTCAGCGCCGTGCCCGTCAGCGTCTGGAAAGTCCTCTTTCCATTCCCCTACGAATCCATCATTCGCCGTGAGGCCGCGCGCAACGATTTCGACCCCATGTTCGCCGCTGGCTTAATTCGCCAGGAGTCCACCTTCCAGGCCGACGCTGTCTCCCACGCCAACGCGATCGGCTTGATGCAGCTGCTTCCAAAGACCGCTCGCAAGCTCGCCCGCGAGCACAAAATGCGCTACTCCCGCGCGGCCCTTTTCGATCCCGAAGTCAACATCAAATTCGGGATGCTCTATATCGCCGATCTCACCCGCGATACGGGCAGCCCCGAATACGCTGCCGCCGCGTACAACGCCGGCGAAGACCGCATCGCCCTCTGGAAGTCCGAACGTGACTACGAAGAAGTTCCCGAGCTCGTCGAATCCATCCCCTTCACCGAAACTCGCGAGTACGTGCAAATCGTTTTACGCAACGCCGAAATGTACCGCACTCTCTACGGCGACACGCCCAAATCCACCGTCTCCGCCGCCACGCCGGCTCTCTCCCTTTCCCCAGTCGCCGAGGCCCGCTAACGGAATCCGAAGATGTTCCTGGCCCTCGTCAGAATCTCCTAACGACCACAATCGCCCTCAGCGCAGGAGTCTCCATGTCCTTAGCGTCTCCTCCGCGCTCTATGTGGTAAATCTTTCTCCCTTCTTTCTCTTTGCTACAATCTCCCAATGTCCACTCCCGAAACCAACATGACTCAAATCGCTCGTCGTATGCTGTCCGCGAAAGCGGAAAAGTTTACCGAATCCGTTATCCGCGAAATGACCCGCCTTGCGTTGAAGCACAATGCCGTCAATCTCTCCCAGGGTTTCCCCGATTTCGCGGCCCCCCAGGAAATCAAGGAAGCCGCGCGCCAGGCCATTTCCGACGACATTAATCAGTACGCCATCACTTGGGGCGCCAAACCCCTCCGCGACGCCGTCGTCGAAAAATTCGCCCGCACCCAGCGCGTTTCCTACGATCCCGAGCGCGAAATCACCATCTGCTGCGGTTCCACCGAGGCGATGATGTCCGCCATGATGGCCATCATCAATCCGGGCGACGAAATCGTGGTCTTCGAGCCTTTCTACGAAAATTACGGACCCGATGCGATCCTCTCCGGCGCCACGCCCCGCTTCGTGAGAATGCGCCCGCCGGCCCAGGGCTCGTCCGCCAGCGAAGGGCCGGCCAACGAAAACTCCAATTGGTCCTTCGACGAAAGGGAACTAGCCGCCGCGTTCGGCCCTCACACCAAGGCCATCATTCTCAACACGCCCAATAATCCCACCGGCAAGGTCTTCACCCGTGCGGAACTCGAATTCATCCGCGATCTCTGCCTCCGCTGGAACGCCTATTGCCTCACCGATGAAATCTACGAGCACATCCTCTACGACGCAACCGAACACATTTCCATGGCGCAGATCCCCGGCATGCGCGACCGCACCATCGTCATCAATGGCATGTCCAAAACCTACAGCGTCACCGGTTGGCGCGTCGGCTGGGCGCTCGCTCCGCCGGAAACCACTCAGGCAATCCGCAAGGTCCACGATTTCCTCACCGTCGGCGCCGCCGCTCCCCTGCAACAAGCCGGTGCCCTCGCCCTCAAGCTCCCGCAGTCCTATTACGACAAGCTCGCTTCCAATTACGTCGCCAAACGCGAGCGCCTTCTCCAAATCCTTTCCGCTTCCGGCTTCACCGTCTACAAACCCCGCGGCGCTTACTACATCATGACCGACATCTCCCGCTTCCATTTCGACGAAGCCAAATATCCCGCCGATTCTCGCGACGTCTCCTTCGCCAAGTATCTCGTCGCAGCGATCGGCGTCGCTTGCGTGCCCGGCTCCAGCTTCTACAACAACGCCCGGGACGGCGCTTCCCAGGTCCGTTTCACCTTCTGCAAAAAAGAAGAAACTCTCGCCGCCGCGGCCTCCCGCCTCGCCAACCTCCATCTGTAGCGGCCGCCTTCTGAGGCGGGCGCTTTTCGTTTGCTATCCCGTACTCTCTCGAGTCTTGTAGGGGCCACGCTTGCTTGGCCTCGATTTGTCGTATGCTAAACTTTCCCGTGGAAGTTCCGGCCCTCAATCGGTCCCGGGCTATCCGCATCGGAAGGGAACCACTTCGTGCCCCTCGAACTCTCTCTCATCCCTGCAAACACAGTCCTCGAGTCCAACTCCGATGGCGAATCGATCGCCATTTCCGAATCCGAATCCCACACGTTCTTCTGTGTCCTCAAAGTCTTCGAGCAAATCGAACAGGAATCCCTCGATGTGTCCATCTGGGGCTCCCCCGACGGCCAGGATTTTGGCAGGCAGCCTCTGCTTAAATTTCCCCAGCAGTTTTATCTTGGCACCACGAAGCTGGTCCTCGATGTCTCCCTCCGCCCCGAAATCAAGTTCCTCCGTGCTCGCTGGGAACTCAACCGCTGGGGCCGCGTCTCCCCGGCGCCGCGTTTCGCCGCCGGCCTCCAACTCGAGGAAATTCCTCCCATGTCCCGCGACACCACCACCCGCCGCGCCGTCCTCGCTTCAAAACCCTAACTTGGCGTGCGGGAGCAAGCTCCCGATTTGAGGTGCAAAACCCGAGTCAGGCCACTACACCCGCCGCCTCTTTTCCCCGGCCAAAGCGAGGTCAAACCTGCCCTGAAGCGGGAGGGCGGCCCATTTTTGCTCGCACTCACACTCAAGCACCCGAAATCCTCTGGCCTTGGCGCGCCTGTGCATCCCCCAACGTGGTTTGTCAAAAAGTATCAAAAATGGGAAGGCATCTTCAGACACTTCTGCCGGAAATCTATTTATGATGATTGGCCACGCTTCAGCCTATGGACGATTCGAAGGAAAAGGGGCGAGAGACCGTTTGTCGGTTGCCCTGTGGTGGTCAGTCTCCCGCCCCGCGAGTGGTCTTGCTGATATAGACGAAATCTCTCGGGAAATGTTTCGGCAAACTGCAAAGATTCTCGATACTCATTCCTGCCTGCAAGTGCAACCTTTTCTGCATTCCATTTGGCGGATTCTTCCGATTTTGGTAGCGTTCATCCAATTTCCACAGTATCCAGATACCTCGCCACCGCCGCTTTCCACGGAAACTTCTCCGTAATTGCTTGCTGCAGCGACTGGGCCGCTGCCGGCTCTCCATGGGTCAAATACACCTGCTTCGGCGTCGCTTGCAATCCGCTCAGCCAGCGCAGCAATTCGCTTTTCCCCGCGTGCGCCGAAAACTGGCCCATCGTCACGATCTCCGCCAGCACTGGGACCGCCTGTCCGAACAAATTCAGCGACTTCGCGCCCTCCTGCAGTGCCCGCCCTCGCGTTCCCTCGGCCTGAAACCCTCCCAGGATCACGCAATTCCGCGCGTCTCCCAGCCGCTGCGCCAGATGGTGCAGTACGCGCCCTCCCGTCACCATCCCACTCGCCGAAATGATGATGCACGGCGTTCTCACGTTGTTGATCGCTTTCGATTCTTCCACTCTGCGCGTCAGATGAAACTCGTGCACGCTCAGCGGATCGCCTCCGCTTTGTTCGTCACGCGCAAACTGCACGTCGTGGTCTTCCTTGTACTTCAAATAAAGATCCGTAGCGCTCAGCGCCATCGGGCTGTCCACGTACACCGGCAGCTTCGGAATCTTCTGCAAGTTTTCCAGTTGCCGCAGGTAGAACATGAACGTCTGCGTCCGCCCAATCGCAAATGCCGGAATCACGATCGAACCGCCCCGCTTCGCCACGCGGTTCACGATGTCGCTCAATAGTTGCAGCGGATCGCCGGCCTCGTGCTCGCGATCTCCGTAGGTGGACTCGCACAACACTGCGTCAACTTGCTTCGCCCTCGGCGTCGTCGGATCCTTCAGGATCGGCTGGGCGTACCGCCCCACGTCCCCCGAAAACACTACCACCAACTTTTTCCCATTCTCCGTAATCGTCAGCTCCAGGCTCGACGAACCCAGAATGTGCCCCGCATCGTACGACTCGAAATGAAACTCCGGCGACACATCGAATCCGCCCGACCGCGGCATCGGTTTCAACAGCTTCAGCACTGGCTCCACGTCTTCCGAGGTGTAGAGCGCTTGCGGGTTCGCATGCTTGCTCCACTTGTGTTTCACCGCATGCGCGGTTTCTTCTTCCTGCAAATGCCCCGAATCTTTCAGCAAAATTCCCGTCAACTCAATCGTCGCTGGGTTTGCATAAATCGTCTTCCGGTAGCCGTCCCGCACCAGCACCGGCAGCCATCCCGTGTGGTCCAGGTGCGCGTGCGTCAGCACCACGTAATCTATCGTTTTCGGATCCACCGGCAGCGGACTCCAGTTCCGCTTCTTCAGATCGTCCGTCCCCTGAAAAAGTCCGCAATCGATCAACAATCGTTTGCTTGTGCCGGAGGAGCCCGCCGCCTCCACCAGATATTTCGAACCAGTCACACACCCAGCCGCGCCCAAAAATGTGAGTTTCGCCATAGCCCTGCATTCTACTCGAACTCTCCTTGCCCGGTGTGTCTGACGCACTTTCCTTGTGCGCCAGTCGTGGACCTTCCGCGCCATCTTTCAATCCGCTGATAACACCACCACCGTCGCATCATCGGTTTGCCGTCCCTGAGTAAATTTGTCCAACGAACCAAAGATCGCGTCCACAAGCTCCTCGGTACTTTTGGCGTTGCTTTCGGCCGCTGCTTTCCGTATGCCCTCCACTCCCCACTCTTCGTCCCCCCGATTCAGCGCCTCAACCACCCCATCCGTGTACGCGATGACCGTGTCACCGGGTTGCAGCTGATATATGGCCTCTTCATAGAGCGAATCGGTGAAGAGGCCGAGCGGCAGGTCCGCGGCCTCCAGCAAGACCATCGAACCGTCCCGGCGAATCACCATGGGCGGATTATGGCCTGCATTTGCGTAGCGCAGCGTGCGCCTGGCCGCGTCGAAAACGCCGTAAAATAATGTTACAAATCGGTCGGCAAGGGATGCCCCATGCAGTTGGCGATTCACCGCCCCTAATATCATCGCCGGATCATGGCCCGCGAAGTAGGCCGCTGTGCGCAAGGAGGACTGCACATTCGTTATCATCAATGCCGCGGGAAGGCTTTTGCCGGAGGCATCCCCTACCGCGAAAGCCAGGCGATTTTGCGCAAGCGGCAAAAACTCGAAGCAGTCCCCGCCCAACGCTCGAAGTTGTCGGCAGCGCGCGCTGTACCGCATGCCCTCCGTTGCGGGCGCGGCGTGGTTCATAAAATGTTGCTGGACATCGCAGGCCGTTACCCAGTCCTGGCTCACGTCCAATACCATGGCTTCGCACATTGCTTTCTACCTCTGCTAGAAAGTCGAACCACGCCGCACAAAATCGACAACCCGCCCGCGGCAATTTTCGGCGATAAAATCGATCGGTGGCATGTCGAAAACCTCCGGCCAGCTCCGACCTACCTAGGAAGGCGCAGAGTTGCTGCAAACAAGGAGGAAGGAACTTATGAAATACATTTTGCTAATGACCGGCACGAATCCCGGGGTTCAAAGCTATCTCGCGTGGTCCCAGAAGGATAGGGATGCCCACATGGCCGTCTTGCAGGGTCTCGGCAAGGAGCTGTCAGCATCCGGTGAGTTCGTCGCCACCCAGGGCTTGGCTGGTCCTCACGAGGCCACTGTGGTGCGCGGCCTGAAAGCGGGCGTGCCGGTTACGGATGGCGTTTTCCCGGAATCGAAAGAGTTCCTTCTCGGCTACTGGATCGTTGACGTCGCAACTCCTGACCGTGCTTTCGCCATCGCCGGCCGAATTTCTGCAGCTCCGGGCCCCGGTGGCTTGCCAACGAACATGCCCATCGAAGTGCGTGCGTTCGCGACTTATCCCCATTCCTGATAGATGTGGTCCAAGTGGGGAGCTCCAGCCTCTCCACTTCCAGATGCGAACAGGAATAGCGTGGCGAAATCCTAAAAAGGAGCCAAAACGCATGAAGTTCATTCTCATGATGACCAGCACCAGGGCCGATTGGGAGAATTATGCCAAGTGGTCGAAGCAAGATCTGGAACGAAGCGTCGCCTTCATGCGAACCTTCACTAAGACTCTCAGAGATGAGGGAGTTTTTGTCGCTACCGAAGGGCTCGGCTGGCCTCAGGAAGCCAGGCTCGTTCGCGCCGGCAAAAACGGCGAACCCATCACGGATGGCATCTTCCCGGAATCGAAGGAATTCCTCGCCGGCTACTGGATCGTTGACGTGGAGAGCCCCGAGCAAGCCTATAAAATAGCCGCTCGAGTCTCGGCGGGACCCGGTCCTGGCGGCATGCCGGGGAACATGCCCGTCGAAGTCCGCCGGGTGCTTGGCGGTCACGCGGATTTGGGCTTGTGACTCACGAATACTGCGGGAACTTGCCATGTCGGATTCTCTGGACCCTTCCATCGACCAACTCCTGCGCGAGCTAGCCCCGCAGGTCCTCGGCGCGGTCGTCCGAAGATTTCGAGACTTCGCCGCCGCCGAGGACTCCGTGCAGGAGGCCATGCTCGCCGCTTCCGAACAATGGCCCCGCGAGGGTTTGCCGGCGAACCCTCGTGGCTGGCTGATCCAGGTGGCCTCGCGGCGGATGGCCGACCACATTCGAAACGAAGTCGCGCGGCGCCATCGCGAGCAGGTCGTTGCAGACGAAGCCGAGCGCCTGGCGCTTCCCCTCGAACTCGACGCGGAAAACGTGGACGACGACGCGCTCGTCCTTCTCTTCATGTGCTGCCATCCAGCTCTCACTCCCGCCTCCGCGATTGCCCTGACCCTTCGCGCTGTCGGTGGCCTCACCACCACCGAAATCGCCAACGCCTTCCTGGTTCCCGAACCCACGATGGCGCAACGCATCACCCGCGCCAAGCAGACCATCAAGGACTCCGGGATTCCTTTCCAACTTCCCACGCCGGAGGACCGGGCGCAGCGCCTCCGTTCCGTGCTTCACGTTCTCTACTTGATCTTCAACGAAGGCTACACGAGCAGCTCTGGTCCACAGCTCCGTCGTGCGGATTTGTCGGAAGAAGCCATCCGTCTTGTCCGACTCTTGTATGCGCGGCAATCGGACCACGCGGAGGTCGCCGGGCTCTTGGCGCTCCTGTTGTTGACGGACGCGCGCCGCGCCGCTCGAACCGGGTCCAACGGCGAACTCATCCCCCTCGCGCAGCAGGACCGGACCCTTTGGGACAAGCGGCAGATCGCCGAGGGAATTTCTCTTCTGTCCAAGACCCTCCCCAAAGGCTCTGTTGGCCCGTACCAATTGCAAGCCGCCATCGCCGCTGTGCATGACGAGGCCGCGCGCGCCGAAGATACCGACTGGCCGCAGATTCTTGCCCTCTACGATCTTCTGAACCGCATGTCCGACAATCCGATGATCGCGCTGAACCGCGCCGTCGCCGCCGCCATGGTCCATGGGCCGCTCAGGGGCCTTGAACTTCTGTCATCGCTGGACTCGGATGATCGGCTCACAGAGCGTCATCGTCTCGAGGCCGTTCGGGCACATCTGCTCGAAATGGCCGGCGATTGCCAAGCCGCCATCGCCCACTACAGAATTGCCGCCAATCGCACCACCAGCATCCCCGAGCGGAATTATCTGCTGATGCAAGCCGCCCGCCTCGGCGAGCGGCAATCCAGCGATCCGTAGAGCGATTCCCCTGGCGCGAAGTGAACCTCCGCCATCTTGTGATAGAATTCTCTTTGTAGCTCCGGTGGGGCCGTGGCGCAGTTGGGAGCGCGCCTCGATGGCATCGAGGAGGTCGTGGGTTCGAATCCCATCGGCTCCACCAAAATCCATCGGCCTGCCTCAAGTTCTGGACTTCCCCAAATACTCCTCGGTTTAGAGATGAGAGTTTTTGCCCTCCGGCAGGTGGCGCATCCTTCCGAAACCTCGGGGGTGACCTACCCATTGCAAGAAGCACAAAGGGTAGGCCACGCCGGAGGGTGTACTATGATCACTCTGAGATAATCTTGCAAAGTGGGCACTTCGCTGACGTCGCAGAGAGGGCTGATCTCCGGCATCACAGACAGCGTGGATAACGGCCGCAGCGTGGCGTACACCTATGACACACTCTCCCGACTTTCGACGGCTCTGACAACGGGATCGACGAATTACCCTCAGTGGGGCTTGTCGTGGGGTTATGATCGCTACGGAAATCGATTAAACCAGACTCTGACTGCGGGCTCCGGCTATCAAGGCTCTGTGCAGGTGACCGCAGCCACAAACCGCATCAATTGCATTGGAGGCTCGGGGCAGAATTGCACGGGCGGCGTCGTTCCCACCTACGACGCCTCGGGAAATATGACATACGACGGAAACAACACGCTTGTCTACGATGC
>DATIXE010000017.1:0-2857 GCA_035518915.1 Candidatus Eiseniibacteriota bacterium
AAGAGAACTGTTTTTTCTTTCTGCCTGCGAGAGAGAAGTGCGTTTGGTTCAAAATTAGGCAAATCCATGGTCGTTTCTTGTGCCCGTTTTTGGTCGCCCAGGTGTTGCCCGACTCGGTGCATCACTTTTCCCCGCCCTATCACCCATCCCTTCGGGTTGTTGACGCTTGGCGCGGGGCGCGGATACACTAGATAATTCCGAAAGCTGCCGGGAACGCGGTAGTAGGGATGCGTTTGCCCCGAGGTACGTGGGCGAGCTTGCCATGCAGCGGGCAGCAGGAACGTAGAACCGTACAGGGGGATTGCTTTGCCAAAGCGTACATTTCAACCGCGGAGACGCCGCCGCTCCAAGACACACGGATTTCGCGCGCGTATGAAGACCAAAGGTGGCCGCAAAGTTCTTGCGGCGCGCCGCAAGAAGGGACGTCATCGCCTTACGCCCGAGTAGTGCGGCACGGCCCGCGGCCGATCGGAGCTTTCCCCGCGAGGCGCGGCTGGTCCGCCGCGGCAGCTTCGACGCCGTTTATCGCGCAGGAAAGCGCTCTTCCAGCACCCACTTCACCATCTTCGTTCGTGCGAACGAACTTGCCTTGAGCCGCTTCGGCTTCAGTATCAAGAAGGCCTTGGGTGGCGCGGTGCTGCGCAACCGCATCCGGCGGCGATTGCGCGAGATCGTTCGCTGCCACCGGCAGGAGATACCCGCAGGATGGGACATCGTCATACACCCGAAAAGCAAAGTGGCCACCGCGCCGTTTGCGCCGCTGGCGGACGAACTGGTCCGCGTGCTGAAGAAGCTGGAGCCCTCCAGCAGGACAAGCCCGCTGTAACTCAATTGTCCTGGGCCGTGCGCGCGGCGCTGTTTGCCCTCAATTGCTACAAAGCCTACCTGTCCGTGTTCTTGGCGGGCACCTGCCGATATCAGCCGACGTGTTCGCGCTACGCCTATGAGGCCATCGAGCGGTTTGGCGTTGTGCGGGGCGTGTGGCTGGGGACCAAGCGCCTGCTGCGCTGCCATCCGCTGTCGAGAAACTTCGGGTACGACCCGGTTCCGGAGAAATGGGAAGAAATGGACATGCAGATTTCTGTCGCAAAAGACGTGCCGAGGGACGCCGCTCCGCGCGGCGCTCGCAATCACATCGCCGGGCCTTCCGCCTGCCCGGTTGACGCCCATGAGGTTCGCTCGTGAGCACTCCAGGGAATTTTCCGCCCATCGGCCCAAAGAACCGGGATAAGTTCACCCCCGAACTGCGCATCCTCGTGGCTTCGTTGCTCTCCGTGGGCATCATTCTGCTCTGGAGCAAGTTTTTTGCGCCCAAGCCGCCGGTGAATCAGCCGCCCAGGGAGCAGCCCGCCGCTACCGCGCCCGTGACCTCCGGAACAGCGGAAACGCCCGGGGCAAGCACCCAGGTCCCGCCAGCCTCCGGTGCATCGATCTCCGCCCCGGCACAGCCAGCCGCGCAAGCTGCCGTGATTGCGGATTCCCAGGAGCGCTCGATCGTTGTTGAGAACGCCCTTTATCGCGTGGAGTTTTCCAATCGTGGCGCGGTGGTGAAGAGCTGGCAGTTGAAGAAGTATACGGATGACGCCAATCCGCCGCGCGTGCTGGACCTGGTGCATCCGGAGGCATCGGCGAAGCTCGCCGCCTGGCCGTTCTCCCTGGTGCTGGATGACCCCCAACTGGAAAAAGCCGCCAACACCGGTTTGTACAAGATTTCCAGCGACGGCCCATCCGTCGAAGCTCCCGCTACCGTGACGTTCACGTGGAGCGATGGGCGCCTCCAGATCATCAAGAAGTTTCACTTCGACCATTCCTACGTCGTGGATGTCGAAACGACCTCGACCTACAACGGCTCGCGCGTGACCGCGGGCCTGGCCTGGCGCGGCGGCTTCGGTGATGTGACCGTGACCGATCCCGCTCCGGCGACAACCCTGCAGACCTACTACAGCGAGAACGGCAAGCTTTCGTCCTTCCTCGAAAAGAAGCTGGAAACCGCGGATAAGTTGGGCAACGTCTGGCAAGGCGGGAAGACCTACACCGGAATTGAAGACCGCTACTTCACGGCGGCTTTCTTGCCCCCCGCCGATTCGCTGGCTACCACCCTGGGCACGCGCTACTGGAAAGTCTGGACCACGCACACTACGAAGGACGGCAAGGAGGAGTCCGAGGCCGTGCCGGAAGTGGCCACCATGACCCAGGCCGAGCCGATGCAGTTGCGCGTGTTCGTAGGGCCGAAGGATTACGACGATTTGAAGGCCATGCACCCGCCCCTGAATGCCTTGGTGCAGTTTGGCTGGCTGGAGTTCATCGCCGATCCTCTGTTCCACGGCTTGAAGTGGATCTACAAGTACATCCCGAACTGGGGCTGGGCGATCGTCGTGCTCACCATCGTCATCAACATGGTGCTCTTCCCGCTGCGCATCTCCAGCTACAAGACCACCATGAAGATGCAGCGCGTGGGCCCCGAAATCAAGCAGATCCAGGAACGATACAAGAAATTCAAGCTGAATGACCCCCGCAAGGCCGAGATGAACAAGGAAATCATGGCTATCTATTCGCGCGAGGGGATCAACCCCGTGGGCGGCTGCTTCCAGATGTTCCTGCAGATGCCCATCTGGTTCGGCCTGAACAGCGCGCTGCGCTACGCCATCGAATTGCGCCACGCCAGCTGGCTGTGGGTGCGCGACCTGGCTTCCAAAGATCCGTATTACATCCTGCCCGTGGCCGTCGGCCTCTCGATGTACCTGGTCTCGAAGATGACGCCCATGACCACCACCGATCCCCAGCAAGCGGCGATGATGAAGTTCCTCCCGGTCAGCATGGCGGTCATGTTTGTGATTTTTCCGTTTTCCAGCGGCCT
>DATIXE010000018.1:0-16938 GCA_035518915.1 Candidatus Eiseniibacteriota bacterium
TATTTTGAACGAAGTGTACTTCTTCATAATTCTCGTGGGAGCGATGCGCGTAGCGTAGTAGAGTAGCGGCGCGGTAAATTCGCCCACTGCGTGCGGGCCGGAGACAATTCCCCGGATTATGAGAGAGCGCATTTTTGCGTGTTTCGTTGCATTCGCCTTCCTGATTCTTTCCCCAACTGCATTTTCCCAACAGAACAAAATTAAAGTGATTGCGGATCAGGACAGCGGTGGACCACAAGGGACGAATTTTCTTTCGCTGCTCATGCTGCTACGGGCGAAACAGGTGGAATTGCTGGGCATCACCACCATCAGCGGCGACCAATGGATGGACCAGGCGACGGTTTATGCGTTGTGGGCGACGGAATTGACACACCGGACGGATGTACCGGTGATTAAAGGCGCGCGATTTCCGCTGGTGCACACGCAGCGCGAGCAGGAACTCATGGAGAAGATCTACGGTTCTTATGTGGGATGGCACGGTTCGTTGAATCCCGACGCGCCACCCGCGACGGAGACGTGGCCACCGCCAGGAGGATATCCGAAAGTGAAGGCGCGGCCGGGGCGCGCCGCGGATTTCATTATCGATACGATCCGGGCGAATCCCGGGGAAGTGGTGCTCTATTGCGCGGGGCCGCTGACCAATATCGCGCTTGCCGTGCGCATGGATCCGGAGATTGTCTCGCTGACCAAAGCGATCTACATCATGGGCGGCAGCAGCGAAGGTGGGCCAGAACTCAACTGGTGGTGGGATCCCGAGGCAGCTTCGATCGTATTGCACGAGCATTGGAAGGAGATGGTGATCAGCCCGTTTGAAGCGGGCGCGCAAGCTTGGTCGAGCAAGCGCCTGATGGAAGAGGTAGTGAAAGCGGCCGGGCCGCTGGCTCCGCATGTGAAGGAAATGTATCTGGACAGCAAGCCGATGGCAGGGGCTTCGATGTGGTCCATGATGTGGGATGAAGTGCTGGCGGCATCAATGCTCGATCCAAGTGTTATCAAGAAATCGGAGCCCATGTACCTCGACGTGGACATCCAACACGGCCCCAAGTACGGCTATACGATGGTATGGAAGCAGCCAAAGGGCATGCCGGAGTTTTTTCTGCCGTACAGCGGGCCGAATCCGCCGGACAGGGGGAAGTGGAAAGAACACTTGCAACCACCTTCGCAATTGACCGAGGCAACTGTGCAGTTGGAAGTGGACGTGCCGAAATTCGAGAGGGAGTTTGTTGCGCTGATGAGCCAATAAGTGCCTGCTTCGCGTTGACACCGGGCGAATGGGTTCGCTACGCTCAAATGCTTTACCATCGTTGAGAGATCGCGCGGAGAGGAGTGGGCCTGGCGAAGCTCCCGGCCTCATATTGAATGGCGGAAGAGAAATTACCAACACGCAAAGAGGATTTTTCGGAGTGGTATAACCAGCTGGTGCTAAAGGCGCAGTTGGCGGACTATGCGCCGGTACGTGGGTGCATGATTGTGCGGCCATACGGATGGGCGCTGTGGGAGAACATTCAGGCGGCGCTCGATCGCCGGTTCAAGGCCACCGGGCATCAGAATGTTGCGTTTCCGCTGCTGATTCCCAAGAGCTTCATCGAGAAGGAAAAACACCACGTGGAGGGTTTTTCGCCGGAACTCGCCGTGGTGACGATTGGCGGCGGGGAAGAACTGGCCGAACCGCTGATTCTGCGGCCGACGTCGGAGACGATCATCGGCCACATGTGGTCGAAGTGGATCCAGTCCTACCGCGACCTGCCGGTGCTGATGAACCAGTGGAACAGCGTGATCCGTTGGGAATTGCGCACCAAGCTATTTCTCCGCACGCTGGAATTTTACTGGCAGGAGGGGCACACGGCGCACGCGACGCGCGAAGAGGCCGTGGACGAAACGAAGCAGATGCTCGACGTGTATACCGATTTTGCGGTGAACGAGGCGGCGATCCCGGTAATCCCTGGTGCCAAGTCGGACGCCGAAAAATTCGCCGGCGCGGACATCACGTATTCGATCGAAGCGATGATGGGGGACGGCAAGGCGCTGCAATCGGGCACATCGCATTTCCTGGGACAGAATTTCGCGCAGGCGTTCGAAGTGAAGTATCTCGACCAGACCGGCGTGCAACAGCATTGCTGGACAACATCGTGGGGGCTTTCCACGAGATTTATCGGCGCGATTATCATGGTGCACGGCGACGACCAAGGCTTGGTGCTGCCGCCACGGCTGGCCCCGATTCAGGCGGTGATTGTCCCCATCTACAAGACTGAAGAAGAGAAGGCATCGGTAGTTAAGGCGGCGCGGGAGTTGAAAGCACAGCTTGCTAAAGCTGAGATCCGCGTGCACTTGGACGAGCGCGAAGGGTTCAGTCCGGGGTGGAAGTTCAACGACTGGGAGATGCGTGGAGTGCCGGTGCGCATCGAGCTTGGGCCGAAGGACGTGGCGAAGCAGGCAGCCATGCTGGCGCGCAGGGACCGCCCTGGTAGGGAGGGGAAGGTCAGCGCGGGACTGGTTGATCTGCCCAAGACCATCACGAATCTGCTCGAGGAGATCCACAAGTCACTGCGCGACAAGGCTTTGGCGTTCCGCCGGGCCAACACGCGGGAAGCGACGACCTACGATGAATTGAAGCAAGCCGTCGAGGGCGGGTTTGCGTTCGCGCCGTGGTGTGGGAGTGGGGACTGCGAAGCCAAAATCAAAGAGGAAACCCGGGCGACCATGCGATGCATCCCACTGGATCAGACGGCGGTGCTTGGCAAGGAAGTCGCGAGCGGCGGCGCTTGCGTATATTGCGGTAAGGCGGCAAAGGATCGAGCGATCTTCGGCCGGGCTTACTAGGATTGCCGGGAACGCCGGGCGTGCAGGCTGAACCGCTCGGGCGTTGCAGCTGAAGAACACCTGACCACCCACAAACTCGACACCAGCCAGGGTGAGTGCTAGCGTAACAGCTGAGGTACGCGAAAAGCCGTTCCAGGGACACGGCCTGGGGAGATATTTCTTGTGAGCGGGCAAATTTTCAATTCAAAGAATTCACAGCGTGGCGAAGGGAAGCTGAAAGCGATCGTCTACACGGTGATCCTTGTCGCGGCGGTGTACGTAGCGGTGAAGGTCGTTCCGATTTACGTGGCCGAATACCAACTCAAGGACAAAATCAGCGAACAGGCGCGGTTCGCGGTGGTGAACCGGTATTCGGACGACCAGATTAAGGACGTCATCTACAAAGTAATTCAAGACCTGGACATCCCCGCAACGCGAGACGACATCAAGGTGGCAAAAAATAGCCAGGGCCTGATGATCAGCGTGAACTATAGCGTTCCGGTGGACCTTGCGGTGTACAAGACCGAGCTCAATTTTTCGCCTTCTAGCGAAGGCATTGATCTGATGAAGTAAGCCGCGCGGGATATTTTGCCGCCGGGGGAAGCGGGCGGCGCTGCAAATCCCGACTCCAGCTTTGCGCAGCACTCATCTTGCGAGACACTTGTCATTGACGAATCACCCGCCCTCGGGAGAACACGCGTTTGCGACTGCGCCTTGAAAAGGGATTCTGGACGTCCAAGTTTGGCCTGAGCCTGCTGGGTTTTATATTCCTTTGCTTCCTGGCGGCAGCCGGAGCATTCACGTTCTTTTATGTGAAGTATTCGCGGATGATCGATGCGCGGCTTTCAGGGCACATCCTCCAAAATACTACCCAAATCTTTTCGGCGCCGGAGCACATATCCGACGGACAAGCCTGGGGCCCGGACGACCTGACCATGTATCTGCAACGCGCTGGTTACCGTCCGGAAGCCGATGACAACGCGCTGGGCGAGTACGCGCTGGACGGGAACACGCTGACGGTCCGGCCTTCCAAGCTCTCCTATTTCAACGGTGGGAACGCGCTTTCGGTGCAATTCAACGGAAAGGTGATTCGGAGCATCCGGCCGGCGAGCGGCGGACCGGACATGGGGACCGGGGAGATCGAACCCGCGCTGATCACGAATTTGTTCGACAGCCAGCGCGATAAACGGCGACCCGTACGCTACGACGACCTGCCACCGACGCTAGTACAAGCGATTCTGTCGGCCGAGGACAAGCGTTTCTTCGAGCATCCTGGATTCGACTTCATTCGCATTTTTGGCGCCGCATGGGCCGATCTGCGCCACGCGCAACATTTTCAGGGGGCCAGCACCATCACCATGCAGGTGGCGCGAACATACTTTCTAACGACGGACCGAACGTGGAAGCGGAAGCTGGCCGAAGCGATGCTGTCGTTCGAACTGGAGCAGCGATTCAGCAAGCAACAGATTTTCGAAATGTACGCGAATGAAGTGTACCTGGGGAACCGCGGAAGCTTTGGGATTCGAGGATTCGCCGAAGCGGGCGTTGCGTATTTTGGCAAGGATATGCGGCAACTCTCGTTGCCCGAGTGCGCCTTTCTTGCCGGCCTGATCCGCGCGCCTAACTATTATTCGGCCGCCGACCGGCACCCCGAGCGGGCCGGACAGGCGCGCGACCGCGTGCTGACGCAGATGGTGGAGAACAGGTTCATCACCACGGATCAGCTGCAAGAAGCAAAGCAGATGCCCGTGAAGCTAGTGAGGTCGTCGGTAACGGGCAGCGAAGCACCGTACTTCGTGGACATGGTCAAGGACCACTTGCTGGAAAAGTTCACCGAGCAGGAGTTGGTGAGCGCGAATTACCGAGTGTACACCACGCTCGATCCGCAATTGCAGCGGGCTGCTGCTGCGGCCCTCGAAGCAGGGATGAAGAACGTGGACGCCATGCTGGAGGCGAAGTACGCGAAAACGCACAAGCAGAAGGGGAAAAACGCAAAGCCCGAGCAGCTTCCGCAGGTACAGGCGGCGTTGGTCGCACTCGATCCGCGAACCGGGGAAATCAAGGCGCTGATTGGCGGAAGAGATTACGGGCAGAGCCAGCTGAATCACGCGCTGGCCCATCGCCAGCCGGGATCGGTGTTCAAGCCTTTCGTCTATGCCGCAGCGTTCAACAACGCCGTCGACGGCGCCCAACCATTGATTACGCCGGCGACCACGGTAGACGACGAGCCGACCGTGTTCGAGTTCGACGGGCAGGAGTACACGCCGAACAATTATGGCGAAAAGTTCATGGGCAAGGTCACGGTACGGCAGGCGCTGACGAATTCGCTGAACGTGGCGACGGTGAAGGTTGCGGAGTTGGTGGGGTACGGCCGCGTGGTGCAGATTGCGCGGCAAATGGGGCTGAGTCCGAGCATCCGGCCGACGCCGGCGGTGGCGTTGGGCGCGTATGAATTGACGCCGGTGGAGGTTGCGGGAGCGTATACCGCGTTTGCGACCATCGGGACGCGCGCGGATCCTTTTTACATTCGGTCGGTGGTCAGCGCCGACGGAAACATGCTGGAAAAATACACGCCGTCCACGAAACTGGTATTGGACCCGCGCGTGGCGTACCTGGTGGACAGCATTCTGGAAGACGTGTTGAACAAAGGCACGGGCGCGCAGGTGAGGGCGAAGGGATTCACTTTGCCGGCGGCGGGGAAGACCGGGACTTCGCGCGACGGGTGGTTCGCGGGATTCACGAGCAACCTGGTTTGCGTCATTTGGATCGGGTTCGACGACAATCACGACCTTGGGCTTGCGGGGGGATCGACGGCGGCACCGATCTGGGCGGATTTCATGATGCGGGCTACGACGTTGCCGGGTTATCGGGATGTGAAGGATTTTGAGAAGCCGGCCGGGGTGGACACCGTTTTACTGGACGCGGACACCCTGGAGGTGGCCACGCCGAACTGCCCGGACACCAGGGAAGAGGTGTTCATCAGCGGGTCGGAGCCGACGCAGTTGTGCGAAGCCCACGGGGGGCACGGCCCCGTATCTGCCGCTGGGTCATTCCTTTCCCACCTCTTTGGGGGCGGATCACCGAATCCGCCGGCGCCTGCAAACGGGGCAAATCCCGCAGGCACGCCGGGGAGCACCAACGTGGCGCGGGGCCAGCCCCAACCGGGACAGCCGACCATTGACCCGGCCAAGGCGCCGGAGAAGAAAAAAGGACCATTGCAACGTTTTTTTGGTATCTTTGGGGACAAGAAGAAGAAAGATCCGGAGAAGCCTAAACCGGATTAAAGGAGACTCGCCATGACCAAGCATTTCTTGGCGATTCCGGCAGTAACGTTCCTCGCAGCAGTTCTTTCCCCATCCGTCGTACCTCAAGACAAACTAGTGCGGATTGCAGCCGAGAGCGTCTCAACGGCGGCGCAGACTCCCGCGAATACGAGCCTGCCCGATGAAGAGATGGCCCAGTTGTATCTTGCGCGCAAGGAATACAAGGAAGCCCAGGAGATATTCCAGCGACTTGCGTTTCAGAACCCGAAGAACGCAATCTACTGGAATGAACTGGGGATTGCGCACCACAATCAGGCGGAACTCGGCGATGCTTTGAAGTGCTACAAAAAAGCCGTCAAGGTGGACCCGAAGTACGCCGAGGCGGAAAACAACATCGGCACGGTTCTCTACGAACGGAAGAAATACTCGAAGGCGATCCGCGCCTACAAGAAGGCCATCACAATCCGAGGAGATTTTGCGCCATTTTATTTGAACCTCGGGTATGCCTATTTCGGACACAAGGATTTCGAAGATTCGATCGCGTCGTTCCGGAAAGCGCTGCAGCTCGACCCGGCGTCCCTCGATCCGAGCGTCTCAAGGACCGGGACCGTGGTGCAGGACCGTTCGATGGCCGAGGAACGAGGGCGTTTCTATTATTTGCTGGCCAAATCGTTCGCGGAATCCGGCGACGTGGACCGCTCCATCCTGTATCTGCGAAAAGCCCGGGACGAAGGTTACAGCAAAGTCGACGACGCCAGGAAAGACCCGTCCTTCGCCGCGGTGATGAAGAATCCGACTTCGGACGAGTTGTTTGCTCCGAAGCCGGACGGACCGCAAAAACCCTGAGCCGTATTGATCGATTGAAATTCGAATTCCACGGACCTTGACCGTGAAGGCTCGCCTGTGTTTTGTGGCTACCACAATCTCAATCCAGACAGTAAATGTTGCTCAGGCGCTGTTGGACCCACGATTCGGAGCACCAGGGAAGATTGGCACTGGATCCCGCCAGGAAGCCCTGCCGGGGAAAAGCGTTCCCGGAGAAGTGGCCGTACCCGGAGCACCGGCGCTGGAGTTGGAATGGAAGGACGAACGCTTCCGGCAGAAACCGGTGGTCATTGCGGACCGACAGAAACAGTGGTTTGGCGGATTGTTGAGTGTGCGAGCGCTCGGCTTTCGCAACATCGCACTGGATGCGGAAAACCAGAGGGTCTGCCTGCACCGCTAAGAAACCATCCGCCAGGATGCGCCCCCGCCGCCGTTGCGTCTGTTAGAATAAGATGTAAATGAACAACCGGCGGCAATGGTTGCAAATCCCGTGTCTTGTCGCGGTCGCCGTTGTCTCCTTTTTTCTACCGGGCAAACTGCTCGGCCGGAAACAGTCGGCCACCCCAGCTGCGCAACTCTCCAGTACCTCCCAAAGCGGCGTTTACCTGGTATTTCCGTTTGAAAATGGCGGCGCTTCGCCGCGACTGGATTGGATCGGCGAAGGGCTCGAGGAGCTCACGATTGAGAAACTCTCGGCCGCTGGACTGCAGGTCTACACTCATGACAGCCGGCTGGACGAGATGGACCGGGACGGATTCCCGCCGGGGGCCAAACTGAGCCGGGCGGCGATGCTGCATATCGCTCAGGAAATGGACGCGGACTATGTCGTGTTCGGGAATTTCGGTTCGGATGGGACGTCGCTGACAGTGAACTCGCGGGTGCTGCGAGTGAATCCGATAGCGCTGCTGCCGACGGTGCAGGAAACCGGCGTGCTCACTTCCCTGATGGAACTGCACACGCAGCTCGTGTGGAAGCTGCTGGCAACAATCGACCGAAGCTTTCCCCTGAGCCTAAGCGAATTTTCGAAGCTGCAAAGGCCAGTGGAGCCCGGGGCGTTTGAAAATTACATCCGCGGATTGCTGGCCAGTGACGATGAGACAAAAATCCGTGATTTAAAGGAAGCCGCACGGCTGGAACCCGATTGGCCCGATCCGGCGTTCGCCTTGGGGCAGGCTTATTTTGCGCGCGACGATTGCTCTGCCGCGCTGGCCTGGTTCGCTCGAGTACCGGCCACGCACCAGCGCGGCGTGGAGGCGGTCTTCGACTCCGGCGTATGCAGCCTGCGGATGAACCAGCCGGACAGGGCGGAGCGAGTCTTCACGACGTTGCAGGAAAGCGTGAATGGGAGGGTTGCCGGTGGAGTGGACCTGCCGGAGATTTTGAACAATCTGGGAGTGGCGCGGGCGCGGCAGGGAAGGTTGGCAGACGCTCTTGCACCGCTAGAGCACGCTCAAGACCTGGATCCAGACCAGGACGATTATCCCTTCAATCTCGGGCTGTTATCGCTCCAGGGGAAGGACTACGCCACGGCGGCAACTCATTTTCGCGAAGCCATGGAGCGCGAGCCTGACAATCCGGAAGACCGCGTGTTCCTGATCTATTCGCTGGAGAAGGCCGGTAAGAAGGACGATGCGGACGAGGAGCGTGACACGGCGGAGGAAGCGCTGGGTCCGGATGGTCTGCCAAATTTGAAGCTGGATGCAAAGGCGGAAACATTGACGAAGTATCAGCGCGTGAGCAACGAGCTCGATACCACGACGCTGCGGCTGGAATTGGCCAGTTCAGGTTCGGAAGGCGCGAGCGGGGCGATTTCGGCGGCAACCGCGGACACAGCCGCGACGCACCTCCGGCGAGGGAGGCAGGAACTTAGCGCGGGAAGGCTGGATACGGCAGAGAAGGAGTTTCGAACGGCATTGGCCATTGATCCGCACAATGCGTTTGCACATCGTGAGCTCGCGGAGATCTACCGGCGGCGCGGAAAACTAGACGACGCCGTGGCGGAGTTGCAGATTGCGTTGGCGTCCCGGGACTCGGCTGCAGTGCGGGTGACCCTGGCGCGAATCTATCTTGAGCAGAAGAAGCCGGATCTGGCGCGGGACGAGGTGGAGAAAGCGGTTAAGATTGCGCCCAATTACACGGACGCGAAGGAATTGCTGGAGCATTTGCAGAATGGGAAGCCCACGGGAGGTGCACAATGAACGCTCATGGCCAAAGTATCGTTCGCAGGGCGGTTTTCAGCTGGCTGAGCGTTTTCCTGAGCCTGTTTCTGGGAGGCGGGAGCAGGTTGCGGGGAGCGACTCCGGACGAGCACGCCTCGCCGCTGGTGGTCGAGTTGAGGCTGGACCAGGAAGTCACACCCGTACTGGCGGACTACATCGACGAAGGATTGGAAGACGCGGCGAAGAAGCACGCCGCGCTGGTGCTGATCACGACGGATACGCCGGGCGGGCTGAGCGATTCGATGACGGACATCATTCATCATATTCTGGACTCGCCGGTGCCGGTAGCGGTATATGTGTCCCCGACGGGCGCGCGGGGAGCGTCGGCGGGGTTTTTCATTTTGCTTTCGGCGGATATCGCGGCGATGGCCCCGGGGACGCACACGGGCGCGTCCACGCCGATTTTGATGCCCGGAGGATTTTCAGTTCCCGTGGACGAGGTGCTGCGGAAAAAGATCAACAATGACGCGACGGCGTTTTTGAGGAGTTTCACGGAAAAGCGGGGCCGGAATCCAAAACTGGCTGAGACGGCGGTGACTGACGCGCAGGCGTTCACGGAAAACGAAGCCCTCTCGGGGCACTTGATCGACCTCATCGCCAAGAATAAGCAAGATTTGTTGAGCCAATTGGACGGGCGCGAGGTCAAACGGTTTGACGGGACAACCCTGAAG
The DNA here is from genome assembly GCA_035518915.1 of Candidatus Eiseniibacteriota bacterium. Classification (GTDB taxonomy): domain Bacteria; phylum Acidobacteriota; class Terriglobia; order Acidiferrales; family UBA7541; genus Acidiferrum. Next base: position 9,778 of record DATIXE010000018.1, read on the forward strand.
CTTTCCCTGGAACACTACCGGATCGACGAGTTTCAACTTTCAACGCGGCAGAAATTTCTGGCGCGCATCGTGGACCCCGACGTTTTCTTCATTCTGCTGCTGGTGGGCGCGCTCGGGCTGTACACGGAATTCACGCATCCTGGCGTAATTGCGCCAGGCGTCATTGGTGGGATCTGCGCGGTGCTCGCGCTCTATGCCATGCACCTGCTGCCAGTGAACTTTGCGGGAGTTTTGCTGATCCTGCTGGCGTTCGCGCTTTTTGTGCTGGAAGCGAAATTCACAAGTCACGGTGTCCTGTTGATCGGTGGGATTATATCGATGTTTCTGGGGGCGATTTTCCTGATTCGTTCGCCACTGACACCGGGCGGGGTGAGTCTGGGAGTGGCGTTGAGCGTGACGCTTCCGGTGGCGCTGTTGACCTTTTTCCTGATGCGGCTGGTTTTGAAGTCGCGCCGGTGGAAAACCGCAACGGGCAGGGAAGAGATGGTCGGAGCGGAAGGCGTGGTGACGACGTCCCTTCCGGGCCACGGCGAGGGGATGATCCGCGTCCATGGGGAATTGTGGCGTGCCGTCGCGACTGAGGCGATTCCGGAAGGCGCTTTAGTGCGGGTCTTGCGCGTGGAGGGTTTGAAGCTGACCGTGGAACCAAAGAGTCCACCGGTGACCGCGAGCAGCTAGGCACGTGTAGGGAGGAAAATCATGATTGAGTTTTTTGGATTGGGAACGCTGGTTGGTATCGCTTTCATCCTGATGTGGATCTGGAATTCTCTCTACATTATCAAGGAATGGGAGCGCGGCGTTGTGCTGCGCTTGGGCCGATTGTTGCCGGTAGCGAAGGGCGCGGGAATCCAGCTGGTTATCTGGCCGATCGAGACGTTGTATCGCATCAACTTGCGGCTGGAGACGCTGGATGTGCCGCCACAAGACATCATCACGCGCGACAACGTAAGCGTGAAGGTGAACGCAGTCTGTTATTTCCGCGTGGTCGATGCAAATTTGGCATTGTCGCAAGTGCAAAACTATCAGTATGCCACTTCGCAGCTGGCGCAAACGACTTTACGGAGCGTCGTCGGGCAGTTTGAACTGGATGAAATACTTTCGCAACGCGAAAAGGTGAACGCGAAACTTCAGGTGATTCTGGATCAAGACACCGAGCCCTGGGGCATCAAGGTATCCAAGGTGGAAGTGAAGCAGGTGGATATCCCCGAGCAGATGCAGCGGGCCATCGCCCGTCAGGCCGAAGCGGAACGCGAGCGGCGCGCGAAGATCATTCACGCCGACGGTGAGTTCGAAGCCTCCGCGAAACTGGCGGAAGCCGCGAAGGTTCTGGAAACACAGCCTAGCGCCATCCAATTGCGGTACCTGCAGACCCTGACGGAGATAGGTGTCGAAAAGAACACAACGATTGTTTTTCCCCTGCCCATCGATATTATAAATAGTTGGGTAAAAGCATTGGGAGGTAATACGAAATAGATGGCTTCCGGGGGGAGACGGGGAGCGGGCGAGCGCGTGCTGGAAAGCAAGCACGTGATCGGGCTGTTTCTGCTCATGCTGGTGTTTTCCGGAGTGTTCTTTTCGCTGGGCTACGTAATGGGCCGCAATCAGTACGACGGGCAGGTGGGTGCGGCCAGCAACGGCATCGCCGGGAGAATCGATCCGGGCCTGAGCGCGCGGCCGGAAGCGGTGCCGAAGAAATCGGCAGCCCCGCCCACGGAATCCGAGTTCAACGACCCTGCGACCTCTACATCCACAAACGGTACGCCTTGGAAATTTGAAGAAAGCAGCAAGCCGATGAATTCCGAGCCACACCTGATGCCGGTTCCAAAGGCTAACGTGGCACCGCCGGCTTCCCATACCGTGGCGGCGAAGAGCGCCGTGCCAGCGAGTTCGTTGCCGCGGACGGCTGGCAACCGGAGCGGATCGGCGGCGCCCCTGATCCCAAATGGCGCATATCTTCTGCAGGTGGCTGCTCTGGCGAAGCAGGATGATGCGCTGGCGCTGGCCGGCAGCCTGCAGAAGAGGCATTTTTCGGCCTTCGTGCAGACGCCACTAAAAGACAAATTTTACCGCGTGCAAGTCGGCCCATTCCGCGACCAAAAGAGCGCCGAGGGAGCGAAAAAGGGCCTGGAGAGCGCCGGCTTCAAGGCATTCTACGTAAAACACGGATGACCCCGGGCCCCTGGTATTCGCGCGTGGGTTCGTTGTTTCCTCCTGACACTCCTGCCATAGTGCGATTGATTCTCGCCACCCTTAGCGGCGCGATCCTGTCGTTGTCATTCCGCGATGCGCATTCCAGCGTGTATTCGTGGTTCTGCCTGGCGCTGCTGCTGGTGAGCGTGCTGGACGCGCGGACGTCGGTGGCTTTTTTCTGCGGATTCCTGCACGGATTGTGTTTTGTGCTGACGTGCGTTCCGTGGATTGCCGTCGTGCTGGCGGTGCACGGGGGCATGTCCACGACGGCGGGCTGGGGCGTGCTCTTGCTGATTGCCTCGGTGTGGGGCTGCTCGATCGGATTGTTTACCTGGGTGGTGCTGCGGTTGTCGCGGTTGGGACACGGTTTGGCACTGGTTGGAGCGCCGTTCTTGTGGATTTCGACAGAAGTCCTGCGCGCGTATTTGCCAGAGATCAGTTTCCCTTGGGGATTGCTGGGGTATCCGGCGGCGGGCAATGCGGCAATCGTACAGTTGACGACGGTCACCGGGATTTACGGCGTATCGTTTCTCGTGGCCGGTTTCAATGCATTGCTGGTCTGGATTCTTGCCGCCCCGGCAGGGCATAAAACGCGCCGAGTCGCGATGAGTTCGGGCGTGGCGGCGATTTTGCTGGGGATAGCCTGGGTGGGGCCGCGATTTGTGCCGAGAGCCGACGCGCATCATGTGGCACGCGTGGTGCAGCCGAATTTTCCGGAGACGGAAGGATACGAAGGAGATTGGTATGCCGATCACAAGGCGGACTTGACGGAGCTCGAGCAACTGAGTTTGCGGCTTTCACCGAATGGTGAAAAGCCGGATCTGCTGGTCTGGCCGGAGGCGCCGGCGCCGTTTTCGTTTCAAGATCCACACTTTGGACCGTACATATCGGATTTGGCCAGGAAGTTCGGCGACCCCGTGATTGTCGGCGTGATTGATTGGAAACTCGCCTCCGACGCCGGCGGGAAGATTCCGCGCACCCGACTGGTGCCGTATAACAGTGCAGCGATGCTGAATGCACAGGGACAGGAGAGCTTTTTGTACGACAAGATTCACCTGGTACCGTTTGGGGAGTATGAGCCGTTTCCCTTGATTCACCAGGTGGTCACCAGCGTTTCGGAAGAGGTAGGAGGATTTCACAAAGGGAAGGCGCGCAATGTCGGCAAATTCCCGAACGGCAACACGTTCTCGGTTTTCATCTGCTATGAGGCGATTTACGCGGGAGAGATTCGGGAATTTGCGAACAATGGCGCAGAGCTCTTGATCAATATTTCCAATGACGGGTGGTTTGGAAAGTCCGTGGCCGCCGAACAGCACATTCAGATGGCGCGCGTGCGTGCGGTGGAGAACCGGCGCTGGCTCGTGAGAGATACGAACAGTGGGATTACGGCTTCGATCGATCCCTACGGAAACGAGTTGCGGGTGATGGCGCGCGATACCAGGGGTTCTGCCGATGTGCCCTACGATTTCCGTACGGACAAAACGATTTACACGCGGTTCGGTGACTGGTTTGCCTGGATGTGCGTGGGCGTTTCCGCTATTCTGATAGCACTGACATTTCGAAAGGCAAAATGACCCGCCAGGCGCGGGACTCGCAATTACCCCATGATTCTTGAAGATTTGCAGCACCAGTATGAAGGAATAAAGCAGCGCATCGCCCTCGTGCGGAGCTATCTTTGACGCGCCGCAAAACCGCGCCCGGCTAAAGGCTCTGGAAGAGCGCACCGGCGATCCCAACTTCTGGAACAATCCCGAGGAAGCACAAAGCGTTCTGCGCGACCGCAAACGCGTGGAGGACCAGCTGACGGCCGATGAAAAGCTTTCGCGGATCACGGGAGACATCGAGACGTACATCGAGCTGGCCGCCGCGGAATCGAATCCGGAACAGAAGGAAGAGCTACTGAAGGACCTCAGCCGGGAACTGAACTCCACGGACACGTTTGTCGGCGAATTGGAGACCCAGACGCTGCTTTCCGGCGAGAACGATCACCTGAACGCGATCATGACGATCAAGCCGGGCGCGGGCGGCACCGAGTCGCAGGATTGGGCTTCCATACTGCTGCGGATGTATTTGCGATGGGCGGAGCGGAATGGAATCGCCGCGAACTTGCTGGATGAGACGCCGGGTGAAGAGGCAGGAATCAAGAACGCGACGATTCAATTCAACGGAGAGAACGCCTATGGACTTCTTTCGGGGGAGACAGGCGTGCACCGGCTGGTGCGAATTTCACCTTTCGACCAGGCTGCGCGACGACATACTTCGTTTGCCTCGGTGTTTGTGATTCCGGAAGTGGACGACCGCATCGAGATCAACATCAAGCCGGACGACCTGAAACTCGATACCTTCCGGGCCGGCGGAAAAGGCGGGCAGAACGTCAACAAGGTGGAGACCGCGGTGCGCATCACCCACCTGCCGAGCGGGATTGTGGTGGCCTGCCAGATGGAGCGGAGCCAGCACAAAAACCGCGAGATGGCGATGAAGATGCTGCGGTCGAAGCTCTACGACCTGGAGTTGCAAAAGCGGCGGGACGAAACGGACCGGCTGGATGAGTCGAAGCTCGACATCTCGTTCGGGAGCCAGATCCGATCGTATATCATGCAGCCTTACCGCCTGATAAAGGATCACCGCACGAAATTTAGCGTCGGCGACGTGGATCGAGTGCTGGATGGCGATCTGGGCCCGTTTATTCGCACCTATCTGATGGCCAAGAAGACCAAAGGCAAACTGGACGTGCAGCCCGACGACGATGTGGATGCGGCGTAAGCAATCTCTTGCCCTTGTCGTGATGGGCGACCGCTGCTAAATGGCCATAAGCCCAGTTCACCGGCGGAAATTCGCCGTTCGCTGCAGCGATAAACCGTGCAAATTCAATGCGTTGATTCGACGGTGGTGGGGTGGTACGCTGGTTGAGATAGGTTCTGCATGGCCTCTGGCAAGTGGGCCTTTTGGGGGAAGTCTTCCCTTCCATTGAAGACGAGGAAAAGAGGAGATTTGTTTTGAGCGACGGAAATATGCGTAATTTTCTGTTTACTTCGGAGTCGGTGACAGAGGGGCACCCGGACAAGATTGCCGACCAGATTTCGGACGCGGTGCTGGACGAGGTGCTGCGGCAGGACCCGAAAGGCCGGGTGGCGTGCGAGACGCTGGTCACGACGGGACTGATTGTGGTCTCCGGCGAGATCACTACGTCCGCCCATGTGAATTACGACGAATTGGCCCGTGAGACCGTGCGGCAGATCGGCTATGACAATGCCGAATATGGATTCGACTCGAATACCTGCGCGGTGGTTTGCACGGTGAAGCGGCAATCCCCGGACATCGCGATGGGTGTGGATACGGGCGGCGCGGGCGACCAAGGCTTGATGTTCGGGTTTGCCTGCGATGAGACTGAAGAACTCATGCCCATGCCGATTCAATTGGCCCACCGACTCACGCAGCGGCTATCCGAAGTCCGCAAGAGCAAGAAAATCAACTTCCTTCGTCCCGACGGCAAATCCCAGGTCACCGTGGAGTATCGCGATGGCAAGCCGTATCGCGTGGACTGCGTAGTGATTTCCACCCAGCACAGCGACGCGGTTTCGAATGAAGACCTGCGCAACGCCATCCTCGAGCATGTGATCAAGCCGATCATCCCGGCGAAGATGCTGGATTCCAAGACAAAATTTCATATCAATCCGACCGGACGTTTCGTGATCGGTGGCCCGATGGGCGACGCCGGCCTGACCGGGCGCAAGATTATCGTGGATACGTATGGCGGCTACAGCCGTCACGGCGGCGGCGCGTTTTCGGGCAAGGATCCATCCAAGGTGGACCGTTCGGCGTGCTATATGGCGCGCTACATCGCCAAGAACATCGTAGCGGCAGGGCTCGCGAAAAAAGCGGAGGTGCAACTGGCCTACGCGATCGGCATTGCCGAACCGGTATCCGTGATGGTAGATACGTTTGGGACCGCCGCGATTCCCGAAGAAAAAATCACGGAAGTGGTGCGCCAGAATTTTTCTCTGACCCCAAAGGCGATTATCGAGACCCTTGCCCTTCGACGCCCCGTATATCAGCCAACCGCCGCGTTCGGTCACTTCGGGCGGAGCGGAGACGGTTTTAGTTGGGAGAAAACGGACCGCGCCGATGCATTGCGCAAGGCTGCCGGGCTTAGTGCTCCGGTAGAAGCGGCTGCCCGCGGTTAAACGTCCACGCCGGACCGTTTTTAGCAAGAAATTCCGCCCTTTCCGACAAGTGAGTCCCTCTTGGGGCCACGGAGTATGCAGAATCGCACGGCAGAGAGATCGTTCAAGAGTAGCTGCAAATTCTAGACGCGAGGAGTCCCGGAATGACCACGGCAGAACTCAAGAAGGGTGATGTGAAGGATATCGCGCTGGCCGATGCGGGCAAGCGCAAGATCGAATGGGCGGGGCAGCAAATGCCCGTGCTCCAGTCCATCCGAAAGCGGTTTATCAAAGAACAGCCGCTGAAGGGATTGCGCGTCTCGGCGTGTCTCCACGTCACAAGCGAGACCGCGAACCTGATGATCGCGCTGCGTGATGGCGGTGCGGACGCGGTGCTCTGTGCGTCGAATCCGCTTTCGACCCAGGACGAAGTGGCAGCTTCGCTGAATCGCGACTACAACATCCCTACATACGCGATCAAGGGCGAAGATAACGAGACATATTATCAGCACATGAAGGCGGCGTTGGAGCACCGGCCCCAGTTCACGATGGACGACGGGTGCGACCTGGTGACCATGCTGCTGACCAAACGGCCGGACCTTGTCGGCGACGTGATTGCCGGGACGGAAGAAACGACCACCGGCGTGATTCGACTGCGCGCCATGGCCAAGGACGGCACGCTAAAGTATCCAATCATCGCGGTGAACGACGCGATGACCAAACATTTCTTCGACAACCGCTACGGTACGGGGCAGTCCACTCTGGATGGCGTGATTCGCGCGACGAACGTGTTGATCGCCGGGTTGAA
>DATIXE010000019.1:0-11929 GCA_035518915.1 Candidatus Eiseniibacteriota bacterium
AGAATGAAGCAGCGTTTTCCAGACCGCCGCCGAGTACAAATCCGATACCTCGCGGAGATAGAGCGCCGCGAACGCTTGCCCGAACATGAACGCGAGCAAGAGAAATTCCCGCATCACTCGCCGCCCGCTTGCCGCGCCCAATGCGGCAGCTCTTCCGGGGGAACGCCCGTTTTGACACGCTTGCGGATAACCGTGGAAGGTTGCGGGAGGGTGGTAACTTTCGCGCCGGGCTTGCGCCGGGCAGCCTCAGGAGCCGCGTAGACCCGCGCCCGGAGTTCGCATTGATAGAGAAATTGGTCAATCGCCTCCATCGAAGCGAGGGAGCCGATGCCTTGCTCCCAATCCTTTTTTCGAATGCCCTGATTCGCCTTGCGCTGCAAATCCTCTTTGAGATCAGCCGCGAGTCGGCGGAGTTCATCAAGCGTAAGAGACGGAGACAGACCCTCACGGCTGGACATGAAAGCCTCCAAAGACCCAGTTAGATTGTGTTTGGGAGGAGAACCGAACCGAGACGAACGACCACACGAACCGACCGACCCCAGCCCCGAGCTTTGCGAAGTTTAACAAACGCTCCCGCGATGAAGCGACTAAGCCGGAAATTTTCAGTGTGGAAAATTGCTTACCAGCCACTAACCGATGGCGAGCGCCGCAGTTATGCGGCCCGACGTGGTAGAGGTTTAGCTTGCAGGGATTTTTGCAGAAAGCGCACTCGCCGGGGCAGTAGGCGGAAGGGGGGAAGAGGTAGCCGGATTCGGGCTGGCGACCCGCAAAGGCAAGGCGAAAGAAACCGAGTTCGTAGTTAACGTAATATCTGTTATAGGACGCAGTGTCAAGCTCTTTCTGCCATTTCTCCCGCCTTTTCTCCGATTTCCGCGGCTTCCCTTCAGGGCCTCACCAGGCTGGCGCGGGGGGTGCGCCAGCCTGACGCGGCGTGGTCGAGGTGGTGGGTTTTCTGAGGTTTTGGGGTGGGAGTAGCATGTCCTTTGCTGAACGCTACGTCGTGAAGAAGTTCATCCTCAATTCGTGGGCACTATCTCGCTACCTGTCACGCGGAGAAGCGTCAACTCTTAATGCGCGGCCTTCGCGGCAATCGCTCCCGCGGCCACGCCGATCGCAAACCACTTCGCGGCGCGCAGCACCCTCTGCAATACCGAACCGCCCTTGGCCGCTTTGACCGCATTGTCCCGTTCCGTGCTCAGAACCTGCTCTTTGGCCTTTTCGTCCTGGAGGTCAGCCTGCGCTGCCACCAGCTGCGCCTGGCAGCTTTTACAATCCACGGAGAAGTCATAAAGCGGCTTCAAATCGGCGGCAGGGAACTCCGCGGTCACGCCGACGGGTTCCCTGCTGCCGGGAGACGAGGCCGACTCGGCCTGGCCGGTGACCTCTATAGCCGGGTGAGCCGCTGGCGACTGTTCCTTTGTTGGTTGGGGTGCTGCCCCTGCCGCGTCTTGCTCTGCCGGACCTCCGCCCAAGGTTATCGGCTGCGGTAGAGGCAACACCCTCGGCAACGCCGCAATGACTTGATCCGGTCGCTGCACCTCGTCCTTGCTCTTTCTTAATTGTGCGAGCAAGGTGCTCAGCGTTTCATCTCGGGAATTCTCCCGAGCGGTCGCCTCCGCCAGCTGCTTCTGGCTCGTATCCAGTTCTTCCTGGAGCGCCGCCTGCTGCTTCCTGGAGTCTCTCCAGGCCACGAACACACTCAATGCCAGTACCAAAACCACTACAGCAGCCCCAACTTTGATCCAAATCCCCATGGCTTCCCCAGCCTCTCGGACGTATAGCCGCCTCGAGTCTCACCGATAGCGCGAAACACGTGCCAGCACCTCATCCGCATAATCGGGATTCGCACCGCCGTTCCAGGTCCGCAGCGCCTGTTCCACCTCACCGCCCGCCGCATCCAGCTTCTGCCGCACAATCTTGCAGCCAATCGCCAGCCCCGCTGCCGGGTCGCACAGGGACGAAAGGTACGTCCCGCTTGCCCCCTTCTCCCTTGCGGTTTGCCCCATCACCTGCATCAGCCCCCACGAAATGCCCCGCGCGTAGGCCTCCGTCGCTCCCACCTTATTGTTTGTGTAGAGCGGCGCCACATACTTCGCAAAAAATGCCGGCTCGTACCGCATCGCCCATGGATTCCACCCCGACTCCTGCTCCACCACCGCGCACACCAGCGCCGGCTCAAGCCCTTCCATCTCCGCGGCCCGGTGCGCCAGCGCAACGAGTTTTGCGTCAACCGGCATGGCTCACCGGTGCCGCCCGCCACCGTTCGCCAGATCGACGTAATTCACGATCGGCGTCTCTTCGATCTCAATTCCCTGCCGTTCGGCGATGGTGTTCAGCGCCCGGTAAATATTCGGCAGGTGCCGCAGTGCGAGGTCGCGGACAAAAACGCGCTGGATCTCGTCGTCTCGCATCCTGCGGTGCATCCACCGGAGGAACACCACGAATTGCGCTCCCAACGAAAACACCACCACCAGATTCATCCAGCCCGAAGTTCCCATGGGTTTCCCTTTGGAGTGCGGGAGCGGGGCTCCCGCTTTTGCGGACGCGCCTGATTCTCGGCCGGGTGATGACCAGGTCTGCGGAATAGGTGAGGTTCACGGCTCTGTTCTACAAGAACAAGCCCGGAATGCCACCCAACGTCCCACCCAGGCTGGACCCAAGCGAGGTAAAGAATCCGGCGGGCCGCGACGCATTAGCGCGCACGTTCAGCAATTCCGACGGAATCCCCAACGTCTTTCCTAGCAGTCCCGTGTCCACGCCGTACAGCCCGGAGAGCCCTTGCAACGCCGCCATCTGCCGCTGGTATGCGGTGTTGCTGAAGTTCAACTGGTTCTGCTGCGCCAGCCCCGCTTCCTGCTGGGCCTTCTGCCGAGCCAGGTCGTCGGTCAGTTCGCTGAACCCGGCAGAATTTCCCGTCCGCGCCACACGGTTCGCCGCTGCTTGTTGCAGCGAGTCAAACGCGCTGGCCAGCGCTCCCTGCGACTGCCCGGTGATCGCCGCCTTGTCTGCGGCGCTGTACCCAGGATTGTTCAACATTGCCTGGTATTGCGGCGTCAGCAGATTTCCCAGCGACTGCTGCTGCCCCAGCAAGCTTTGATTCACCGCATTCGTCTGGCCCAACTGCTGATCCGTCAACGCCTGTGTTTTTCCCTGCGCACCACGCCCCATGATTGCCCCTCCTCGTAGGGGCGGCTTTATGCCGCCTTTGCTATTCCATGACGAGCTTCTTGCAGTGGGGGACCCAGGTATCGTCCCGCACCCAGCCGAGCCGCGTCAGCCGTTTCCCAAATTTAGTTGCAATTTCCGGCGGCAGCCACGCATGGACATCCTCAAGTCCCCGCGCCAAAGCGTCCCGCCGCGTCGCTTCATGCAATCCCAGAAGCCATTGCCATCGTTCCCGCGGACTACCCTCTTCCGGATCGAGCAGCAAGTACGCTTCGGCCGTCAGCCGCAACAGGGAAGCCGCCACAATTCCCTTCGCGCCCTCTTCCCTTCCCAGCACCAGCTTGGTGAGAAACAACGGATTCCCCAGATCGGGAAACGGATACCCAAATCCCTGCCGCGCATGGATCGCCCTTAACTCCTCCAGGTCCCTCTCTTCGTACTCACGAATCTTCATCGCACCCGTGACCGCATTTCCGAATGCCGACTCCTGACTAAGTCGAATTACCTGTTCTCCGATTACAAAACCGACTGCTTAACCACCCGCGCCCCCGGCACCACGCCAAATCCGTTTCCCCCGCGCAACAATCCATTGGGCAACGCGCCGCTCCCGCTGGAGGGCAAGGGCGTCGGCCCCGCGGTTCCGCCGCCAGCCACCGCCGTCGCCGGTGAGCCAAACGTCACGGGTGCCGAAGCCATTGACCCGACATACTGCGAATACGCCCGCCAATACAGCGTCTGATTCCCCAGCTGCACGTACAAATTCCGCGACGCGCCCAGGAAATACACGCGCGGCGCCGAAAATGCCGGCGTCGTGTCCGATTCCGCAAAGTAGAAAAGCCCCGGTCTTGTGACCGACGGATCGGCAATCGCCAGGTCAAACCATCCGTTTGCCGCTTGAACCGCTAACCCGGCAATCGGCGGAGGCGCCGGCGAGGGGTTCGACGGATCCACGCCTGAATTCGCACTTGTTGCGTTCACCGCCGCCACAATCTTCGCCAGCGTCTCATACAAATATGGATCGCGATTCTTCAGAGGTGCCAGTTGCGCCACGGTTAGCATTTCATTCCTCGGGTGTCACAGCCATTGCTAGCTGCGCGCTTCAGCTACGAACTGATCTTCCCTGTCGCCGTCACGTTGTTCGCCAGCGTCGCGACGTAGATTCGCGCGAACTTCGCCACCACGTCCGGAAACTCCGCCCGGGTCACATTTCCCGAGTTCACGGTCGTAATCGCCGAGCCTTCCTGTACGTAGGCCGCGTCAATATCCGTGTCCGCCGTCTGCAACTGCACTGAAATGGCCCCGGGAGCGCCGCTCCACTGCAATTCCACCGACACGCGAATCTTCCCGCTGCTGAACGCCGGAGCCAGCGCCACCTGCGCGCTCTTATACGGCGCGGGGTAAATCGTGTCCGTGGACGCAATCACCGTCGCGCTCTCTCCGAATCCCACCGAAACCGGGGGCACCACATTTCCATAACTCGGCATCGTCCCCTCCAAAATAAAGAAGCCGGGCGCGAGCCCGGCCGTCAGTTACCGTCCGTTTCCTGAAAACTTCCCACTTACAACGGAGCACCTTACTAGTTCACTCCGCGCACTGGTGCCCACGGATCAACGCGCACCGACGGCACAAATCGCTGCAGCTTGAACCACGCACCTGCCTGGTTCGTCCCCACTTGAAACGCCACGCGCTCCCCCAGAATATTGATCGGCAGCTCAAGATCCTCGGGCCCCGGTGTACTCATCCCCAGCGGCTGTTGCGCCGTCGCCGCGCTCTCCGAATCCACAAAACTGGTGAGCGCGAGGTTCCCCGCCCCTTCCACATACATCGTCAGGTAACTGAAGAGCTTGCGATGCGCGCCCAGACCTAGCGCGCTTTCGACCGCGCGCTCCGGGAAAAAATGTGTGGTGTAGTAGCTCGCGATCGCCGCGCCATCATCTGAATATTGCGCATCGCTCAGCTGATAGATCTTCCCGGTCGCTCCGCCGCCGCCCACGCCCGGCGTCCCGCCGCCGAAGACGGCCACCGCGGTGCCGTCCGGCCGCTCGATCAACGCGCAGCAATTTGCCGCAATCGCCCACGGCGACCACTTCCGCGAATTGTCCGTGGCCGTCTTGCGCCCGGCGTAGGTGATGTTCACCGGCGGCCGCGATTCAATGTCCGAGGCCGAATCCAGATCGTGATAGTCGAGCATCAATACCCGGTTGGGGGTCGTCGCGCTGCCGAATGGCGCACCCACGTAAATCCGCCGCTCTTTCGTATCGACGGTCACCCAAAGCGTCTCCGCGTACTGCCAGTTGATCTGGTTCCACGTCGGTTGGATCTCTTGCGAGATCTTCACCGGTTCCCCGCCCGAAAACAGGTACAAGCCTGTGCGGTGCGCAATCACCACCCAGTCTTCGCCAATTCCCACGCCGCGCACCGAGGGCGTCCCCACTCGCCGCGAAATTTCCGAAATGGACCAGAGCGCCGGCTCGTTCGTGCCGTCGTCCTGCGTCACGTGCACTGAGTGCTCCTTCACGAAGTAAAGCCGTTCGCGCAGCAGAAACGCCGCCCGGATTGCCTGTCCGTTGTTTTCCGCAACGCTCAGCATCCCGTCGATCCCGTCGTAGCTCTCCGGGTCTTCCACGCGGCTGGCGCGCACCAGCGATGCGTTCACAGGCTGTGCCGTCGGATAAATCTCAATGCCATCGATGTAAAACTGCCCGAACTGGTTCGGCGTCCCGTCGGCATAGACGCGCAGCACCAGGTCGATGGGTATCGTCGTCAGCGGCGCGGTCAGTTGCGCGCTGTATTCCACGTAATTCGTTGTGAGCTGTGCCGCGGTCAGTTGCAGCCCCGGGGTGTTGATTCCACCGCTTGCACTATACAAGTGGACGTGCAGCGTGCCCTGCACCAGCGCCGCGTTCCGCGCGCATCGTGCCCGCACCGTGTAATCCGTTCCCGCCTGAATGCGCGGCGCTCCCAGTGCGTCCTGCACTGCGCCCTGGGTCATCAACCCCCGCGTAACTGTCGTGCCATTTCCCACTATCGAATACGCCGCGCCCCACACCACAAAATTCTGCTCGTCGGTTCCACCCGGTGCGAAGGTCGGATCGGCCGTCCATCCCAGCGGATAGTGCGGCAACGCCGGCCCGGTGAACCCGCCGTCGAATCCCAGGTTCACCCAGTTATTCATTTTGTTTCGCTCGCCCCACCAGAAGAGCCGCTCCGAATAACCGGTCACTCCCGCGCAATCGCCCAGCTCGATCAGGCGAAACAAATCGTCCACGTTCGTTCCCGCCAGCAGGACCGCATCCGAAAAATCCACAACAACCGACGTTGTCGTGTTGTCGCTGATCACCATGTTTCCGCTGAAAAGCGAAGATCCGCCGCCAACGTAAAAGAAGCTCGCCCCGCCCGCCCCTGTAAAGCACACAATCCGCGCCACCACATTTGACGGGCCCGTCGGGATATTCGTCAGCACCGCGCGCTTGCCACCGCTTGCCGTCCAACTCGATGCCGGTCCGGGCGCCGTCAGATAGCCTTGCCGAGTTTGAAAAATGACGCAGCACTCGTGCGCGCCCTGGTCGACATACCCTGCCGCCGCAGCGGTTCCACCGCCGGACGCCGCCATCCCGCCGCTCGCGGCGTTAAACGTGAAGTGCGTCGAGTCAATCACGCTCGCAACGCTGAAAGTTCCGTTATATCCGCCCGCCCCCACGCCGCTGACCGTCACCAGTTGCCCCGCGCTCAATCCGTGCGCCCCCGTCGTCTGAATCGTTACCGCCGCCGAGGCTGCCGTGCCCCCGCCCGAATTCGCCAATCCCGTCGCCCCGGCAATGTACGTAAATTGCGTCGCGCTCATCACGCTCACCACCGGGAACGTTCCGTTGTAGGCGCTCACGCCCACGCCGCTGATGGTCACCGTCTGCCCGGCGCTCAATCCATGACCTGTGCTCGTCGTGATCGTTACCAGGTACCCGTTCTCGCTTGCGCCGCCGGGGCTTGCAACAATGGCCACTGCGGCGGGCTGCGTTGCGCCGCTCGGACTCGACGCGATCGCCGTGATCATATTCTCGTCTACCACGGTCGGCGCGCCGCCCGGCCCGCCCTGGCTCACGCGATCCAGGTTGCTGTCGTCATACTGCCTCGGCAAATCGTTGCCGGTCGCGCCATCGCTGGTCGCCAGATACTCGCGCCCAAACATCGTCGTCGAATTCGCGAATGCGTTCGGCGTCAAGCCTCTCGCAATTGGAGTCAACGTTCCCGGCGACGTCTCCTTGTACAGAGTCCCGTTGGAATCCTGCGTTAACGTCCGGAGTGTCTCATTCGGCGTGATGTAGCTCTTCACATAATTTACCGCCGGATTCCCGGCCAGTGGCCCGAACAGCGGCTGCAAACCCGGCCGCGTGGCCACTCCCCCGCTGCTGAATACCACGTCCTGGCAGTCCGGAGACACTCCATGCGGCAAATCCGCCGGGGCCATGTCCGTCACCAGCCCGCCGAAAATCTCAATCGGTACATCCACTGATCCAATCGTCGCCATGTTTCCCTTGGAGTGCGGAGGCCCGGCCTCCGCTTTTGCGGTTCACCCCGACTAGCAAACAATTTGTGCTGCTAAAATGCCTGGGCTTCTCGGGCGTGCCCAGAGCACGTTGAACTTTCAGGGCGGCGTTCTTCGCCGCCCTTTCTATTTTCGCTTCCCTTTTTCCACCGCGTTCTCGGTCTTCTTGGCAGTTTCGCTCACCGGCTTCTCTTCCCTCCCCGCCAGCCCGAACTGCGCCGCTTTCTCCCGGTCCAGGATCGCACCGCACGACCGGCAAACCGCCACTCCCGGTTTGATTCGCTCCCCGCACGCCGGACACTCCGCCATCGGCTTACGGTCGTACAGCCATGGCTTCTCGAATCCCAATTCCCGCGCCGCCCGCCGCTCCAGGTCCGTGATGAACATCATGTTGTGCGAACGCTCCCATTCGAGGTCCGCCGCGTCCACCAGTCGCAGTTGGAACGTCTCCAGCTTTCTCCGTGCGTCAGCAAGCTCCTCAGCCGTTGGCTGCGGGCCATCTGCCACAAACACGCCGTGAAAACTCCCGTCTCCCGAATCGCCATTAATTTCTCGCGCCAGGTCCTGCGCGATTTCCTTGGCCGACAGCCGGATTTCCATCGTCCTCTTATCGCCCAAGTCCATCACGCTGCTGCAACCGCGGATCGGCGTCACTGCATATGCCTGCCCGGGCTCCGGGGATTGAATTACCAGCGACCCGAAATATGCCCTATGCCGCGGCGGCCATTTTTGCCCGGAGATGTTCACCAACGACACCACGTCGCCCTGTTGACTCATACTTCCCTCTTTGTTCTTGGTATCTGGCGGTGTCCCCGCCGGTTGAAAACTCAATTTTCGATCGTATAACTGATGCACGCGGCATTCGCGCTCGGCGCCACCGGCAGCGTAATCGTGAAACTCGTGCCCGCACTCAACCCGCTCACGTACGGCGGCAACATCGATCCGATGTTGCTCGGCCCAGGCGAACACCCCGTCCCGGTTGTCACATACGTGAACGCAAACCTGCTGCTCGCGGTCACCGCTGTCGTGTTCACCGTCAGCGTGGTCGCCGCCGCAGCCACCTGCACCAATCCCGTCGGTGCGCCTCCGCACACCGCCGGCGACGCCGTGGAATTACAATTGGAAATCGTTCCGATCGAGCTCGCTGTCAGGTTGCCATACAAGCCCGCTGGCGTAATGGTCTGCAAAGCTGTGGAATTTACGCTCGGCTGGCTGCCGCACTGGCTGGCCACTGAATCGGTAATGGTCGAGAACGAGACCGGCAGAAACGAAGGCCCGCAAAGTGAGCCATTGTGGGCAAAAACGCCGCCGGGGTTTGGGCTTGACCCGACGCGATACACGCCCCAATACGCTGTCCCCGGAGGCAGTGCCGGCTGGGTAATCACCGCGCACTGCGTCGAGCCGTCGAGTGTTACGCCGGTTGATGCTGGTCCCGGCGTGGTCACTCCTCCAGTTCCCGTGGTGTAGTTGGAACTCGCGTCCCACGCGACCACCGCGTAGTAGTAGGTCCCCGCCGCCGGGAATCCCCCGCAGCCGGTGTTCGTTGCCGCCACGGTTGGCGCGGAGCTCGGCGTGACGATTTGCCCGGCGCTTATCTTTCCGCTTCCACCGATAGCAAGTTGTGTTCCGTTCCACACCCACTGATTGTTCGACAGGTTTTCATAAACCACGCCCGCCGTCGGGGGATACCCCACGCCCGCCCCGCATGCTCCCTGCGAGAGTCTGACGTGAATTCCCTTGTAGCTGTTAGCGCTGTTTGTCTCGAGCAGAGGTTGGTAGCCGTTCGAGCAATCCGTGTACGAAAATTCAACGCCGCTAGCTCCCGAATTGGTCAAGTCCATATAAGGCGTGGCGGGACCGCCGGTATAATCGGAGAAATTTGTCTGCTGAAACGTGATTCCAGCCAATCCGTAAGGGAGCAAGTTCACCTTGAAAGCTGGGCCGGCGTTGTTTTCCGTCAAAACATTGTTGAACTGGACGTTGGTTCCGAATGTTCCCGCGGACATCCCGCAATTGGCGATCGTGAAGGTTCCGAAACTGTACGTGCCGTTCGTTGTCACGATATATGGCAATGACGCCTGTCCTTGGTACGCTCCCGACCCGCAATTCGGATGAATCGTGAAATTCCGGCTCTCCGAAAAGTTGCCCCCCGACGCGCTCCAACCGCCCAAATTCCAGAAATCTCCAAACCCTGCCTTGAACACCACTGGATACGAGTGGGCGTTCCCGTCTACATGGGTATTGTCGAAGCGCAGGCCGGCTGTGCCGTCGCCATTTATCTGCTCGTCCAGGTACAGCCCGCTCTGGTACGCCTGGTTGGGGCTAAATTCCACGTCTTTCAAATGGTTCGAGCTCGACTGCTCCGGCTCGAAGTACACCATCGGATACGCGGATCCGACAAAACAGGAAATCGACCCCATCTGATAAAACGCCGTCTGGCAATTCGTTCCGCCGAATCCTCCAGACAGGTTGGCGCCTTTTCCCAGCAGGATCGTTCCGTCGAGCCACGTCGTCGGTCCGAAATCAATCGTGACGCCTGGACAGTTCCGAGGAGACTGGCCGTATGCACCGGGCATGTCGAAGTTCGCGATCATCGGGAAGTACTGATAGATCGCTGAGGCGGCAGGAATCACAATGTGACCGGAGTTGGACCCGCTCGTGTTGGATGGCAGTGCCGCGCACGCCGCCAGCAGATTCGGCACGTTGTCGTGCCATGCTTTCGCGCTGCTTACGCTATTTGTGGCCGCGTTGGCGAGCGTCAAAGAAGTCGTCCCTCCGCCGCTCACAATCGTCGTATCCAGATATTCGTTTGTGGCGTTCACCGGGGCCGTTGTCGGAGCATCTCCCGCATCCACTGAGGCCGTCGAAACGCTCCACCCGCGATCCACAAAGTAGCCGTCGTTCCCCGTCGCAACTCCCGCCAGCGAATAATTCCCCGCATTGGCGGGCAGCGCGCACGAACTTCCCGTGCACTCATACACCAGGTGATTCTTCACGGCCTTGCCGGGGACCGCCGTTAACGTTCCACCCGCGCCAACGTTCGTCACCCCCGTGCAGCTTCCCAATGAATACTGCACCGTGCTCCCCCCGGTGCCATAGTTGCCGATGGTGAACGCGCCGTTGTAATGCGAATCCAGCGCCCCTGAAATAATCGCCTTGATGTTCCAGGGTACCACCCAAGTAGAGGCCACCGTCCCGCCCGGGCCGTACATTCCCGGCGAGATCGCAACTGTCGCCGTGCCTCCCGAACAGGATGCCGACTGGATGTTGTAGGTATAGTGCGAATCCCATTTGAGAATAATCTGCGGGGCTACGCGCAGCGTTCCCCCGGAGCACCCCGGGTCGTTTTGCAGTTCGTTCCTCTGAAACTGCAGCGTCGTTGCTGAAGGCACTGCCGTCAGCGAAAATGCCCCCTCGCAAGCGCCCTTATTGGTTGTGCCCGCTTGTATCTCTACCTGCGCGTACGGGTCGCTCTGAATCCCGGAGGCGGTCGTTGGCATGTTGTGCGGTGATGACGTCGTGACCGTGAACGTGGCCGTGCTGGTGTTGAAGCTCCATCCGGAGATGCTATACGTCGCCAGCGCCATCGAAGCCGGCGCGTTCGTCGTCGTCCCCACGGCGCTGCACGACGTAAGGCCGCCTGCCCAATCCCGATCGGCAATGCAATAGTTGCGTGTCGTCGCACCCGTTTGGAAGAGGGTCGTCGCTGTCGGGGCCTGCGGCGTCGCAATTACCGGCACGGGTCCCGCGCCCAGAATCAGGATGCCATTCCCGTTAACAAAATCAGAAGCCGACGCACACGACGCCGTTGCCGATCCCACGCCGATAGAACAGGTCGTCGCGGCGGCACTCGCGTTTGGCCCGATGTACCCTCCGTATCGCGTGATATCCAGCCAGGGATTCGGCCCCTTCGTATGAAAGTCCGCGTCAACGTTTTGCGGGGCTGTGAACGTGTTTGGCTGATTGGTTTGCGCGCCGCTGGCGCTCGCGATCGGCCCGATTTCCGTCCCGGTGTCATCCTTGTAGTAAAGCCGCTTGTCGGTGTTCTTCGTGTACAGGTTCACCGTGCCCGTGTTCGCGGCTCCCGGCGCGCTTCCCTGGTTCGAGAGCGTCAGCGTCCCGCTCGAGAGATTCCCTACCACGTTCGTGCTTCCGTTGACCGTCAGATTTCCGGCCAGCGACAACGAAAAGGCATTGATTCCACCCGTCGTGCTGATATTG
>DATIXE010000020.1:0-20598 GCA_035518915.1 Candidatus Eiseniibacteriota bacterium
GCGCTGGGTAGTCATCGCGGCGGAGCCCGTCACGAGTGTGGATGTCACTGCAGCCGACGCTATCTCTGAGCTCGACGAGACCTTGCACGCGGCCGGTATCGAATTGTGCTTTGCAGAGATGAAAGACCCAGTTAAAGACAAACTCAAGCGCTTCGGACTCTTCACGCGCTTCAGTGAACAAACTTTCTTTGCGACGATCGACGAAGCCGTGAATGCCTACCTTGCGACGCATACTGTAGACCGACCCTGAGAAGTCCGCTCGAATCCTGAAACGCCCTTACCGGAGATGTGGAGTCCTAGGACTGGACTTGTCCAGTTTTCCGACTAGCCAGGATTTAGCCTGCGGTTTGGTTTTACCCGCCCCGCATTGTCAAACGGACGTTAAGGACCGAGCAGTGCTAACTCATTAGTGAAGAGTGGGTTCTCGGGGAATTCTACTACCAGTTCTTTGAATTGCTTCCGCGCCACATCTTTCTTCCTTTCGCGTAGGGCTGCAAGCGCCAGCAAGATCTTGGCAAATGGCCGCAAGTAGTGGCCCTTATCAGCAGCGATCTCAAGTTGCTGAATGCCTAAAGTCTTATCGCCGTGGATTCCAATGAAGCCGAGCGCAAATCGCTTATACCCTGGCAAACTCCCGATGACGAAATTTGCGGTGCCAAGACCAAGGTAGGCATCCGCTGCCTCTGGGGTGATCGCCAACAACTTTTTGGCGTAGTTATCAGCCTCGCGGGTCATCTTCAGACTGTCGAGTTGCTGCTTATCAATAAGACTGGCATAGTCGGCTTGCATCCCCAAACTCAGAGCCATGGCGAAAAGTGCATTCGTATCATTGGGCATAATCTTCAACCGGAGTTGCGCCAGGTCCTGCGCTCGTTTTTCAGCAGCGAAAAATGCAGCGCGCAACTCCGGGTTGGGTTTGATCGGAGTCTTGCCGAGAAAACGCTTGTCGTCCAGGAAAAATCTGGAGCTCAGGATGCCCTGCCGGTAGCATTCCTCGAACAGATAGCTCGCCGCTTCTGCGGCACTCCCCAGCGAATCTTCCGGATGACATCGCCGCCAGATTCCGAATTGATGTCGAGCGTCATCAAATTTTAGTAGGTAGAGAAGGTGAAAGCCGGCTTCGAGCTCGGGCACGTGCAAGGGCTCAGTCAGAGTCTGCCTGCAGGTCGCGAGTGTCTTACGGAAATCAAACACACTCGCCATTGAGGTGCAGCATAGATGCAAACCAAGAAGGCATCCACAAAGCAAAAGTCGACTAGAACTAGCCGGAGCCACGGGCATTAATTTCATGCGAAACAACGGCAAACCACATCATACAACCACCATACGCCGATTTCGCAAGAGTCCGGAGCCCGCAAGGCTGAGACTTATGCTAAGTGCCTGATTAACGCTTACCGGAAAAGTTGGTTCTTGTACTGATCTGGTCACAAAGTCCGACGCCGATTCGTTACGTAACGTTACGTTAGGACGAGGGCGTAGAGCCTCGAAGCTCACTGCGATCTGTGTACTGCGCACAAGATTCAGCATTCAAAAGAAAAATGAAACGTGCTGCGAAGATCAAAAAGATTGACCCAAACTTTAGCCATGTGGCCCGTACCTCAAACGCGGAATTAGTTAAATGGTCCCAGGTCTCTTCTCGACCGCACATTACAAACAAAGCGAATTGGTCGGCACGGGATTCCAATTCTTCGCTGTCCTTTTCTGCCGTTGGAAAGCCAATTTCATGAAACTCGTATTCAAGGAGTTCACGGATTTCATGAAAAGCCGTATGTTTTTTCATTCCAAAGCGTTCCGGACGATCGTTGACGGCGATTCTTCTTTTTCCTGCAAAATGAAAATTGGAACCCAACAAATCATCTGGCAGCTTTTCCTTCACAAATTGTATTTCTAATTTCGTACAGATCTTTTCGAGATTTGCTCCAGAAACAAACGGAGGCAATTCAAAATAAGAGATAAATGCGTTTGCTAACGATTCTTCATCGGGAGGCCAGCTTTCGCTGTTCCGGCTAGCAAATTCATAACAAAATGTACGAATTCTATCGGGGTTCATTTATTTTCTTCCGTTTTCCTACGTTAGTTTCTGCCCGGTTAGCGTTTCATACACGCCAACAATGTAGCGTTTCGCTTCCATGCTGAGTTTTGGGCCCTTTTTGCGGGTCCCATGGGTTATTCGGGGATCATTTTTCACGAGATTGAAGGCGCTCTCAATTGTTGCGGGCGACGGTGCTTTTCCCGATTCCGGTGGCAAGTAGCCAGCCGCGACCATCAAATCCTTTACCGGCACCTCATAGAGTACAGCCAGCCCTTGCAAAATGCTCGGTCGTGGCGCTTTGCGAAGATCTCGCTCTAGCAACGAAAGGTAGGCATTGGAAGCCACCCCGGCTTTTTCGACATCCTTCAGGGTAAGCCCCTTTCTCTTGCGGAGCCGCCGAAGGTATTCTCCCAGGTTTTGCATACTGGGAGCATAGCACAGGATTGCTCCTGGGCAAGATTAGTCTTACTGTTGACAAAATCAGAAGACGACTCTATTCTCAGTAAGATTCTGTTAACTGAGAGACCCGGGGACCCTATGAGTACGTCAGCGAATCGCTTTTTCCCATGCCCGATCTGCAGCGACCGATTGGACGTCCGTAAAAGCAAGAAGGGCAAACCTTACGTCGTCTGCAATCGCTGCGGCGTTCAGATGTTTGTTCGCAACGACACCGGAATCCGGGATCTCGAACGGTTAACAGCAGCGACCGATACGATGAATGCCTGGACGAGGTTGACGGATTTGCAGAAGCGTTTTCAAAAGAAGTGCCCGAAGTGCGGCGAGAACTTTTGGATTACGGAGGAATCGATCTCGACGAGCTGGTTTGACGGGAGGTTCACCGGGTATCGCTGCCCAGACAAGGCTTGTGACGGGCTCGTTGAGGTTGAAAAGTGACCGACCGTTTCGCCCCGTTGCCAACCCTCGAATCCGCAGCCGAGAGGCACTATTCGGTCCAGGAGCTAGCGGCGCGATGGAACTTGAGTTCCGATACGGTACGGAAGCTCTTCGAAAACGAACCGGGAGTCCTGATTATCGGAAATGGGGATCGTAAGCACATCCGGCGCCGGTACATCACCATGCGAATACCTGAGTCGGTCGCCGCGCGGGTTCACCGCAGACTGTCCAGGGTGTAGAATCCCCGCACTATGCTCACCGCCTACCGCCGTCACCGTAAAGATTGCGCTCACCGCAACTCAGGAAGAAAGTACCGCCGTTGCCGCTGCCCGATCTGGGCGGATGGATTCGTCGGGGAACAAGAGATACGCAAGTCTCTCGGGACTCGCGACTGGGACGAGGCACAGAAAACAATCCGAGAGTGGGAAGCGACTGGTGATTTACCGGTCCCGCAGGAGGAACAGCCGATCAGGCTTGAGCAAGCGGCTGCGGAATTTATCGCTGATGCGGAAGCTCGGAACCTCAAGGACAAAACTGTTTACAAATATCGCCTTCTCTTTCGTCAGTTGAAGGAATTCTCCGAGACTCAGGGAATCCGCTTTCTTAAGGAACTCGATCCCGCCACACTGCGGAAGTTCCGCGCGTCCTGGAAGGATCAAAACCTCGCAGCGCAGAAGAAGCTGGAACGTCTTCGCAGTTTTTTCCGATTCGCGGTTCAAAATGCGTGGATTTCCGTTAATCCTGCAAGCGAGATTAAGAGCCCGAAAGTCACCACTCGTCCGACTTTGCCCTTCTCGCGCGAAGAAATGATGAAGATACTTTCGGCGATTGCGGGATGGATCGAGAACGGCCAGACACCGGGGAAGGCGAATGCCCGCAGGCTCCGGGGCTTGGTGTTACTGCTACGGTACAGCGGGCTGCGCATTGGTGATGCCGTAAGTTGTTCGGTTGACCGGCTTGCGAATGGGAAACTTCGGCTTTATACGCAGAAAACGGGGACACACGTTCATTGCCCGCTTCCGGAGTTCGTGGTGAAGGAACTCGAAGCGATCCCCAAGATGAGCGAACACTACTGGTTTTGGACGGGGAATGGCAAATTGCAGACGGCGGTTGGTGATTGGCAGGGGCGTTTACTGGATCTTTTCAAGGACATGAAGGTGAAGCAGTTCGCCCGCGTGCACAAGATCACGGAGCAGGAGGCGAGGAAGCAGCTCAGAGCAAAAGGCGGCAAGTTCGCCGAGGGCCACGCGCATCGTTTCCGTGACACGTTTGCTGTCGAGCTATTGCTGGCAGGCGTACCGCTGGAGCGTGTCTCGATTCTGCTTGGGCATACGAGCGTAAAGATCACGGAGAAGCATTACGCACCTTGGGTGCGCGAGCGACAGGAACAGGCCGAGGCGGATGTAAGGCGCACCTGGGCGCATGATCCGATAGCGCTCCTCGAAACGAAGGGGACACCAGAGGTACACGAAAAGCGCGGTCCCCTGAACTGATTGAAGAGAAAAGAGAAACAATGGCGGAGAGGGTGGGATTCGAACCCACGGTACGGTTTCCCGCACGCTCGCTTTCGAGGCGAGTACTTTCAACCGCTCAGTCACCTCTCCGCGGTCACTTCAACCTATTTTACCAAAGACCCGCTGCCCGGGCTACGCCGTGTTTTCTTCCCACTACCGCCCGTCCGCCGCATCAGCGGGCAGTTACTCATCGCCGTGACGCAAAAAACGCCTGCAGCAGGGAACTCGCCTCCCCACCCAACACCCCCGGCCTCACCTCCACCTGATGATTCAGTTTCGCGCTTGTCAGTAATTCAAAACACGTCCGAAACGCTCCGCCTTTCGGATCATCCGCTCCATATACCACCCGTGGCACCCGCGCTTGTACGATCGCGCCCGCGCACATCGCGCACGGTTCCAGCGTCACATACAGCGTCGCATCCACAAGCCGGTAATTTCCGATTTTCCTCGTGGCCTCGCGCAGCACCACAATTTCCGCGTGGGCCGTTGGATCACAATCGCGAATCGTGCGGTTCCCTCCGCGCGCCAGCACTTCCTCCCCGCGCACCAGCACCGCCCCAATCGGCACCTCGCCGGCGTCCGCGCATGCCCGCGCCTCTTCCAGAGCCGTATTCATATAATCAATGTCGGTCATCTTCGCCAGCCAGAGAATAGCACGCCCTCAAAATCCGCTCTGCATTGCCCGCACGACAGCCCCGAGAATCCTTGACATCCGGCCACGGGCCAAAGAGACTGTCATCATGAAAGAACTCGTCGAGCGCATTTTCCAGTTGGACATCCTCAAGGGCATGGGCATCACCTTTCGCACGCAGAACCCCAGGAACGTCTACACGGAACAATATCCTCTCGAACGTCCTATGGTTGCGGAGCGCTACCGCGGCGCGCCCCGCCTGAATAATCATCCCGAGACTGGCGAAACTCTTTGCATCGGTTGCAATCTTTGTGCCCTCGCCTGCCCCGAAAATCTGATCGTCGTCGGCTGGGAGCGCGACGACGCCACCCGCCGCAAGGTCCTCACCACCTTCACCTACGACACCTCCCGCTGCATGTTCTGCGGTCTTTGCGAAGATGCCTGCCCTACCGATGCCCTCGAACTCACTCAGGACTTTGAAATGGCCTATTACTCGCGCGAAGGTGCCATCTGGGATCGTCACCGCCTCGAAGAGGGTCCCACTCCTACGCGCTATACGCGGTAACGCAACCCATGGAAATCCGCCGCGATCCCGTCACGCAGAGTTGGGTTGTATCCGGTCAGCGCGAGCGCCCGGACGAGGCAGATTCACCTTGCCCCTTTGATCCCCCCGCCATCGATAAACTCAAAACAATCTTTTCCTCCCCGGCCGAGGGTCCCTGGCGCGTCCGCGTCGTTGCTCATCCGGAACCTCTCTATCGCGTGGAGAACGATCCCGGCCGCGCGGCCGAAGGCATTTATGACAAGATGGGCCCGCTCGGCGCCCATGAACTCGTCGTTGAAACGCCGCAACACGACAAGCGGCTCTCACAACTCGCCGACGATGAAATTGATACCGTCCTCTCCGTCTGGGGTGCCCGTATCGCTGACCTCAAGAAAGACGCCCGCTTCAAATACATCACCGTTTTCAAAAACCAGGGCGCTCCGGCCGGACAGGAATGGGCCCACGCGCATTCCCAAATCACCGCTACGATTTTCGTCCCCCGCCGCATCAAATACGAACTCGCTTCCGCCCACGATTGGTACAAGGTCAAGGAACGCTGTGTTTTTTGCGACGTGGTTCGCCAGGAGGAGAAGCTCGGCAAACGCATCGTGGATGTCCAGGGCGATTACTACGCGCTCTGCCCCTATGCTTCCCGCGTACCCTACGAAATTTGGGTTCTCCACCGCCGCCACAATCACTTGTTCGAACAGCCCCGTCCTGGTTCCAATCGCCGCCAACTCGGCGCGCTTATCGGCCGCGTGCTGCGTCGGCTTGAAAAGATCACTCCCGCCTTCCACCTCGTTGTCCACACCGCCCCAAATACCCGCAACAAAAAAGGCGAACTCTCCGGTTACTGGAAAACACTCTCTGAGGACTACCACTGGCACATCGAGATCCTGCCCATCCTCGAAAAACGCAGCAAGTCCTACAGTATCAAGGAAGTTTATTTCAACGCTCTGCTTCCGGAGCAGGCTGCCGAGCAGTTGCGCTCCGTCGATCCCAATACATGAAATCTTCCATGTGGCGCAATTCGGAGCGTGGGGGAGTTGTTGGCACCCTCATCGGGCTGCTTTGCATCGCTGCAATTTGCCTGCTTCTCTATTGGGCGCGCCACCCCATCATGCGCTATGCCGGAGAATCCTGGGTCGAGGATGAACCCGCCTCCCATGCCGACGCTCTTCTCCTCCTGGGAGACGACAATTTCTACGCCGATCGCGCCACCCGCGCCGCCGAATTGATCCGCCAGGGCGTCGCGCCGGTTGTCGTGGCCAGCGGCCGCCGCCTTCGTCCCACGGCCGGTATCACCGAACTTCTGCAACACGATTTGATCGAACGTGGCGTTCCCAAGGAAAAAATTCTTCCATTTCCCCATGACGCCGAAACAACCGAGAACGAAGCCGCTCAATTGGAAGGATTCTCAGCGGAACACCACTTTCGCAGCGTTATCGTCGTCACTTCGAACTATCACACCCGCCGCGCCTTCTACATCTTTCGCCACGTTTTTCCGCCGGGCATCGCTGTTAGCGTAGCCAGTACCCGCGACGGCGATTTTGATCCGGATCATTGGTGGGAGAAACGCAAATCCGAAGCCCTCTTTCTTCACGAATTTACCGGACTCCTGGTCGCCCACTGGGATTTCCACTCGCATGCCGCAGGCGAACAATAAGAGAAGTTATTTGCTTCCTTCCCCTTTCCTGGCAGTTGCCCAACCTGTAAACCCTTCGCGCACTTTTTCCCTCCAAATCCGCCATCTTGCTCTTTACATCTCATAAGTGCTCTAATATCTTACTCTTTCTGAGTCGCAGTAAGCCTCCAGCCCTCGATCCGCGACTTTGGAGAATTTCAACTGCGTTGAGGTGTCTTTATGTGGCGTAAAGAAGATGGGCGGCCGAACACTCCAAACGAGATTTCCACAGGGCCTGCGAACGTGACTCCTTCTTCTCTGGCTCCTTCGGTTCCTAAGACTTCAGCTTCGCCTGCTACTGTGTCGCCCAACGCGGTCGCTTGTCTCAGCCAGGGCATTCGAATCAAAGGCGAAATCTCCGGAGGCGAAGATCTCTTCATCGATGGTTCCGTCGAAGGCAAGGTCAATTTTCAAAATTCCATTCTCACCGTTGGTCCCAACGCTACTGTCAAGGCCGACATAACTGCCCGCGAAATCGTCGTTCGTGGCCGTGTCCATGGAAAGCTTGACGGCAAGGACCGTGTCCAGATCTGGAGCTCTGGCCGTGTTGACGGCGACATTCGTGCCGACCGCGTCGCCATCGAAGAAGGAGCCGAAATTCACGGCATGATGGAGGCCGGCAAGGCGCCCTCTCGCCTGGCCGAAGTTCCGGCCCCCAAAAAAGCGGAATCTTCCAAACCAAAAATAGCCGAACCCGACTCGGGGCAAACCACTCCCGGTGCGGCCGTGGCGGGAGCCGACTGACGACATGGGATTTCTCAATAAGCTGGGCCTTGCCATTGGTTCACAAACCGCCCGCGCCAACTCCGCCCCGCTCCACAATGAGCGCAAGGTCCACCATTCTGGCGGTTCATCCCTCGCCGTAGGCACGAATCGCCCGCCGGAGCCCCAGACATCCTCTCGTCTTTCGAATGGCTTGAAGGAATTCTTGTGGAATCTAGACGGCCTCGGTCACGGCACGCTTCTCGACCTCGGCCCGGCCTGGCAAACCACGCTCACTTTCTTCATTGAACGCGGTTTCCGTGTCACCTCGGACGACATCCTGCGCGATTGGTCGGAATTCCTCGTGGAAGACGACGCAAAGGCCAGGGAAAATCCCACTCCCGAGCTTTATGCCGAGCGCACTCCCGAATTCCGCGCCAAACGCTTCCTTGACCAAAATCTCCAGTATCCTCTTGCGTCGTTCGACGCGCTCCTCCTCTGGGATGTCCTCGACTACATCGAGCCCACTCTCGCCAAGCTCATAATCTCTCATCTCACCGATCTGCTTCGCCCGGGCGGCGTTGTTTTCGCCATGTTCCACAGCAAAAAGCCCACGGGCTTCCAGCGCTATCGCGTCGCCGATACCAACACCCTCCAGGTCCTTTCCGCCAAGGAAATCTTCCCTGCGCAGAAGGTCTATCAGAACCGCGAAATCCAAGAACTCTTCGGCCGCTTCCGCAGCATGAAGAGCTTCATTAGCCGTGATCAGCTTCGCGAAACTCTCTTCATCAAGTAACCCGCGAAATCCACAGCTCGATCAGCTGATTCTGCCCGGGATAATTCCCCTCTCGAATTCCGTCGCTTTTCGCTTGCTTCCCTGATTCCACGGGCGTATACCCAATTTGTGAGCTACTACAGCTCCGGAAGGAACGTATGACTCCACCGGGCTTAACAGCGCAACACTGCTGAACACACCGCTCTTGCGGTGCGAGTCGCGAACGAACAGATTGCATCTTGATCCGCTCGCCAAGCGACGCGGCAAAAAGAAAAAGAGGGCCCTCATGGAGGGCCCTCTCTCTGTTTTCACCCCTTCGGTTTCCGCTGCCCTTCTGGCGCTTCCTATTTCTGTGTGGATGCCTTGGTTCCGTGGTGCTTTCCGCGGGTTCCTCCGTGGTGGTGCTTGTGGTGATGCTTTGATGCGTGGCGCGTGGACGCATTCCCCGTGGTCTGCGGCGGTTCGGTCTGTTGCCCTGCGGACGCCACGGCCAGGCTCAACGCTGCTGCAACAATCAGTAGGTAACGCTTCACGGAAATCTCCTCGCAAATTCCCCCGCAAGGAAATTCAAGCATAACCGGTCGCGCATGTCAGGAGAAGGGAACTAGAAGTCGGGCAATAAGTATCGAAAAAGGTAACTGGCCGTAATCAGCCGCCAACTCGCGACTGCATCAAGTGTATCACTGCGTTCTGCTTCGCGATCACCTGCGCTTGCCAGACCAGCGCGATGGACATCAGGCTCATTGCAAAGATGCACAGCGCAAGTACGAGGCCCATCTGCGTCTCTGACGCAGGCATGATAACGAAGCGTCGCATCCAGTCCATAATGGCTCCCGAGTCTAAAGTGGCAAGAGTGACGCGCTCCTAGCAGCAATCCGCGTGCCAGGGCGAAAGGCCAGTTGTAGTACCATCATTACTGCCCCGTTTTTGCGGCTTTTTCGCCCTCTTGCCGGCTCTTCTTTCTGTTCCTCTCTCTCCGCTCTCCTCGGGTGTGAAAATTCAAGCACACTTTGTCCCTTCTTCTTCCTGCCATTCTTGCGGAATCCGCCTCTCCACCGGCGAACCGCAGTCTGCCTCAAACCTGTCGGGTCACAATGGACTCCAGGGCCTGCGACCATGTCTCGGCCGAATACAATGGTAGAGTTTTGCACTTTGCGACTTCGGTTGATGGCCCTGCATCTCGTGTCATCAGCAACAAGCACCGGTCGCACGTCGGAAAAATCTCCTCCGCTTCATCCGCCGTCGCAATGCCGATCCGCAGTGGATTCGCCCGCAGCGACCGCTGGTAAAGCTGCGAAAGGTCTCGCACGCAAGCGTTTAGGTTCGCCCTGATCGCCAGCGACCACAGCGCGCCCCTCTCCCTTATCTGGGCCCCCTTCGTCGCGGCTGCGGCCCGAAATCTTTCCACGTCCGCTTCCGTCGCTCCCGCAAAAAAAAACAGTTCGTCGAAATCGCGCTGTCGCAACAACTCCGCTTCCCGCTGTCGCAATCCCACATTCTGCGCCAACTCCCTCGGCGAAAGACTTCGCAGCGCCACGACCTCGATCCCCGTTTCTTCCCCCAGGGAATCCAGCATTTCCGACGCTGCGGGTTGCGGCGAGCCCTCCGGAATACACGTGAATCGTCCCATCCGCGTGCTTCGTGGTGCCTTCAGGTGGAAATAGTCTTCTGGCAGATACACCCCGCTCCCGCCTTCCGCGATAAACGGGTGCGCCAGTGCAAACTTCCGCAGCGTCGCATCCAATTGCTGCCGCGAGCGCCCTGTCAACGGCACAAACGGGATGTTCGCCTCCGTCAGGCCCTCCAGAAACTCAGGAAACCCCGTCAGCGCTTGGTTCGTCACGCTGATCAGATTGTCGATCGCACACAGCACCACGGTCGTCGAACGCAAAAGATCGCTCCAGAAACGCAGAATTCCCGCTTTCGAGGGCAATTCGATTCTCGCAAACTATGGCAACTCGTCGCCAGCAAACAAAAAGGGCGGGAAGCCTTCGCTCCCCGCCCTCGTATCAGTTTTTCTGTTACGACTTAATTGCCCGTTTTCGCTTCTGACGCGGTCGCTGTAGGTTGCGCTCCCGCTTTCGGCATGCTCAGGTAGCCGCTGATGGTGTTCTTTCCGACCTTGTTGATCACCAACTCGTCCGCCTGCCGCTGGCCCGACGGGTAGAGAATAATCGGCGAATTCACGTTGCGGTTCTTTTCTTCCAGTTTCTTGTCTTCCAGAACCACGATCACGTTCGCACGATTCTTCTTCACGTTCACGCCTTTCAGCTCGATGCTCAAGTTCCCGACCTTCTGCGGCTGATTCTTGCCGGTGATCGTGAATTCGACGTAGTCACGCTCGCCCAGCCGGCGCAGCACGTCAATCTCATCGTGGTTCTTCGCGATCAGGTTGCCCAGCTCGCTGCGCGCCATGTTCAGGTCGTTGATGGTCTTCGTCAGGCTGTCGTTGACGGTGGTCACCTTCGTGTCCACGGTCTTCACGTCATCGGTTGTCGCCTTCGTCGCCAGCTCGCCGTGAACCGAAGTATCCAGCGCGGTCAGCTTCTCGGTAGTCGCGGTGTTCGCTTCGGAAGCCTCTTTGCGCGCTTTCCGCAACTGGCCCTGCGTGATTTTCAGCTTGTCGGTCACTACCTTCAGGTCGCCCTGAAGTTCCGTGTTCGCCTTCTCGTCCGTCGCCAGCCGTTCCTTCAGCGCACTGAGGTCCTGCTGCGTCGTCTGTTCAACTGCCTTGACCTGCTCGTTCACGGCCTGCTTCGCCGCGTCCACCTTGGCCGAATTCGACCACCCAAAGAAAAGCCCACCCAGGGCAACTAGTGCCAAAACGATGATCGCTGGCAGCTGCCAGGATGAACTGCTCTTGTTTTCCACGTTCGTATAGTTCTCGGGAATCTCAGACATAGTCTCTCTATTCTCCTCACCCTTCCGGGTGTTACTTCTCATGTTTCGCAGAATGGCGGCGCTCAGCGGCCGCGGTGCTTTCTGGTGGGAAAAGATGTGCAAGCCGGAGACCGCGGAACAGAACTCTCCAACCCGGGCTAAATAGTTGCCATTAGGCCAGTTAGTTAACCTGCCCGTCCGGCCAGCCAGTACTAGTTCTGGCAATCTTTACGTAGCTATGAACGTCGCTAGTGAATTCCTACGCAGTGCAGGAATCTTCCACTTCTATTCCTGCTTCGCCCAATTCTTTTCGCAGTTGCGCCGGAGACTGAAACTGAATCCCTGTCAGACCCAGCCGCCGGGCCGCTTCCACATACTCCAATATGTCGTCGATATACACCGCTTCCTCCGCCCGTGCTTTGCATGCGCGTAGCGCTTCCCGGTAGATTAGCGGATGCGGTTTGCTCGCTCCCACGCCACACGAATACGTCCTCACCGCCTTCGGAAAGTGCGCGAAAAAATCGTACGTAGCTTCCAGTTTCGCCACATGGATCGGATCTGTGTTCGACAGTAATCCCAGCTTGTAATTCTTTGCCAGCTGCTCGAACAGTGACACGTTGTGAATCGGCTCCGGATCGAGCGCCGAGTTCCACACCTTCGTGAACTCTTCAAAGGACAATGCCAGATGGAATCGTTTGCCCAGGTGCAAATGCCAGTCCCGCGGTGCCATCCGGCCTTCCTGCCAGTCCGGCCACCGCGGATCCTTCTCAATCGCCGACCACAATTCCTCCGGCGTCAGGGGCAACCCCTGCGCTAGTTCGGATTTCACTTTCGGAAGATTGATCCGCACCAGTACCCGCCCAATATCGAAAATCACCGCGCGCAGTTTCGCCATGGATTACTTATTCCTCGGGAGTGATAGTGGCCGCCTGGGTGGAGTTCCCGGATCGCCTCGCGCGCAACACGCTGATAATCGCGGGGAGAATCGAGAGCAGGATCACCACTCCAATCACGTAATGAATCCGCTGGCTGATATTCGGAATCGTCCGCCCCAGCGAATACCCACCCAGAATCATTGCCCCCACCCAGAATACGCCGCCGAAGATGTCGTAAGCCAGATACCTCGCATAGGACATCCGTGCCGCGCCTGCAACCGGTGGACAAAACGTCCGCACGATCGGCACAAAACGCGCCAGGATCACCGCCCGGCCCCCGTATTTCTCGTAAAAATCGTGCGCCCGCCGGAGGTGGCTGCGCCGGAAAAGCAAGGAATCCTCCCGCTTGTAGAGAGCCGCCCCCCCGAACCGTCCGATCCAATATCCGATCTGATCCCCCAGGATCGCGCACAGCATCACTGGCGCCACCAGCCATTTCAGCGGGATTACCTCGCCCGCCGACAAGATCCCCGCCGTAACCAGCAGCGAATCGCCGGGCAGGAAGAATCCTACGAAGAAACCCGTCTCGATGAACACGATCAGGCAAATCAGCGGCGCGCCGCCGCCCCGGATTAACTCTTTTAATCCCTCGGGATTGAACAGGGCGCGGAAGAAGTGGAGGATGGCGTCAAGCACTCGGCATTATTCCTCATGCGCGCGATGATTGGGGCCACTCCTGCCGCGCGTGCGTTCCACACCGTGGCCCATGCAATACGGTAGCAGAAAAGCGCGGGATTCTCCCCCGCTTCCTCCCACTGGCAAAGCAGTGCGCCGCAGACTTCCACCCACCACGAACGATGCCTCATTGCAGCGACTCCGCCAGCAGCAGTTCTCCCTGCTTTCCAAATGTGGCTTCCTCTTCGTAATTCAGTCGCGCCAGCATCTGCTTGATTCTCGGAATCGCGGTACGCGCCACCGCCGCGCCGGCTTCGATCACCTCGTCAATGCGGTCGAAATCATCCCAGGCCAGCCCCTGCACCGAGGGGCGCAGCACCAGGTCCGCGTATCGTTCCCACCCCTCCAATTGATGTTTCTGGGCCGCGCTTACCGCCCGGCTCACCACCTGAAATATATTGGTCGGCGCACCGCGTTCTCCATCGTGCAATCCAACCGATACCCCAACCACGACTCCCGCTCCCATTTCGCGCGCGGCCCGCGTCGGCACCGGCGCCACCAGACCTCCGTCCGCCAGGCAACGCGTACCGATCTGTATTGGCTCGAACAGCCCGGGAAATGCGCAGCTCGCCCGAATCGCCTCGGCCAGACTTCCCTGGCGAAAGACCACTGGGTCTCCTGTCCCCAGATCGGTGGCCACCACTGCCAGTGGGATCTCGAAGTCTTCAAACTCTTTTGTACCGAACAGCTTTTCAACCAGCCTCCCCAGCCGCTCGTTGCTTGCAAGCCCGAACCTCGATACCCGCCATTTCGCAAAATCGCGGAACCGGATCTCACGGCATTTCGCCACGATGCACGGCAGTTCCGCGCCGCTGGCGTATGCCGCGCCCAAAATGCTCCCGATGCTGCTTCCCGCCACTGCGGTCACCGGTATCCCGTTTTCCTGAAATACCTGCAGCACCCCCAGGTGCGCATACCCACGCGCAAACCCGCCTCCCAGGGCCAGGCTTACACCGGGGCGTGGCGCGGGCGGCCGCACTAAAAGGGAGGCGGGCGAAAACCTCTTCCTCATACCCTCAAGAATCTCAATTTCCTCGTGGCCTGGCGATGGGCGGCCCGTCCCGAAGATTCGGTACCAAAGTACCTCCCAAATTCTTGGCTCGAAACGACTTTTTCTCATCCAGCAGTACTTAAATACTAGTGCTCTAACCTCGCTGTACCATTGCGGGACACCTCCGCAAACCCGATTCTGTCCCTGCACAATGCGTCAAATTCTTCGTTGAGGGGCGCCGATGGAAGCCGGGTATAACGCGTGGCTGGGTCACGCAGTCGTTCTGCAGGTTGCTCTTGGAGATATCAAGGTGCCGCTGCGGGGAAAGCTCCTCAAGGAAGGCGGCGAAACCATTCGCATGCGCATTGGTGAAGGCTGGGACGTGGACATCTATAAGGCGATGATCGTGGCGGTGGAAGAAGACGGCATGGCTTTGATTCCGGCATGAGGGGAGAATACGAAATGGATAATCGCATTCCCAAATACGTAACCCAGACTCGCGCAGCTTATCTCTTGGGCCTTTCGGTCGCTGAGATCAGCCGCATCTCCAGTGAAACCGGTATTGGTCACCTGGAGCGCGCGGGACAGGAAGAAGAGCGCTTCTTCACCTACGAAGAGCTCCAGAAGATTTGCGTGCTCGCCACGCAGGAGCCTTCCCCCGCGTTCACGCACTAACTCGACTTTCCTCAGGCCCCCCCTCAGGAAGTACCCCCACCCCGGCTCGTTGCCCCCAGCGAGTCGGGGTTTTTATTGCTTAGCTTCGTTCTCATTCCTTATCCGAACGTCCCCCATCCGCCACATCCCCGCCAAACCTGGTCAAGCGCCGGAGGGGCAGAATAATATAGCCCAAGGCACAAGCCTTCGGTGCAGAGCGGCAATTTCCCTAAGCGCAGGCGGCGCGACACACTCCCGCCCACTGCAAACTACAAACTACAAACTACCAACTCCCGACCACCAGCGCCAACCACCACCCAATGCCTTCCTCCCCTTTCCCCTTCATTGAATCGTTTCAAAAACCCTTTGACACTCGCTCTCTTCGCGGCGAAACTAGGCGGCGGTTCTTTCGGAGTATATCCTTTCCCTCATGTCCCTCATGCGTCGTAACGTTGTGGTCGCTTTTTCGGTCCTCCCGTTCTTCGGTCTCGCGCTGCACTTGGCGCCGAGCTCGTCGTCCCGGGCCGACGAATCGCTCGACCTGGTAATTTCCGGCGGACGGGTCATGGATCCTGAATCCGGCCTCGACGCCATCCGCAATATCGGCATCCGCAGCGGCAAAATCGTCGAAATCAGCCAAGCTCCGCTAAACGGTAAGCAAACCATTAACGCGCAGGGTCTTGTCGTCGCACCCGGATTCATTGATCTCCACGAACACGGCCAGGAGCCCCGCAACTACGAATTCCAGGCCCACGACGGCGTCACCACTTCGCTGGAACTCGAGCTTGGCACCGGCGACGTCCCCGCCTGGTATGCCCACCGGCAGGGCAAAGCGTTGATTAACTATGGCGTCAGCGTCGGCCATATCCCGGTTCGCATGGCCGTCATGAAGGACTCCGGGCAGTGGCTGCCAACGGGCTACGCGGCTCACAGCGCCGCTTCCCCGCAACAAATCCGTGAGATGCAGGAAAAGCTCGAAGCCGGCCTAAATGCCGGCGCGCTCGCCGTCGGCATGGGCATCAACTACACGCCCGGCGCGACGCACGAAGAAATTCTCGAAATGTTCCGCGTCGCCGCAAAGTATCACGCGCCGGTACACGTCCACGTGCGTTTCTACGGCGCGCTGGAGCCGGACACTGGCCTCGCCGCCGTTCAGGAAGTTCTTGCCGACTCGGCCGCCACCGGCGTTCCGCTTCACGTTGTCCATGTCACCAGCATCGGCTTGCAGGAGACTCCGCAGCTTATCCAAATTATTGCCGGCGCGAAAAGTTACGGCATCGACGTCACTACGGAGTGCTACCCCTACATCGCCGCCAGCACCAGTCTCGAATCCGCCATCTTCGATCCCGGTTGGCAGGAGCGGATGGGTATCACCTACAGGGATCTTCAGTGGGTGAAAACCGGTGAACGCCTGACCGCCGAAACCTTTGCAAAGTATCGCAAGGAAGGCGGCAACGTCGTCATCTTCTCCATCCCGGAAAGCGCCGCCCGCGCAGCCGTCGCCGATCCATCCATCATGATCGCCAGCGACGGCATGCCTTCAACGGGCGGCAAGGTTCACCCGCGTGGCCAGGGCACTTTCTCCCGCGTCCTCGGCCACTACGTTCGCGAAGAAAGAGCCCTCGACCTGATGACCGCTCTGCGCAAGATGACGCTCCTGCCCGCGCAACGCCTCGAAAACCACGCGCCGGCGTTCCGCACCAAAGGCCGCATTCGCGTGGGCGCCGACGCCGACATCACCGTCTTCGATCCCGAATCCATCATTGATAAAGCCACCTTCGACGATCCCATGCAATTCTCCGCGGGAATTTCTTATGTCCTCGTCAACGGTGTCCCGGTCGTCAGCCACGGAAAAACGGTCGAAGGTGTTTTCCCGGGCCGCGCCGCGCGCGCTCCGATCACGCAATAGGGCAGGGAAGATGGCGCCGCAAAATTTCATGCAAAGGATCGTGATTCCTTGTCGCTGACCGCGCTCGATTGGGCTGCCATCGCCGCCTATCTTCTGATCACGCTCGTTCTCGGCCTCTACTTCCGCCGCAAGTCCGGCAAAAGCACCGCCGACTATTTCGTCTCCGGCCGCGAAGTCAGTTGGTGGCTCGCCGGCACATCCATGGTCGCCACCACCTTCGCTGCCGATACGCCGCTCGCCGTCAGCGGCCTGGTCTACACGCAAGGCGTGGCGGGGAATTGGCTTTGGTGGAGTTTTCTTCCTTCCGGCATGATGACCGTTTTCCTCTTCGCGCGTTTGTGGCGCCGTTGCGGCCTGATCACCGATGTGCGGTTCGCCGAACTCCGCTATGCCGGAAAGCCCGCCGCGTTTCTCCGCGGCTTCCGCGCGGTCTATCTCGGCTTGCTGATGAATTGCCTCATTCTCGGCTGGGTCACTAAAGCGATGGTAAACATCATCGGCACCTCGCTGGGTATCAGCGACGCCCGGGCGCTCGCAATCTGCGTCTTCTTCCTCATGCCCTTCACGGGAATTTACGTTTCGCTCGGCGGTCTCTGGGGCGTTCTCTGGACCGACCTGTTCCAGTTTATCCTCAAGATGGCCATCGTCATCGGCGTTGCCTGGTATGGAGTCCACGCCGTCGGCGGCATGCCGCAGCTTCTTGCGAAACTGGCCGCAAAGCGCGATCTCGCCGGCCCGCACGCCAGCGACATCACTGCACTGCTTCCCGATTTCTCCCGCGGCTTCACGGGTGAGGCCTTATGGACTCTTCCGGTCATCACCTTCGTCGTCCATCTCGCCGTCCAGTGGTGGGCCTTCTGGTATCCCGGCGCGGAGCCCGGCGGCGGCGGCTACATTGCGCAGCGCATCTTCAGCGCGCGCGACGAGCGCAACGGCTTGCTCTCGGTGCTCTGGTTCAACCTTGCCCACTACGCGCTGCGTCCCTGGCCGTGGATTCTGACTGCGTTGGCGGCCGTCGTTCTCTATCCGGGGCTTGCGCAGCCGGAGCGTGGTTACATGCTCGTCGCCACGCGCCACACGCCGCATGCGCTGCTCGGCATTCTTCTCGCCGGATTCATGGCGGCCTTCATGTCCACCGTCGCGACGCAGCTCAACTGGGGCAGTTCGTACCTCGTGGAGGATTTCTATCGCCGCTTCGTCAAGAAGGATGCGAGCGAAACGCACTATGTGAATGCTTCGCGGCTCGCCACGATCTTTTTGGTCATCGCCGCCGCCTGGGTCTCCATGCAGCTCCAGTCCGTGAGCGAGGGCTGGAAGATCGTGCTCGAACTCGGCGCCGGCACCGGCGGGGTCTATCTTCTCCGCTGGTATTGGTGGCGCGTCAATGCTTGGAGCGAAATTTCCGCGATGGCCGCCGCACTTGTCACCACGCTGGCCCTGCGCAGCCAGACGCTTTGGATGGCTCTCATCGGTCGCCCCGAACCGTTCCACGGCTCCGATCCGGTGATCTTCGCCAAGACCACGCTTTGCACCACCGGCGTTACCACGGTCGTCTGGATCGCCGTGACCATGCTCACTCCCGCCGAGCCCGCACAAACACTGGTGGATTTCTATCGCCGCGTGCGCCCGGAAATTCTGGGATGGAAGCCCATCGCCAGAGTCAGCGGCATCGAGGAAGTCACGCAGGACCTGGGAAAAAATCTCGTCAGCTGGCTCGCCGGCTGCGTATTCGTTTACGCCGCGCTCTTCTGCATCGGGCAGCTTTGCTTTGGCCGCATGACGTCCGCCCTGGTTTTGGGACTGGTCTGCGCCGCCAGCGCTATGGCATTGTATCGGCTGATGCCGAAGCCCAACGAATGGCGCGTTTCGTGAGATGACCGGTTCCGCGCAAAAAGCCAGCGCGCGACACGCCGTGCTCGCGGGGTTTCTTGGCTGGACGCTCGACGCTTTCGACTTCTTCGTCATCGTTTTTCTCTACGACACGCTCTCCCACCAGTTCGGCGTCCCGAAAAAAGCCATCGTCTTTACCACCGTCGCCACGCTCGCGTTGCGCCCCGTCGGCGCGTTTCTCTTCGGCCTGCTCGCCGACCGCTTCGGCCGCCGCATTCCGCTGATGGCCAACGTCATCTATTTTTCGGTCATCGAGCTGGCCTGCGGCTTCGCTCCCAATTACACGGTGTTCCTGATCCTGCGCGCGCTCTTTGGCATCGGCATGGGCGGCGAGTGGGGCGTTGGCGCTTCGCTGGCGATGGAGGCCGCGCCGACGCGCTGGCGCGGCGTGCTCAGCGGCATTCTGCAGAGCGGCTATTCGATCGGCTATCTTCTGGCGGCGGTGGCCGCGCGATTCGTCCTGCCCGCGTGGGGCTGGCGGCCAATGTTCTGGCTGGGGGCCCTGCCCGCACTGCTCGCACTCTATATCCGCACAAAGGTTCCGGAGTCGGAGGCGTGGCAGCAACATCGCGCCGGAAGCATGGGCCAGGTGCTGCGCGTGGTGGCGCAAAACTGGAAGCGCTTCGTCTATCTGGTTGTCCTGATGATCTTCATGATGTTTCTCTCGCACGGCACGCAGGACCTCTATCCCGACTTCCTGAAAGAGGTGTATCGCGTAACGCCCGCGCGCGTCGCGGACATCGCCATGATCTACAATGTCGGCGCGGTCGTCGGAGCGATTCTCTTTGGCCACCTCTCGCAAAAGCTGGGCCGCCGCAAAGGCATGATGTCCGCGCTCGCCCTGTGCCTGGCCGTGATGCCGTTCTGGGCCTTTGGCGGCGCCGTGCCTGTGCTGATCGTCGCCACCGTGATAATGCAGATGGGCGTGCAGGGAGCGTGGGGCGTGATCCCCGTGCACCTCAACGAATTGGCCGCCGATTCCGCGCGCGGCCTGATGCCCGGCCTGGCCTATCAACTC
This sequence comes from Candidatus Eiseniibacteriota bacterium, assembly GCA_035518915.1. GTDB lineage: Bacteria > Acidobacteriota > Terriglobia > Acidiferrales > UBA7541 > Acidiferrum. The sequence continues at coordinate 19,729 of DATIXE010000020.1, forward strand.
GGCATCCTTTTCGCCGCGCCCACCAATTCCATCGAGTACGCGCTGCGCGAACGCTTCGGCTACCAGTGGGCCCTCGCCGGATTTGAGATTGTCACCATCGTTGCCCTCGTCGCCCTCCTGTGGCGCGGCGCCGAACACCACAGCCGCTCGTTTCTCCGCGAATCCCCCTGAGGCGTGTGCCGGAGAACTCGAAAACCTGGAAAACGCGGGGGGGGACCCCCACCCCCCTCTCCCGTAAGTACAGAAAATGACTGGACTTGCGAGGAGGCCGCGCAAGTGTGGGAAACAAAGAGGTTAGCGCGAAGGGTAGGAATCCTCTGGAAATCATTGAACTTGGCTGGGAAATGAGGCGCATGCCTCAGGCGGCGCGCGGAAAAGAGAGAAACACGCGAAGCGCGGAGTTTCAAAACGGGAAAAATCAGGGCAGGGAAATGCGGGGCGTGGAAAGTTGGAAGCGCCCGCGCAAGCATAGGAGATTCTCTCACGTGATACCCAATTAGTCAATAGAATTGTATGGTACTGGAACGATTTTTCGGGGAAAGAGCAACGGGAGCGCGGATAACGGCGAGCCGCGAGCAGCAAGCAGGTTCGAAATGCCGCGCTCGAAGTTGCAGGGTCCGGATCCACCCAGCCCGCTTCCGACTGCTCCACCTGAATTTGTTGGGGCCGGGCTTGCCCGGCCCGCTTCGCGCAAGACCGATCTTCCGGTCTCGTGACCCGAATCATCCGCGCAAGCCACAGCGCAGGTTTTAGCCAACCTCGCAACGTGTGTTACAATTTTTGGACGGAGCGCCCTTAGCTCAGCTGGATAGAGCGTCTGGCTACGAACCAGAAGGTCGGGAGTTCGAATCTCTCAGGGCGCACCACTTT
>DATIXE010000021.1:0-127683 GCA_035518915.1 Candidatus Eiseniibacteriota bacterium
AGATCTCGAAAAGTCGCGTAGGCCGGTTCTAATCTTACTGGGATTTGGAACCGTTGATGAAAACCTCGTTTTCTCCAATTTTAAGCACAGCGAATTCAATATCCAGCGTTCTTGGTTGAGAGACAACAACCTTTTCTACAACAGCGGTTCTGCTGTCTTTCGACTCAACAAGATGCCTCAGCAACGCAAGACTCTCATTTGCGATCGAACTTTTGTACGTCTGCCCTGGCTGTAAAGGCAATTGGGACAGCAATTCATGGGAGAGAGGGGTTGCTTGTCCATAATTCTTGACATTTAGACTTCTTACGACGAATGGATTGCCGGTTCCTTCAATCTTCAACTTCCAGTCTTTGCGCTCTCTCTTGGTAATGTAGTGCACATTCTGGAAGATTCCTGAAGAATGAAGTCTACTTTCATCTGCTTTGATCAACTGGGGGTCGTAGCAGGAGAATGCTTTCACTTTGGTAGCTGCATCCAAGAGCGGTATAGGAACAAGATCATCGATTCCCGTGTAGTCGAGGATTGCAATTCTATAGGCGCAGTCGGGAGAATTAGGTGGCAGTGAGTCAAACTTTGGACCAGGCGGCCCTTCGACGAAATCATAAATCATGCTCGCCCGCCCGCTTGAATAGTCCAGGTTGAGTTTTGAACTCCAAACCGCATTTCTGCCATTAGACAGAAAGAATTGTTGTAAGTTGTAGAAAGTTGCTGTCTCTCGCTTAAACGTGTAAGGAACTCCGACTTCAAGATTGCGACTGTCTTGCCTGAGCCATTTCGTTATCGATGCTTGATCCAATTCAGACAGTTTGAATTCCAATTTGTCCAGAATCAACTCTCTTGATTCAAGCACAAAACGAAGATCTACCGTATTTGCCGACACCAATTTGACTTCCACTGAGCCTTTCTCGAAATATTTGTACGATAGAATTCGGCCCAAACATTCGTCATATTTCGTTTTGTCAACTTCCTGGCCTTCTAGCTCATGCGCACAAGCGTAGAGTTGTGACAGAGGCGGCGTAGAGCCTCGCTCGTCTAGAATCACATTTCGCACCATCTGTTCCGATTGAGTAGTCGATGAGACCAACGCCAGCGATGTGATGGCGATGATAAATAGAATTGATTTCATTCTCACACTTCCTCATTTAGGTTGTCACTTGTGTATAGTAATGTCGTAGGAAGATCTTGAACCACTACGGTGTGATGTTCCCATGCTGAAAAAACTCTGGCAAAGAATATTGGAGCGTCGTAGACGTAATATTGCAGAGATTGACCAGATTGAAATGGAATTGGCGGGAGAGGATGCAGATTCTCTGCCACCGTTTCCCCAAAAGCCATACAAAGCTTCGACGATCGTGCTCTTCGCCATGTTCGGGTTTTTCGTCGCGTTCGCGGCTTGGGTCTGCTTCAAAGAACTGGTGGTCCCATTCTTCCGCTAAGAAACTGAGTACTGTGAGCCACCTTTCCGGTAACGACTAGCCACATAGATCTGATTGAGGATGGTCATCACAGCTTGCTGGACGAATGTCTCCAGAACGTTCTGTAAAGGATCTCTTCGGACTGTACAGCGGATTTCTGGAGCGGGCGATGGGAATCGAACCCACGTCCGAAGCTTGGGAAGCTTCTATACTGCCATTGTACGACGCCCGCTCACTGGAGATCATTCTACCGTGTACGGGGAAAATCGCAAACAGGGCGGCTACGGTGAGGTTGCGGATATGCATTTGTAGCCGACGCCGGGAAAGGTTGCGATGAGTTCGGAGCGATTGCCCAGTTTGCGGCGGAGATTTTTGACGACGATGTTCACGACGTTGCTGCCGACGTCGTATTTGTGGCTCCAGACATCGTAGAGGAGTCCTTCGCGGGCTAAGCCCTTCCTTCCGCCGCGAGTCTAGCACAGCCTTTCGGGCAGAAGCGTCGAACAAGCGCGGTTTTCAGAGCGCGAAGGTCAGGAAGCCCATGGCAATCAGCGCGCCGGCCCACAAGAAATCGAGATTGAACCAGGCGCGCCGAAGAACGGCAACCCCAAGCTTGTGATAGATGAGGAGAGCAACGAATGCCGTGGCCACCAGATAACCGAGAGTATGGATTGCCACGGGAAGCCACCATTGCAGCGCGGGGGCAAACGGCGCTTCCAGGGCGCTGGCCATCATCATGTGATGGATATAGCCGGACGGCATAGCCACCATCGAGGGAGTTGCGAGCACGAACGGCAACAACATCAGTCCGGCGCCATGCGCGGAGGCCATCAAAAAGGACCAGAGCGTGAGGTCACCGGAACCGACGCGCATGCCCACCCAGCGCGGATGGCGGCGCCGGATCAAACGGTAGATGCCGTAAGCGATGAGGCAACTGCCAGCAATGATTCGCACGGCAGTCGAAGGCAGCGTCAAGCGCAACATTTGCGCTATGCCGACTACCAAAGCGACGGAGGCCAGATGCCCCGCGCCAAGAGGCCAGAGAGAATGCACCACGGCCTTGCCGGATTTTTCCTGCATGCCGATGGAGACGGCGAACAGCCACCCCATCGCGGGGTTTAATCCGTGATAGGCGCCGAGCAGAAACAGTGCCGCCGGAATCCACATAGCGGTTACGAGAAGCAGTAGGAATCGGAAGAAGCGTCGCCGCCTTCGAGGCGAACCTGGTGCGAGCGGCTGTCGCCAAAATCCACAAAGAAATCGTTGTCGAGGGTGAAAGCACCGGGCGTAACGTCCGCCTTGGCCATCCAGCCGCGCACTCCGTCGGGATAGAACTGGTCGTCCCAGGTGCTATAGAGCGAGTTTGTGAAGTAGACGCGCTTGCCATCGCGGCTGATTTCGACCATTTGCGGAGCGCCGTTGAGCCGGCGGCCGGGGTTTTTGGGATGAGCGCGCCGGTTCGCGATGCCACCGATGCGGAACGAGCCGGTTAGCTTCGCGTTTGCGGGATCGGAGACGTCGTACTGACGGAGTTCGCCAGTGCCGTAGCAGGCCGCGTAGAGATATTTGTCGTCGAGCGAGAGGTCTATGTCGGTCAAGAGAGGAGGAACGGCCTTAAAGCCCTTGAGCATTGGCGGCAAAAGATCGGGGTCGGCGGGCTCGGCGGGTATATCAATTATTTTCTGAATGGACCAGGAACCATTGTTGCCGCGCCAGAGCCAGATGGAAGAGGAGAGATCCTTGAGCGAGATGACCACACCCATAAACCCGTAAGTCTTGGCGGGATCGTGCGCCGGGCGGAGTTCCAGGGCCAGCTGGTATTCTTCCCCGGGATCGAGGACTTGCTTGTGGCAGCGCTTGCGCAAATCCCAGACGTGGACACGGCGACCGTACTTGCCGCCGAGAAGCAACTCCGGGTTCAGGCCGTTTTCGATCATGTTCGGAGTGCCCCACTCGCTGGTGAGCATGGTATCGTGCGCGAGATGCCACCAGAAGTCATAGGCAAGATACTGCGGGCCGCGTTCGACCTCCCACTTGCCAAGCACTTCGAAGTTTTCGTGATCGAGGAGGAGGATACCTCCGGGGCCGTCGCCGCTGGTGGAACCGATGGCGTTGACGTAGATGCCGTCGGGGCCGCAATGGACGGTGTGCAGGCGCGAATAGCCGGTACGTTTCGCGATTTCATCGGCCTCGATGGTCTTGACGATTTTGGGCTCGCGGGGATTGGGCTTGATGTCAATGATGTGGATGCGAGAGGAACGCAGGCCCGGGACGACGAGGTAGCGTCGCTCGACGTGGGGATGCGGCGCGTAAGGACACAGTGCGGAGCTGCAAGCGTTCCAGCCGAAATGATGGAGTTCATCGCCAAGCCCGGGCATGGGGAGACGCTTCACGATCTGGCCGTGGGTCGGCGAGTTGGCCTCCAGATCCACAACGGTCATTTCATCGGGGCTCCCGTTGGTGTTCAGTGCCGCCACGTAGGCGAGCTTTTCGACGGGAGCCTGCATAGCGAGCTTGGGTGAGGGATAAAACGTTGGATCCGGCCGGAAGTTCATGACACGCGCCTCCTTCAATTTTCCTAATTGGATATTCCACGACAGAACGGCGTTACTTGAAAAATGGATCAGGACCTTCCGGCAGCGAGCGCTTTTACCGCGTCGGTGGACATAGCCTGGCCGCCGATGCCCCATTCGCCGCTGTTGACGTCTTCGATGATGACCCAGGTGACGGGGCGCATGTTTTCGCCCTCGATGGAGACCATGGCATCGGTGAGCTTCTTGATCATTTCCTGTTTTTGCTGCGGGGTGAAGACTTTTTCAATCAATTTAACTTGGATGAGTGGCATGGCATGCTCCTTATGGATTCAGTCCCATTCCAGGGCGCCGTGGTTGGCTATCCCGCCGACCTGGTAGAGCCCGATTGCAGGGGGAAATGTACATCCGCGCGGGGCGTTTGTCATGGAGGGAGAATGGGGAAATTATGAGGAAACGGGTGGAGACAGGCTATGGCGGGCGCCTTAGGGATATATTTGGCCGTGCCTGCTTGTGCTGCCGGGACTCCGGTCAAGCACCGAAATGTCAGGGCCTTGCTGGCATTGGCGAGTCCACGGCGAGAGTCAGGAAAGTTCTTTGTAGCGGAAGCAGGTAGTGAGGTGGTCGTTGACCAGGCCGGTGGCCTGCATGAAGGCGTAGACGATGGTGGGCCCGACAAAGCGGAAGCCACGCTTCTGGAGGTCCTTGCTGAGTGCGGTGGCCAGGGGGGTGAGGGCGGGAATCTGACGGTGCGATTTCCATTTATTGCGGATGGGCGAACCGCCGACGAATTTCCAGATATACGAATCGAAGCTGCCCGATTCGTCCTGGACTTTGAGGAAAGCCTGGGCGTTGGAAATGGCGGAGGAAATCTTCAGGCGATTGCGAACGATACCGGGATCGGTAAGAAGCAGGCGAACCTTGCGCTTATCGAAACGCGCGACCTTGCGGGGGTTAAAGCCCTCGAAGACTTCGCGATAGCGGGCGCGTTTCTGAAGAATGGTGTCCCAGCTGAGGCCGGCCTGGGCGCCCTCGAGAGTCAGGAATTCGAACCAGACGTTTTCGTCGTGGACGGGCACGCCCCATTCCTGATCGTGATAGGGAATATTGATGGGCTTGGCAGCCCAACGACAGCGCGCAGGAGCTTGGGTGCGGTCGGTGTTCATCGGAGCGCCTCCGGCGTTTACAGAAATAGGGACGGCCCGCCGAGAAAGCGGGCCGTGCCGTTATATTAAGAAATTTCGAGAACAGCTTGCTCAGCCGAGATGGCGGTCCAGCGCCTTGGTGATCTGGTCCTTGGGAACCGCGCCGACAATCTGCTCGACAACTTGACCATCCTTGAAAACAAGCAGCGTGGGGATGCCGCGGATGCCATAGCGGGTGGAGGAGTTCATGGCCTCGTCCACATTGAGCTTGGTCACCTTTAGCTTACCCGCATAGTCCTGAGCAATTTCGGCGACCGTGGGGGCCAGCATGTGGCACGGGCGGCACCACTCCGCCCAGAAATCGACCATGACGGGCTGCGACTTGCTGGCCGTCAGCACCTCCGTATCGAAGTTACCGTCATTAACCGCAAGAATATTATCAGCCATAACCTTTGTATCCTCTATAGCCTACCCCGAAGGGAGGCCTTTCTAACTTTAATTAGATGTTGGAACCGACTTTTGGTTTCGTGCTGCCCTGGCAGCTTCATATAGTTTCGCATATTCCGCGGCTGAGGTGTTCCAGGAAAAATCTTTTGCCATGCCGTTGAGCTGAATGCGTTTCCAGATGCGATCGTCGGTAAAGTAGTGCAGAGCCTGGCGGATGGCGTGCAAGAGGGCGCCACCGGAATATTCAAGGAACTTGAAGCCGGTGCCGGTGCCATGTTCCAGATTGAACGCTTCGATCGTATCGTCGAGTCCGCCGGTAGCGCGGACGATGGGAACAGTACCGTAGCGCAGACTGTAAATCTGATTCAGGCCGCAAGGCTCATAACGGGAAGGCATGAGGAACATGTCGGAACCGGCTTCGACGAGATGGGCGAGGGCGTTGTCGTAAGCGATTTTGACGCCGACGCGCCCGGGGAAATCGGATGCCAGGGCACGAAATAGATCTTCGTAGCGGCGCTCGCCGGTGCCGACAACGGCGAGGAGGAGATCCTCGTGCATCAAGTCCCTGGCAATAGCGGCGATGAGATCGAAGCCTTTCTGGTCTGCAAAGCGGGAGACGATTCCGAGGACGGGGCGAAGCGGATTGTCGCGGAGCAGTTGAAACTCCTCGAGCAACCTGGCCTTGCAGACCTCCTTACCCGCCAGATTGAGAGAAGAGTATTTAGCGGGAATGAGTTTGTCCTTTTCAGGGCTCCAGGCCGAGTAGTCCACGCCGTTGAGGATGCCCACGAGACGGTCAGCGCGGGAACGGATGACCCCATCGAGGCCGAATCCGAATTCCGGTGTTTGAATCTCCTGCGCGTATTTGCGGCTTACGGTGGTCAGATAATCGGAATAGATGAGCCCGCCCTTCAAGAAATTGAGGTTGCCGAAAAATTCGATGCCGCCAGGATGAAAGAGCGCCGGAGATATCCCGGCGCGGCCCAAGGCTTCCGGGGGGAACACGCCGTGGTAGCCGATGTTGTGAATGGTGAAGACGACCGGGATGTTCATGACCGCTGGATCGTCGCCATAGGAAGTGCGGAGGAGCGCGGGAATGAGAGCAGTCTGCCAGTCGTGGCAATGGAAGACGTCGGGAGTCCAGATGTGCTTGGCGAGTTCGATGGCGGCACGGGAAAACTCGGTAAAGCGCTCGGCATTGTCTGGAAATTCGTGGTTTGCGTCCCCATAGATGCCGTCGCGATCGAAATAGGCGGGATCATCGAGGAAAAAATAGCGCACACCGCGGAGGACTGGGCCGCTGGCGATTGCCGGAAAACGCAGGCGCGGACCTTGTGGAATGGTCATGCTGGGCATGGGGACGGACGTAACTTTCACGCCGCGGTAGCGAGGAAGGAAGACGGCTACTTCGTAGCCGAGCTTAACCAGAGCGCGAGGAAGCGCCTCGATGACGTCGGCGAGGCCGCCGGTTTTGGCATAGGGCAACGCTTCGGAGGCTACAAAGAGGATACGCATGAGTCAGGCACGAAATTCTTACGCTATCGGAGGCGCAGGCGAGCGTCAACCGGATTTGTGGTGAATTGCGCGGAGCGCACATCGTTTCGCCGTCAGCGCTCGGCGACGCCAACCCGCTTCCGCGTCTCGGCACCTGCATTACTCGATGTACTCGCCTGGGAGTATTCGCTCTGAAGTTGGCGGGAATACACTGGAATGGCGGCGACTGCTGTTAGACTGGCAATTCCCTTTTCCATGACGCGACAAAAACTGGGCCAACATTTTCTGGGCGATGCCGGGTGGCGCGAAAAAATCGCGCGCGCGATACATGTCTCGCCGCACGGAATGGAGACGACGGCGGCGGATGCTCCGGCGTATTGCTGGATTGAGATTGGCGCGGGTCACGGGGAGATGACGGAGCATCTGGTGCGCTCGGGCGCGCCGGTTTATGCAATCGAGCTCGACGAAGCCTTGATTGGACGGCTGCAGTGGCTCGCAGGAAAGCACCCTAATCTGACTGTGGTGTCGGGCGACGTGCTGCAGACCGACCTTGCGAAGCTGGCGGCGGGCCGACGCATGAAGATTTATGGCAACCTGCCGTATTACATTACGTCGCCAATCCTGCATCATTTTTTTACGTTTGCGCCGCAAATTGAAGAGATACACATGGTGATCCAGCTGGAAGTCGCTTTGCGGCTGACGGCGCGGCCGGGGACAAAGCTGTACGGATATCTGTCGGTGGCGACACAGTTCTACACACGGCCGGAATTTATTTTCAAGCTCCCGCCTGGGGCGTTCCGGCCGCCGCCGAAGGTGGCTTCGGCGCTGGTCACGCTGCGCATTCCCGGGCAGGGCACGCGGGATGGTTTCGAAAGGCCCGAGGATTTTCTGGAGTTCGTAAAACTGTGCTTTGGACAAAAGCGAAAGACGCTGGCGAACAATCTGCGGCCGCTGGCGGCGCCGGAGCGGGCTCGAGAGATATTGAAGGGATTGCGGCTGCGCGAGGACGCGCGAGCGGAACTGCTCAACGTGGAGCAGTTCGCGGAAGTGTATCGCGCTATTTCTTCAGCGTAGCGAGCAGGCGATCCGGGTAGTCGGACATGATGCCATCCACACCGGCGGATTCCAGGAGCCGCATGTGGGCGGGGGAGTTGATGGTCCAGCAAATCACCTGGAGATCCCGCTTGTGTGCTTCCTTGAGAAAATTGGGTGTGACGAGGTCGCCGCGCACGGCGAGTTGCCGCGCACCAATTTCGATGGCTTTTTCGAACGGGTCGTCGAATTTTCCATCATGAAGAAGCCCGGTCATCAAGGTCGGCTCGATTTTGCGAAGATTCGTGAGAATGGCAGGGTCGAAGGAAATGACGACGACCCTGGGAATTTCGCCGGAATCGCGCAGGTTGCTTATCAGGGCATGTTCGCCGCCCCAGAAGCCGCTGGGCTTGAGTTCGAGATAGAAGACCACGTCGTGCTTGCGGGCGAATTCGAGGACTTCTATGAGGGTAGGGACGCGTTCGCCGATGAATTCGCTGGCGAACCACGAACCGGCGTCGAGGCGGCGAGCCTCGGCGAGGGTCATGTGATGGATGTCGCCTTTGCCGCTGGTGGTGCGATCCACGGTTTCGTCATGGATGGCAACGAAATGAGCATCGCGGGTAAGGTGCAGATCGGTTTCAATGAAGGTGATGCCCTGGGAAACCGCGCGGCGGAAAGCGGCCAGCGTATTTTCCGGGGCGTAACCCGAGGCGCCGCGATGGGCGATGGCTAGCAAGTCGTATTCATCCTCCGGCCGGACGGGAGCGCCGGCAATTCGTGAACTGGTGAAGGCCTGACGTATGCTAACACCGACCGCGGCGGAACAGTGCGGGGAGCGGCGCGCATGGTGCAGGAACCGAAACATCCTGCAAAGCGGGAAATCGATTTGTTAAGCTGGATTGGATGATTGGAGCAACTCCCAAAAAGATGGCGTTTGCCGCAGCCGGGTTGGCGTGCGGCGGGGTGCTGTGCTGTTCTGCGAGCGGCTGGGCCGCGAGGCAGGGGGGTAAGTCCACCAGCAAACCCGAAGAGAGCGAACTGCACCGCGAAGTACGCCACCAGATCCAGGTTGCGCCGTACTATTCGGTGTTCGACTACATCACGTACACGCTGGACGGAGGCAAGGTCACGCTGCGCGGATACGTGCTGCGGCCAACTCTCCGCGAGGACGCGGAAGAGGGCGTGAAGAGCATCGAAGGTGTTGCGGTTGTGGAAAACCGCATCGAAGTGCTGCCGCGATCCGCGGACGATGATAGCTTGCGCCGGGCCATTTACCGAGCCATTTTCGAAGATGCAATTCTGCAGCGCTATGGCGGGGTGGAGCAGCCGTCGATCCACATTATTGTGAAGGGAGGAGCGGTAGCGCTGGAGGGCGTGGTGGAGTCCGAGAGCGACAAAAGCCAGGCGACGACGCGCGCGTCGAGCGTGCCGGGCGTTTCGAATTTGCAGAACCATCTCTCCATCCGCGCGAAGACTTCCAAAGCCAACTAGCCAGCCGAGATAATCTGGCGCAAAATAATTGGGGAGCAAATTCCTTGGCTGCATCCAAAGATCCATACACAAATCAAGGGGATGGAAGGGACACGCCGGCGCGGCAGAAACTGGTGGCATTGCGGACGGCTTTGCTGCGGCTGCATAAGACGCTGCTGGACATGGAGCGGCGGGACTACGAGAAAAACCACGGCATGGTGAAGACGGGAGAACTTTTCCGGCTGGTGGTGGACGATCCACAATTCGCGTGGCTGCATAATATTTCAGAATTTGTGGTGCGGATTGACGAGACGCTGGCGAGCGAGGAAGGCGTGACCGACGCTGAAGCACACGAGCCGATTTCACTGGCGCAGAAGCTCTTCGCGCCGACCGAGACCGGCGATGGATTTCAGAAGCAGTACTACGATGCGATCCAGCGAGACCCGGCAGTAGTGATGGAGCATGCGGAGTTGGTGAGGCTGTTCAACAACGAACCACCGGATCGCGAGGGCGAGTAGCGCGGGAGTTTGGCGTTTTCGACAAGAAGCTCGATGGCTCGCGCCAATTGGTTTGTGATTGGCCTAGACTTGCAATGATCTCGTGACTGGCAGACCGTGGGAGTTCACAAGTTCTCAGGGACGCGGGGGCAGCTTGGTCTTGAATTCGGTAGCGCCAGAGTATTTCGCCGCGCCGGGGCTCTGAGGTTTTGAACTAAGGAACACAGTGCTCACGCACGGGGCCAACGACTGCCGCGCTGGTTGGGCGAAGGCGGGCAAGTTCCGGCTCTGCCGCGAATCGATGCGGTATGCAATTCACTCGTGAAGCATTCGTTGCGGCCTGCGCGACGGTGAAAAGGAGGAACATGGGGGGAAACGCTTTCGTCCGCCACGAAAGATTGTCAGTCATTCGTTTTTGCGCAGTTTTGTCTCTGCTGGCCTTTACAGCGGCGCGGCCGATTGCCGCGAAAGTGACCGTTGATTTTGATCCGGGGGCGGATTTTGCGAAATTCAAGTCGTTCGCCTTTGCCGGCGGAGTGCCCAACCTGGTGATGCTGCAGATGGACCCCGACCTGATTTACACGCAGATTCACCGGGCGGTGGCACGGGAACTGGAGAATAAAGGACTCCGGGAAGTCGCTCCAGGACAAGATCCGGACCTGGTGGTGCGCTATTGGGTATGCCCGGGGAGCCAGGTAAACGTGGCAGTGATGGGAAACTGGGGACCCTACGATTCCTATCTCAGCGGGCATTGGGGCCAGACGTATAACACCGCCGCGGTTTCCAACGCCAAAGTAACCACCTTAGTAGTGGATCTGATCGACGCCAAGGCGAAGTCTCTGACTTGGCGGCTCTACGTGACGCAGAAGCTGAGCGATCTGGAAAAGGATTGGAAGAAGGCGGACGAAGAGTTTACGGAGGGATTCAAGAGCTACCCGCCTGCGAAGGGCGCGAAAGATGAAAAGGGAAAGTAGGTGTCGGCGTCGGTTGGAGCGAAATTGAGTATCCGTTCGAGAGGAGAAGCATTATGAGCGGCTGCAGCCATACGAGTCATATCCACAAAGTTTCGCCGCACACGCAGGGATGTGAGGAGTGCCTGAAGTCGGGAGACACGTGGGTACATCTGCGGTTGTGCCTGGAATGCGGGCACGTGGGCTGCTGCGATTCTTCGAAGAACAAACACGCCACAAAGCATTTTCATCGCAGCAAGCACCCGATCATGCGCTCGATCGAACCGGGAGAGACGTGGGGCTGGTGCTACATAGATGAGATGGAATTGGATTTTTCGTAGGGCCTACCAGGATTACGTCGAGCGAGTTCGTTCTCTCCAGTTGGCTCTGTCGTTTCTTTCACACGTTATGGTTTTGCAGGTGCTTCGTTGAGAATTGCCTCCAACGTGTTAGTGAAGTGCTGGGCGTTTTCGGGTGTGAAACAGAGCGGGGGGCGAAGCTTGAGGACGTTGTGATGCGGGCCGTCGGTGCCGGCGAGGATGGCTTCTTCGCGAAGGCGATTGACGACGTAGCTGGCCTGGCGCGTGGCGGGCGCGCGCGATTCGGGGTCGGTGACCAGATCGATTCCGAGGAAAAGGCCCATACCGCGGACTTCGCCGATGAGCGGATAGCGGGATTGCAGTGCGCGCAGATTGGCGAGCCATTGGGAGCCCACTTTGCGGGCATTATCCTGCAGGTTTTCATCGCGCAGGACATCGAGGACGGCAAGGCCAGCGGCGGCGGCCACGGGATTTCCTCCAAAGGTGCTGAAAAATTCCATCCCGTTAGCGAATGAATCGGCGATTTTGCGCGAGGTGACGACCGCGGCGAGCGGAAAGGCGTTGCCGATGGGCTTGCCGAGGACAACGATATCCGGAACTGCAGACTGCGTTTCGAAACCCCAGAAGTGCGTCCCGAGACGGCCGAAGGCCACCTGAACTTCATCGGCAATGCAGATGGCGCCGGCTGCGCGCGCGTGGCGGTAGGCTTCGGCAAGATATTCGGGCGGAAAGACGATTTGTCCGGCAACGCTCGGCAGCGTTTCCGCGATAAACGCGGCGGCGGGATGGCCTCCCTTTTGGCAGGCGTGGAGAATTTCGGCTACGTGCACCGCATATTTTTTTCCGAGCGAATCTTCGCCGCGGGGGTAGATGCCCCGATAGTCGTCGGGGATTGGCGCGACATGAACCCAGGGCTTGCGACCGCGCCCGCCCGGGCCGTTGAATTTGTAGGGGCTGATATCAATCAGTGTGGAAGTGTGGCCGTGGTAGGCGTGTTCGAGAACGATCACGTCTTCGCGCGCGGTGTGAGTTCGGGCCAGGCGGAGGGCAAGTTCGTTGGCTTCGCTGCCGGAATTTACAAAGTAGCAGACACGCAAGGGCTCGGGAAGCAAGTCGGTGAGGCGCTCGGCGTAGCGGAGAATGTTGTCGTGGACGTAGCGCGTGTTGGTGTTGAGAAGTGCGAGCTGGTCCTGAATCGCTCGAACGACGCGAGGATGGGAATGGCCGACGAGGGGGACGTTGTTGTAGACATCGAGATACGGGCGGCCGGAATCGTCGTAGAGATATTGCATGGCGCCGCGAACGATCTTGAGCGGCTCCTGGTAGGAGAGCGAGAGGTTGGCGCCGAGGAGGCGTTTTCGAGCGGCAAGCGACTCCGCGAAGGATAGTTCCCTTTCCGGGGCGGTAGCTGGGACCGTGACAATAGTTATCGCTTCGGCTGGGGCGGCTTTAAGGGTGACTCCACGAAAATATTCGTGGGCCGCATCGTTGCCGATCGAGGCGAGACGCTCCAAGGTTTCCCATGCGGGGGATTCGGAAACCGTAACGTAAGGATCGTCGGGGAGGAGCGACTTGCGGTGGGCGGAGTTGACGACGCTGACAACAAGACGCGCCGCGAGCAACGGGAAAAAGGCGGCGATTTCGTGCTCCGTGAGCGGGAGGAGTTCGTGGTAGCCGGCCAAAACGGCCCCCGCGGCGGCAAGCGGATCGTTCTTGCGAAGGATGGCGTAAGCGGCCGCGACGGCGGGCTCCGCCACGCGCAAGCCTTCGTGCATGTCGCCGAAATCGATCACGGAGACCACGCGCATGGATTCGCGATCCACCAGTGCGTTGTGGTCGTTCGCATCTCCATAGATGACACTTCGGCGAAGATGCGGAAAACGGGGGACGGCTTCTTCTTCAAAAAGATTGAGAAATCTCTTGGCGAGTGCGCGGCGCTCGGGATCCTGGATGTGGGCTAGATAGTCGCGCGCCCAGTTTGACCGGGAGAGATCCCATTTCAGGAAGCGGTGGGCCGCGGGATGCGCGAAATCAAGCAAGGCCAAATCCATTTCCGCGAGCAAGCGGCCAAGCGAGCGCAGCAGATCCGGAATATGCGGGGAAGTCTCGGCGAGAGTTGCACCGGGAAGGTAAGAAAGCATCCACACGAGGCGAGAATCAGCGCCTTCGACTGGCAAGCGCGAGAACAGATTGCCGGAAACAGCGGGAATGACGCGCGGCAGAGCCAGGCGAGGCGCACGGGCGGCCAAGTGCGCGAGGGCGCGGCACTGCATGTCCACGAAGGAGTCTTCGCGCGCGGGATGCATGACTTTCAAGACAAAAGCGTTGTAGTCCAGGGTGATCAGATGAAAGTTGTCGTCGTACTCGCCTGGCAGAGAGCGGATCGTGGCGGTCAAGCCGTAGAGTTGCTCGGCGATGCGCGCGGCGACGCGCGGCGCGATGGGAGCGGCGACCCTGGCCTCCGGCATCATGTGCGAGATTGTACCGGGGGCGTAGTTCGGCGGCAAATTCCGGAGAAGGCGGCGAAGCCGTCGGCTATTCAGTGCCGAAGAGAAGTGGTAGTATTCGGGTTGAAAGCCGCAACGCCCGGCGGAAACCCAGATAAAATTATAATCTCCACGGCTTTGCAGGAATTCGCAGGCACACTATTCCGAGGGAACGTCATGAAAAACAAATGGGCCATCTTCGCCATCGCCGCCGTACTGGGCCTTTCGGCCGGCTGCGGAAAGAACGAGAACTCGAGTAACCCCTCTTCAGAAAACGGGCAGGCGGCCAGCGGGCCGTCCGGGGCCGCGCAACAGGCGGCAACCCCAGAGCCACCGCCTCCGCCGCCGCAGCCGTTCGTGGTGCCGGCCGGGACGGAACTTCCGGTGATTCTATCCTCCACGATCAATTCGCGGGTGGCCAACCCGGGCGACGAGTTCCAGGGCAGTGTAGCGACCGACATTCTGGTGGACAACGAGGTAGCAATTCCGAAGGGTTCGGGGGTGTCGGGGACCGTCGTGAACGCGAAGAAACAGGGCAAATTCAAGGGAGAAGCGCAATTGTCTGTAAAGCTGACGCGGCTCGAGGTTCGCGGGAAGGGCTACATGATCGCGTCGAGCACGTATGGCGGGACCGAAAAAGGCAAGGGAAAGCGGACCGCGGTGGTTACGGGTGGCGGCGCAGCAGTTGGCGCGCTGATTGGAGGGCTCGCGGGAGGAGGCAAGGGAGCGGCGATCGGCGCGGGCGTTGGCGCGGGCGGAGGGTTGGCCGCGTCCGGAGCGACCGGCGGGAAGAACGTGGAGTTTCCGGCGGAGTCACGGATTACTTTCAAGTTGATGGATGCGGTGACGATCGACCGGTAATCATTATCGAGCGTAGGATTGCGGGCCTCCGAGGCAGGTTGATCGGAGGCTCGCAATTTTTGAAGAGCGGTTCGAGGGTAGGCGAAGCCTCTCTTCGATCTGCAACATTCGGGCATTGCCTCTGAGCCTGACGCCATGGATTTCCGGGAGATCGTATCGAAGCGGAAACTTCGACTTCTCTGCCGGCGTGTGTCGCCCCTCCGGCGCCAGCTAAGTTACCTGGAGCAGTCCGGGATTCTGGGTGAATTTGAGGCCGTGTTGATTGGCAAGCTTGGGGGATGGACCCTAGGCAGCGGCGGGCGCGGCAGGCTTGGGGCAGGCGCGGAGGACGGAAGGGACCATCCAGAGGGCGCAGGCGAGGGGAACCAGGAATCCCAACTTGAGAGAGTGCGTTCCGGTGGCGATTACGCCGACGAGCCACGGAAGGAAGGAACTGCCCAGGCCGGCGGCTCCGAAGAAGAGGGCGCCGAGCCAGGTGGAATCGTCCCTGAAGATCGCGGCGACCCAGGTGACGTAGATGGGATACTGCGGAGCGCAGCCGAAACCCGCCATCACGGCGCCGACGTAGAGCGGCACGGGCGTGTGCGCAAGGATAATCACGGAAACGCCGAAAGCGGCCAACGCGAGGCCGCTGAGACAAATGGCGCGCTGGGTAAATCGCTTGAGAGCCAAGGGCATCAAGAAACGTCCCAGCAGGAGAAATCCGTAAAAGAACGAGGGGGCGGCGGCCATCAGCGCGGGGGTGATTCCCGCCATGTTCTTGGCGTCCAACGCCACCCAGCCGCCGACGGAGATTTCGACTCCGACATAAAAGAAAAACAATTGTGTGAGGGAGAGCCACGGCGCGGGCTGCAGGCGGGCGCGCCAGTCGGCGAACGAACGCCGGGGCCTGGAATCAGCAGAGGCAGTGGCGTCGCCGCGGCGCAGATAATGCAGGATGGAAAGTGTGAGAAACCCGGCGGACAGAGCGAGCGTAAGCGCGCGCAAACTGAGATGGCCGAGAAAAAATGTGACCAGCACGGGGCTGAGCACGGCACCGATCCCCCAACTGAAATTGAGCAAACCGACGGCCGCGGCGACATTTTTTGAGGGCAACTGGGTGGCGCGCAAATTCACCGAGGGATTTGCAAAGCCGTAGCCCAGACCGTAGATGGCCATGAAACCAATCGACAGATACCAGGGTCCCAGCCCGAGCAGGGCAAGCCCAATGGCGAAACACAAATGGCCGGCGCTGATGATGCGGGCGAAACCATAGCGCGGGAGCGCAGAACTGGTGAGCAAGGTGCCGAGAAAGCTGGAGAAATAGAGAGCGGTGAAGAATATGCCGGCCTGGCTGGCGGTTAACGACCAGTGCTGCGTGAAGTACGGGAGGATCGGGCCCAGCATGGTCATGCTGATACCGATGAGGATGAAGCCGAAGTGCAGGTAGGCCCACTCGATGCGAGCATCCGCGGCGGCCGAGGCAGGTAAAGTGGAAGCATCAGCTTGGTCGGCCATGAGCGATCCGGTTTTTGAGTGTCCCATAACCCGTGGGATGGAACAAGCGAGGCGCCGGTGGGCGGATTTGCGGCGCTTACGGTTCCCTTATGTGGCGCTCACCGTTTCCTTAGCGAGGTTCGATAATCTGGAGATGTCGGCCAGGAGGCCACGATGCGCGATTTGATTTTTGTGGTGTGCACGATTGTCTTTTTTGGACTGAGCGTCCTCTATCTGCGGGCCTGCGAGCGGCTGAGGTAACCGGATCATTCCATGGCAAATATTCTGCTGATTGGCGTTGCGTTGCTGCTGTGCGCATACCTGTTTTACGCGTTGTTGAAGCCGGAGAAGTTCTGACCATGACGGGCAACGGGTGGTTTCAAATCGCAGTGTTCCTCGGCCTGATCCTGCTGGTGACGCGGCCGCTGGGGACCTTCCTTTATCGCGTCTACGAGCGGAAAGCGACTTTCCTGGACCTCATGCTGCGGCCAGTGGAGAAACTGATCTATCGCCTCGCTGGGATTGATGAGACGCAAGAGATGGACTGGAAGGAGTATGGAACGGCAATGCTGATCTTCAGCGGCGTCTCGTTAGCGCTTCTCTACCTGATTGAGCGAACGCAGCAATGGTTGCCGTGGAATCCGCAGCGGCTGCCCAATGTGGCGCCAGATTTGGCGTGGAACAGCGCGGTTTCGTTCACGACGAATACCAACTGGCAGTCCTATGTGCCCGAGGCCACGATGAGTTACTTCACGCAAATGGCCGGGCTGGCGTACCACAACTTCGTGTCAGCGGCAGTGGGGGTGGCCCTGGCGATTGCCGTGATTCGGGGAATTGCGCGGAGAGAGTCGAAGACGATCGGGAATTTCTGGGTGGACACGACGCGGGGACTATTGTGGGTGTTTCTTCCCCTGTGCGTTGCCGGCGGATTGGCGCTGGTGTCGCAGGGCGTGGTGCAGAATCTGAATGCATACACACAGGCAAGGCTCATCGAGCCTCAGCAGATTGAAGCACGGGCAGCGGATGGAACGAAATCGCAAGAAACAATCACGACCCAGACAATCGCGCAGGGGCCGGCCGCTTCGCAAGTGGCGATCAAGATGCTGGGCACGAACGGGGGCGGGTTCTTTAATGCCAACAGCGCCCACCCGTTTGAAAATCCCACGCCAGTAAGCAATTTTCTGGAAATGCTGATGATTTTCGCGATTCCATCGGCGCTGACCTACACGCTAGGACGCATGACGGGATCCGCAAGACATGGATGGGCCGTGTGGAGCGCGATGGCGGCGCTTTTCCTGGCGGGCGTATTTGTGGCCTACGCGGCGGAGTCGCGCGGGAACCCACTGCTGAAAGGGGTGGACCAGCACGGATCGTTGACGCATCCCGGCGGAAATATGGAAGGCAAGGAGGTGCGATTCGGCATTGCGGATTCGGTCCTCTTTACAACGGCCACCACGGACGCGAGCTGCGGCGCGGTGAAGAACGCGCACGATTCGCTGACACCCATCGCGGGAATGGTGGCGCTCATCAATATTATGCTCGGGGAGGTGATCTTCGGCGGGGTGGGCGCGGGACTCTACGGGATAGTTGTGTTCGTGGTGCTGTCCGTATTCATCGCCGGATTAATGGTGGGGCGCACGCCGGAATATCTGGGGAAGAAAATTGAGGCGTTTGACGTGAAGATGGCAGTGCTTTCGATTCTGGTGACGTCCCTGACGATTTTGATTTTCTCGGCGGCGGCGGTGGTCACTAGAGCGGGCCTTGCGGGGATCACCAATCCCGGCCCGCACGGGTTGTCGCAGATTCTGTATGCATACTCCTCGGGAGCAGGAAACAACGGTTCGGCATTCGGCGGGATTAACGCGAACACGCTTTGGTTTAACTCGACGCTGGGAGTGGCGATGCTGCTGGGGCGCTTTTTCTGCGTCATCCCGATCCTGGCGATTGCGGGAAATCTGGGAGCCAAAAAACATGTGCCGGAATCGCTGGGGACTTTTCCAGTGACCGGGCCGCTTTTTACGGTACTGCTGATCTCCGTGGTGTTGATTGTGGGCGCACTGACGTTTTTTCCTTCCCTGAGCCTGGGACCGATTCTGGAGCATTTGCTGATGAATGCCGGAAAGGCATTTTGAGGTCACATGACCACGAGTTTCCAACAGAAGTGCACTTCCCTGGGAGATCGCAAAATCCTGCGAAACGCTGTCCGCGATTCGTTCGGGAAGCTCGACCCGCGCGTGATGGTGAAAAACCCCGTGATGTTCGTGGTGGAAGTGGGCGCGTTGCTGACGCTGATCGTGCTGGTCGCAAACGTCTTCGAACATCGGGGGAATTTCGGCTTCGGACTCCAGATCACGCTATGGCTGTGGTTCACCGTGCTGTTCGCGAATTTTGCGGAGGCCATGGCGGAGGGGCGCGGGAAAGCGCAAGCGGAGACGCTGAGGAAAGCACGGGCCGAAACCGAAGCGCGGAAGCTGCGGACCGATGAAACTATCGAAATTGTGCCGAGTTCGAAGTTGCGCGCCGGGGATCTGGTGCTGGTTTCGGCAGGGGAGTTCATTCCCGGCGACGGGGAGGTGGTGGAGGGCGTGGCTTCGGTGGACGAGTCCGCAATCACGGGGGAATCCGCGCCGGTGATCCGCGAATCGGGCGGCGACCGGTCGGCGGTGACGGGCGGTACGCGGGTGCTCTCCGACGAAATCAAGGTGCGAATCACGTCGAACCCCGGGGAAACATTTCTGGACCGGATGATTAGTCTCGTGGAAGGCGCGTCGCGGCAAAAGACGCCCAACGAAATCGCGTTGAATATTCTGCTGGCGGGACTGACGATCATTTTCCTGCTCGCGGTGGTGACATTGCAGCCGTTCGCGATCTATTCGGGGGCGCCACAGAATGTTTTCGCGCTGGTGTCTCTGCTGGTGTGCCTGATCCCGACAACGATCGGGGGACTGCTTTCCGCAATTGGCATCGCCGGGATGGACCGGCTGATTCAACGGAACGTGATCGCGATGTCGGGCCGCGCGGTGGAAGCGGCCGGAGACGTGGACGTGCTGCTGCTGGACAAGACAGGGACGATCACGCTCGGAAATCGCGAGGCTTCAGCATTTCACGCGGCCCCGGGCGTTACCGAGGCCGAGCTTGCCAATGCCGCGCAGCTGGCGTCGTTTGCCGACGAGACGCCGGAAGGGCGGTCGATTGTCGTGCTGGCGAAAGAGAACTACGGGCTGCGCGGACGTGAATTGGCTCCGCACAATCCGGCCTTCGTTCCCTTCTCCGCACAGACGCGGATGTCCGGCGTGGATATGGACGACCGGGAGATTCGCAAGGGGGCGCCGGAAGCGATCAAGAAGTACATTGCGGAAAAGGGGCAACGCGTACCGGCGGAAGTGCAGGAGCAAGTGGACCGGGTGGCGAGAAGCGGCGGGACGCCCTTGCTGGTGACGGTGAACTTCCGGGTGTACGGCACGATCGAACTGACTGACATCGTGAAGGGCGGGATTCGCGAACGGTTCGATCACCTGCGCGCCATGGGCATCCGCACGATGATGATTACCGGCGACAATCCGCTGACGGCGGCCGCAATCGCGCGGCAGGCGGGTGTGGACGATTTTCTAGCGGAGGCCAGGCCCGAAGACAAGATGGCGCTGATTCGCCACGAGCAGGCCAAGGGGAAGCTGGTGGCAATGACCGGGGACGGCACGAACGATGCTCCCGCGCTGGCGCAGGCGGATGTGGGCGTGGCCATGAATACCGGCACGCAGGCCGCGAAGGAAGCGGGCAACATGGTGGATCTGGACTCCAATCCGACCAAGCTGATCGAGATTGTGGAGATTGGAAAACAGCTGCTGATCACACGAGGGGCATTGACCACGTTTTCGGTGGCCAACGACGTGGCGAAATACTTCGCGATTATTCCCGCAATGTTTGCGGGAGCATTCCCGTTACTTGGGGCGCTGAACGTGATGAAGCTGCGGACGCCCGAATCGGCGATTCTTTCGGCGGTGATTTTCAACGCGCTGATTATCGTCGGGCTGATTCCGCTGGCACTTAACGGGGTGAAGTACCGGCCGTTGGGCGCGGCGGCGTTGCTGAGGCGAAATTTGCTAATTTACGGGCTGGGCGGCGTGATTGCGCCGTTTTTGGGGATCAAACTGATCGATATTGTGGTCACCTGGATGCATCTGGCCTAGAGGAATCATGAAGAAACAATGGATGATTGCGACGCGGTTCACGCTGATTACGACGGTGATTTTTGGGCTGTTGTATCCGCTGGGCATGACGGCGCTGAGCCGCCGCCTGTTTCCGAGGCAAGCCGATGGCAGCCTGATTGAGAAGAACGGCCAAATCGTCGGCTCGGAATTGATCGGCCAGGAATTTCAATCGGAAAAGTATTTTCAGTCGCGGCCTTCGGCGGCCGGCGCCGGGTACGATGCGGCAGCGTCGGGTCCTTCGAATCTCGGACCGACGAATCGCGCGCTAGTGGAACGCGTGGAGACAGGCGTTGCGCTACTGCAGAAGGAAAATCCCGGAGTGCCTGTGCCGTCGGATCTCGTTACCGCGTCCGGTTCGGGGTTGGACCCGGATATCAGCCCCGCGGCTGCGGAGTATCAGATTGCGCGGGTGGCCAAAGCGCGGGGGATGAGTATCGGAGAATTGCGAGAGATAGTCGCAAGGCACACCCAGCAACGAACTTTGGGCGTTCTGGGAGAGCCACGGGTGAACGTGCTGGAACTAAATCTGGAGCTGGACGCGGCGAAGTAACCCCTTAGCGCGGCCCGCGACCCGAGGCCTTGCCGGCGGGTGGCTTCGGGGGCTGGAAACGGTAGCCTACCCACGGCTCCGTCAAAATGTACTTCGGCTGTGCGGGATCTTTCTCGATTTTCTTGCGCAGCTGGTTGATTACGACGCGCAGATTTTCGGTTTCTTCGCCGTATTCCGGTCCCCACACGGCCTGGAGCAGGCGGCGGTGCGACACGGGCTTGCCCTGCTGAGCGATCAAATGCCGAAGCACCTCGAATTCCTTGGGGGCAAGGTGGATTTCTTCGCCGCCCACGACGACGCGGCGCGATTCGAAATCCACGGAAAAGTCCCTGGAGTGGAAGGCCGGAACGGCCTCGGCACTGGAATGGCGCCGGAGCGAAGCGCGCACCCGGGCGAGTAGTTCCTGGATACCGAAGGGCTTGGTGACGTAGTCGTCGGCGCCGGCGTCGAGGGCGACGACTTTGTCTCGCTCGGCGTTGCGCACGGTGAGCATAATGATCGGAGCGGCGAGGAAGCGGCGCAATTCGCGGCAAGTTTCGATGCCAGACATCCCTGGCAGATTGACGTCGAGGAGGATGAGGTCGGGCTTTACCTTGCGAGCAATTTCCAGCGCTTCCTCGCCGGAGGAGGCCTCGACGAGTTCGTAGCCGCGAAAGCTCAACGTGGTACGCAGAACGCGGCGAATCTGGGGTTCGTCGTCCACGACGAGAATGCTGGCCGCGCTCATCGCAATTCGCTTTGCGGGACGACCGGCAACGTGAAGGTGAAGACGGAACCGGCGTTGAGCTGGCTGGTCACGGAAATGTTACCTCCATGGGCGGTGACGATGGCCTTGGCGATGGGCAAGCCCATGCCGGTCCCGCGGACCTGATAGCGCTGGTCTTTCCCGCGGTAAAACTTGTCGAAGATCAGTCCTTGTTCGAAGGGATCGATGCCCGGGCCACGGTCGGCGACGCTGATCGAGACGGAGTCACCCGTTTCCTCCGCGGTGATGGTGATGGGAAATTCTTTTTTGGAATAGAGATTCGCGTTATCCACCAACTGCACGAGGATATCCCTGGCCAGTTCTACATCCGCGCGGACTTTGGGAAGGCTTTCGGGCACGTGGACCACGATTTTCCGATCGGCCAGGGCCTTGTGCAGATGACCAAGAGCCGCCTCGATGAGAGTAGAGACTTCGACGGGCCGAAAATGGAGCTCGAACTCGCCAGCCTCGAGCTTGGCCATTTCGGCGGCTTCTTCGACAAGATGATTCAAGCGGTCGCATTCCTCGTTGACGATGGTGAGGAGTTCCTTCTGGTGGCGCGGATCGCGGCCGTGGGCGGAGAGGAGATCGGTGGTGGCGGCCTTGATGGCCGTGAGCGGCGTGCGGAAGTCGTGAGCGATGGAATCGAGCAACGCGGATTTCAGGCGCTCGCCCTGGCGTTCGGCTTCGGTTTCGCTCAACTGCTCGACGGCGCGCGCGCGTTCCATGGCGATGGCAGCCAGGGAGCCGATGGCATCGAGTGTCTGGCGCGAAAGGACGGCGCCGGAAATGCCGAGGCTGCCGATGGGTTTGACACCCAGTCGAACGGGGACAAAATGCAGGGGTTGCGAAGGATCGGAGCAGGTTTCGTCGCGCAGATAGGCGGTTTTCATCCGTTCTTCGTCAATTTGTGCGGCACCGTAGCCCGAACGGTAAAATTTGTCTTTTTGCGGGACGAAGAGTTCGGCTGCTCCCGCTTCGAAGCATTCGACGATGTGATTAGGGACCGCGTTCATCAGTTGGATGACATTCCCCTCGCCGAGTAGCTTCTGGCTGAATTCGTACAGGCGCTCGACTTCGCGCCGGCGGGAGTGCGCCGAGTCGGCTTCCTTGCGAACTCGGGCGGACAGCTGGCTGGCGACGATGGCGGTGATGAGAAAGGCGGCCAAGGCGATCCAGTTTTGCGGGTCGGCGATGGTGAAGGTTTTGACGGGCGGCAAGAAGAAAAAGTTGAACAGCAGCATGGCGCAGATGGACATGAAGATGGCCACCACCATGCCCCACACGGTGGAAACTGCTAGAATTGCGAGCAGAAACGACAACGCGACCGTCGTCTGGTTGACGTGCAGAAAGCGCGCATACCCGTAAGTGATGGCGATCAGCAGCACCGCGGCGGCCACGAACCCCATGCCACGGCCCGAGACGAAGCGGGTCATGCTTTCATTGTAACCTGAGATCTTTTCGCGAACGGGAGATCCACAGCGCTTGGCCAAGAAACCCGAAGAATGGCTGGAAATCGCTTCCCCCCCACCCGGGGGGCGGGGCATCTTCAAGCTATTCCTGGGATACGCTCCCGGCGTCGGGAAGACCTTCAGCATGCTGAGCGAAGCCATCCGGCGGAAGGGCCGCGGGGAAGACGTGGTGATCGGGATCGTGGAAACCCACGGCCGCAAAGGCATCCAGGAGCTGGCCGCGCAACTGGAAGCCGTACCGCGCAAGAAAATCGATTACAAAGGAACGATGTTCGAGGAAATGGACGTCGAGGCGGTTCTCGGGCGGCGCCCGCACGTTGTGCTGGTGGATGAACTGGCGCACACGAACATTCCCGGCAGCCGGCACCGGAAACGCTACGAGGATGTGCAAGAGTTGCTCGGCGCCGGGATCGACGTGGTTTCCACGCTGAATATCCAGCATATCGAGAGCATTGCGCCGACGGTGCGCGCCATCACCGGAATCACGGTTCGGGAGACAGTGCCGGACTGGGTGCCGCTGAGCGCATCGGAAACGGTGATGGTGGACCTTACGCCGGAAGCGCTGGTCAATCGCATGCGGCGCGGCGACGTTTACGGCATCGAGAAGGTCGAGCAGTCGCTGAAGAATTTCTTCCGGCGAGGCAATTTGATCGCCCTGCGCGAACTGGCCTTGCGACAGGTTGCGGAGCAGGTCGACCGCAGCCTGGAATCGTACATGGACGCGAAGCAGATCCGCGAGAACTGGGGCGTCCGGGAACGGATTGCGGTGTGCGTTTCGGCGAATCCTTCGGGGCAATATTTGATTGCACGCGCGGCCCGAATGGCGCGGCGGCTGGACGCGGAGCTATATGTGGTGCACGTGTTGCGGGAACTGGCTACGCGCGAAGAGGATCCCAAGATCCTGGAGGCGAATCTGCGGTTCGCGGAGAATCTTGGGGCATTGGTGGTGCGCTTGAAGGGGCGGAGCGTGGCGGACGCGATCGCGGAATTCGTTCAGACCAAGCACATCACGCAGGTAATTTTCGGGCGGGCGCTGGTGCGCGACTGGAAGAAGTATCTCTATTTGAGCGTGGTGCACCGATTTTTGCGCGAATCGCCCGCCGTGGACATTCATATCGTGACGCAGGAGCCTGAAGGCGAGTAGCGCTTGTTGCGTGGCCGGGCGACCCAAAGATGGATTGCCAACTCAGGAAGACAAACTTCTCCATGCAGTGCTAGGATTTTCCGACATGAAAAACTCGATGAAGTCTGTTGTCCTTTTGATCTTTGCCAGTGGCCTCGTGACGCTCGTTCCAGCAGTCGCTCCAACCCAGGCTCAACCGAAGGCTCCGCCAGGGCCCGTCTTCCGGCTGGATGGCGGCAACACCACCTATGCGTTCGGCGTGAACGAACGAGGCGACCTTCAGACACTGTATTGGGGCGGCCGGGTGGGAGCGCAGGACACGATTCCCCCGGCGCACTCGTACCCGGAATGGGCTTCGTTCGATTCGCAGAATACGACAACGCCGCAGGAGTATGCAGGCTGGGGCGCGGGACTCTTCACCGAACCGGCGCTGAAGATCACCTTTCCAGATGGAAATCGTGATCTGGTGCTGCACTTTGTGAAAACTACCCCGGATGGCGAGCAGGCAATGGACGTTTTGCTGAAGGACATCTCACGCGAGATTTACGTGACGCTGCATTACGCGATGGACGCGGAGACGGGAATCCTGGCGCGATCGGCAACTATCGAAAACCGCGGGAAAGAGCCGGTCATGATCGAACAGGCAGAGGCCGCACAATGGACGCTTCCCCCCGCGCGGTACACGCTGAGCTATCTGACCGGCCGCTGGGCCGGCGAATGGACGTTGAATCAGGAGGAGATTCGGCCGGGAGCGCGGGTGATCGAGAGCAGGCGAGGAACAACTGGCCACCAGGCGAATCCGTGGTTCGCGATTTCGCGCGACGCGAGCCAGAATCCGGCAGGCCCATTAACGGCGCCGGAGGAATACGGTGAGGTTTGGTTCGGGGCGCTGGCGTGGTCGGGCTCGTGGCGTTTTACGATCGAGGAAACGCAACTCGATTCCGTACGAGTAACGGGAGGTTTCAATCCGTTTGATTTCGGCTACAAGCTGAAACCTGGGGAGCATCTGGAAACGCCGGTATTTTATGGGGGGTATTCCGATCACGGGCTCGGCGGAGCTTCGCGGCTACTGCACGATTTCGAACTGGCGCACGTTCTGCCGCACGCTCCGCACCCCAAACCGCGTCCCGTGATTTACAACTCCTGGGAAGCGACGGAGTTTAACGTCAACGAAGCCGGGCAGATGGCGCTGGCCGAAAAGGCGGCGGCGCTTGGAGTGGACCGCTTCGTGATGGATGACGGATGGTTCGGGCAGCGCAAGGACGATCACGCCGGACTGGGCGATTGGTATGTGAATCCGCAGAAATTTCCGCACGGGCTGAAGCCGCTGATCGAAAAAGTGCATTCGCTGGGAATGGATTTCGGGCTTTGGGTGGAACCGGAGATGGTGAACCCGGATTCGGACCTCTACCGGAAGCATCCGGATTGGGTGTTGAATTTTCCTGGCCGGCCGCGTACGGAGCAGCGGAATCAAATGGTCCTGAATCTGGCGCGCCCCGATGTCCGCGAATATGTCGAGGGCTTTCTCGACAGGCTGCTCAGGGAAAACGACATCGCCTTTCTGAAGTGGGACTATAACCGGAACTGGTCGGAACCCGGGTGGGATCAATTGCCGCCGGACGAGCAGAAGGAAGTGTACGTGGCGTTCATCCGGAACCTCTATGCGATCCTGGCCGATCTGCGGAAGAAACATCCCAACGTAGAGATCGAATCGTGCTCGGGCGGCGGGGGGCGCGTGGACCTGGGAATCTTGCGGTACACGGATGAGGTGTGGCCTTCGGATAATACCGATCCGTTCGACCGGCTTTCCATGCAGGACGGGTTCACTTACGCGTACACGCCACAGGTGATGATGGCCTGGGTGACGGATTCGCCGCACTGGCTGAACTTCCGCACGACGACGCTGGAGTATCGCATGCTGAGTTCGATGCAAGGGTCGCTGGGCATCGGCGCCAACCTGAACAAATGGACGCCGGAGGATTTCGCCACGGCGAAGCGGTTGATTGCCGCGTATCACTCCGCTCAGAAGACCATCGTGCAGGGCGATCTCTACCGGCTGATCAGCCCGCGCAACGGAAGCGAGTTTTCTTCGACGGAGACAGTTTCGCCGGACAAATCGCAGGCGGTGGTTTTCGCGTTCACGCACTCGACGCAGGAGGGGCGCGGATTTCCTCTGCTGCAACTGCAGGGACTTGACTCGAAGGCGGAATATCGGCTGACGTGGATCGATGGGAAGGCGCGTGCGGGTACGCCAGAAGCGGCCTCAGGCGCCTGGTGGATGAATCACGGAATCAACCTGGAGTTGCGGGGAGATTTTCGGGCCGCGGCGTTCCGGCTGGATCGCGCGAACTGAGCTGAACGGGCAAGCGGCCCCAGATTTATTGCCGAAACACTTCGCGCACATTTGGGCGAAACAAATAGAAAAGCAGCGCGCCAGCGATCAGGACCCCAGTCGCTCCTTGCCACGGTTGCCGCAAAAACGCGTTCAGCAGATCGCCAAGCATGTGCAGCGCGAGTCCGATGACCGTGAAGCGCCAGGCCCACAGGCGGCGTTTCATCCAGCCGATTCCCAAGAATATGAGCAGCACCGCAAGAAGCAGGAACGGAACACCCACTTTCCAACCCAAGGGAGCGAGTTGCGTCCACGCGGTTGGGTTCAATGCCCAGATACGCCCTAGCGAAAGATGCGGCCACAGCAAGGTGATTCCCGCGAGAGATGCCATCGTTGCGGCGAAGAAGAGGAACACACCGACAGCGCGGTGGCCCCGGGACATTTTGGGGGTTGGGGGAGTAGGTGATTGTTGCATTCGTGTGTCCACGACCGGGAATGTCCCTAGGCTTCAAGCCGAAAGCGGAAGCGCATGTCTTCGGAGTACCAGAGAATGTAGTTGGTTCCCCAGGCGTTGTTGAAGAGGTTGAAATGGATGCCGGAGTCAAAACTCGGCTGCTGACGCGAGAAATTGAGCGGCGACTGGCGGCCGACGGCGACAAGTGGAGCATCGAGAGTGGTGAAGGCGAGCGTACCGCCGGCGTCCTTGTAAGCGATTGAGTCGAGGACGGCGTGCAGATGGCGGTTCCCGCATTCGACGACGTCGAAAGGCGATACCTGCTGGCCCGATTTCTGGAGGGACCAGCCCCCAGGGGTCGGCGCGATCGGATCGAAGCTCAACCAGAGGGCTTCGGGCAGGCGCGTGGGCTGTTTCCCGAAGCAAGAGACGGTGATTTCGAGGGCGGCTCGAGAATTGTGAAGAATGTATTCGACGAAAATCTCTTTGGGAAAGCTCGCGCGACCGGAAGCGAGTGATTCCGCATCCTGAATTTCCAGTTGTACGAGGAGGCGTTTGGATTGTGGGTCCTCGCCAGCGTCGGACCACAGCAGCGCAGGCTTCCAAATCTGGCTCTGGGCTCCGAATCGATCAATGTTGGGCTTGCCAAAATCTTTCTTGGCCCAGTCTTTGTCGCTGATGACGTATGCGGCGAAGAAGCTGTCGTAGTCTTTTTGGGAAAGCGTCTGATAGGAAAATAGTCCCAGAAGGTGCTCGGGCGAGGCCCAGTCGCGACCCGTGGATTTATGCCGGAGCATCTCAATAGCTCCCGTTGCAGGGTTCAATTGCAAAAGAAAATAGGAATTTTCGATTGTCAGCGGAGCCATGCCCTGCGGCTGAGGGAGGATGGGTCGCACGGCCTCAAGTTGAGAGATTGCGGTGGTGGCTTCGAGTTGGAGGCCGGCGGGAAGCGTGGCGAGTCCGGTGAAGAGATCGTTGCGCTTTTCCTGCCAACTGGACTCGACGACGCGGTAATTCTTCGTTGCAAGCGTCGACGTGAGTTTCTGCGGCGTGTAGTTTTCGAAGTCGAGCCATGTTTTCGTGTCGGTTCCCCAGGTGTGCTCAACTTCAAGGAGGAGATTGCGGAGCAGCTGCACATCGACAGCGTCGCCGATCTGGAGCTTGCCCTGCTGGATCCATTGGCGGCGGAGACGGCAGACCTCGCGATAGCGGGCGACTTTCAAAGGATCGCTGCCGACTCCGTGAATCCACGTATCGCCAATTTCCTGGTCGACAACCGGCAAGGAGTGAGCGTGCGGTGCGATTTCGCTTGCAACCGTGCTCAGGTTGGTTGCGACGATCTCGGCACTGGGGAAACGCCTCTTTAGATCGTCGTGAGTATCGGCGATTTCCTCTGACGTGTGCGGCCCAGTGTTGTCGTCGCGGACGACGATGGCGACGGCGAGTTCGGAGTTTGGGACCACGGTTACGGCTCCATAGCCGGAGTGATACATCACGGCGAGCGAGGCTCCGGAGGAATCCTGCCAGCGAAAAATTGGCGGAAGCAATGCGGGACGACTGGCCTCGTTGACGCCGATGTCGAGGAAAGTGACCCTGCCGGCGGCAAGCGGCGCAATGATTCCCCGCGTGTGGCCGGGCACGTCGGTCATTTTTGCGCCGGTAGTTTTTGTGCCAAAGCGGCGATCGAGGGATTCAGAGAGCGCGATGGAACCGGAGATCAAAGCCGGATCCATCAGTTCGGTCTGCCAGGTGAACGGCAGCGCGTGCCAGGCGATGTAGCCCGAGCGGATGGCCTGCTCCATTTTCTTGCGCTGCTCCGGAGTTGCCTGTTCGAGGTATTCGTAGAGAAGCCAGGAGCCGGTGGTCCAGACGTAGCGGCTGGGGCCGGGCCGGTTGGCAGCCGCGGCGATGGCGATAGCTTTGGGGAAGAAATCCTCGAAGTAGCGGCGGACGATGTTTGCCTGCGTGTCCACGAAGCCGGCGTCAAAGTGGCATTTGAAAACAGCGAGGACGCGCTTGATGGCGGGATCGACCGTCGCTGGCCCTGCAAGAGAGTTGAGGTCGCGCGCGGCGGATGAGCCGCCAAGGCATGCACCGCTCGCGACCAGCAGATTCCCCAGAAAGTTTCGGCGGCGCATCCCTGCCCTTCTTTTCGGGTTTATGGAACTGCTGCCATCGTAGCACCTGTGCGGGAGGCCCTAGAAAAGATAAGGATAGCGCTCCGAGAAAATCCATATGGCGGCGCAAGCGCGCGGCGCAGCCATCACTTTTTCTTTGGCGGAGGCGGATAGTTTTTCAAGAGTTTGGCGACGGACTTTTGGATATTTTTCTGGCGTTTTTCGGGCTTGGCCTTGGTGTCGATGGTTTTAGATACAATGCCGCGCCAGACGAGTTCCTTTTTCGCGGCGTCGTACATATCCAGGTCGAGCTGGCCGGTATAGATCGTGGAGGTCGAGACCGTGGTGGTGCTCATGCGCATGCCGCCATACCAGCCTCCGCCCCAGCCCGGACCGTAGCCCCAGCCGCTGCCGTAGGCGTTGAGTTCTTTTTCCGTGCCAATGGATGTCTGGTAGCCGAGATAAAGATCGGCACTATCGGAGTCCGTCTTCGTGAGGCCTTTCTTGGCGAGCTCCGCGTCAATCGCGGATGTGATTTGCCGGGCGGTGATTTCGTCCACCTGCTCGGCGTTCTTGATGTTCACCCATTTGTAGGTTTTGAATTGAGAGAAATTCACGTCCTGCGCGTAGTCGTAGCGGACATCCTGGGCGGCGAGTCCCGCGGCGGACAGCAAGACAAATGCGAAGATAGCCAGCAAGCGTACTTTCATGGATACATTCTCCTTTTTGCTTTTCGGGCGGGCCTGGCAACAAAGCCTTTCGCGCCCGGGGATTCGCGCCTTCTTGTGAATGACGCCTCGCCGGCATCGGCGCTATTTCAACCGCTCCAGGACGTATCGCCGGATATCGAGGCTCAAATCTTCCATGGGAGCGTAAAAGCCGAACTCGTGGACGCGAGCCTCCGTCCCCTGTTGGACGCGTTTGCAGATTTCCCAGTCCTGGCGGTTGACGAGATCCCAAAAATCAATAGCATCGTTGGGAGCAAAATCCGGCTTGGCCATTTCCTCGGGATGGAAAAGGAAGTCGCAAATGACGGTGGTGTGATTGGGCGATTTCGGCCAGATCGTGAAGGCCGCCACATGGTCGCAGGCGAGGCTGAGCAGGAGATTCGGATAGATGAGTTCGCCCTTGTGCCGGATTTTTTCATGTTCATCGAGACCCGGAAACGGACTGCGGTTTGTCTTTCCAGTCCAGGTGAAGGTGACGGCTCCGTCTTTGTGCGGAATTCCCCGCTCCCACTCGAGGCCCGAACCACCCCGCTGACGGAACGCGGGAACAAGGTCGCACAATTCCGGATGGACGGCGCCGCAATGGTAGCACTCGTTGTAATTTTCGAGGATGATCTTCCAGTTCGCGGCGACTTCGTAGACGAGGCGCTTGGCGGTTCGCAATTTGCGCAAAGGATAGCGGCGCACACGCTCCATCGGTTCGCCAAAGGTCGTGAGAAGTGACTTGCCTTCGCGCGCCGCTGCCTCCGGTGTGAGATTCAGGAAAATGAAACCGCCCCAAAGCTCGACGCCGACCGGATAGAGGGAGAAATCGGCCTTGCAGAATCCTTCGGCTTCTTTCGCGTAGGGAGCGCTGAGCAATTTTCCGTCGAGGCCATAGGTCCAGAGGTGATAGGGGCAACGGATACCATTGGCGCCGAGCACGCCGCCATTCAACTTGATGTCCGCGGCCACCGATTCGCCAGGTTCGGGGAGCAGCCTGGAACCGCGGTGGCGGCAAACGTTGTAGTGAGCGCGAATCTCACCTTCTTTGGTGCGAACGACGAGAATGCTTTCGCCGAGGATATTGAGGACCAGCACGTCTCCCGGAGCGGGAAGCTGCTCTTGGCGCGCGGCGCAGAACCATTCACGACAGAAGATTTTTTCTTTTTCCTGGGCGAGGATCTCCGTGGTGCGGTAATAATCGCTCGGCAACGACTTCTGCATTCTGGAATTATTAACGGCGTCTGGTGTCATAGAGTGCGCTTTGGGAAGATTAATCTTTCCAGCGTCCGCGCTTCAAGTCGCGCAAGACCTGTTTGGCAGCGTTTCTTCCCGGGGCCCCAGTCACCCCGCCACCGGGGTGCGCGCCCGCGCCGCAGAGATACATGCCCTGCACGGGCATACGGTACTGCGACCAGCCTGGAACCGGGCGCATGAAGAAAAGTTGCTCGAGATTCAGATCGCCGTGAAAGATGTTGCCTTCGGTCAATCCGTAGGTGCGCTCCAGATCCAGCGGGGTCAAAACCTGGCGAGCGAGGATCGCAGCGGAAACATTGGGAGCAAACTCGGCAATTTTCTTCACGACGCGGTCGCCAAGAAGCTCGCGCTTCTCGTCCCAATTCCCTTCCCGGAGTTTGTACGGCACATACTGTACAAAACACGTGAGGATGTGGCGGCCGGGTGGGGCGAGCGATTCGTCGGCGTTCGAAGCTACCACGCAATCCACCCAGAGTTCCTCAGGAATTTCGCCGAACTTCGCAATATCGTAGCAGCGTTCGGCGAATCCGAGCGATGAGACGATGGTGAACAGCGAGCGCTCCTGGGGAGACGCATTGGGCGGTGTTCCGGTGAAACGCGGCTCTTCGCCGAGAACCATGTTGACCTTGGCACACGGGCCAGCCATGCGGATCCCGCGCACCGCTTCGACGAATTCGGCGGGAAGTTCCTTGATATCGGTCAGTTGAAGGAAGGTTCGCTTGGGATCAGCGTTTGAGAGGACGACCTGGGCGCGGAGTTCGGTGCCGTCTTCGAGCGTGACGCCGCGAATACGGCCATTTTGTGCGTTGATGCGAGCGACGGCGGCTTTGGTGTAAATCTCAGCACCGAGATGTTTTGCGGAGGCTGCGAGGGCCTGGGTGATGGCACCCATGCCGCCCATGACGTGGCCGTAAAATCCTTGCAATTCGTGTTCGCCGCCACTGAGGAGGTGAAAGAGAAGTCCGATCGCCGTGCCCGGCTGGTAAGGCCCGCCATGTTTGCCGTAGACATTGTTCGCCAGGAACATTGTCTTCATCTTTTCGGTTTCGTAATTTTTGTCGAGGAATTCGCCAAGGCTACCGGTGAGAAATGCCACGAGTTGCGCGACTTCAGCGTTCGTGATGCCGCGCAATCGCTTGCCAACACGCAAAAGATCGCCCCAGCCTTGGAGAGAGCCGGTGTCCACTTCGGGCGGGGGCTCCATGAAGAAGGGTTGCAGATAGCGCGCAAGCTTTTTAAGCTCGGTATCCACTTTGACGAAACGCTCCGCGTCCTTCGCCGAGATTTTGCGGAATTCCGCGACGGCGCGGTCGCGATTCGCCCACCAGGGCACGAGGTGGCCGTCGGCAAACGGGACCTGGAGGCCCGGGTCGCACGGGACCATGCGCAGGCCGAATTCCGCCAGGCGTAACTCGCGAATCACTTCCGGGCGCAACATGCTGGCGATGTACGAAGTCGTGGAAGCGCGGCAACCGGGCGCAATCTCTTCGGTGACGCAGCAGCCACCGACGATTTCGCGCCGCTCCAGCACAGCGGTTTTGCATCCCGCGCGGGCGAGATAGGCGGCGGCGGTCAAGCCGTTGTGACCGGCGCCGATCACAATCGCGTCATAGGCGGTCTGGAAGCGGTTCATTCGGAACCATTCCGGGCGATGGTCTGCCAGAGAAAGTGGTGATGTTCTATCACATTCGCAAACGCAAAGAACAATCAGAACAAGCCAGGAGTATCGAAGGGCAATCCGACATAATTTTCGGCAAGAGAAGTGGAGGCCGCCCGCGAAGCGATGACATAGCCAAGTTCCGCGAGATGGATCTGGTGGGAATAGGCGTCTTCGTCGGGGAAACGGTGCAGCATGGAGGTCATCCACCAGGAAAAGCGCTGGCACAGCCAGACGCGCGTGAGGCAGCGCTCGGTATATTGGCCCAGCGCTTCCCTGCTGCCTCTCTTATAGAACTCGACGAGGCCCCGGGTGAGGACGCGCACGTCAGCGACGGCGAGGTTGAGCCCCTTCGCCCCCGTTGGCGGGACGATGTGGGCGGCGTCGCCGAGCAAGAATAGTTTGCCGAATTGCATCGGGGCGGCGACGAAGCTGCGCATCGGCGTGATGCCCTTCTGGAAGATCGGGCCGTCGTTGAGGGCAAAGCCGTCGCGGGTGGCCATACGCTCGCGGAGCTCGGTCCAAATGCGATCGTCCGACCAGTCGGCGATGTCTTCGTCTGGCGGGCATTGCAGATATAACCGCGAAATTTCCGGCGAGCGCATACTGAGGAGAGAAAAGCCTCGCTCGTGATACGTGTAGATGAGTTCGTGGGAAGCGGGCGGGACATGGGCAAGGATGCCGAGCCAGGCAAAGGGAAAATGGCGCTCGTAGAAGCGGATCTGAGCGGCTGGGATCGCGGGCCGGCAAATGCCGTGGAAGCCGTCGCAACCGGCGATGAAGTCGCATTCGATAGAATGTTCCGCGCCGTTTTCCACGTAATGGATTCGTGGGCGAGCGTCAAACTCGCTTACGCGCCTCGCTTCCGCCTCGAAAAAAATGGGCGCGCCATAGCCTAGCCGCGCGGCGATCAAGTCCTTCACTACTTCCTGCTGCGCGTAGACGGTGATGGATTTGCCGACGAGGTCCTGGAAATCGATGCGGTGGCCTTTGCCAGCGAAGCGCAGTTCGACGCCGCGATGCTGGAGTCCCTCGCGATCCAATCGGGCGCCGACGCCCGCGGCGCGAAGCATCTCGACCGTGCCTTGTTCGAGCACCCCGGCGCGGACACGGCTTTCGACGTACTCGCGGGTGTGACTTTCGAGGACGACACTCTCAACGCCCTGCAGATGGAGGAGATGCGCGAGCATCAGACCGGCGGGACCGGCTCCGATTATTCCCACTTGGGTGCGGAGGGTTGCCATGTATGTGGCGTCTCTAGCCTGGGTCAGGCAAATTTTTCGATAACTTCTTTCGGGATCGGCTGGCTCTTCACTTTGGCCGGATCGCCAGCGTCGCGAATCGTCCAGACGCGCTTCTCGAGGCCTTCGACAGCCAGTATTTCTCCGCGAAACAGCTTGTGGTTGAGAGAGAAGCTGCTCTTGCCCCAGTGGGTCACGCAGGATTCGACAGTGACGAGGTCGCCGAACGATGAAGGCATAATGAAATTGCAGCTCGCCTGCACCAGCGGAATCCCCGCAATCCGGAAGCGGCGAAGCATTTCGGCCTTCGGGTAGCCCAAAGCCCGATGAAACAAAGCGTTCGTGCACGCATCAAAGTATTCGAAATACCGTGGGAAGAAAACGATGCCGAACGGGTCGCAATCGCCCCATTCGATCTGAATTTCGCGCCGGTTGGTGAGCATGTTGGACGTGTGGTCGTGCCGGCCAATGTGGCCCAAAAGAAGTCTACTCCACGCCAGCCGATTCACGCAGCGGGTTTGCACGGTGCTTGTGCGTTTACGGTAGACTGAAAGCAAGGGAAAGAACTCCAGAACATGACGACTGCCTATATTTGTGACGCCATCCGCACGCCCATCGGGCGGTATGGCGGGGCGCTTTCAAGCGTGAGAACCGACGACCTGGCGGCGCTGCCCATTCAGGAACTCGTGCGGCGGAATCCGACGATCGATTGGGGCGCGCTGGACGACGTGATCTATGGGTGCGCGAATCAGTCCGGCGAAGACAACCGGAACGTTGCGCGCATGGCGCTGCTGCTGGCGGGGCTGCCGAAAGAGGTCTCGGGAACAACGGTGAACCGGCTGTGCGGTTCGAGCATGGACGCCGTGGCGATTGCGGCACGCGGGATCAAAAGCGGCGAAATCGAGTTGCTGATTGCCGGGGGCGTGGAAAGCATGTCGCGCTCGCCCTTCGTGGTGGGCAAAGCCGAAACAGCGTTCGCACGGAATCTGAAACTGGAAGATACGACGCTTGGGTGGCGCTTCGTGAATCCGGCGATGAAGGCGAAATATGGCACGGACCTGATGCCGGAAACCGCGGAGATTGTTGCCGAGGAATTTCATGTTTCGCGCGCGGACCAGGATGCGTTCGCGCTACGCAGCCAGCAACGCACGGCCGCCGCAATGAAGGCGGGGCGCCTGGCGGAAGAGATTTTTGCGGTGCCGATTGCGCAGAAGAAGGGCGAGCCGATTCTGGTTTCGATGGACGAGCACCCACGACCTGACACGACCCTGGAAGCGCTGGCAAGACTGAAAGGGGTGGTGAAGCCGGAGGGCACGGTCACCGCCGGAAACGCTTCGGGTATCAACGACGGAGCTTGCGCGCTGCTGGTGGCTTCGGAGGCGGCGGCGAAGAAATATGGGCTTACGCCAAAAGCGCGTGTTGTGGCGGCGGCGACTGCCGGTGTTGCGCCTCGCATAATGGGCATGGGTCCCGCGCCCGCAAGCCGTAAGGTTTTGGCCAAGGCGGGTTTGCAC
Organism: Candidatus Eiseniibacteriota bacterium; assembly: GCA_035518915.1. Taxonomy (GTDB): domain Bacteria; phylum Acidobacteriota; class Terriglobia; order Acidiferrales; family UBA7541; genus Acidiferrum. The sequence continues at coordinate 35,508 of DATIXE010000021.1, forward strand.
ATCGGGCAGATGGACGTGATCGAATTGAACGAGGCGTTCGCTTCGCAGGCGCTGGCCGTATTGCGTGAATTGGGCGTGGCGGACGACGCGCCGCACGTGAATCCGAACGGCGGAGCGATTTCGATTGGACATCCGCTGGGGGCGAGCGGCGCGCGACTCGTCACGACGGCGGTTTATCAATTGCAGCGCACCAAGGCGCGCTATGCGCTATGCACAATGTGCATCGGCGTGGGTCAGGGGATTTCCGTGATTCTGGAGCGCGCCTAGCCGCGGGCCATCTCCGGCTATCTTGAATTGGGCGTGCGGCGACTCCTGTGAGCTGCAAACACCACTACCTGCCCATTGCGATGTATCCTAGCGGAAGAGGGCCGGCGCAAGCGAGAGCCCTGCTGCGAGGAGACCATTGCGGCGATGCGGCTCTACGACAAACTTTTCCGGAACGAGGCCCTGGACCGGATCTTCTCCGCTCACGAAACCATTCAAAGCCTGCTGCAATTTGAAGCGGCGCTGGCTCGGGCGGAATCCCAAGCAGGCGTGATTCCGGAGCCCGACGCGCGCGCTATTTCGGCCGCTTGCCACGCGGAAAATTTCGACCTCGAAGATATTGCCAAGCAGGCCGCACATTCCGGCAACGTTGCGATTCCCCTGGTGAAGCAGCTGACCGAGCAGGTGACGAAGTCGAACAAGGGCGCGGCACGCTTTGTTCATTGGGGCGCAACCAGCCAGGACGCACTGGATACGGGGATGGCGCTGCAACTGCGGCGCGGACTGGAAGTGATCGATCACGACCTGGGCCGGCTCATTCCTGCGCTGGCGGAATTGGCGGAAAAGCATCGGAGCACTCCCGTGGTAGCGCGGACATGGATGCAGCAGGCGCTTCCGGCCACCTTTGGCTTCATTGTGGCCGGGTGGCTGGATGCCATGTTGCACCATCGCCAACGGCTGGTGGAGCTGCGCGCGCAGAACCTGGTGCTGCAGTTCGGAGGCGCGGTGGGGACTCTCGCCGCACTGTCCGGCCGCGGCGAGCAGGTAGCCAGGGCGCTGGCCAGCGAGCTGCACCTGCCGCTGCCCCCGATTCCGTGGCACACACATCGCGGACGGTTTGCGGAGATCGCCGCGGCGCTTGGCATCTGCGTTGCTTCGCTGGGGAAAATTGCGAGGGACATTTCCTTGCACGCGCAGACGGAAATCGGGGAGCTCGCCGAGCCGGCAGCGGAAGGGCGCGGAGGCTCGTCCACGATGCCGCACAAGCGCAATCCGGTGACCTGCGCGACGGTGCTAGCCGCGTCGGTTCGCGTACCCGGGCTGGTGGCGACGGTGTTGAGCGCCATGCAGCAGGAACACCAGCGCGCGCTGGGCGGCTGGCAGGCGGAGTGGGAGACGCTTCCGGAGATCGTATGCCTGGCGGGAGGCGCGCTGCATCATTTGGCAGAGATGCTTCCCGGCCTGCAAGTGAATGACGCACGGATGCGGGAGAATCTGGAGGCCACGAACGGATTGATCTATGCGGAGGCAGTATCCATGGCGTTGGGCGATCGGCTGGGCAAGCTACCCGCGCACATGCAGGTGGAGGCTGCGTGCCGGAAAGCAGCTATGGAAAAGCGCCATTTGAAGGATGTGCTGCGAGAGGAAACCGGCTTGCGCGGCTATTTGACTCCGGCTGATCTCGAGAGCCTCTTTGACGTTCGAAACTATTTGGGGAGCGCGGATGACTTCGTGCGCGGCGTTCTGGCGCGCGCAAACGGCTCGGCGGCCGCCCGCTGAGCCAGAAGGGCAACGACCATGGCTTTCGCAAAAATTTCCGATGCAGAGTTGTTCTATCAGTGGGACGGGCCCGCGGGGGCGCCCGTCGTCGTCTTCTCGAATTCGCTGGGCACCACCCATCGCATGTGGGATCCGCAGGTGGAAGCGTTCAGCCGTGACTTTCGGGTCCTGCGCTACGATAGCCGCGGGCACGGACAATCCAGTGTGACGCCCGGGCCGTACAACATCGAGCAGCTGGCAGGCGATGTGGTGCAACTTCTGGATGAGCTGAAGGTCGAGCGGGCGAATTTTTGCGGATTGTCGATCGGTGGCATGGTCGGGATGTACCTGGGCGCGAACGCCGCCGCACGCTTCCCGAGAATTGCGCTGTGCAACACAGCCGCGAAGATTGGAAGCGCGGACACGTGGAACGCCCGGATCACCACGGTGCAACAGGGCGGGACGAAGGCCATCGCCGGAGGCGTGATTGACCGATGGCTGACGGCAGCGTATCGCTCTTTGCACATGGGCGAGGCCGCCAGGGTACTCGAGATGCTGGAGTCGACGGACGCGGCGGGCTACGTGGCGACCTGCGCGGCGGTGCGCGACATGGACTTCCGCGAGAAACTGCAAACGATTCAGGCGCCGACGCTGATCATCGCCGGCACCCATGACCTTTCGACGACTCCCGCCGACGGGCGATTTCTCGAGAGCCAGATACGCGGAGCCAAGTACGCGGAGCTTGCCGCGGCGCACCTATCGAACATTGAAGCGCGTGACGATTTCAACCGGACAGTTTTGGGATTCCTGAAGACCCAGGGAGCACATGGATGAACGAACGCGAGCGGCACAAGCAAGGGATGAAAGTACGGAAAGCGGTGCTCGGCAAGGCGCATGTGGCGCGGGCGGAGGCCACAAAGACTGCGCTCACGAAGGACTTCCAGGATTTGATCACGCGCTATGCGTGGGGCGAGATCTGGACGCGGCCGGGGTTGCCGAAGAAGACGCGGAGCCTGGTCACCATCGCCATGATGGTGGCACTGAACCGCACAGAGGAGTTGCGGCTGCATCTGAGAGCGTCGGCGAACACGGGGGCGACACGCGAGGAAATCCAGGAAGTGTTGCTGCAAACGGCGATTTATTGCGGCGTGCCAGCGGCGAATCACGCTTTCCAGGTGGCCGACCAGGTGTTTACCGAGGACCGCAGGTAGAGACACGCTCAGGCGGAGACGGGAACTTCGGCGAGAATCTCCGACGCCCAGCCAACCGAACGCAGGTATAAATCCGGCAGAAAATTTTCGTGCAGGCCAATGCTTCGGCAGGACTCGGCGAGCTGCTCCCAGGTGCCGGATTCGTAGTCGAGGACCACTTCAAAGATTGGGCGGTAGCGGCTGTCCTTGCCCTGCAAGGCCCGGGCGATTTCGTCATCCACTTTGATGTCCTTCAGGACCGCGGCCATCGGAAGATTCAGAAGGGCGTCCATGACGGAGAGCAGGCCGAGGAGGAAGAGCTCATTGAGGTCGCGCGTCAGGCCCGCGCGCCGGCCGATCAGCTCGCAGAACATGGCGCGAGTTAAGGGCAGACGGAGAAGGCTGTCGGCGACTTCATCGCCGAGCGCGGCGATGCTTACCAGCGAGATCCATTTGCGCATCGCTTTTTCGCCCAAGAGGCTCAGGGCGTGGGGGATCGAATGAATTTCGGTGTGAAATGCGAACGCGGCGGAATTCAGATAGCGCAGCAGGCGGTAACTCAGCGAAACATCCCGCTTGAAGAGCAGGGAGATTTTTTGCAGGTTGAAGAGCGGTTCGTTAGCAGCCTGGAGGAGTTCCAGGTAGACGGTTTTGTTGGCCGGGACGCTGCGGCGGCCGACAACCTGCGGCCGGCAAAAGAAATATCCCTGAAAATAGTCATAGCCGAGCTCGCGGCAGATCTGAAACTGCTGGTCGGTTTCGACTTTCTCCGCGATGGTCGGGATGCCCAGGCCACGGCATTGTTCGACAACGCGCTGTTGATCAGGAAAGCTCATCAGCAGGATGTCGATCTTCACGAAGTCGGCGAATTCCAGGAGCGGGCGCATTTCCGGGGCATGGCAGTAGTCATCAAGAGCGAGACGGTAGCCAAGGGCTTTCATCCGGTGGCAAGCGGCGACGACTTCTTCGTCCGGCGCGACCGTTTCCAGGATTTCACCCACGACGAGTTCGCGGGGGAGCAGCGTCAGATATTCCTGGGTGAGGAATTCCCGCGTGCAGTTGAGAAAGGCGGGCTGGCCGTCGGTCATCGTACGGATGCCCATCAGGAATAACTCGTCCATGGCATTAACGGAGGCCGAGGAACCCGCCTTGGGCCGGCAGTAGTTTTCCGGGCCATAGCGCGAAAGGATTTCGTACGCGAACAAATCACGCTCGCGGTTGAGAATCGGCTGGCGAGCTAAAAAACGATTCAAACGTTCGGGAGCGGTCATAGAGTTGGGTACCGTCGTACGCGGCTGCCCCGAGAGAGATCCGGTGCACGAGACGGGCCACCGTGTCGGGCCGGGGATCGAGGAGACGTCGCCCCATCGGAGAAGCTGTTCAAAAGGCAAGCGGGAAGCGAGTTCATTTGCAGCGTTTGGAACCTGGCGAGGCAGGCGAGCATGGCAGAGGAACGGAGTGAACCACGGGAGGCAAGGATGTTCTGTTTTGAAACACAACGCTCGTTGCAACCCTCGTGATTCACTGATTTTTCTGGCACAACGCTTGCTCGTTCTTCCATGCTTCCAACTTCGCGATACTTCGGCGAGGGCCGATGGAATTTTGGCTAGCCATTGCAGGCGGGCTGTCGGAATGGGTGAGATGAAGCCGTGAACCCGGTGACCTACGAAATTTTAGCGCAGCGGATCAAGCGGCTGGGTAACCTGCCCGCCATGCCCGCAGTCTTGACCACCTTGTGTGAGGCGCTAGGGCAGAAGACCAACCAGATTGACGTAGACAAAGTGGTTCGCCAGATTTCGTATGACAAATCGCTGGCCGCACAATGCTTGCGTTTGGCAAACTCCGCGCTATTCCGGCAGCGGGGCGACGTGGCCACAGTCAGGGAAGCAGTGATTGCGCTGGGACTGTGGCGAATCCGCGATCTTGTCTTTTCCTGCAGCTTGCCGATGATGTTTGCGAATGTGAACTCCACGGTAGTGAAGGAAGTTTTCTGGAGGCATGCGCTGGGAACGGGGATGGTGGCACAGGGGCTGGGAGCAGAACTTGGCGCCAAATTTCCGGAGGGAATTTATCTGAGTGGGCTGCTTCACGATATCGGAATCCTCGCCAACGGAATCCTGTTTGCGGATGATTATCCTGACGTGCTGCAAGAAGCGAGAGACAAGCATTTACCTTTAAATCGGGTAGAGGAAACCGTCCTGGGTTTTACCCACGCGGAAAGCGGCAGGATACTAACGGAACTCTGGCGCCTTCCTTTGGAAGTGTCGGATGTGATCGAGCATCACAGCGACCCTCACAAACAAAAGACGCCGAACGGTGTGACCGTGCTGGTGCACGCCGCGAATCTGGTTTGCCACCGGCTCGGCCTGGGATACGGATACGAAATCGACTACGGCGAGGCGGGAACGCTGCAGGCAATCTGGGGCTCGCTGGGCGAATCCTTTCCCATTTCCCGCTCGTTTGGAGAGGAAACCTACACCGCTCTGCTGACGCACCTGGTATCCAGCGCCGAAGAACTGGCGGACCACGTGTTCACACCGGCGCTGATGACGCGGTAGCCGCGTTGGGGCGGCATGCCACGGCGCGTGGCCTAGAATCTTTCCTTCGCAGCTGTCAATCGTTAAATATGTTTGCGCGCGTGGTGTAGGAGCTCAGAACCTTCATATAGTTTCCCCGCTCGAAGGCCGTCGGGTCGGCCACGGCGCCGCGGCTCATGCTGCCACACATCTGCTGGACCGAGACATACTCATGTTCGTCGAGCCAGCGATCCACCTCGGAAAGAACGTGCGCGGCGTGATGGACGCCGTTGTGCAGAAGGGCTGAGGTCATGAACGCCACTTTCGCTCCCGCAAGGATGCACTTGATCACGTCGGCGGAACTGTGCACCCCGCCGGTGATGCCCAAGTCAGCGCGAACTTGGCCGAAGAGAAGCGCCGTCCAGTGCAGACGCATTCGAAGTTCGTCGGGGCGGCTTAGCGCGAGACTCGGGACAACTTCGAGTTGCTCGATATCGAAGTCCGGCTGGTAGAAGCGGTTGAAGATCACAATGCCATTGACGTGGGCTTCGTCGAAGCGCACTCCCATGTTGGCGGGAGCACTGAAGAAGGGCGAAAGCTTGACGGCCAGGGGGATGCGGATGCTGCGCTTCAGGTGCCGCACCAGGTCCACAAATCCCTGCTCGACTTCGCTGCCGCTGATGCCTGGGTCGGTGGGGATGGAATAGATATTCAGCTCAATGGCGTCGGCGCCGGCTTCTTCCATCAATTTGGAGTATTGGAGCCAGCCACCGTCGGATATGCCGTTAAGACTCGCAATGACCGGGATGTCCACACTTTCCTTGGCGTGCCGGATCAGTTCGAGATAGCCGTCGGGTCCCAGATTGTAGGTCTGAAGATCCGGAAAGAAATTTGCGGACTCGGGAAAGCTTTCCGCGCCGCGGGCGAGATCATAATCGACCGTAAGGCTTTCCAGCTCGAGTTGTTCCTCAAACAAGGAAGGAAGAACGACCGCTCCGATGCGCTGGTCCTCCAGGCGGCGGATATTGTCGACGGATTCGCAGAGCGGCGAAGCCGAGGCGAGCAGCGGTGACTTCAATTGCATGCCGAGGTAGGTGGTTCGCAGGTCGCTCATGCTTCCTCCTTTCCCTGCTTCGCAGGCTCTGATGGCGCTTCGGGCTCCGCCGGCGCGATGGGGGGAGTCTCCGCGCGTCCGGCCATCGCGGCGCGGTTGGAATAGACGCGCCATTGGCGCTCGACGTCGTCTTGGGCAATTTTCAAGAGCTCACGGGCGGCCACAGGATCGCTGCGAACCAGCATCGTGTAGCGCGCTTCCTGATAAGCGTATTGCTTGAGCGGAATACTGGGAGGCCTGGAATCAAGCTGGAAAGGATTTTTGCCTTCCAGGCGCAGCGCGGGGTTATAGCGCATGAGCGGCCAATAGCCGGCAAGCACCGCCTTCTTTTGCTGCTCAAGACCCATGGACATGTCGTAGCCGTGGGCAATGCAATGGCTGTAGGCAATGATCAGGGACGGCCCATCGTGGGCCTCCGCTTCGAGAAACGCCTTGATGGTATGCGTGTCTCCCGCGCCAAGGGCCACGCGCGCAACGTAGACCGAACCGTAGCTCACCGCTTCCATGGCGAGGTCCTTTTTACCGGTGTGTTTTCCGCCGCTCGCGAACTTCGCGACCGCGGCGCGGGGCGTGGCCTTGGACATCTGGCCTCCCGTGTTTGAGTAAACCTCGGTGTCGAGCACCAGCACGTTCACATTGCGTCCTGAGCCGAGGACGTGGTCCAGGCCGCCGAATCCGATGTCATAGGCCCAACCGTCGCCGCCAACGAGCCAGACGCTTTTGCGAACGAGGGCGTCGGCGATGGGCATGAGGGCGAGCGCCTCCGGCGAGGAAAGGCCCGCGATCTGTTTGCGGAGTTCCGCCACGCGGCGGCGTTGCTCCATAATGCCAGATTCCTTGGATTGGTCGGCGTCGAGGAGGTCCTTGATCAGATTGTCGCCGAGCTGGCCGCCGAGACGAGTCACAAGTTCGCGGGCATAGTGCGCCTGCTGGTCCACGGCAAGACGCATCCCAAGACCAAATTCAGCGTTGTCTTCGAAAAGGGAGTTGGACCACGCGGGCCCACGGCCATCCTTGTTCATGGCGTACGGCGTGGTGGGCAAATTGCCACCGTAGATGGAGGAACAGCCCGTAGCGTTGGCGATGAGCAACCGGTCGCCGAAAAGTTGCGTTAGCAACTTAATGTAAGGAGTTTCGCCGCAGCCGGCGCAAGCACCGGAAAATTCGAACAGAGGCTCAAGAAGCTGGGAGTCTTTCACCTGAGAGTGGGAAAGTTTGTCGCGGTCCAGGTCCGGCAGCTTGAGGAAGAAATCCCAGTTTTTGCTTTCGGGATTGCGCAGGGGGGCCTGCTCCTCCATGTTGATGGCTTTGTGCTTTACTTCGCTTTTGCTCTTGGCCGGGCAGACCTCGACGCACAAACGGCAGCCGGTGCAATCTTCCGGAGCGACCTGCAGCGAATAGCGAAGAGTGTCGAACTCGCGCCAGCGTGGCTTGGCGGATTTAAAGGTTTCCGGCGCATTTTTCAGTAAAGAAGAGTCGTACACCTTGGCGCGAATCACGGCGTGCGGGCAGACCAGGACGCACTTGCCGCATTGGATGCAGATCTCCGTGTCCCAGGCGGGAATTTCCTGCGCGATATTGCGCTTCTCCCACATCGCGGTGCCGGTGGGAAACGTGCCGTCGATGGGCATCGCGCTTACCGGCAACGCATCTCCGTCGCCTGAAATAATAGTTCCCAGGACGTTTCTTACGAACTGTGGCGCCTGCCGGGAGACACCCGGCTGAATGTCGAAGAGTGCCGTGATGCGGCCCGGGACCTGCACTTCCATGAGGTGAGCGAGGGTTTCGTCCACGGCGGCATAATTTTTCTGGACGACGGCGTCGCCGCGCTTTCCGTAGGTTTCGAGGATGGCTTGTTTGATGGCGGCGATGGCTTCGTCGCGGGGCAAGACGCCGCTAATGGCGAAGAAGCAGGTTTGCATGATGGTGTTGATGCGGCTGCCCATGCCGGCCTCGCGCGCGACCTTGTAGGCATCGATGACAAACAAGCGGAGCTTCTTCTTGAGGATGGTTTCCTGTACCTGGCGAGGAAGGTGGTTCCAGATTTCGTCAGGGCCGAACGGTGAATTCAGGAGAAACGTCGCGCCGGGTTCGGCGGCGGCGAGCAAATCCATGCGATCAAGAAACTGAAATTGGTGGCAGGCGACGAAGCTGGCGCGGCTGATCAGATAGGTGGAGCGGATCGGATCAGGGCCGAAACGCAAATGGGAGACGGTGACCGCTCCGGCCTTTTTCGAATCGTACACGAAGTAACCCTGCGCGTAGTTGTTGGTGCCCTTGCCGATGATCTTGATGGAATTTTTGTTGGCGCCGACCGTGCCGTCGGAACCCAGGCCATAGAAGAGGGCGCGGACCGTCCGTGGGTCTTCGGTGGAAAATTCAGGGGAGTAGTTGAGGCTGGTGTGCGTGACGTCGTCGTGAATGCCGATCGTAAAGTGATTCCGGGGCGCCGGCGCTTTCAGTTCGTCCAGGACCGCCTTGGCCATCGCCGGCGTGAATTCCTTCGAAGACAACCCGTACCGGCCGCCGATGATGCGCGGCATACCCGCGGATGGATTGACCGTGTAGCGTTCCGCAAATGCGCCGAGGACATCCTGGTAGAGCGGCTCGCCAAGGCTTCCTGGCTCTTTGGTGCGATCGAGGACGGCAATGCCATTCACGCTAGCCGGAATGGAGCTAAGGAACGCATCGGCGGCAAACGGGCGGAACAACCGCACTTTCAGCAACCCAACCTTCTCGCCCGCTTTCTGCAAGGCGTCCACGGCTTCTTCGGCGGCGCCCGCGCCGGAGCCCATGAGTAGGATGAGCCGTTCGGCGTCAGCCGGACCGTAATATTCGTAGAGGCGGTAGCGGCGACCGGTACGCTTCCCGAAGCGATCCATGACCTCCCGCACAATCGTTGGGCAGGCACGATAGAACGGATTGCAAGCCTCGCGGGCCTGGAAAAAAACGTCGGGATTCTGCGCGGAGCCGCGAAGGACGGGATGGTCGGGCGACAAAGCGCGTTCGCGATGCTGGCGGACAAATTTTTCGTCTACCACGGCGCGGAGGTCGTCATCGCTAAGGGGCTGGATCATGCCGACCTCGTGCGAGGTGCGAAATCCGTCGAAGAAGTGAAGGAATGGAATCCGTGATTCGAGCGTGGCAGCTTGCGCGATACAAGCAAAATCGTGCGCCTCCTGGACGGAATTGGCCGCGAGCATGGCAAAACCCGTGGCGCGGGTGGCCATTACGTCGCTGTGATCGCCGAAGATGGAGAGCGCGTGCGTCGCGACGGTGCGGGCGGCGACGTGAATCACCGCCGAGGTGAGCTCTCCGGCAATCTTGTACATGTTGGGAATCATCAGGAGGAGGCCTTGCGAAGCCGTGAAGGTGGTGCCCAGCGCACCGCCTTGCAGCGCGCCATGGAGCGCGCCGGCCGCGCCGCCTTCGCTCTGCATTTCGATCACGTCGGGAATCGCGCCGTAAATATTCTTCTTCTGCTCAAAATTCCACTGGTCCGACCATTCGCCCATCGGAGACGACGGCGTAATCGGATAGATGGCGATGACTTCGTTGAGGCGATACGCTACGGAGGCGGCGGCTTCGTTGCCGTCGAGGATGGAAAAATTGCGGTCCATTACAGACTCCCCGGAGCGATACGAAAAGCGTAGGCCGGGGAACGCGTAAAAGCAATGGCAAGTGAAGCACTCGCGCAAACGTGGGAACTTCAGGTCTGCGGTGTGACAAATGTCACAGCGCGAGGGCCTATTTTCTCAGGTGTATTTCTTGGAATGCTTCCGCCGCAAGTTGGACGCGGCGCGCTTTCCGGCGTCCGGGAAACTGGAGCGCTCGGCTTGTGTGAAGTTGGCTTTTCCATCGTTTAGAAGGATGGTGATGAATTCGGAATCTTTCGGCGAGGTAATGACCAGATCGGCGAACTTGTCGCCGTTTACGTCTTCGGGAGATATTTCGAGGCCGCCGGCCGGGCCGAGCAAGACAATGGGTTCGCGCCTTCCGGAGCTCAAGCGAAGTTCAAGGGAGTACTCGGCCCTGGGCGAGTCCTCGCGAGTAACACGGATCATCGCGAGATCGGGCTGCTGGTCGCCATCGAAGTCCGCGATGGCAAAGTGCGTGGAGCCCTGCGCGACAGCGGTGCGCATCAGGTGGGCGCCGGGGACTTTCGGGCCGGAGCGGGCAACGTGGAAGAGGACCAGAAATGTGCCAACGCACAGGATTGCCAGCGCAATCGGGGCAAGCCGCTGAAGGGCGCGGTGAAGGTTCATCGTGAACCAACAGTCTATCGTACTGGACCGGAATATTGGCAATTGAGGCCGGGCGACCCGGGTTTGCGAAGGTGGGCGTTGGCGGTTGACGTGGTGTGATGGATATCACAAATTGCTGTGACAAACGACGCGGCAGCAAGTGACCGCAAGCCGGTAGGTTACGTAAAGGAGAGGATTTGAAGGGGACTCCAGCACAAGGTTGCAAGTCGCTTCCTCTCAAGAGTCTCTGAACCCGCGAAACGTAGGAGCAGACCTCAATATGGATAGCCATTCGACTCCGGACGCAGCTCCTCAGCCCGCTTTCGGCATGCCTGCAAAGCGCGTCTACCCCATTGCGGTGGCGGCCCTCATCATCGGGCTGGCGACCGGCTATTTCTGGCTGGGCGGCAGGAATCAGACTTCGGCAGGTTTGTCGCGCGGTGCAGCGCCGGCTGCCAGCCGGGGCATCATGCCGGCGGGCCACCCTGTACCCACCATGGAACAGATGAAGGCCATGGCAGATGTCAAAGCGGCCCCCCTACTGGAAGCTCTGAAGAAAAAGCCGAAGGATGCAAAGCTGCTGGCGCAGATTGCGGCGCTTTATGCGGGCACCCATCAATTCAGCACCGCTGCGACCTATTACAAAAAAACGATGGAGATTGATCCTAAGAATGCGACCGCGCGGACGGAGTTGGCATCGAGTCTCTATTATTCCGGGGATGTGGACGGAGCCTTGAGCCAACTCGAACAGGCGCTGAAGTACCAGCCGACCGATGTGAACGCGTTGTTCAATCTGGGGATGATCCGGTACAAAGGCAAGGATGATGCCCCAGGGGCGATCGCCGCGTGGCAGCAACTGCTGAAAGCCCACCCGGATTTGGATCGCAAGCCGATCGTGGAACGGCTGATCGCCGAGGCCAAGCAAAACCCGGCGGCAAAAAAATAGTTGTTGAAGTGTTTGCCGGAAGGAGCAACTCCTGTGGCGGAAACCTTGAAAACGACTTCGAGCGATTCGTGGAGCGGCGGGCAGACTGTGGCGCTCGTGGTGGTTTGCCTGCTGGTTGGAATCGCGGGTGGATGGCTGTTTCGCAAGTCCATTGCTTCACATGCCGCGCCCGAAGCGGTGAGCGCGCCAGCCCCTCCGATTGCCACGAGCCAGCCGCCCGCAAATTTCGGCATGGGGAGCGGGGTTCCCTCCGAGCAGCAACTGAAGGAAGCGGCGGAGACCCAAGCTACGCCAATGCTGGAGAAATTGCAGAGCGATCCGAACAATGCGGGATTGCTGGCTGAACTGGGCAACATTTATTACGACGCGAAGCTGTACCCCAAGGCCATCGAATATTACGAGCGCTCGCTGAAGATGCAGCCCGCAAACACATCGGTCCGTACGGACCTGGGAACCGCATATTGGTACATCGGGAACGCCGACAGCGCCATCGCGCAGTTTAACAAATCACTGACCTACGATCCGAACAAGGCGGATACCCTTTTCAATCTCGGCATCGTAAAGTGGCAGGGTAAGCAAGACGGTCCGGGAGCCATTGCCGCGTGGCAGAAACTGCTGGCGGCCAACCCCGCGTATCCCAACCGGAATGGCGTCGAACAGTTGATTGCACAGGCACAGCAGCGCTAGGCGGGAAGGACAATATCCAAGCGGAGATCGCGGCGCGATCCAGGGGCTTGGGAATCTCTCGCATGAATGACCGCCACTATCAGGCCATCATCGTTGGAGCCGGCCCCGCAGGACTGACTGCCGCCTACGAACTGAGCAAACACGGACAGCGAGTGTTGGTGCTGGAGAGCGACCCGCAGTATGTCGGCGGGATATCGCGGACGGTGGCGTACCGCGGCTACCGCCTCGATATCGGCGGGCACCGGTTTTTCTCTAAATCCCGCGAAGTGGAGGATCTGTGGACCGAGATGCTCGGCCCGGAGATGCTGCAGCGGCCACGATCTTCGAAGATTTACTATCGCGGTGAATTCTATTCCTATCCGCTCAGGCCATTTGAGGCGCTCTCCAAGCTGGGTTTTGTGGAATCCGCGCGGTGTGTTTTGTCTTTTCTGAAGGCACGACTGAAGCCGGCCCGCAATCCGAAATCGTTCGAAGATTGGGTGGTGAACCAGTTTGGGGAGCGGTTGTTCCGCATTTTCTTCAAAACGTATACGGAGAAAGTGTGGGGCATGAACTGCAAGGAGATTTCGGCGGACTGGGCGGCGCAGCGGATCAAGGGATTGTCTCTTGGCTCAGCGATCACAAATGCGGTCTTGCCGAAGCGACAGCAGAACCGTCGCAAGCAAGTGGTGAAAACTCTGATTGAGACGTTTCGCTATCCGCGGCTTGGGCCGGGGATGATGTGGGAAACGTGCGCGGCACGGGTGCGGGCAATGGGCGGAACTGTGCTGCTGGGGAGAAGCGTTTCCGCTTGCCGTTGGGACGCGAGTGCGAAGAACTGGATTGTGAAAGTGAACACACACGACGGGCGAGAAGAGGAATATCAAGCCGAGCATCTGGTTTCTTCCATGCCGGTCCGGCAACTGGTTGCCGAGATTGAGCCGAGATTGCCGGACTCCGTGCTCCGCGCGGGGCAAGCCCTGCATTATCGCGATTTTCTGACCATTGGATTGATCCTACGGGAGAGAAACCGTTTCAGCGACAACTGGATTTACATCCACGATCCCAGCGTGAAAGTGGGCCGCGTACAGAATTACAAATCATGGTCGCCGGACATGGTTCCCGATCCGAACTTTTGCTGCTACGGGCTGGAATATTTTTGTTTCGAGGGTGACGGACTCTGGACGGCGGCGGACGAGGATTTGATCGCCCTGGCAAAAAAGGAGATTGAGCAGGTGGGGCTGGGCGCTGCAGCGGACGTTGTGGATGGCTGCGTGATCCGCCAGCCGAAAGCCTATCCGGTCTACGATGACGACTATCGGCACCACGTCGACTTGATCCGCAAAGCGCTGGCCGCGCATTGCCCAAACTTGCATCTGGTCGGGCGCAATGGCATGCACAAATACAACAATCAGGATCATGCGATGATGACGGCGCTGCTGGCCGCGCGGAATATTCTGGCCGGGCGGCAAGTTTACGATGTCTGGGCGGTGAACGAAGACGGCGAATACCACGAATCCGGGCAAGCCGCCGAGCAGTATCCTGCCGCAGGCCGCGCTGCCTCCACTGCCGCGAACTCATGAACTTCTTTGGCAATCGCTGGATACAGCTCTCCGCGCTCACCACCTTTCTCGCGTTCATTGGGATCAACGCATTGCGGTTGAAATACTGTGTGATCGACTACGACCTCTGGTGGCACCTGAAAGTCGGCGATTGGATCGTGAGGCATCTGGCGGTGCCGCACACGGGCATTCTTTCCCGGACCGTCGCGGCGCGGCCCTGGGTGGCCTACAGCTGGGGCTACGAGGTGCTGCTGTCGAAAGCGTACGGCTGGTTTGGGCTGGCCGGAGTGGGAATTCTCGGAACCCTGCTGACCGTGGGAGTCGCGTATTGCGCGTACTGGATGGTGCGTCGCATCTCCGGGCGATTCTGGCTTGCGCTGGTGCTCGCGGGACTGGCCTGCTCCGCGTTTCTCTTTAACGGAATGCCGCGTCCCGTGTTTTTTTCGATGATGCTCTACAGCGTGACACTGGGTATCGTGTTCCAGGCGCAGCAGTCCGGCCGCGTAGAGCTTCTCTATTGGCTTCCTCCGATCATGACGTTGTGGGCGAACCTGCACATTCAGTTTATTTACGGCCTGTTTGCCGTCGGTCTGTTTGTCGGCGTTAACGTTGCGCAGGATTTATTGACCTCTGCAGGTTTTGCCCCGGCATTTTTGCGGCTTCGCGCATTTCCGGCAAGGCCAATGCTCGCAATCCTGGGGCTATGCGCCGTAGCGACCGTGATCGGCCCCAATTTTTACCATCCTTATCTGGCTGCGCTGGCGTATGCAAAGTCGAAATACTCCTACAAGATCATTATGGAACTCCAGCCGCTGAGCTTTCGTGATGTCGGCAATTTCACGGAACTTTTTCTGGGCGCGGCAGGATTTTATGCGGTGGGCTGGCGGAAGCAGATTGATCCGTTCCGGTTGCTTTTGCTTGTGGTTGCCAGCGCGGTGGCGTTTCGCACGATGCGGGATGCCTGGTTCCTGGTTTTCTCGGCGTCCGCCTGCCTCGCGGACTTCCCTGCCCGGGAGGAGAACCGAAGTCATGAGAATTCCTGGAGCGAACTTGCTCTGTGCTCCGGGGCCCTGGCTCTGCTTCTGATGTTCGCGGCTCCGCTGTTACATTTCGACGCGCGCGGCATCGATCGTGCAATCAGCGCCGACTATCCAGTGAACGCCATCAATTATTTGCGCCGTGAAGGCTTTTCGGGACCCCTATACAACAATCTCAATTGGGGCGGATTCCTGATGTGGTATCTGCCGGAGCTGCCGGTGGCGGTAGATGGGCGCAATGATCTTTACGGGGATGACCTCGACCAGGTTTTCTACGAATCCCAATCGGCATATCCTTCGTACGCAAGCGATCCGTATCTGGCCGACTCCAGGCTGGTGATTTTAGATTCGAAGCTGCCGCTTGCGAAGGCGCTCGCGACCGATGGACGGTTCGCGTTGGCCTATCGAGACGATATCGCTACGGTTTTTGTCCGGCGGTGATTTGTTCCAAGTGGCGGCAAAGGAATTCATGTCCGAAGCAAAGAAAACTGCGGTTGTGAAGCAGCAGAGAGGCTGGGGATTCTGGGCGCCGCGCCTCGCGTTTGCGATCGTCGCCCCGATGCTGCTGCTGGTCTTGACGGAAGGCGCGCTGCGCGTGTTTCATGTTGGCTACTCGACAAACCTTATGGAGCCGTGCACGATCCACGGCCGGCCCGCAGACTGTTACAACCTCTTTTTCTCAGCGCCCTATTTCCCGCCGGGAATGATCAAGACGCCGCAATTTTTCTCGCTGGAGCCGGTGAAACCAAAAGGCACGTACAGGATTTTCGTACTTGGCGAATCGGCGGCAATGGGCGATCCGGATTTCGCGTACGGATTCAGCCGGTATCTGGAGGTGATGCTCCGCACCCGATTTCGTGAGGTGAAGTTCGAAGTGGTCAACACCGGAATGGTAGCGATTGATTCGCATGTGAGTCTCGCAATAGCCCACGAGTTGGCGAAGTATCAGCCGGATTTCTATGTCGTGTACGCAGGAAGCAATGAAGTAGTCGGTCCGTACGGTCCGGGTACGGTGCTCACGACTGGCTCGATGAACCTGCCCGTCATTCGCGCCAGCATTTTTGTGCGCTCTTCGCGCATCGGTCAGTTGCTTGCGAGCACCGGCGAACCGAAGCGGGAATGGCGGGGCATGGAAATGTTCCTGGACAAGCAGATCCGCGCCGAGTCGCCGCGGATGCAGCCCGCCTATCGGAATTTCGCAAGCAACTTGAAGGAGATCATTGAAATTGGCCATGAGACCGGTGCGCGCGTATTGCTGAGCACAGTTGGAGTCAACTTGCGTGATTCGGCTCCCTTTGGTTCCCTGCACCGGCCAGGGCTTTCCTCCCAGATGCTGCAATCGTGGGATGCGCTCATGCAGCAGGGCGTGGCGGCGGAAAGCGCGCAGAATTGCACGGAAGCGCTGAAAGACTATGGGTCGGCGGCGAAACTCGACAATGAATTTGCCGATTTGGAATTTCGCATCTCCCGGTGCCAGGAGCAACTCGGGAATGTTCCGGCAGCGAAGGAATCTTATTCCCGCGCCCGCGACCTGGACACGCTGCGCTTCCGCGCGGATTCCCGCATCAATGAAATTATCCGGCAGGCGGCCGGTGCTTCCGGCGGCACCGCGACCCTGCTGGATACGGAAGCTCTGCTGTCTAGCCAAAGTCGCGATGGCGTCAGCGGTCAGGAGATGTTTTACGACCATGTGCATTTCACGCCGCTGGGAAATTACCTTTTCGCCCGCAACGTTTTCACGCAGGTCGTGAAGGACCTCCCTCCAGAAGTGCGCAGCGGAGCAACGAGCACCGAACCGTTAACCGAAGGCGAATGCGAGCGCTTGCTGGCGTTTACCGGGCACGATCGCGCTCGCGTGGCATCTGAAATGGCGGATCGCCTGCAGCGCCCGCCATTCACGAAACAGCTGAATCATATGGAGATGCTACAAAACCTGATGCTGCGCGCCGCAGGTCCGCAGGAGAGCATTCAGGATACGGTTGGGCAATATCAGTGGGCCATTGCGCAGGATCCCGAAGATCTGGCCTTGCACTACAAATTCGGATTTTTCCTTTTCGACTACGACCGCATGGCCGCGGCCCGACAATTGATCCTGGCGCGGCCGAACGATGAGTTTCCGGTATTTTTCCCCAACGGCCAGCGCATTCAGTAGGCCGCTAAAGGAAGCGCGCAAGGCTTGCGCTGGGCGCGTTTACCTCAGAACTGAGAGTAGATGAATTGCGCGTTATGTTCGTCGAAGAGAAGAAACAGTAGAAGCCCGAATGCGTAGGCGATAGGCCGCAATACGACGTTGAACGGCGAAGGACTGGCCGCTCCCGCCTGTTCTTCGAGGTCCCTCAATTTCCGCATCATCCAAGGCTCGACAGCGCAAAGCGCGATACTCCCCGCCAGAAATAGATAGAAGATGGGTCCGAATTCGCTGCCAGTTCTCACTCGAAAAAACATGACGGCGAGGATCGCCGCGGCCTTTGCGAGGGTTGCGGCGCGGAACGGCACCCACGCCACGGTGGCGGCGACGAGCGTAAACACCCGCCAGAAGAATGGCGCGAGTCGCCATTCGCTCCAGCCGGGGCGGGCGTTCTTCGCGCTCTCGTAACCGCGATAAAGCACCAGATAACAGCCGTGCAGGGTGCCCCACAGGACGAATCCCCAGCCCGCCCCATGCCACAGCCCAACAAGGGCCATAACGCCGAGAAGGCTCACGTAGAGGCGCAGAGGCGCGCCGGCGTGGCGGGCGTTGATTGGAAAAAAGAGGTAATCGCGCACCCATCTCGACAGCGTCATGTGCCAGCGGGCCCAGAATTCGGGAGGAGTCGCGGCGTGGTAGGGCTGGCGAAAGTTCTCGGGCAGTGTTACGCCCAGCAGCCGCGCGGCGCCGATGGCCAGGTTCGTGTATCCGGAAAAATCAAAGTAAATCTGCAACGCGAATCCGATGGCGAGGGCCCACCCGTCAAACGTGAAAGGAATCGCGGGAGTTTTGAGCGAAAAACCGCGATCCACCCAAATGCCCAGCATGTTCGCAAAGACATTTTTCTGCACGAGTCCCCAGACGATGCGATCCAGGCCTTCAAAGACAAATCTCGGTTCGAACCGCTTCTGAAACGCGAGTTGCGGCATTAATTCCCGCGAACGAACGATGGGACCCGACAGAATGTTGGGCCAGAAATAGAAAAAGAGGCAAAGCTCCACGAAGGCGGGCATTTTCACTCGGCCCTGGCGGAGATCCACCAAATAAGCGATTGCTTCGAAGGTGTAAAAAGAAATTCCGATGGGGAATGCTATGGAAGTGGCCGATGACATCGCGCTTGTACCTGAGGGAAATCCCAGAGAGTGCAGAATTCCCGAGAGGAAGGCCCGGTACTTGAAGAAGACCAGGAGAACGACGGCACAGGAAACACCCAGCCGCATCCAGCCAACTTTGTCTGCGGAACCGCTCGCGATTTTGCGCCCGGTAACGTAGACGATGCTCGCGACCAACAGCGGTAGCCAGACGAACAACAGGCCCCAGCTCGCATAGAACGCGACGCTTGCGAGGACCACGAACGTGCGGCGGAAACGCGCGGGCAGCAACCAGAACACCAGTGCCGCGAGAGCGAGCAAGGCCAGGTATGGGACGGAATTAAACGTCATCGGCTCAACTCTCTTCGCCTTGGTCCAATATTCGCGCGCTCACGTAATGGGACTCGCGACCCGTTCGATGGTCTCCACGATCAGATCGAGGTCGTCGAAGTCTTCCGGCTGCAGGGTTTCCGGCGGGATCACGATCCGAAGCTTTTTTTCGAGCAGGCCGATGAGTTTCAGCACGGAGAGCGAGTCGATCAAGCCCGAAGACACGAGGCGCTGTCCGGGCTTTAGCGGCCGTCCAAGCAACTGGGACGCCGCTTCATTGGCGGCCGCGCGGATGGTTTGGGCGTCTGGCATCATAGCGGTCTCCTTAGATCAGGCCTGATTCAGGAATTCACGCAGAAAGCGCTCGCGGGTTTCGCCGCGCGAAATTTTCCCGGCAGTGCTTTTCACGATCCAGCGCCGCGGAACAGCGGCCACGTGGCGCGCCGCGGTGCCGATGGTCGTCAGCACCAGTTTTCGGATCGCCGCTTCCAGGGCTTGCGCCGCGTCTTCCAGGAATTCACCTTGCATTTCCGCGACTACGGCCAGACTCTGCGTGCCAATTTCCGGGTCTTCCACACCAAAGGCTACGACGCGACCCGGATAGATGCCATCGAGCGTGTTGACGGCGGCTTCGACGTCTTCGGGGAAAATATTGTTGCCGCCTACGATGATAATGTCCTTGAAGCGCCCAATGACGAAAAGCTCGCAGCCGGACAGGAAACCGAAGTCGCCGGTCGCGTGCCACCCATCGTTCAGCGAATGCGTCTGGAAACCCCGGGCGCCCCAGTATCCGGAAAAGAGCGATGGAGCGCGGACGTGGATTTCGCCCGGTGCCGCTTCAGGGCAGAGCGAGCCGTCGGGAGCGACGATTCTCACTTCTGTGCCACATAACGGCCTGCCGGAGGAAACATAAACCGGATCCAGCAGATCAAAAGCTAGATCGGAATGAGCGTGGTTCGCGCGGCGAACTTGCGCGCGCGGGATCGTGGCCGGTGGCTCACCCAATTTGGTTTGCGTGATCGCGAAGACGGTTTCGGCCATTGCGTACGAGGCTTGCAAAGTTTCCTGGCGCACGCCGCAGTCGGCAAAGGATGACGCAAACTGCTGGAGGGATTTAAGGCGAACCGGCTCGGAACAGTTGATCCACGCTCGCATGCTCGCGAGGTTATGCGCGGGCAATTGTTCGCGGCGCTGACTCAGGTAAGAGAATGCAAAGTTCGGCAGCCAGCATATCGAGCCGCGAAACCGCTGGATGTATTTCGGAAGGAGACCAGGATTCAGGATCCAATCGTTCGCGGCCATTTGCAAAGACGATGCGCCGTGCCAAAGCGGCAGCCAGTAGCAGGCAATCAAACCCATGTCGTGATACATCGGGAGCCAGGAGACCACGGTATCGGATGGCGAAAAAGCGAGTGCCTCCGCCAGGTCACGAAATTGGGCGCAGAGCATGCCGCTGGTTACGACGATGGCCTTCTGTGCGCCGGTGGTGCCACCGGAGAATTGCAGGAATACTGTGTCGGGATCGGGGGTCGCATTGTGCACGGGAAATTCGCCGCGTTCGAGGTTTCGCATCACGGGAGCGGCGGGGAAGATTTTCTCAAACCCCGCGGCGTTTTCGATCGCCAGGCCGGCGACGGGGTACGGCAAGCTGCCGCGAAGGTTGCCGGCGAGACGCGGCAAAGTGATGAGCTGGTCCGCGGGGAGATGGCTCAACTGGTGGACGAGGTTGCGCTGATACTTTTCGGCGTCCACTCGGTTTGTAGGCCACGCCAGAACCGCTGGGATGTGACCGCAGAGCACAAGTCCAAGTTGCAAAAGAAACAGCTCTTGAGAATGCGGAAGCAATAGCAGGACAACGGAACGTTCTCGAGCAAACGCAAACGAACTGGCGAGGTGCTCGGCGCGATCAAGAAGAGCTTCGCCGGTGAACTCATGTGGCCGCTCGAAGTCTGGCGAAACAGCGATGCGAAGCAATACTTTCCCCGCGTGTGCCAGGAGGCGCGCACGGAGTTCCTCAACAAATTGGGATCGCGGATGCATGTGGAGTTTTGCTCGCTACTCCTTGCCTACCGCGGTACACAGACTCGCGGCGATGGTCTCCGCCGCCAGGCGATGGCCGATCTGATTCCAATGCCCTGTGCCGAAGTTCGCGGGACGAAATCCGTTGAGATAAGCATGATGGGACTCGGCATAGGCGGAGAGTGCCGGGGCAAGAGGGACAACCTCAATCGATGAGCGGGCGGCGAAGGCAGCTATCCGGCGGTCCGCATAGGAGAAGTCCGCGACGCCAAGTTCCTTGAGCAATTCTGCGCGCTTCGCGGCGTCGGGGATCACTTGAGGCCGCGTGGCGAGCGTGACGAGACAAAAGTGCGCGCCGTGGTTGCGCACTTCATCGCGCATGGCGACCAGCAGATGTTCCGTGACTTTCCAGGCTTCCTGCATGTCCGGGAAGGAGGGCGGCGCATAAATGGCGAATTCGAGATTGTCCATTCCGGCGTTTTCTGCGCGCTGTTTCGCCGCGGCCATGGCCACGTGGATTTTCGCGTGACGCTGCAGAGTGTTGATGGCTTGCAAGATGCGGAAATGGCCGTCGAACCAGAGCCCGGCGGACTGCAGGCGTATCTGGGCTGGCTGAAGGGCGGGTTGTGCCTGGAAGGAGTCGTCGAGAACAAGTTGATCGCCGCGCACGAGGAAATAGGGTGAGCGCTCCGGAGTGACGGCGTTGTTCAGCTCGCGTACGTTGTTGGCGATGTCGCGAGCGGGGTATAGGGCCAGAATCACGAAGTCGGGATGGTAGCTCCAGACTTTTTCTTTCAAGAGCAACAATTCTTGTGCCGTGGAGTACCCGGCGACGCCGAAATTCAGGATTTCCACGCGCCTTCCGGCGAGACAATTGTGCTGATTCAGAATCTTTTCCAGGACGGCCGGATATGTTTGATCGAGAGGCAGTTGCAGCGCCTCCGTCCACGAATTGCCCAGGATGGCGATGCGGAACGTATTTGCGGGTTTCTCGTACGTTCGCTCCCGATCGCGGAAGCCATGGCTGTTGATGTGCACGAATTGTGGTGTTTCCGTAGACACAAGCCCGCTGGCTCCCGGGCGCAGCACCCAACCGAGCTCGCGATCTGGTCCGTAGAGCTGCGCGTCAAACGGAACGCGCGCCACCCGCAAGGCGAGTTCCGCCACGATCGGCAACGCCAGAAAAACGGCGACGGCAAGGATGAGTTCCTTTTTGCTTGGTTCCATGCTCTAACCCGAGTACGGCAGGGACACGAACCTTCTGGAGGACGTGGGGTACATTTCCGAGTCCGTCCGGGAGAGATGCTCAAGCGCGTAGATGCCGCCGAGCAGAAGAAGCAATACACCGAGTGGCAGCATCCACCACAAGCGATTTCTCCAGACGGCGCTCAAGAATCCGCCGCTCGCTGCTTGTGGTTCAGGGCGCTTTTCGCGCTGGCTCATGTCGCTCCCTTTCTCTATGCCCGAAACTTGTTGCCTTCGGGAAATGCACCGGAAATTCCATTTAAGTTCCGGGCTGCCCGCCGCTAATCATTGCGTCATGCGAATAGACGACGGAAATGTCGTCCTCATAAATTACGTGAAATCCGGCGACACTGCGAAGGACGTCCCCCATTGGAGTATTCCTCTCCAGCAGAAGCGTTTGGGCCCGGTCCATTGGCGGGAACTCGTGATAGGGAAGCTCTCCCTTCATTACTCTAAAATAGTCCAGTACGGTTTCATCGGGATAGAGATTGCGGCGCGAATCGATAGCCACGGGATACTCAGGGAGGTACCAGGCGAGAAAGCCGCCCCATCGATACGTGTTGAATAGAGACTGCGGCTGCGGGTGACTGCGCAAGTAGTCAGCGGCGCGGACCGGAAAATAATTGGCGATTTTCCCGAGCAGTGCGTCCTGGCGAAGCGGTACAAAGACCGCGAAAAACAAGAAGGAAATGGCGAGCGCGGCAGCCCCGATTGCGATTTGCCCGCGGACTCCGATCGCGGAGGGCGCTCGAAGCGCGGCGTCTCGGCTCCGCAGGAATGCGTCGCTGATCACCGCTACGGAGACCAGCGCCAGGAGCCAGCCCTCGCGCTGCGCATGGAATGCCAAGGCCGCAGAGGCAGCTAACGCACTGAGCTGGAACAAATCACGCGAGCGGCGGAGCCCCAGCGCTAGAAATGCCGTCATGGCCAGAAGCATCAAGAGGTAATCCTGCGGCTGGCGAAATCGCATCGAGGCATAACCGGGCAGTTCGGAATTAACGGGGCTGAATTCGTCAGCGAAGAACGCGACAATCGGACGAATCGTGGAAGGATTCAAAAGTGCGGCGAGGACGGACGCGCCTCCGGCGAGAACTGCCAATTTGAGCGGTGGCTTCGCTTCCGCCGGAATGAGCGAGTACGGACTCTGGTCACCGATCCTTGCTTCCAGCGGCAGAACCGCGAGGAACAATAGATACAGAAGAATCCCGTAGACAAACCCCGTGTCCAGGTTGGCCCACAGCAGAAAGATGGCCGGGAGAACCAGCAACAGACGAGGCTTTGGCGAGCGACGCGTCTCGAACAAAATCAGAAGGACAACACCGAAGAGAAGAACGGAAGCACCGCCAGCGACCGGGCCCATCGGGTACAAAACGGCTTGCGCCGCCACACAGAGCACCACGGCGGGCCAGAAGTTTCGCCAGCCGCCCGCGAGCTGAAAGGCGATCACCGCCAGCGCAAAACGAAAGAAGACGAGGAGCGCCGGAAAAACGCGCAGTCCGAGCAATTTGTAGCCGAGAGCGACGGCCACATCGTAACCCCAAGAATAATCCCGCCAAGGCAAAGCCTGAGCCTGAGAGTACATTCCGGAGTCGGGCAGCACTTTATTTTGCAGGATCCATGCGCCGGTGCGGAGATGCCCCCAGACTTCCGGGTCGCGCAACGAGGCCAGCTGGCCACATTCCAGGATTCCTGCGAAGGCAAACAGAACCACACACGCCAGAATCTTGATGGCGCTACCCCCTGACAGTTGCTTTGTGCCACGGACGGAATGTGCGTTTTGCATGGGCCGAATTTCGCGCGATTTCGCCGCCTTTTGTTACCCCGATCCCAGCGGCTAGCGCTTGGGAGCCGCAAGGCTCTGCGGCGTCACAACGCCGCTCGCCGTGACCGAGCCGTCCGGATTGTGCGCCGCATTGTGGCACGTCAGCGTGCAGGTATTCATCGCGTGGTTATAGGAAATGGGCATCCCGTTGTTCTGGCCCACCACGGCGATGTCGAAATTGACCAGGCGTTCGCCGGAAATGTTTGCGTTCACCGCGCCAATGCCATGCGCCGTGTGGCAAACGGAGCAGGAAAAACCGTCAGCGGAAACGTGCCGGCTGTGCTGCGTCCAGCTTGCATTCGAAAGAACAATGGTAAGGTCGTGGCATTTCGCACACATTGCGTACGGACCCTGGGGACTCAAATCGGGCGAAGGATAGGTATTGGTCACCGTGCCGCCAGGCACCGCGGCTTGCGAAAACTGATAGTTGCGTTCCAGGATGTGCTGGTAGACGGAACCGTGAGGACCGTTTGGACCCACTCCTCCGAATTCCCGATTGTCGTCGCTGGAGTGGCAATCGGTGCAATAGATTTGCGTGCCCAACAGCCGGGCTGAAGGCGTTCCATTCTGATTGAGCATGTAAGTGAGCAGGCTAGGCTGTGGCAATGGACTATTGCGTGTGTGGACGACCGGATGGCTTGACGTGGCGCTGGGATTGAGTTGCGGGATCAAATTCAGCGGGTCGCCGGTAAATACCAGGCGAGTGGGCAAATAACCATACTTGATCAAGACCTGCTTGCCAACGCTCGTTCCGTGACACCGGAAGCAGGTTTCGTATTGATTGACCGCGGGGACAATGGCCGTTGTGCCATCGGCGGCGCTGACTCCGGTGGCGCCGTTCTGCGGCGGCCGGATGGCGGGAGGCTGGGAGAACGTAGTGAGGGCGTTGCTGGAGTGCGGATTGTGGCAGTCCACGCAGGTTGCATGCCGATTGCTGTTCAGGACGGCGGGCTCGGCCGCGTCGTGGGTGTTGCTGCCGGAGGGCAATGGATGCGAGATTTTCGCGTATTCTCCGTAAACGTTGAGAGGCAAGGGAGAGATATTGGCGCTGGCGCCGCCATGGCAACTGAGGCAATCCTGCGTTGCCGGATCCACGCCCGGAGCCGCGGGAGTCGCCGGACGCATCAACCGGGCGGGTCCTCCGGCGTTGTGCTCCATGTGGCAGGAAGCGCAGGCGTTCACCGCTACAGTGGGATACGGGCCGACATTTGCGTCGCTGGCGACCTGGTTTGTCGCGACTTGATGGATGCTGCCGGTCCACCCGCTCAACGGGTTCACTTGGCTTGAGACAATGCGAGTGGGATCGTGACACGCGAGGCACATTTGCCCGTTGGAACTGTCGCGAACCAGGAAATTTTGCGCAAACTGGTCAATGCCCTGCACGTGCGGGTTGTGGCAGCTGGTGCATTCGATGTTGCCGTTCACCAGCTTTACGGCGCCTGTCGGATCCGCGGTCGCGCCTTGCGCAGCGAGGGTCGCGGCGAGATCGGGCGAGTCTTTGATGGGAAGTACGAGACTGAACGGGTGAGAGCCGGTCAGATTGGTTCCCAGCACGTCCATGTTATTCATTGTGCCGTTCACGGGGATCTTCCCGAAGACCGGACTCTGGCCGACGGCCACCGTGCCGTCGTGGCAGCTCAAGCACAAGCTGCTGGTGACGCCAAGCGTGGGCTGGGAATTTCCCTGCTGCTTGTACGTGCTGCTCGTGTACGGGGTGTAGCTTTGCGAGGATAGCGTCTGGTTCCACAGTGGGGTGACCCCTCCCAGGCCGCTGTGCGGCGCGTGGCAGAACGTACAGCCAAGGGGGCCCTGAGTTGTAACGGAAGAGCCGCTGCCCACGGTCAGATTGTGCATACCCAGGGCATCGCCGGTCGGCGGAGGCGTCGTTTGCGCGAAAGCGATTCCACACACGCAGACAACGCAAAGGAGCAGCGCAGGCAGGAGCGGCCTGCCCTTCATGGCTTCACCCCGACGGCAGCCACGCTCGCCGCGAAATAGTGGTACTCCTGCACGCGCTTGTTGAAGGAATCCACGACGTAAATACGGTCCTGACCGTCAATCGCGAGTCCCGCTGGCAATTGAAAGTGTCCGGGCGCGGCGCCGGATTGCCCGAAGTAGTAGAGCAGGCGGCCTTCGCGATCGAAGACCTGGACGACGCTCCACATGCCGTCGACGATATACAGGTGGCCCTCCGAGTCGTACGCTATGCCCTTGGGCCGGAACATCGCGCCGACGTGGTCACCGATCTGCCCGATCGCGTACTCAAATTCACCGTCTTTATTGAGGACTTGCACACGGAAATTCATGGCGTCCACCACCGCGAGGGAGTCGCCATGGAGGCGGAGTTCCGTCGGATAGTTGAACTCGCCGTTGCTGGTTCCGGGCTTGCCGATCTTCTTCACCACGTTGCCTTGCATATCCATCAGGAAAATCTGGTTTCGCAAGGTGTCGCTGACGTAAATTCGCTGTGCCACGGAGTCGATAGCAATGCCGGTGGGCCGCTTGAAAAAACCTTCGCCATACTTCAGGGCGCCGATGACGCGTTCCAGTTTGCCGGACGGGCTGAAGACGAAGATCTTCCCGGCTTCCGAGTCGGTCACATAAATGCGATCTTCGGAGTCCACGGCAACGCACTGCGGAGAAATCAGCGGATTGCGGTCGGTATCCTGCCGCGACAAAAATTTGTATTTTTCCTTATTGAAGTCGAAGATGTGCACGCCGCGGGCGCCCGGGTCGGTGACGATAATTCTGCCCTTCGAATCCGTGGCAATACTGTACGGACGGATCATGCCGTGGTAGTCCGGCGCCCCGATGACGACGTCCACGACCTTCGTCCAGAAGCCCTTCTTGGGCTTAACTTCCTGCTGCGAACTGAACATGCGCTCAAACCGCAACTTCCGCCCTCCGTCCAGAAGCACGTCGGGGATGTCAATCCGCGCGGCGGACTCTTGTTTCTTTTTGTCGGCGGCGGCGCGGGAAGGGCACAGGCACAGCAGCATGGCCAGGCCAGCCGCCAGAATCTTTCCGCTCAAACTGTGAAGCGCCCTTTTTTCTAGAAAAAGCTGATCCATCTCGACACGCCAATAAAGTAGGAATACTCATTACCCGGCGGAGTCCCGGCGGCGCTGATTCCCTGGGAGAATTTGGTAAATCCCGCCAGCAGGCTGATCCTGCGAAGCCGGTACTGAAGCTGCGCGTAGTAAATCTCCGTGCGGTTCAAGGAACTGATCTGGTCGCTGAGCGTGGAACTGTTGGCATGCGCATAGCTTCCGCTGAGCATCAGTCGAGGTAGTGGAGTCAAAGTGAGCGTCGCCCCGTAGCTGCGGCCATTGTAGACAATCAAGTCTCCGAGGGGCAATCCGGGCGTTGGCGGAATGGGTTGAATTCCAGAACTGGTCAAGAGCGACTGGCCGCTAGCCTGGCCGTAGTTGGCGCCGAGGCTGACGTGACGGATCGCGAGGCTCGTTGCAAAGGCTTCGGTATGATTCAGGGTATCGGGCTGATTGGTGAATCCGCTCCGGCTCCCGTTTGCCGCCACGGTCCATTGCATGCCGCGGTTGAGTTTCCGATGGAGGTTCGCGCCGTAGTTGAAGTATGAGGTCGTATAGGTAACCAGGATGGTCTGCACGTTTTGCGCGTAGGACACGTTGCCCGAAAGCTCCCACGGCCCGAATGCGTGAAACGCGTTTACGTTGCCGATGAAGCCCAGGGAGTTATTGGAAAACTTGTTTGTGGTGTCGATGACCGTTGCGGAAAAGGTGAAAGTCCTCAGGAGCCTCTTCGCATAGCCGACGGTCCCCGTAAAGTAGCTTCCGTCGTAGGTGTTCCCGAGATACATCTCGTTGTAATAGGTGATTTGCGCGGTGCTATAAAAATTGGGGAGGAAATTGTAGCTGGCCCCGCCGCTGACGGTGTTCGCAAACGACTGGGAGCTCGACTGGTTGATTGGTATCCCGCCGTTATTCTCAATCAGATTTTGGTAGAGGAAGCCGTTGATATCCGTGGTAAACGACTGGCTCGCGAAGAGGCTGAGTTTCTGGGTGGGACGGAAGATTAGATTGGCCGTTTCCAGATTGATGGAATAGTTGGTGGCGTTCGAGGCGTCTGCAAGTTCCGAGCTGTAATCGCTGGAATAGCTGTAGTGGCTATAGTTCATCGCGATGCTGCCCTGCCACGGCAGGGCGTGGCTTGCCGCCACGCCAACGTCGTTGCCACCGGAATTGTTCAGGTTGTTTCCCGTTTCGCCGCTGATGAATTCCGGGTATTTCGCGTCGATGTTCAGGTGATGAAAGTAGGCGAGCAGGTTCCAGCCGGCGTACGTGTACGAAGACCGCACATTGAAGGTCTTGGTCGAGGAGGTGGATTCCTGATCCGTCCCGAATACGTTGCCGTTGCCGCTTCCTTGTGCGTAGCTGACCGAAAGCGTCGGGCGATTCGGAAGCAGCACACTCCACCCGACACCGAATGCCTGGTTGGTGCCGACAGTCGTAAAATTGGGAGTCGCAGCCAATCCGAAAATCCCCGTGCTGTTGTTTGCATAGCGGTAATTGACATAGCCCGGAAAGTGGCTGCCGCTGAACAGGTTCGCGGCCGCGTCCACGCCGCTGCTGTTGGTGAGCGATTGCGACGCCGAATTGGCCGACGAGCGATCGTAATACGGAGAGAGCGTGAAATTCAGGAAGTTCGGACTATAGTAGTCGCCGGTGAGCTGGGCGTCGGCCCCAAAATCAAGCGTGTGGCTGGAGGGAATCTGGTTGCCGTAGTTGCCGGAGTAACCGCCGGTCAGCGTGCCATTCATCTGCATGGTGACGTTGTCGCCAGCCTGGAGCTGCGCAGACGCGACCGGAGCCATCACCAGCAACAGCCAGCCAACGTGGATGAGTCTGCACTTCACGCGCCACCTTCGTTTGTCCCTAGAGGATTTCCACTTTGGCGCGGGCCCTTAGGGACTTGTCGAGTCCAGCCCGGAGGCTCTCATACTTAGCCTTTTGCAATTCCTTGCGGAGCTCCGCCTTGACCGAGTCGAAGCTCTTCATGCCCGCCGGAGTGTGAGCGTTGAGCCGAAGAACCGTATAGGCCGATTCGATTTGAATCATGCCGCTGACGCTGCCCGGCTTCATCGCGGAAAACGCCTTCACCACCTGAGGAGGAAGTTTCTCTTTATCGACGGAATGGTGATCGCCCATGTTCACGCGGAAATCGTCTTCCGAAACCTTTTCCGCCAGCAGCCCAAACTCCTGATAGCTGCTCGTCGCTTGCGCTTGTTTGAGAATTTCAGCGGCGCGCTTGGCGGCTTCCTTTTGTTGCTCCGGCGCGGGGTGCAGCGGCGGAATGATCGAGATGGATTGGAAGGTGTAGGCTTCGACGATCCGGAAGCGCGCGGGATTCTTGTCGTAGTAGGCTTTGGCCTCGGCGAGGGTCACCCCACACTTGTTTTCAACGTCGCTGGTGAGAACTTTTTCAATGAGCAAAGAGCGCTTGATCTTGTTGCGGACAGTCTGCTCGGATCCACCCATTTCCACGTTGAGGTACTGCT
The DNA here is from genome assembly GCA_035518915.1 of Candidatus Eiseniibacteriota bacterium. Classification (GTDB taxonomy): domain Bacteria; phylum Acidobacteriota; class Terriglobia; order Acidiferrales; family UBA7541; genus Acidiferrum. The sequence goes on from DATIXE010000021.1 coordinate 64,757, forward strand.
GATATTCCTGTGCGGAATGAAACTGGCCCTTGAAGTCGTGCTCGGATTGATTCAGGACTTGCGGACTCACGGTCAACTTGCGGCGCAGCGCTTCCTGGTAAACGAGTTCCTCGAAAATAATCATCTGCAACGCGCCCTGACGGATCGAAGCTTCCTGTGCTTTCGGAAATCCATTGTGCTGGCTGGCGTAAGGGAAAATCTGCAGCATCTCGCGGAGCAGGTCGCGATCCGTGAGAATCGCCTCGTTTACCTTGGCTACGGGTTTGTCGCTGACCTGGAAGGGGGACGCCGCGGGAGAATTGGAGTGGCCGGGAGTGGTAGATCCGTGAGAGGGCACTTGAGAACTTGCGTTTGCCGCTGCCGCTAGTAGTAGAGCGAAAACTACCAGGTACCTCATTTTGAAATTCCTCCGTTCCTTTCTATGAAAAAGGGGGAGAGAAAAGTCTCTCTCCCCCAAACAGCCAGAGGTTGCACTAGAAAGCGGTGGGGATGGTAAAGGTGTTATTGGCTTCGTTAGCTTCGCCAAAGTGGCACTGACGGCAGAACTGGGTGGTGGACGGAGCCATCGTGCCCTTGGCCAGATTCGCGTTCGTCAGGTTCGGGTTATAAGGACCGTTGATGAAGAACATGGTGGCGTAGTACTTGCCGCCGCCGTCATTCTGGATCTGGCTGGCCGCTGTTGAGGTGTAGACGGTCATGACGTGCTGGTTGTGGCAGGTGGTGCATACAACGTAGGGCTTGCCTCCGGCGGTCACGCCAAACGGTTGGCTCCACTTACCAGGTGCCAGGGCCGGCCATCCATAGTGCGAGATGAACTGGCCATACGGGGTGGCGGGATCCGGCTGGACATACTTGGTGCCGTTGAAAGTCAAACCGTAAGCGGTCATGTCGCTGATCGTCGCGTTCTGGCCTACCGGGTGATCGTTGGTGTAGTTTCCAGCGGTCGTTCCATCGCTGCCGAGCAGCGTCGGGATAGCATTGCCGCCATAAGCAGGGTTGGTCAGCAGACCGATGGACTGCTCGTAGGAGACCTTAGCCATCATGTTCGAGGGAGTCAGATTTCCATCATGGCAGCTGAGGCAAAGGAGAATGCCGCCCACTTCTTCCGAGCCGGTCGCAATCGTTGTCGGAAGCACTTCACTGTATCTCCCGTTGTCTCCGAACTGGATGGTCGCTCCATACAACGGGCTCGCATCCTGCCCCCACAAAGCGTAGCTGCCGGTATCAGTGCCGTTTGCGACCGCATGGCCGGAACCGTAGGCCCCGCTGTGCGGCGAATGGCATCCTGCGCACCCGCGGCCGTTGTTATTGTGAGCGCCGAGGACGTCAATCGTGGATGTCGCGGTCTGGCCGAACGCGAGTCCCGCGCTGGCCAACCCGAAGAGCGCTACTAAAATCGCCTTTTTCATAACTTGTAAAACCTCCGTTTGTGTTGCAACACAAAGAACTTCTAGGAATCCACTTCGAAATGGCCAAAGCCAGGAGCGAGCCGGCCAGCGATGTCCCAGAGTGCACCTGCAATGCCGAAGTGATACAAAGTCTGCACGGCGCGGCCTTCGGCTTAAGTGTTTAATTTTCTATCGGATAAGGTACTAGGCCCGCGAAGGGCGCTGCTTCGATCCGGTGCACTCTGCTCCGTTTTGCGGCTTTTGACTCACCTGTGATGAGCAATCACACAGTGGCCGCCGAAGAAATAAAGCCTTTGTTGTGCGCAAGATCACAGGTCCGCGTTTACACCGCACAGAGAGGAACCTGGTGGACTCGAAAGGGAATGCTGCACTGAGGCAGAACATGGGCATGCCGGTTGGCTATGCTAGGAGGGCGTGCCGAGGAGCACCTGACCTGACTCACTAGGCTTCGCCTGCTGCGATGGGTGATGGGGACTGGGCACCAACGCGGAGCGACCCACTCACTGGGACGTGGATAAACCACTCAACATATTTGACTGAGATCGCGGGCAGGCCAGGGCACCGACCCTGGCTTAAGGCTTAGCGGTCGCCGGCGTGGGTTGTGTGCCGGACTCGGTCTTTCTTTCCGCGCTTTCCTTCACACGTTCGGCGGCACGCTTTTCGCGTTCCTTATCAGCTTCGGCGTCCGTGACGTACTGAAACTCCTGCGCGCGTCCCGGATAAATTTCCGAGGTGAATACCCGGTTCTGCTTGTCAATCGTGATTCCAACGAGCCCTTGAAATTGGCCGGGCAGAAGTCCGTGCCCACCGAAGGAAATCAGAAGTTGTCCCTGTTTGTTGAAGACCTGAACGCGGTCCTGCATGCCGTCGGCTACCCAGATGTGGCCGTCGCCGTCGATGGCCACTCCTTTGGGGCGGGAAAAGTAGCCGGGGCCATCGCCGTTTTTGCCGAATGTGCTGATAAACTGGCCGTCTGCATCGAAGCTCTCGATTCGGTTATTCAGCGTATCGGCAACATACAAGTTGCCGTCGGCATCCACGGCGACTCCGGTCGGCTTCGCAAAGTCTCCCGGGGTAGTTAACTCGTGGCGGTGTCCGGTCGTTCCGATCTTGCGAACCAGCTTCAGGGTGTCCGCATCGTAGACCAGGACCTGATCGAGATTGACGTCCGAAACATACAGGAGCCTGTTTTGCCGGTCGAGGGCCAGCTCGCCCGGCTCAACCATTCCTTCCGTAATCACGTCCTGAGCCTTATGGTTCTTGTCGAAAACCAGCACATGCCGCAAACCGGGGTCCGAAACGAACAAGCGATCATCGTCGTCCATAGCCAGCCCGATAATGCGAACAAAATGGGCGTCTGAGCCGTTCCGGATCAACTGCACGGCATGCGTGTCGGTGTTGAAAATGAAGATCGCTCCCACTTTGGAATCCGCGACATAGAGATTGCCTTTGGAGTCGACAGCAAGCCCATAGGGCTGGAGCAGTTGGAAGGGGGAAGAAAACACTTCTTCATTCGTTTGCGTGCCGGCCAGCCGGTCCATCCACGAATTCTTTTTTTGGACCTTTCCTTGTAAGTTGCGTTTCGACTGATCGGCGGCGTACCAGTTTACGTACCGGATTCGCGCGATGGCCGGGGGATTTGGCCAGACGATATAGGAATAGTCGATCGCTTTGATTTTTGCGTCGATCTCGGCCTGTTCTTGTTCTTTGCTTTTCTTTTTCTTCTTATCGTCGGCGCGCGTGAAGGACGGGGCAAAAAGGGTGATGATTGCGGCCGCGGCCAGGCCCAGCCTCGCCCAGCGCCAGATTGCCGTTTCCATTGGTTTTCGAAGCATGGGCGTCCCCCTGTTCCAATTTCCTTACCGCTTGGTCATGTCCTTATGGCAGGTCGAGCAGAACGCGGTGTTGTTCTGCTGATCCTTCGCCAGCAAGCCTGGGTAAAGCGAAGAGTGCGGCTGATGACACGTCAGGCAGTTGATCTTGGCGAAGACTTTCGTTGTGTTTGATGGATCAACCACGTCGGAGACGGGATGTCCCATGACCGGATGCCCTTTCCCGTATTTGAGCGGTAGGATGGGCACTTTGTTCTTCGTGTAGTAATCGGCAGGCAGGCGCACGCTGCCGTTAAAGAGCAGGAATTCACCGGTGTCCTTGTCCTGCTGGGGAATACTGTCGGGTCCGTGGCACTGGAGGCAAAGTTTATTGCCATCGGCGCGAAGGAGTTTGTCGCGGTCGCCACCGTGGGGATCATGGCAGGTGCCGCAGCCTTGCACAAAAGCGGGCTGGTGATGCACGGGCTTCTTTGCGAGGTCGGCGATGTCGGTGTGACAGCCCAGACAGATGTCCACAGGATTCGTTTTGGGAAGGCCGATGTATTTGCTGGCATGCGGATTGTGGCAGTCGGTGCAATCGCCGGCCGCGCCGGGGTGCGGGACCTTGGCCGATTCGATCTGTTTCGCCTTATCGTCGTGGCAGGTCACGCAGATGGACTTGGCATCGGGCTGCGTCAGCACGACTTTGCCGTCCTTCGCCGGCGCGTGACATACCTCGCACTGTTTGTCGGCGAACGGTGGATGCGTGTATTTCGCCATCAGCTTTGGCATCGCGGATTGGTGCGGATCATGGCACTCCAGGCAGTCCGCGGTACCAAACGGCTGATTCTGGTGCGCTTTCTGAAGGCCTTCATCCTTCGGGTCGTGGCAGTCAACGCACAGCGCGGGAGTCGGCTTCGTCAGATGATAGTCGAACTCCTGCTTCCCGCGTTCGCCGGTCTTGTGCGTCACGTGGCAGGTCTCGCAGCCCATGTCCAGCGCCGCGTGGCGGCTGCCCTTTTCCGGGACATTCAGGCCCGTAGTGTGGCATTCGAGGCAGAGATTTTCCTTGGCGCCGCCTTCGGGAGCTTTGAGCAATTGATTCGGATTGTCAGATTCATGTGGATCATGGCACTTCAGGCAATCGCGCCGCGCGGGGGCGTGCACCACTCCCTTGATTTCCGTGGGATTCTTGTCGGCGTGGCAAGTAAAACAGAGCGAGGCCGGCGTCGTGGTGATCAATTTGACGCGCGTGACATCCCGATTGACGCGAATTTCGTGGCAGCTGAGGCAGCCGGTCGAAATCGCCGTGTGCACGTGCTTTCCCTGCGCCTTGTCCGCGTGGCATTCCAGGCACTTCGCGGCATCGGTGTTTTTGTCCAGTGGAACCGGATGAATGTCCGCGCGAAGGGTGGCAGCCATGACGAGGAGAATCGCCAGCAGTCCGAGGGTGCTCCCTCCGAATTTTCGCAATGGGTGCAAAGGGCTAGGCATTACGGTTCCCTGACAGGCAAACGGTGCGCAGCGCGGGGACGGTGTTTGACTGTAGGGTCGTCGACTTCGTTCCTTCGGGGCTCCGCTCGGAGGCCAGCATCAGCGCGGTGGTCAGGGCCACCGCAAAGACCAGGAGCACAACCATGTAGAAGACTCGGTGGGAGCGATTCGATGGTTTCACCGTCATACCCATTCTCGCCGCGGACTAACGCCGCAGAGCGGCTTTCTGAATCCAATCGTGTAACTTCCAGAGAAAGACACGCACGAGCGGCCTGACCCAGACCGGATTCGGGATTGCGGAAATGCACTGTCCGCAAGTGCACCTCCTGTGCCGAACCGAGGCACGCACCTGGGCCTGTCGGCAGCCGGCCTAACCCATTCATACTTTGCAGCTTACTGCTAGAGCTGGGATTATGGTGTGGAAAGGCTCTGCTTAGCCGGGTTTCCAACTCTGGGTGATATGGCCCAAATGTGATGCAAAATCACACAAGTTCCGGAAGAGAAATTCATCGCCCCGAAGCCCATCCCCGACCCAGACTGGGCTCCACGGGCCAGTCCCGGCGGGAAACCCAAATGAGCCCACCGGCCATCTAATGGAAACCTGGAGAATACCGTTTGAAAAATATTGTTTTGACTGGTCTTTTTGCCGGGGCGCTTTGCATGTTCACCACTCCCCCACTGGAATCTGCCAGCGGCGCTGGTAAACCACCCGCTTCGCTCGATCATCACTTGCGTCTGTACCACACCCACACGGGCGAACGCATTGATATTGTCTACAAGCACGGCGACACCTTTCTTCCCGAAGCGGAAGCGCAGCTCGATTATTTTCTGCGCGATCATCGCACCGGCGAAGTGAAGCATTACGATCCGCGGGTATTTGATATCCTCTCTGAGCTCACCGCCGCCGTCGGGCATCCTGGTGCGGAGATCGACGTCATCTGCGGCTACCGCTCCTCGTGGAGCAACGAATTCCTGCGGGCACACTCACCGGGTGTGGCAAAGAACAGCCTGCATATGCAGGCGCATGCGATTGACATCCGCATCCCAGGGGTTAGCACGCTGGCGCTTCGCAACGCGGCCCTCGCTCTGCATGAAGGAGGCGTCGGCTACTATCCGCGTTCCGAGTTTGTCCACGTGGACACCGGTCGCGTGCGGACGTGGTGCTATGGGTGTGCCGTGCACAACGCTTCCGGCGACTGAGATTCCCCGCACTTTTCCGCCAACTAGTTTCGCGATGCGTACGCCTGCTCGAACAATGTGGCCAGCTTCTTGTCGTGCCCGTAGATGTCGCTGAAAAAGTCCACCTCGCCGTCTTCCGGCGAAATGGCGGTCCCATAAACAATCAAGACCGGGATCCGTTTCACCAGGTTGACCTGCTCCTGCTTCTGCGCCTTGAACGCCGCCGCCACGCGCTCCGGCGTCCAGCCCGGATTGTTGCGCAGGACATAAACCGCTAACTTTTCCGGCTCCGCCACGCGCACGCAGCCGTGGCTGAAATCCCTGCGCGATTCAGAGAAGACCGCCTGGGCTGGTGTCGAATGCAAATACACATTGTTGTCGTTGGGAAAAATGAACTTGATGAGTCCCAGCGCGTTCTTCGGGCCGGGCTTCTGCCGCACCATGAGCTTCCCGGCCCGCAACTGGGCCAGGACTTCGTCGTTGACGATGCCATCGGTGACGACCTCGCCCGAGTAGGTGGTTACCTCGAACTGATTCTTCTGCAAATAAGCGGGATCCTTGACGATTTTCGGAATGATCTCGCCGCGCAGGATGCTGGGCGGCACGTTCCAATACGGCCAGAAGATAAGGTACTTCATGTCTTCTTCCATCACGGGCGTTTCCGTGCGCATCGCCCGACCGACCACAACCGGCATCGTGATAATGACCTTGCGGTCCTTGTCGTAGCCGCGCAAAAGAAATTCCGGGATGTTCACGACAATGGGGGCGACGTCAAAATTGTGCGGCAGCCAACGCCAGCGCTCCAGCGACAATTTGAGTTGTCGCACGCGAACACTCATAGGCACGTTTAATTCCGCAACGGTCTGTGCGCCGAGTTTTCCCTGGGCTTCCAAGCCGTGCCGCGCCTGGAAGTGTTTGACTCCCTCGACCGCGTCCCCTTGATAGAGCGCGGGGTCAGCTCCAACAGAGGCAGCGGACGGCAGATCTCCCAGAAACTTCAGGCGCTCGATGAGTTGCGGCACGGCGGCGTATGGCTTCCCCGGCAGGATTGGCTTGGCAACTGCGGGCAGCGGATCGAGCTTCTCTTCCTTCTCCAACTGCTCGTACTTTTGTAGCGCGGCCAGCGTCCTTTTGTAGCCGAGATACGGAACCTCGACATGGGAAAACGCCTCGGTGACGTTGTCCGAAGGCGCCACATGCTTCAGCAGAAAATCGCAGAGGTCGTATTCGTTGCGCTCGGGCTCAAAATTCGTGTGCAGCGTCCCCGGGTCCACTTTGCCCAAATGGAGGTCCGAAGCGTAGCGCAGGCCGGACACCGTGAGGGCCAGGTCGAACTTGACGAGCGCGGCCTCGTCGGGCTTTGCGGCGGCCGCAACTGCTTTTTCGCGCTCCGGCCAGCGCTCTCCATCGTAATCCTTGCTATCGAGCCCTTTTTGCTCGGCGTGCTCCAGAATGTCGATCAGCGCGATGGCCTGCTCCGTCAGTTTCCCGCGGCGGGTCCAGACCAGGGCGTAGCCGTCTTTTTGGTAAAGTTCCCGAGCGTGCGGCGCGATGCGCGCGAAATTCGGCCACTGCAACGCGTCGAGTCTCGCCTTGTCCAGGGCGTCGCGCATTTCCGTTTGGCCCGCGGCACTGATCGCCTCTGGTGGAGAATTCGCTCCCGAAGGCGCTTGCTGCGCCGGGCCTGAGCTGACGCCCGGGGCCGCGAACGAGCATCCGGCGGCAATTAACACGAAGGCGCAAAGCGCCATGCGAAGCTGCGAGGATGTGTCCATCAGGCTTGCCTCATTTGGGGGCGGATGACTTGTCTTGGATGTATCCCATTCAGGAATGGATGCGCAGCACGGCGGCTCCGGGAATCGCGTCATTTTTTAACAAATTCAGTGCGCGATTCGCGTCTTCCAGCGGAAACACCTGAACGTGGGTCCGCACGGGAATCTCCGCGGCCAGCCGCAGAAATTCCTCTCCGTCTTGCCGGGTATTGTTGGCCACGCTGCGAATCATCCTCTCTTCATACAATAAAGAATAGGGAAAACTAGGAAGATCGCTCATGTGGATGCCGCCCAGAATCAGGCGGCCTCCCTTGCGAAGGGCGGCCAATGCGGCGGGGACGATTTCTCCAGCAGGCGCGAATACGATGGCTGCATCGAGTTCCTCGGGCGGGGCCGCCAGCGTTCCGCCAGTCCATACCGCGCCCAGCTCGCGGGCGAGCTCCTGGTGCCGCGGGTCGCGCGTGCAAGCGTAAACCTCCACTCCCCATTGGCGGGCCACTTGAATCGCCACGTGGCCGGCGGCGCCAAATCCGTAAAGTCCCAGCCGGGCACCGGATTTTACCCTGCTCAAGCGCAAACAGCGATATCCGATGATCCCCGCGCATAGCAGCGGGGCTGCGGATTCGGCGGCAAGAGTCTCCGGTAAGGGGTAGACGAACTGTTCGGCGGCAATGATGTATTCCGCGTACCCGCCGTTCACGGTGTAGCCGGTAAATTGCGGATGGTCGCAAAGATTTTCCTCGCCCCTGTGGCAGTACGGGCAAGTCTGATCCGTCTTGTGCAGCCAGGCGATGCCCACGCGCGCTCCGATCGCCAGCCTCTCCGCTCCCGCCCCACGCGCTTCAACGTGTCCAACAACCTGATGCCCCGGAATGACCGGCGACTTTTTCGGCGGGAGTTCGCCTTCGATGACATGGAGGTCTGTGCGGCAGACGCCGCAGACCTCCACGCGCACCAGCACCTGCCCGGCGGCGGGCTCGGGCGTGGTGACTTCGCCAAATTGCAAGGGATTCGATTCGATCGGTGCGGGTGTGCGCAGGAAGCAGGCTTTCACGGCAAGCCTCCGTTTGAGATCTCCCTCGCACACCGGAAGGAAGGCGGCCAACACACGTGTTACAAGGAAGATACACAAAATAGGCGCCGAAGGGAAGCAAATGCGTGTGAAATTCGCGGGTAATTGTTTTTGATCTGACGGCGGCTTGCGCTAGTCTGGAGAATCCGTTACGGGAGACTTGATGCGTCCATTGGGTGTGACACTCGCCGCGTGTTACGAATTTTTGCGCGCCATTCTTTTCGCGGTGTTTGCAGCGGGAGTTGCATTTGTCGGTGGAGTTGCCGCGCATCTGGCGGGACTCGCCGCGGAAGGTAACCTGTTGCAGCACCTGCTCGCGGGATTTGGGAAATTCGTTGGCCTGGCCCTATTCGTATTTGCGGGAATCCACCTGGTCCTCGGAGTCGGCCTGCTGCTGCGGCAGAATTGGGCGCGCCTGCTTACTATCTTTTTTTCAGGCCTTAGCGTCCTTGTCCATCTGCCTCGATTCTTCCATTTTGGGCACGGGGCCGGGCTGTCTGTCCTTTTGAATCTTGCCGTGCTGATCTATCTATTGTTCCCGGAAGCCGGCCGTTATTTCGGCCAGAAGAAGAGCGTGACGCCGAACGCGGCCTGAGGCGCTTCCTTGTAGCGCCCAACTGCGCGCCGATCGAACCATGCCCGATCTCACACCCGAAATGCTCCTGATCGGCTTTATCTCGTATGTAGTCTTCCTGTTTTCCACGACGTGCCATGAAGCGTCGCACGCGCTGGTCGCGAAAATTGGCGGAGACGCCACGGCGTCGCATGGCGGCCAGGTGAGTCTGAATCCAATTCCACACATCCGGCGCTCGCCATTCGGGATGGTGGTGTTCCCAATACTCAGCTTCTTCCTCTCTGGTGGTGGCATGATCGGCTGGGCGAGCGCCCCTTACGATCCGGACTGGGAGCGGCGGCATCCGCGGCGTGCCGGTTGGATGGCGCTGGCCGGGCCGGCGGCGAACTTTACGCTGATGCTGCTGGCAGTGATCGCGCTGCGGGGAGGCCGGCGCTTTCATCTGTTCGATCGCGACCTGGCAACGGGAGAGCCGAGTCTCGCCGGCATCACCCTGAGCATCGTTTTCTCGCTGAACCTCTTGCTCGGCACGTTTAACCTGCTGCCCGTCCCACCGTTGGACGGGAGTGCGGGAATTATGGTGCTGATGAGCGAACGGACCGCACAGGGCTATCTCGACAAGCTGCGGGGAAGCAACTACGCCCTGGCGGGTTTGCTGGTGGCGCTGTACGTGTTTGGCAAGATCTATCCATACGTGGAAGGTTTCGCGATGCACCTGTTTTTCTAGCCTCAAGCGAGCCGGCCGAAAAACATCCCTGAAGATTCCCTCATTTATTTCCAATATGAATCAACTAAGCGGCGATTGTCTCTTCGCCGCACAGAGTGGGCCGCGGCGTTCTGGTAACCCTCGGTTTGGCCTGAATTTAGAAGTTTGCTCTTGGCCGATGAACTGCTCTTTTTGTGTGCGGAGGCGGTTCATGGAATCTACGGAGTTGCTTTCGCTCAAGCAAACCGGCCTGGTGGAAGTCTCCGGCTGGGATGAAGATCAGATTTTCTTTGTGGAGCGCTCGGCCGTCGATTGGGATGAATTCGCGGGGAAGCACGTGACCCTGACGCATATGTTGGCCGAAGGTTCAATCATTTTTGTGCGCCCGATTCTTCCAACCGCTGTGCATCGCGCGAACCCGATTCCCTATGAAGCGGAGTTCGTAGGCTGCAGCCCGGAAGGGCACCACCAATTTCGGTTGAATGGAGTGCAACCGCGTTACGGCCGGGAAAAATACGGCGTGAACTAGGGCAGGTTCCCATCCAATTCGGGACAATGGCCCAAATCGGCATGAAAAAGTTCGTCTCTTGGCGGCCTGCCTCGTTCGGAAAGTCTCCTTAGACGATCTCCAGCAGTTCGCTTCGCTTCCTCCACGCTACTGATGACCCACCACTTATCTCTCGAGGAACGGCCGCTTGTAGGCGCACTCAGGACGTCGCTTCTGCAGGCGGAACATAGAAGCCGGTTTGGCACAGGTGTTGCCTTTCTACCGGGCATGGCATACGCAACGTATAAGTCCGTGGCAATTGCACCGGTGCAGAGCTCCCTGACGCCCTGCATCTTCGACGACGACCCTGGCGAGCGCGAGTCGCTCGCGCATCTGATCTCCGACATGGGCTACGAAGCCGTGCCCACGGCGGACGCCGAAGAGGCCTTGCGGCTGGTGCGCACGGGGCGCTGCCGCGTGGTGTTTGCGGGGATCCATCTGGACAATCCCGATCCGTTTGATTTCCTGGACCGTGCGCTTCGCTGCGATCCGGGAGTTCATATGATGATCATGACGGCGCAATACACGCTGGAGGGAGCGCTGGAAGCGATCCGGCGGGGCGCGGCGGACTTTCTGCCCAAGCCGCTGGATCACGTGCGCTTGAAGCGCACGCTGGACGATCTTGCGGCCCTTTACGATCAGCGGCGCCGCGTGCGAGCGCTGGAGGATCAGCTGCTACGCGATCTGGAATTTCACGGGAGTGTGGGCAAGAGTCCCGCGATGCTGGAGGTTTTCGACTTTGCGCGCAAGGTGGCGCGCCATTACACGAACGTGTTGCTGGTTGGGCCGACCGGCTCCGGCAAGGAGCTGGTGGCGCGGGCGATCCACCAGATCAGCCCGGTAAGCCAGCAGCGGCTCGCGGTGTGCAACTGCTCGGCAATGGTGGACACGCTGCTGGAAAGCCAGCTTTTCGGGCACGTTCGCGGAGCCTTTACCGGCGCTACGGACACGCGTCCCGGACTGTTCGAGTACGCGAACGGCGGCACGGTGTTTCTGGATGAAGTGGGGGAAACTTCGCTGCCGATGTAGGCAAAACTGCTGCGGGTGATTCAGAATCGGGAAATCCAGCGCGTCGGCTCGCCCGAAGTGAAGCAGGTGACCGTGCGCCTGATCGCCGCGACCAACCGCGACTTGCGTGCGGAGGTGCTCTCCGGCCGTTTCCGCGAGGACCTCTTCTATCGTCTCAGTTCCATCCAGATTCGCATTCCGTCGCTGGCGGAACGCCTGGAGGACATCCCGCTGCTGGTGCAGTTCTTCCTGAAGAAATACAACGACTCGTACGGAAAGAACATCGCCGGGCTGACGCGCCGCGCGCAGACCGTGCTGCTGCAACATCCCTGGCCGGGCAACGTGCGTGAGCTGGAAAACGTAATCTCGACGGCATGCATCACCGCCACCGGCGATTTCATCGACATCAGCGACCTGCCGGAACAATTGCAACATCGCAACTCGCGCCTGGCGGGAGATGAAGATTGGCGGCCGCTGTCGCTGGACGAAGTGCGCAAGCTGCACATCCAGAAAGTCCTGCAGATGTGCAATGGCAACCGCCTCCGCGCTGCGCAGATCCTGGGCATCGGCCGCACCAGCCTGTATCGCTACCTGAAGCGGGACGGTTTCGACGTGCGGCCGCACAGCAACGGCGCCGCGGCGTAACGATCCTGGTAGCACCAGCATCCCCGCCGGCAAGCGCTCCAGGTCGTAGGGTCAAAGTTCCGCGGAGCCAATCGGCCGTCGCCGCAGGACGATCGCTCTGTGCCGGTGTTCCGCCGCGAACCCCCGCCAAGTACCCATCAACCCCGCCAAGCCGGGCTTTCATCCTTTGCCTCCTTAACTTCCTTTGTCTTGTTTAAATCCCTTACTTTCCTCCGCTCTGTTCCCACGTGCTTCTCCCCTGCTAAACTCGTGTCGCCTTCGAGGAGCGATCTGTTTGGACGTTTCCGTCATCCTGCTCACCCGCGACACCTGCCAACTGACGCGCGAAGCCATCGAGTCGATTCTCTCCTCAAGCGACACGCTCTCCAAGGAAATCCATGTAGTCGATAACGCCTCCACCGACGACACACCTTCGGTCTTGCCCGCCGCCTTCCCGGAGATCCGTTACTCGCGGTTGGAACGCAATCTCGGCTTTGCGCGTGGCGCGAATTTCGCTGCGCGCGAAAGCGCGGGCGAATTTCTGCTGCTCTTGAATTCCGACGCAAGAGTCGCGCCCGATGCCTTGCAGATCGCGGTGGACTGGATGCGCGCGCATCCATGGTGCGGCATCGCCGGCGGGCAGCTCTATCACCCCGACGGACGAAAACAGAATTCCATCGCCAACTTCCCTTCCCTGGCGACGGAACTTCTCAACAAATTCCTGCTGCGTGCGTTCTGGCCCGAACGTTTTCCGGGGAAGGAACGTGAGATTCGCGAGCCGCTGGAGGTGGAGTCGGTGATCGGCGCGTTTTTCCTGGCGCGCCGCTCGGTTTGGGATGAACTCGGCGGACTGGACGAGCGCTATTTTTTCTTTCTGGAAGAGACCGATTTCTGTTTGCGCGCGCGTCAGGCCGGATTTTCCGCCGTGCACTTGCCGCAGGTCCGCGTCTGGCACGGGCAAGGACAAACTGCGCGGCGGAATCTGGCGGGTGCCCGCATCGAATATTGGCGCTCGCGGTATGCGTACTTTGCAAGGCACCGTCCGATTCCAGTCGGCCTGCTGTTGCGCGCCGGGCTGCTGCTTCGCCTCGCGGTGGACGCCATCGTCAGCGGCTTGTTGACCGCGTTGAGCCTGGGACAATCGCGGCGGTGGCGCGACAAATTTGCGGTGCATCGCGCACTGGTATGGTGGCATTTGCGCGGGTGTCCCGCGGAGATGGGCCTTCCGCGCTGAGCCGCGCGCAACTGTTCCGTCCCGGCACAGTGATTCTCGCGGCAAATGGCGCTGATTTTCGCGGGCGAATTGCGCGAAAAGCGGTTCTCCCCGTTTGCATTTCCTGTATCCTGTGCAGGAAGAATTCTTGGCCCCTTCCCCAGGTAGCCAAGATGACGCACAAGAAACTGCGCCGCAGCGGGCGCGTCCAGAGGTCCGTCCCCATTCTCCTGATCGGAAGCGACACGGATGGTCGCGTGTTTTCCGAATCCACACAGACTGTGATGCTGAGCCTGCACGGAGCGGGCATAGTCTCCGCGCACAAACTGCTTGCCGAGCAGGAATTGACACTGCGCTTGACGGAAACCGGGAACGAAGCGGAGATTCGCGTTGTCGGGGAGATCGGCCAACAAGGCGACAAGCATACGTACGGCGTGGCGTTTCTGGACGACGGGCTCGATTTCTGGGGGATAGATTTTCCGCCACCGCCTTCGGTGCAGGAGCGCCCGCTGGAACTGGATCTGGAGTGCACGGCGTGCGGAACCACGGTGACGCTGCTGAACGGGGATTACGAGTTCGATGTGTGCGCGATCCACGGCGGACTGGTGCGCTATTGCCACGAATGCGGCTTCGCCACGGTATGGCGCAGGCCGGAGCCGGGAGCGCCGCCTGCGCCGCGCCGGAAACCCGAGCGAAGGAGAGAGGAACCTGTGCAGCAGCATCCTGCAGTTGCCGGACGCGTGGAACCCGAATCGGAGCTGGAACTCGAGACCATCCCGCTGTGGAAGCTGCAAACTCTGGCGGAAGCGACGCCGGCACCGGAGACGCGAAGCTCGTTCCCGGCGCCGCGCGCAGCGGCGGCAGAGAACCACACGAAAGCCAAGACAGCTACCGCGGTGGAAGATCGCCGGAATCGCGTGCGCGCCAAGGTGAACTACTTTGCGTGCGTGCGCAGCGAAGCGTTTGGCGAAGACATCGTGCCTTGCATTGACATGTCGCGGGGCGGCGTGGGCTTCCGCACGAAGAACGAGTATGTGGTTCCCACAGAAGTGAGGATCGCCGTGCCGTTTTCGCCGGAATCGCCGAACGCCCCGGCGATTTTTGTTGCGGCCCGCGTGGTCAACCTCCGCCCGATGCCAGAATTGCAGATGTTCCGGTGCGGCGTGATGTTTTTGCCGGCGAAGTGATTGCTGACGCACGCGGATGCGCGTTTAGTCCCGAGGATCGAGGACGCGTCAGCCGGCTTGGGCGGCTTTCTTCGCGAGCTCGGAGTCGTAGCTTTCTCCATAAATTGAGGGTACTTTGCCGCCCATGGCACGCAGGTAGGCGGAGAGCTGTCCACGATGGTGGATGGCGTGGCGAAGGCTGAAGTCAATGAACGCGACAGCGGGCATCTGGAAGGCGCCGCGGAAGTCGAGGATTTTGGCCGCCTGTTCGTCGGTGACGTGGGTGAGGCCTTCCCAATTGCTGGCAAACGAGGCTTCGTACCACTTTCCCACATTTTCCGGCGTGAGGCCGCCCTCGGGGCGCGGGATCGGGTTGAAGTCGAAGCCCCCGGCGATGATGCCTCCGTAAAAGCGATGCTCGGCGGCGGTGATATGCCAGGCGAGCTCGACGGCGGTCTTCGATTGGGGATCGGGGCGATACTCGGCGTTCGCCGAGGGGATCGCGGCGATGACGGCGGCGGTGGTACGGTGCTCGTTCTTGACCGATGGAAGCTGGTATTGGAGCAGGAGTGCGGCCTGTTCGGGAGTCAGACTCATCATGGAAAGTTCACCTCGTTGGTGAAAGATTGTAGCCAATGGAGCGACGGCTGGAAGGAATGGATGCGGGAAAGGAAGAAATCGGTACGGGTGGCCCGGGAACGATGTTAGGGTCTCCGACTTGGACTTGGTTGAGACCATAAAACGCGGCAGGTGCCCAGCGTTCCGGTTTTTGGAACCTGGATTTTCGGGGCCGCCGTTCGCATCCTGGTACGCTCCGGTATCCGCAGTCGCGGAGAGGGGGCTTGCTGGGCCGCAATACCAATGTCGGCGCGCCGACATTTAAGATTTTACTTGAAGGTTTTTCGAACGCCCGCCGCCGGTGGTGCCGAATCGGGAATTAGCCGGAGCGCAGCTAAGCCGTTCCATCTCTGGCACTTTCCGCCGGAGCAGCAAGACACTGTTAACTACATAAGTAACTTTGCCCGACGGTTCCGGCGGGACATATCCCGAGCGTATTCCGGAAGATGACCGGGTTTTCGGCCGGAAATTCCCAATCCGGGAAACTCCGCTAAAACATTCGAATTACCTTCAAGTAGTTTCTTAAATGTCGGCGCGCCGACATTTTCCACAGCCCCGCAGTCGCCGCACTTCCTGCTGCGATGGCTCCGTGGCCTCGGCGTCTGTGGGTTGCGTCTATGCGTTGCGTCTCTACGCTGCCCACGCAACAAGGATTGGAGGCTCCCTACGTTCCGGCCGGTTTCCGCCCCTCGGCCCATTCGTCGTACACTTTTCCCGTGCACTCCCCAGGCCGCGCTGCCCTCATCGGATCCACGAACACCCTGCGCTGGCTATCTTTCTTCGCGGCGCTCATTTTCTGTTGCGCCGCATCCGCGCAAACGCCGCCGCCACAAAAAGTCACCTGGAACTCCGTGCAATTCGCCATCGTCCATTTCAATGATCAAGCGCCCAACTCCTGGAATATGTATCACGGCCAGAAAAAAGGATTTCTGCTGGTGCGCCTCTGGAAGCGCTACCTGTTTATCCGCATTCAGGACGAGGAGGTCTACGACATCGATCCGGAGAAAGTTACCGTCCACGGCGATTCCGTGGACTGGTCCTATGCGGACATTCCCAAAGACCCTATTGATGTCGAGGAATGGAAAGAACGAAACGTGGGATCCATGAAGCGCATCCGTTTCCGTTTCGGAAAGACCGGTCACTATCTGGAGCTGGAGATCCCGTTAGCGCTCAATGGCGACCCAATGTATTGACGCAGTTCCCAGGGGCCAAAAGCCCAGATTGACAATCGGATTCCCGCTCGCTGCTCTCTCAGCGCCTATAGACTCCGTACAGCCAAGGAATCCCAAGCTCGCCGGGAGCGACGCCGACGTTGATCTTGTCCCCGTTGTGAAAGCGATCGAAATCGTCCAAGTCCACGGCGAGGCGCTCGACGCGATGGTCCGGCCGCCACGAGGGGACAAACAGGCGGCGCGTGCCGCGAATCACGCCTTTCATCTGGTAACGGCTCTCCACAACCGTGGGATGAAACACAACATCCTTTGAGGAATCCAACTTGCCATTCAGGAAAAGCGCGGCCGAAAGGAGCAGTGGAATCGGAATCAGCCCGGTAAATAGATGCCGCAGAATCTCGATCTCCTTGCGGGCGCGCGCGCGGCTTTCCAGAAGGATCGCCAGCGTCAATCCCAGAAAAAAGATCAGGCCGAAGAACACCAGCATGGTGTCAATGTCCAACGGGGGATAAATCTGGCTGACATAGGGAAACAGCAGCGACCCGGCAACGAAAATGGCCATCTGGCGAATGAGGCGCCGGCGGAAGACCAGTTCGGCGGCGGCGGACGTCAAGCCGCAAACGGGACACTGATCGCTGGAGCGCTCTGCACCACAATCCAGGCAGTGGGTCATAGAAAATAGTATACGGCTTTACGAACTTCGCGAGAGCCTCGCCAAGATCTCCCGATACTCCGCGGTGCTCTGCTCCTCAGGATGAGCAATCGTCACTCCCATACCGAGCCCCGGCTCGACGCGCTTGACGGAGCATTCCAGCCACACGGGCCGATCGTTGATCAGCCGCGCGCGAAAGCCCGCGCCAACCCAAAGAATGTCTTCCGATTCGATGAACATTCCGCCGATGCTGATGTCGCGCGTGCGCGCCTTCAGGCGCGCGGAACCCCATTCGATTTCCAGGCGAGCTTGATAGTGGTAGCGCGGCGATCTGCGGCGATCGCCCCGGCGAGTTCCCGAGTCCCCCGTGGACATAAACCTGGCGTCCCCCCAAGCGAAGAATGGCGCGCAAGTATGGTGCCCGAACAGCGAGCCTACGCCCTGAAGATACGCTGAAAGTCCGCATACTGTTCCGACGCCGGAAGAGGATGTTTTGTTCCCGGCAATCTCCAGTTGAGCACAATCGGGAAAATGGCAGGAGACGCTTTACATCACCTTGAGGAGGCGATATGTTCGCGGGGAAACCTAACAAGAGGGAGAAGGGGGAAAGAAATGAGGAACACAGATGGGAGAGGTAAAGCGTTTTACCTGCTCCTCGCCGGGCTACTTTTTTTTGCAGCCGCGGCCGCCGCGCAAACGCCCCGTGATTCGATGGCCCAGACTCCGCCGATGGGCTGGAACAGCTGGAACAAATTCGCCTGCAACGTCAGTGAAGATTTGATCAAGTCCGTGGCGGACGCAATGGCCACGAACGGCATGAAAGATGCGGGCTATCAATATGTGGTGATTGACGATTGCTGGCAGGTGGAGCGCGACGCCGAAGGCAACATCGTGCCGGACGCGAAGCGCTTCCCTTCCGGAATGAAAGCGCTGGCGGACTACATTCACGCAAAAGGACTGAAGTTTGGAATTTACTCGGACGCGGGTTCGGGAACGTGCCAGAACCGCCCGGGCAGCCAGGGCCATGAATTCCAGGATGCGCTGCTATACGCAAAGTGGGGCGTGGATTATTTGAAATACGACTGGTGCCACACGGAAACGCGCAACGCCGAAGAGGCTTACACAACGATGAATCGCGCTCTGCAATCTTCCGGGCGGCCGATTGTCTTCAGCATCTGCGAATGGGGAAAGAACAAGCCGTGGCTGTGGGCCAAAGGCATTGGAAATTTGTGGCGGACCACCGACGACATCAGCGACCGGTGGGAAGGCCGGAAGAAGTGGCCGAATGGAAACTGCTGCTCGTACAGCATGCTCGACATTCTTGATCAGCAGGTTGGGCTCGAGTCGTTTGCCGGGCCCGGGCACTGGAATGACCCGGACATGCTCGAAGTGGGCAACGGCGGAATGACGGACACCGAGTACCGCTCGCACTTCAGCCTTTGGGCGCTGCTGGCCGCGCCGCTGATGGCGGGCAACGATATCCGCTCAATGCCGGCGGAGACGAAAGAGATTCTGACGAACAAGGAAGTGATTGACGTGAATCAGGATCCGCTGGGCCGGGAAGGAACGCGAATCAAGAAAGATGGGGATCTGGAGGTGTGGAGCAAGGAGATGAGCGACGGGAGCCGCGCGGTGATCCTCTTCAATCGCGGCAGCGCCGAGAACGAAATCGGTTTTGCCTGGACGGACATCGGCTACCCGGATCATCTGATGGCCAGGGTGCGCGATTTGTGGGAACACAAAGATAGTGGGGAATTCAAGGGGAGCTACAAGGCTAAGGTTCCTTCCCATGCCGTGGTCATGGTGCGCGTTTCCCCTTGATGTAGATCGCGAAACACTGGGTCTATACTCTTCAGACCACATGTAGGATTAAACTCCGCTGATTGGGAGAAGCCGGTCGGTGTGCGGCCGAGGAGGATTGCGTGCCGGGAAGTGCGAGCGATTATCTTGCCGCCGAGCGCACGTTTTTGGCGTGGATTCGCACGGGCATCGCGCTGATGGGCCTTGGGTTCGTGCTGGCGCGATTCGGACTGTTTTTACAGGAGTTCAACCGGCTAGATCCGGACCTGCCCGCTCGATCGTACGGGCTTTCCCAATGGATTGGAGTAGGGCTGATATTACTGGGCGTGGCGGTGTGCCTGCTTTCGATGCTGCGCCATCTGCGGATGCTGAAGGAATTGCAGAGTGGGGCATCGCTGTTCACGCGGCGGCCGGTGCTGGCGGTGGGGGTGGCCGGGGCACTCATTCTCCTGGGGCTGGTGATGGCGGGTTATCTGGTTTTCGCGAATCCGAATTCGGTGGTGCATGCATCTAGGAGACAGGAGGAAATCATGGCGAGTTCGACTGCGACAGGAATGGGAAATGGAATCGTTCGCGTGGAGTCGCACCATTCGGTGTACGACACGGTTGCCAGGTTGGAAGGGATTTTGCAGGCGAAGGGGGTGAAATTATTCACCGTGGTGGATCACAGCGGCGAAGCGGCCAGCGCGGGTTTGCGGATGCCGAACACAAAGCTGCTGATTTTCGGGAATCCGAAGGCGGGGACACCGCTGATGCTGGCGGCGCCGAGCATCGCGCTCGATTTGCCTTTGAAGATTCTGGTGGCGGAGGACGCCGGCGGGAAGACGTGGATTTCTTACAATGCGCCGAGCTACCTGCAGGCGCGGCATGGTTTGCCGGCGGATTTGTTGCCGAATATTGCGGTGATCGAGGCGTTGGCGGCAAAAGCGGCGGAGTGAATTCCGAAGAGGAATTTCGAGCCAGGTGATAAAGGAGGTTTGTGTCGCGCCTCCGGCGCTTGCGCCCCTCGCATCTGGAGCTCAGGACTTAGGTCCTGGGCTAAGTTCTGGCGCGCTTACGGCGCTTTCGCTGAGGCGCCTGCTTCACCAGGGGAAGGTTCTTCGGCGGCTGGAGCTGAGGCATGGGCATCCGCCGACTGGTCGAGCTGCGTGAGCCAAGGTTCGAGGGCTTCGGCGGCGGCCTGGCCTCCTTCGGGCGACCAGTGGCCATCGCATTTCAAAAAGAAGTCGCGTGGATCCTTTCCCGCGCGGGCGTCCATCTCCGGCAGAAGGTCCTTCACGGGAATTCCGTTGGCTTTGCCCCACTGCTCGACCGCGGGCCCAACCTTGTCCGCGTGTGACTGGCGATAACGCAGAAAATCCGTGTACGCGGGAATCAGGAAGACGCCCATTTGCGCGCGATGCGCTTCGGCAGTGGCCTTGATGTCGGCCAGGGCGTGTTCGAGGCGCGCGAAATCCACGTTGTTGTAATCGTTGTAGCCGGAATAGGGCGGCGCCAGACGCCAGTACAGGCTCGAGTAGAGAAATTGGCCGACGTGATAGGAAGCCAGATACGCCCGCAGGTAGGCTTCCACGTGATCCCAGAATCCTTCTCCGGCCTTGGGATCGAATTTTCCCGTGTAGAAGATGGAGAAATCGTCCGCGTAATACGGGCGATAGCGACCAGAGTGGTGCGTTTTGCCCCATTCATAGGACATGTCCCGAAAGTCGTTATCGGGAAGCACGCCCACCAGCACGACATCGTGATCGAATTTGTCGGCCAGCGTTTTATAGAGCAGCGCGTACTGCAGCGGCCCGAAATCGCCGCCGGTGCCGAAGTTGAGATATTCGCGCCCCAGTTGTTTCTCGAGGATGTTGGTGAGGCGGTATTGGTCGGCGACGCCGAGTCCTTCGACGAAGGAATCCCCAAGGACAACCGTGCGAGGTCTATCGGAACGAAGCGAGCGCTCGACATCACGAGCGCCGTAACTGTTGGTGGTGTAGACCACATTAAAGCAGCCGCCTTGGTGATAGAAGCGGCCGTTGGGACGGTGCCAGACGCCGAACGCGGGATTGATGTCCGCCCAGAAGGAGTTGTAATTAACGTGATAGGTGGGTTTGCTGGACGGCCAGTTGGTGACGTTGATGTAGATGACGCTGCAAAGTTCGGCAAGAACCGCGAAGATCAGAAAATTGATGCCCACGAGCCTGAGAAAGTTTAGGAGCGATTTGAATGGGGAGCGGGGAGGGGCTGCGTTCGGCGAGGGTTCTGGGGAACTCATTCACACTCCGGAAGAAAAGCTACCTATTTAACGTTAACGTTTCCGCTGGGAATCGGTCAAATGGGGAAAGATGGAGATGGTAGGCTAGGAGACTCCACGAATTGGCGTAAGGAGAAAAACGCGATGGCCACGCAAGCGGAAAAAGCAAAGGCGTTTCGGGAGCTGCATGAACGGAGGCAGGCGTTCATTATTCCAAATCCGTGGGATGTGGGCACGGCGCGGTTGCTGGAGCGGCTGGGATTCGAGGCGCTGGCGACGACAAGCATGGGATTCGCGCTCTCGATTGGAAAGCTGGATAACGCGGTGGGGCGTGATGCGGTAATGGAGCATGCGGCGGCGCTGACTTCCGCGACGAGATTGCCCGTCAGCGCCGATCTGGAAAATGGTTTTGGCGATACGCCCGAAACGGCCGCGGAGACAATCCGACTGGCGGCAAAGGCAGGGTTGGTTGGAGGATCGATCGAGGATGCGACGGAACGCAAAGAGGCGCCGATTTATGAGTTTGAGAGAGCGGTGGAGCGCGTGCGCGCGGCGGCAGAGGCGGCTCGATCACTTTCTTTTCCATTTACATTGACCGCGCGCGCGGAAAATTTCCTGCATGACCGGCGCGATCTGAAGGACACGATCCGGCGATTGCAGGCGTATCAGGAGGCGGGAGCGGACGTGCTCTACGCGCCGGGTTTGACAACGAAGGAAGAGATTACCGAAGTGGTGCGGTCGGTGGACCGGCCGGTGAACGTGCTGATGGGATTGAAGGGCGTGCATTGGAGCTTGGAAGAGTTGTCGGCGATGGGCGTGCGGCGAGTCAGCGTGGGGAGCGGGCTTTACCGCGTGGCGCATGCGGCATTTCTGCGCGCGGCGCGGGAGATGTACGAAGCGGGGACGTTTACGGCGATGGCTAATGAGCCGATGTATGGGAGCGATATCGGGAAGCTGCTGGCGTGAGTCAGGATTGGCGGGACGACCGGCGTAGGGGGAGCGAGCAGAGCCGGCGGATGTCCGGCCGCCACGAGGTTTGCAATCTTTCACAAAGGCACAAAGCGCGTATTGCGGGGTTCGCCGCGGGGTGCTAGCCTTAGCGAACAAAAGGCGAATAATCGTTACGGGGCAGGTCCCCTAGTAAGCAAGCGTTTAGGTGCACTGGAGCGGCCGTAAAGGCGGAAACTTCGTTTCCCCGCAACAGGATCGGGGCGAGCCGCACTCCAAAGAGGAGCGTATGGCGAGCAATGCGTATTCATTGGCGCGCGCCGGGCAGAGTTCGACGCTGGCGCGCGTGGCCCAGGTGCTGGACGGCTTTGCCGCGCGGGACCGCGACGGCGAAATCCTAACCGCCGTGCGGCACTATCCGGCTCGCGAGGCGCGGTGGGCGGAGTTCCCGGAGTGGGTGAACGCGGATTTGCGCGCCGCCTACAACGCAAAGGGAATCCAGCGGCTATACACGCACCAGGCAGCCGCGGCGGAAGCGGTGCACGCGGAAAAAAATGTGGTGATCGTGACCCCGACGGCTTCCGGGAAAACGCTTTGCTACAACCTGCCGGTGCTGAACGCGATTCTGGAGGATGACGATACCCGGGCGCTATATCTTTTTCCGACCAAAGCGTTGGCGCAGGACCAACTGGCGGAGCTGCATGACTTGAATACGCGGCTAGCGAACCGGGTAGGCGTGTTCACCTATGACGGCGACACGCCGAGCGACGCACGCAAGGCGATCCGGGAAAAGAGCCACGTCGTGCTGACGAATCCGGACATGTTGCACACGGGGATTCTGCCGCACCATACACGCTGGACGCGTGTGTTTGAAAACCTGCGTTACATCGTGATCGACGAGCTGCACACGTATCGCGGCGTCTTCGGGAGTCATCTGTGCAACGTGCTGCGCCGGCTGCAGCGGATCGCGCGATTTTATGGGAGCAAGCCGCAGTTCATTTGCTGTTCGGCGACGATCGCGAATCCGGGGGAACTGGCTGCACGTCTGACGGAAGGCCAGGTAGAGGTGCAGGCGGCGAATGGCGCGCCTTCCGCGGAAAAGACCTTCGTGTTTTACAACCCGCCGGTGGTGAACCGCGCACTGGGCATCCGGCGGAGCTATATCAACGAAAGCTCGCGCGTGTCGCAGGAATTCTTGAAGCACGAACTGCAAACGATGGTCTTCGCGAATTCGCGCCTGCACACGGAATTGATCCTGACGTATCTGCTGCAAGCCAACCCGCAACAGCCGGGGCGGCCGGAAACGATTCGCGGGTATCGGGGCGGCTATTTGCCCGGCGAACGCAGGGAGATCGAGCGCGGCCTGCGCGAGGGAAAGATTCGGGGAGTGGTGACGACCTCGGCTATGGAATTGGGAATTGACGTTGGCTCGCTGGACGCCGTGGTGATGACCGGATACCCGGGCACGATTGCGGCGACGTGGCAACGGGCGGGCCGCGCGGGGCGGAGAAGCGGGAGTTCGTGTGCGGTGATGGTGGCCTCGTCAGCGCCGCTGGACCAGTTCATCGTGCGGCATCCGGACTATTTTTTCGGGAACACGCCGGAGCATGCCTACATCCAGCCGGACAATCTGGAGATTCTGATCAATCACCTGAAATGCGCGGCGTTTGAACTGCCGATCGGGCCGCAGGAGAAGTTTGGCGAAGTGGATGTGCCGGACTTGTGCGCGCGGCTGGCGGAAGCGGGCTATCTGCACCGGGCGGGAGAGAATTATCACTGGACACATGAGGCGTACCCGGCGGATACGATCAGCTTGCGATCGGTGACGAGCGACAACTTCGTGATCATTGACATTACGGGCGCACCGCAGGTGATTGGCGAAGTGGATTTTCCGAGCGCGCTGACGACCGTGCACGAAAAGGCGATTTATCTTCACGGAGGGCAGCAATACCACGTGGAGCATTTGGATTTTAAGGAGAGAAAGGCGTACGTGAAGCAGGTGAACGTGGATTACTACACGGACGCAATCCGGTACACGCAGGTGCGGGTGCTGGAAGTGGGGGAGACGGAGCGATTGGCGGGAAGTGCGGAAGGCCCAGGTGGCGGCGAAATCGAAGAGGGCCAAGCAAGTTCGGCCCCTACGAGACTGGGGTTTGCGGGATATCGCCAACCAGGGCTTGGGCACTGGCGGTCCCATGGGGACGTGCTGGTGAGGTCGCAGGTGGTGGGATTCAAGAAGATCAAATTTTTCACGAATGAAAATGTGGGCGCGGGACAACTGGAATTGCCCGAGAACGAAATGCATACGACGGCGTACTGGATCACGCTGGAGCGGGAGCTGCTGGAATCGTTGCCGTACACCGTCAGCGAACGGCAATCGGGAATGTTCGGGATGCTCTACGCGCTGGCTTCGGTGGCGACGCTGCTGCTGATGTGCGACGGACGGGACCTGGGGACGGCGATTGGCGAGCGGCCACCGGCGCCGGGCGCGGAGAGCGAAAAGTTTGCGCCGGCGTGGCTGGAAGACGCGGTGGGAGCGGCGGCGAAGGAGTTTTTCGAGCCGAACCTGTATTTGTATGACGCGTATCCGGGTGGGATTGGATTTTCAGAGCCGTTATTTCGCGCGCACGATTTGCTGGTGGCGAAGACCAGAGAGTTGATAGTGGCTTGTGCCTGCGAGGCGGGGTGCCCTTCGTGCGTGGGGCCGGCGGGGGATCTGGCGCCGAAAGCCAAGGAAGCGGCGCTGGCGATTTTGGATCGAATCAAAGAAGAGAAGAATTAACGACGAGAATACAGAGAAAGAACAACGAGGGCACGGAGAGTTGGGCGATAAATTTTCCAGGTTGGCGGCGTTGCGGCCGGCGCGGGGTGCGGCGGAAAAGCCGGTGGCACTGCGCGCGCCGGATGAAACAGATCCGCTGGCGCGGCTGCTGGGCGCGGGTATCGCACGGAATCAGTACGGAGAGCACCTGGCGATCCGGAACTGGTTTGCCACGCCGGAATTTGTAGAGCCTTCGGCGACGACGCTGGAATTATTGACGCGGACGGCGGCGGCAAAAAGAGCGGAACGGACACTCGGGCAAATGACACCCGTGCGTTGCACTTCCGAAAGCAGACCACACGCCGCGGGAGAGTTATTCGATGCGGAGAAGTGGTTGTTCCTGGACACGGAGACGACGGGGCTGGCGGGTGGAACGGGGACGTACGCTTTTCTGGTCGGGCTGGCGTGGTGGGACAGCGGCGGGCTGCAGGTCGAGCAACTGTTCTTGCGCGATTTTGCGGAGGAGCATTCGCTGCTGCTGGAATTGGCGGCGCGAATTGCGGAACGGCCCGTGCTGGTGACATTTAATGGAAAAACGTTCGACTGGCCGCTGCTGGAGAGCCGGTTCACGATGACACGGGCGATCCGGGCGCCGAAGCTGGCGGCACATCTGGATTTGTTGCACCCGGCGCGGGCGCTTTGGAAATTGCGGCTGGGTTCGGTGCGATTGGTGGAGCTGGAGCGGCACGTGCTGGAAGCGCAGCGATTGGGCTGGCACCGCGGCCAGGATGTAGCGTCGGCACTAATTCCGCAGTACTACTTCGACTATTTGCGCGGAGGAACGGCGGACCCACTGGCGGGCGTGGTAAAGCACAACCAGATGGATTTGCGCGGGCTGGCGGCGTTGTTTGGGAAGATCAATTCCCTGCTCGACGAACGGGGTTCGCTGGAGGAAGAAGATTCGCTGGATTTGTTCGGGTTGTCGCGATTTCTGGAACGGCGAGGCGAGCGCGAGCGGGCGCAGAAGACGTGCAGCCAAGCGATCGAGTCGGGGCTGCCGGCGGAATTGCGGCCAAGAGCGACACGGGAACTTGCGCTGCTGGCAAAGCGCCGCGGGGATGGCGAAGCCGCAGTGGCGCTGTGGGAGGAGTTGGCGGGCGATCCCGTGGATGGGATTGCCGCGTGCGAGCAACTGGCGATTCATTACGAGCGGCGTGCAAAGGATTTGACGCGGGCGCTGGAGTTCGCGCGGCTGGCGCTGGCGAAACTTCAGCGATTCCAGGAGATGTCGCGGGATCCAATTTGGCAGGCTCGGCGGGCACGGCAAGAAGCAAAGGTGATGTGCCGGGTCGAGCGGCTGGAGCATCGCATCAGGAGAGGAAACGCCGCTCCGCTGCTGGGCAAAGCAGCTGCCGCGAGCGTTCGGTAGGCGATTCTCAGGTTTCCGTTTTCTCCCGAAACTCAGCCGAATTTGGAGGCATAAAGCGGATGGAATCCCAAGTCACGAAACAGCAAACTGTTGAGCGAACCAGCATGGACACGACAACGCAATCGTACTTTCACACGGAACTGGAACGGCGGCGAGCGAGCCTGGAGCAGGCCACGGTCGCCAATGTTTCGGACGCGTCTCTGCGGCAACTGCTGGAGAACGTGGACGAGGCGCTGGCGCGGCTGAGCGCAGGAACCTTCGGCATCTGCGAAAGCTGTCACGACTCGATTGAGGCGGACCGGCTGATCTGCAATCCACTGCTGAGATTTTGCCTGGACCATTTGAGTTCCGACGAGCAGCGCGCGCTGGAACGGGATTTGACGATGGCGGCGGGCATTCAAAGAGGTTTGTTGCCGCGACAGGAGTGGTCGGCAGGAAACTGGCAGGCGAGGTTCCACTACGAACCGGCCAGCCAGGTGAGCGGCGACTATCTGGACCTGATCGAAGGCGACGACAGCTTTCTGTTCCTGCTCGGAGACGTTTCCGGCAAGGGCGTGGCGGCTTCGATGTTGATGAGCCATCTCCATGCGACGTTCCGAACGCTGGCGGGACAAAACCTGCCGCTAGAGCAACTGATGCGCTGCGCAAACCGGCTCTTTTGCGAAAGCGCGACGGCCGGGCAATACGTGACGCTGGTCGTCGGCCGGGCGTGGCATGACGGAAGAGTTGAGTACGCCAGCGCGGGCCATTTGCCGCTGCTGCATGTGTCGCGCGAGGGAATCAGCTCGCGGAAGGCAACAGGAGTGCCAATGGGGATGTTTTCCTCGACAGACTTTCCAGTGTGCCGGCTGCAACTGAAACCCGGCGATTCCCTGTTTCTCTACACGGACGGGTTGACGGAAATATTCAACAGCAAGGGCGACGAGTATGGACTGGCGCGCGTGGAGTCTCTGGTCTCCAAGCACGCAGCGAAGTCGCCGGAAAACATTCTTTCGGCCTGCCTCAGCGAGATTCGGGACTTTTCGCCGGGGACCCGGCGGACAGATGACCTGACACTGCTGGCGCTGCAGCACACGAACTAATCACCGATTATCCGCCGGTCAATTCGGCAAGAATGCGCCCGCTTCGGCTCGGGGAAAGGCGCGCGACGTCTGAATTTGGGCCGGGTTAGACTTGCGCGGAGACTTGGGCAGCAGGGGCCACCCGAGTTTGGCGATCCACTGGAGAAACATGCCGGAGGTTCCGCCTTCCAGACTGATGCATTCGTCGCTCTCGCAGCGAAGATAAATCAGGCCATCAGCCGTTTCGAAGGAAAGAAAGTTGGAACGCTGGTTGAGCAGCGTGCGATTCGGATACTTCTTTTCCAACGCTTCGGAGTATTGATTGAAGAAGTGGGCGGTGGAATCGGAGTCCGCCAGGCGAATGCGGGCAAAAAGCAGCAGCCGCTTGGAGGATTTCTCCTCGAAGGTGGCGTAGTCGTCGCCCACCCAGGCGGAGGCCGTGGTTTCCGCGCGGGACCTGTCCAGAAATTGTTGCAAGACTTCCTTCCATCCGAGTTCTCCGAGCAGACTCTCCTCAAGAAGCACCCAGTCATCGCCAGGAATCGATGGCGGCAAGTCCACCTTTACAGGAACGGGAGCCTTATTCGCGAAATAAAGCTCCGGCTGCATGATTTGCTGGGTGCTGACGGGCGGCCGCGCGAAGACCGAGGAAAAGCCCGGCCAGCCTGATTCCTTCAAGACGGCGCGAGAGAACATCAGGCCGTTGAGATACGGGAACATCAAGGAATCCTTAATAAAGGGCGGAGCTTTCTTGAGCATGGGAGTGTCCGCGAGGTCACCTACGAAAATGGACGGATCGAAGTCGGGAAGGTCCTGGAGCTTGATGCCTTTGTCTTTCAATTCGTACTCGAGCATGGCGGCCATGGCGCTGCCTTCAAGAACGGCCTCGCGAGCCATTTCCGCATCGTCGTTGGGGCGGGCAGCCTTGACCCAGGATTCAATCTGGAAATGCTGGTCTTCGAGGGCGTGGGTGAGTTCGTGAGACATCACCATGCGCTGGTCCTCGGGGGCAATCCAATCGGCAATATAGAATTCATGGGCTTTTGGATCGTAGAGTCCGGCAATTTGTTCGGTCAGGAGATCCACGAGGAAGGAGTCCAGGTCGAAGCCCTTGGGAAGCAAGCCAAAGGCTTCGGCGCTGCGCGTGGACGCGTAGCGCTCCTTGGCGTCTTTTGCGTCATTCATCTCACGAAGCACGTAGGCGCGGATTTCCGCACGCGTGCGGATGGACTTCTTGAGCGGGGTTTTGAGGTCCCAGCCGGTGATGAGGCTCATATCGTGGAGAACTTCGTCGGCGGTGGCGAGGAATTCGGGGGTGGTTGCAGAGGCGGGAGCGTCGGGCTTTGCAGGGGCAGGGCTGGCCTGCTGGGCCGGCGAGAGGAAGGGGAACACCAAAGCCAGAGCGAGGAACAGAAGAGGGGGAAACGCAGAGCGGCCTGACTGATTGGGGAAGGTCATACGAAATCAGGATAGCAGATTCCTCGGAATGCAAGGTGAGGGGGACAAACAGCGTTGAAATTGTGATTCCGATCGAAGCAAACCGAGGAATACATTTCCACAGGCACACATATTGTTCTGGATGCGTAACACAATGGTAATTTGCTAGAGTGCCAAAACAGGTTCACTCATCCGCGGGGAGGTCAGCATGTATCCACCGGGTTTGCGCTTGCGGCAGGCCAGAGAGACGCTCGGACTCACGTACCGAGAGGTAGCGCATGCAAGTTATGAGATAGCAGCAAGACGTGGACGGCCGGACTTCATCCTGCACATAAGCCGCCTGGCGGATATCGAGAACCGAAATGTGGTGCCGAGCCTGCACAAGCTCTATTCGCTCGCTACCATCTACCACCTGAGTCCCTGGGAAATTTGCGGGTGGTATGAAGCGCCGTTTCTGCAAACGTTCGAGGACGGCACCGCCTTCCCCTCCCCACGGACACATCTCCATGAACTTCGTGCCGCTCTCGGGACTGGTGCCCGGGGCCTGATGGCTGCAGATTCCGAGGACACAAGCCTGCGAAATGAATTTCCGGAACGCATGAGTCCTTTCCCCGGAATGCACAACGAGAAGCCGGGGCGTTATCGGTACGGTTACATCGGACTATCCGATCGACGAATGACGCCGATTCTGCGGCCGGGAAGCATCGTGCTGGTGGATACGGCGCTGCGGCACATCGAGGATGCGGACTGGTTCAGCGAATACGATCGCCCGCTGTACTTTGTAGAGACCAGAGGGGGTTATCGCTGCGGCTGGTTTCAGAAGTTGAAATCGAGGCTGGTTATGCAACCGCATACGCTTTCGCATTGCACCCCAGAAGTCTGGCGAACCCCAGAAGAAGCGGAAGTGGTGGGCAAGGTAGTGGGTGTGACTACGTATCTGAACGAGCCGTGGAGCCACGCTCGCGAACTACCACGGACAACGCCTGCAAATTAGAGCGAAAGAGTTCCTTGAGGTAGTCAGGGGCCTTGGGAGGAATCCAGGAGTCGAACAATAGCTGACGCCCGCTGGGGTGGTTGGGAAACGAAACGGCAGCAGATTCAAGAAACTGCTGAAATTCCTGTTGCTGCTCGGCAAGGGGAAGTTCCAAATAACGCTCGAAAAGTTCCTCATGACACCGGGAAAGAGCCTGATGTGCCGGCTCCTCTCCGTATTCCGGCGATAGCCGGGAATGACGATACTTGCCAGTCGCAGGATCGCGCAATGCGGCGAGATACGCCAAGCGCGCAAAGCCGCCGGGCAAAGGTTCCAAAGAGTGGATCGCCAGATCCTCAAAGATCCGGCGATACGTGCGAAGCTGTTCTTGCATGAGGATTTTCCTCTTCGGGCGCGTTCCGTAGGCGGAACTTTTACGGAATCAATTCAAGAGATAGTTCGCAAATGGGTCACCCTCCGCGCCAAGGAGGGTCCCCATGCAAAAAAGATTTCTCATTCTCAGTGGTGTTCTTTCAGGAAGCCTAATCGTACTTTTGGCCGGTGCCACGGTCAATCACCGAATTGACGGAAAGTCCGGCGCACACGGCTACAGGATGGCCGATGGCGTGCCCTTGCCGCCGCCCACCCAGCCCCCGCCGAAGCTCGGAAATATCCAGATGGCGGACGGCGTACCACTGCCGCCCCCGACGCAACCGCCGCCGAAGTTCCAAGACCTCCAGACCGCCGATGGAGTGCCGCTTCCTCCCCCAACGCAACCACCCCCGAAGCATGCCGCTGCCTGAGAGTTTGCAAAGTTGCGCGATGCGTGGCGAGAGGGCCGGTGTGGCGAGTTGGTGCGGGACGGCGCCAGCCCTCTTCCTCTCTGCTCAAAAACGTTATTTACTGGGCAGTTAAGTTATGCTAGCTTTCGGTCAATATGTTTGCGTCTCTTCACCCGCTAGATATAGCCTGGGAGGTAACGTCAGCCATTGAATCGGTATTGCTGGCGGGCCTGCTCTGGCGAAGAACGTTCCTAAGGTATCCCGTTTTCACGGTTTACATTGTGTCCACGCTTTTGCAAAGCGCCGCGATCGCGTACCTCTACCAGCAGAGCGGGCTATCGAGAGCGAGCACCTGGGCAGTTGCATGGGGTAGCCAAGGAGTGGTGTCCCTGATGCGGGCCCTGGCGATTGCCGAGCTGACACGGAGCCTCCTGGAACGTTACCCGGGAATCTGGAAGATGGCTCGCCGGATACTGCTGTGGGTGGGAGGGAGCGTTTTGGGCTATGCGCTGCTTTTTTCGAAGGATGGTTATCAGTGGGCGATTATGAATGGAGTGCGGGGCCTAGAACTGGCCATGGCGGCAGTGATAGTGACCGTCTTACTGTTCGCGCGCTATTACCGGTTGCCGATCCATCCTTTACAACGGGCCCTGGCCATCGGGCTGTGCCTCTATTCGGCGTTCTACGTGATTGACTACTCGCTGCTGGAACGGGTTCTTCAACAGTATGCGGAGTTCTGGAATTTCCTGGGAATAACGACATTTTTGGCCAGCTTGCTGGTCTGGATGTGGGGGGTAATCCGAAGCGCCAGCTTCGAAGAAATTGAGAAGCCGATAGCCATTCCGCCGGAGGCCTATCGAAAGCTTTCGGCAAAGGTGAATCTGCGGCTTCATCTGCTGAATCGGCAGCTGACAGAACTCCAGCGCGCCAAGGATAAGCAGCCATGAGTATCTCCATGATTGTGTTCATTCTCCTGGCAATCGCCCTGATCGTGATTTTGATCGCAGCATCGCAACCTCCCAAACGGAGCGAGGAACCGATTGAGAATTTATTCGAATTGCTTTCCCGTCCAAGCCACTGCGCGCGCATTTCGTTCATCATGAGATCGCTGTCCCCCCAGGACACGGCCTACCTGCGAAAGGGCAAGAACAGGGCGTTAAGAAATACGTTGCGGAGGCAACGACGGGTAATTGCGTTGCATTACCTGGCTGAGTTGCAGGAGGAGTTTGAGACGCTGCTGGAAATTTCGCGTGGGCTGGCAGTCACCGCACCGGAAGTAGTTCCGTTGGAGGAACTAACACGCTGGAGGCTGAGCATACAATTCGCGATCAACTGCACAATTCTGCGCTGGCAACTGCGATTCGGGTTGGGACCTCTACACGGATTCACGACACTCTCGAATATGTCGATCGGCATGGTGCGGCACCTGGAGGCAGCAACCTCGAGCATTGCGAGAGACGCGATCGAGGAAGCGGAGATTGCCGATTTCGAGCGGCACGAAGATGGGGACGATTAGTTCGCAGCCCCGCAGAGTTCAGGGCTGCGAGGCAGCGGTCTCCGAGAGTTGCGCGGATTTTGCGTCAAACTGCAGAGGAAGTTCGATGCGGAAGCAGGCGCCCCTCGGCGGGCGATTGCTCACGCGAATGGTGCCGCCGTGCTCGGTAATGATGCCATAACAGATGCTGAGGCCCAGTCCAGTGCCCTTGCCGACAGGCTTTGTCGTGTAAAAGGGATCGAAAACCCGCGAGGGATCTTTCACGCCGGGACCGCTGTCAGTGAGCTCTACAAAGAGGGTCCTTTCGTCCACACCTGAAGTGACCCAAAACTCGCCCTGCTGCGCATGCTCCAGGATGGCATCCAGCGCATTGTTGATGAGATTCAAGAAGACCTGCTGCAACTGGTGGGGATCGGCCAGGATCGTCGGCAAATCCTGAGCCAGCTCAAGATTGATGCGCACCTGATTCATCCGCAGATCGTAATCGCGGAGGGCAAGAGTGTCTTCGATCACCGCGTTGACGAGCACAGGAATCCGCTCCGGCTTATGCTGACGCGCGAAGCTGAGGAGATTCTGGACGATGCGGTGGGTGCGCTGGGCCTGCTTGTACATTTTTTCCGAATAGCTGAGAGCCAGGGGACCAACCTGGCCGCTGGATTCGAGCAGTTGGCTATAGCCAAGAATGGCCGTGAGCGGATTGTTCAGCTCGTGGGCAACGCCGGAAATCAACTGGCCGACGGCGGCGAGCTTTTCGCTATGGAGCAACTGTTCCTGGGTGCGACGGAGATTCTCGTAGGCCTGGCGGGTTTCTTCATAAAGCTGGTTGCGCTCGACAGCGCCGGCAACCTGACTGCCGACGGCGATCAGAAGGCTGACATCGGCGGCGGAAAATTCGCGAGGCAAACGACTGCCGACGACCAGGCCACCGACGATTTTATCCTTGGACCAAAGCGTAACGATGTAAGCGGATTCGATCTGTTCCTTTTTCTTGAGATCCGAGATCAAGGCCGGGAGGGGAAGCCCCTGCGCGGAAAGAAACGGAGCGCGCACCGCGCGAATCTGCTGAATGAGATCCGGAGGGACGGCGATGAGCGGAAAGCGCTTCGCGAATTCGGAGCGGTGGCCGACCGCGGCCACACGACGCAAGGACAGGCCATCGGGTTCGAATAGATAAAGGGAGGCGGCATCCAGCGAAAAGAGCTCCAGAATCTGGCGGAGCGTGCGCTGCAGCGAATCCTGGAGGTCCAGCGAAGAGACAAGGGTTTCGGCGATGGAGTTGAGGACGAGGAGTTCGCGATTGCGGCGGCGGATTTCTTGTTCGGCGCGGCGGCGCTCGGTGACATCGAGCAAGAAACCCTGATAGGCGGTGACAGCGCCGGCGGAATCGCGAATGGCGGTGGAGGATTCGCTGACGGTGCGAACCTCGCCGTCCTTGCGACGGATTTCAAATTCGAAGTCGTTGACGGAACTGTGTTCCTGGAGGAGCTTCTTGAGACGCTCGCGATCCTGGGGATTGACATAGAGGGACTGGGCGATGTCGGTCTGCATGAGCTCGTCGCGATTCTCGTAGCCGACGATACGCATGAGGGCGTCGTTAAAATCAAGGAAACGGCCGTGAAGGGTGGAGATGAAAACACCTTCCTGAACGCTGGCAACAAGATTCCGGTATTTTTCCTCGGCGCGCTTGCGCTCGGTGATGTCCTTCAAGACGTGGATGGTGCCGAGCTGGCGGCCGGCGGGATCGGAAAACACGGAATTGGAAGCGAGGAAATACCCCTGCAGCCAGGGATCGGGGGAATCGGCGTCGCCGGAAAAACCCTCGCAATAGGGGCAGATTTTGAACGAGCCGGCTCGTGGCGTCAGGAGGTCGCTGACCGAGCGGCCCACTACCGCGCTGATCTCCTTGCCGAGAATATTGGCCAAGCGCAGGTTGCCGCGCATTACGCGTCCTTCGTTGTCGTGGACGAGGATTGGATCGCCGATGGAATCGAAGGTGTAGACCCACTGCTGCTGCACGGTCTTGATCTGCTCGAAGAGATTCACATTTTCGACGGTGGTGCCTAGGAAGCTGGCGACGTTGGCGAGATAGGCTAGCTCATCTTCGTGGAAGCGCTTTCCTGGAAGAGCGCCGATGTTCAGCAGGCCGACGACGCCTTTTTTGCCACGCAGAGGGAGGCTAACCAGCTGAGTGATGCCAGCCTCGGCCATTACGCGACGTACTTTCGGATCCTTTTCCTCCTCGAAACGCGACAGACGATAGGGTTCCTGAATGACTCCTTGGAGCCAAGGAGAGGAAGAAGCGAGACGTTCCATTTGCTTCAGATAGGACTCCGAATAACCGACAGCCGCGCGGCAGAAGTATTCCGCGGCTTCACCATCGCCTTCTTTGAGGCGAATGATGCCGTGGGTTACGCCGAGACTTCCGGTGAGCTGGTTCAGAACTTTCTGAAGGAGCACGGGCAAAGCGACCGATTGGCTGCTGGAGGCGGTGAGCAGGGTGAACTGCCGCATTTTCTCGCTGATTTCCATGGAGCGCGTACGGGCGGCCTCCAGCAACAGGACGATCATGCCGATGCCGAGACTGGCGTTGAGAAAATGATCGAAGGCAAAACGCAGGAGGTGAAGTTCGCCGTGCGTCCACTGGGGGCGATCGACATTGTTCAGCGCGAGCAGGGTGAACGAGCCAGCAAGGAGCTTGGTGCCATGTCCGCGGATGGAATCGGCCGCGCGCCAGAGCAGCCAGCCAGCAGCAAGACAGAGGATGCTCTGAAGGATGGGGATTTCCCAGCGGGAAAATCCGCGGGAACGGGCCTGGGTGGTGTAGTAAGTGACCGTAACGGCGGAGAGGGTGCAAAGCCAGATCATGGGCCAGAAAAAGCGGTTCTGACCGAGCGTGAATTGGAGGATGGAGGCCAGAAAGAGGACGAGAGCCACGGTGCCAGCGACGGTGGCCATGACGAGAAGCGGGTATGCGAAACCGAAAAAGTAGCCCAATTCGCTGAACGACGCGACGGTGAGGGAGATCCAGCCAAACAGCCAAAGCTGGTAGAAAGTGCCGGGGTTATCGCGCTTCAAATGAACAAAAAGGACCAGGAGGGTGAGGCACGCCGTCGCTTCGAAGAAAGCGATCCCTTGGATGCCTTGTGTAGCGATCACGACGGCCCCTCCGGGGGAGAAAAACGGGTTGAAAGTAGGGGGGTGCCGCCGAGAGATCGACGAGCCGACCAACGACACCGCGCTGAATTGACGCTAACACGCTATTTTCTGACTGGGCAAGGGTACCCAAAAGGTGTTGTGCTGTCCCGTATAATGCTGTTTGGGAGAAACCCAAAGTGGACGCAGAACACATCCTGGTGGTTGACGACGAAGAAGCGATACGCGAAGTGGTTTCGACAATGCTGGAATCCCGTGGCTATAGTTGCATGGCGGTGAGCAACGGTCGGGCGGCGCAGGAGTGCGTGAAACGGCAGGCACCGGACCTGGTTTTGAGCGACATGATCATGCCGGAGATGGACGGGATCAAGCTGCTGGACTGGCTGCGGACTCATGACCCGGAGGTCCCGGTAATCATGGTAACCGCCATTCATGACATTTCCACGGCGTTGGAAGCGATCCGGCGCGGGGCCTACGATTACATTTTGAAGCCATTCGAGAAGGACCAACTGTTCCTGGGGGTAGGCCGGGCGCTGCAACACCGGCGGCTAATACTGGAGAACAAGCACTATCAGCTGAATCTGCAGCAGCAGGTAGACGAGCGGACGCAGCAGCTTACTGTGGCCCTAACTCAGCTCGAGCAATCCTACGACGACACGCTGGAAGCGCTGGGCAGCGCACTGGACCTGAAAGACGCGGAAACGGAAGGGCATTGCCAGCGCGTGACAGCGTTCACGATCTCGATCGCCAAGGCGGTGCCGGTGCCGATGGGCTTTTTGCCGATTCTTGCGCGCGCGGCGTTTCTTCACGATATCGGAAAGATGGCCGTTCCGGATTCCATCCTGAGGAAGCCGGGTCCGTTGGATAACGACGAAAAGACCATCATGCGCACGCACTGCGAAATCGGGTACAGCATGTTGACCAAGATTCCGTTCCTGCGGGACGCGGCGGAAATCGTGCTGGCACACCAGGAATTTTTCGACGGCACGGGGTATCCCCGTGGTTTGCGCGGAGAACAAATCCCGCTGGGTGCGCGAATCTTTTCGATCGCGGACGCCATGGACGCGATGATCAGCGACCGGCCGTACCGGAAAGCGTTGCCGCTTTCCCACGCGAAGCAAGAGATCCGGCGATGCGCGGGGACGCAATTCGATCCAAAGATTGTGGAAGTGTTTCTCTCCGTTCCGGACCAGCATTGGGCCGAGCTACGGGAAAACCTGGGATCTCCCTTTCGCCTAGCGCACCTGAAAAACCTGAGCAACTAAAAGCGATCGAGCAGCAAGCGTTCTTTCGTCGTGGCTCCGCGCATGCTATCTTTGGCGGAGAACACCATGGCATTGGTTCCCATACGAACGGCATCGACGACGGGGTACTGCGACTGTGTTTGCGGGTGTTACACGCTGGCGAGCTTGCGCGATGAAGATACCGGCAAGGGGTACTGCCCCGCGTGCGGCAAAGATCATCTGGCATGGAACGACGGCGTGGGGATACCACACGCTGCTCCGACCAAAGTGGAAGCGAACGTTTTTGATCCCGAACGAGTCCGGGAGTTACCCCCAGGTGCCGACCCGCCTGCACGGCTGAGATAATCCAGGGAGATTTGAGCGGCGAGGGAAGGCCGAAAATAACAAAATCGGGAGGCCAAATGGCCTCCCGATTTTTTGTTGGCAGAGACTGGCTAGCAGTCAACACGGAGCGAGAACCGCAGTATGCGGGAAGGTTCCTGGCCGACCTGCGTTGTGACGATTCCAAACGTGATGCTGGCAATGTTGGTATCGGGAAATCCGACATCCGGCACGGATTACTTCCCTAGATAGAGCAGCACGAGAAGAAAGAGCCACAGGCCATCCATGAAGTGCCAGTAGAAGGAAGTAACCTCCGCGGCGACGGTGCGGGTAATCTGGGCCTGACTGAAGTTCCGGCGAGCGACGTAGATCAACGCGGCGACGCCGCCGAGAAGATGGATGGCGTGCGCTCCGGTGAAGATGTAGAAGAAGCTGCTGGCAGGATTGGTGGCCAGATAAATTCCCTGGTCCACGAGCATGCGCCAAGCAACGACCTGCCCGACAAGGAACAACACGCCGAGGGCGGTGGTGACCAGCCAAAGTTTGCGGTAAGCGTCGAGCACGCCCTTGGCCAAGCGATGGCGAGCCATCTCCAGGGTCGCGCTGCTGGCAAGGAGAACGCCGGTGTTGATCCACATGAGCGCGGGAATGCGCACGGGAATCCAGTTCCCGGTGCCGCGGCGGACGAGAAACGCGCTGGCCAGCGCCATGAAAAACATAAGGATAGAAACGATGCCCAGAGCCATACCGGTGTAATAGCGCTTGGGAGACGGCTTGCCGGGGCGCGGGGAGCGTTTGCCGTCATCGCCACCACCGCCGCCGTTGACCGGAGGCGGATTTCCACCACCGCCGTTGCCGGGTTTCTTTTCGATGATGAGTTCGATGTCTTGGGTGGTGGTGCCCGGCATGTAGCCCTCTTTCATTCGGTGTAACTACTGCGACAGAAACTCCGGCGCGAGATGTTGGGGAACAAAATCCGTCGCATCGCCGCCACGGAACTCATAGGCACCGCGGTAAACGGCGAGCTTGCGTGTTCCGAAAGCAGCGGGGGGTACGGGAGAGGGAACGCTCCATTCCAATGTGGTCGCGCGCCAGGGATTGCCTGCTTCGGACGATTTGCGGCGAAGGAGCGCCTGAAGAAAATTGATAACGAAGAGGAGTTGCGCGGAGACGGTGCAGATGGTGGCCACGGTGACCAGGGTGCGAATCGAGGCACCGGCGGAAGCGAGACCTGCGCGCGAAGCCTCCGACAAGAGGTGGGACTGGGTAAGGAGTCCCAACCAATGCATGGGCATGAAGATCATGTAGACCCCGACAAAGGTCACCCAGAAATGAATCTTGCCCAGTGGCTCGTTGAGACGGACACCAAAAAGTTTGGGGAACCAGAAGAACAGCGCGGCGAGGATGGCGAACGTGGCGGCCACGCCCATCACGAGATGGAAGTGACCGGTGACGAAATCCTCGCTGACGGCGGCATTCCGTAAATCATGGCGAGCGAGGAAAATGCCAGAGAGGCCACCGGCCATGAACAAGGAGACGAAACCGAGGGAGAAAAGCAGGGCGCAGGAAAGTTGCACGCGAGCGTTCCAGAGCGTGCCGAGCCAGCTTGCGAGCAAGAAAGCCGCGGGAACTCCCAGCGAAGAAGCAAGAATGGCAAAGACCAGCGGCGCGTAAGGATCCATTCCGGTGGCAAACATGTGATAGCCCCAGACGCAGAAACCCATGAGACCCACGCCGCAGAGGGCGAGGACAACGAGGCGTTCTTTCCACACGGGCTTGCGCGAAAACATGGCGATCAGATGCGTGACAATACCGAAGCACGGCAACATCGCAACGTAAACTTCGGCTTGCGCGAAATACCAGAACAGCCTTTGCCAAAGCACGGGAATACTTCCCTGGCGAACGAGATTTTCAGGTTGCGAGGCGAGAAACGTGCCGACGGAAAAAAACTGCGCGCCCAGCAAGCGATCCGAAAGCAAAGCGGCGCAGCCCGCCAGGAGGATGCTGAAGATGAGCATGCTGAGGATGGCATTCAGAAACCAAGCCCAAACCGTGATGGGCAGGCGCGGGAGGGTCATGCCCTCGACGCGCAGATCAATCGTGGTGACGGCGAAGTTGAGCGCACTGAGCAGGGCGGCCAACGAAAAGAGCGCGGCGCTGGCGAGCCAGAGATTAATGCCCGATTCCGGCGGATAAAAGACCGACGCGGTCATGCCGGTGAGCGAGGCAACGGTCAGCCAGAAGGAGAGCCTGTTGAGAACGGGAAAGGCCATTTCGGAAGCGCCGATCTGCAGGGGCAGAAGATAATTGCCGAAACCAAGCTGGGGCGCGGCGGTGAGGACGAAAAAGACCATCAGGGAGCCGTGGAGAAGACGGATGGCGGCGTAGTGTTCGGGAGTGTTCTGGATGCTGGAAAGAAAGGGTATCGCGGTATCCGGCCAGGAGGCCTGCAAGCGCAACAAGGTGGAAAGCACCATGCCGACCAGAACGCTGGCGAGGGCCAGCCAAAGATATTGCAAGCCTATGGTCTTGTGGCAGGTGGAGAAAACGTAACGACCCAGCAGGGATGGGCGGGCGGAGCGCGGTGAACCGTCGTCGTAAGTGACCATTCTGGTTGAAGTTCCGCTGCGGGCGGAGTACAGAGCTTGAAACGGTATCTTACCGCCTGTGGGGGAAATTGCAAGAAACGGAGGCGCAGGCGAAAAGCGCCGACGGTGGGCTAAAATCGAGAACGACGCCGACGAAAGGACATGACTCGTGACAATGGATAAATGGAGGAATCCGCAAGCCGTGTGGGACGAAAGGTTCCGTGAACAAGAGCCGGTCTACGGCACGAAGCCAAATGGATACGTGGAAAAGCAGGCCGCGCGGCTGAAGGCGGGAGGGAAAGTCTTGGTACCGGCGGATGGGTATGGACGCAACGGGCAATGGCTGGCCCGGCAAGGATTTGACGTGCACACGGTGGATCTGTCGCCTGTGGGCGTGGAACGGTCGCAGAAAGCGGCGAAGGCGGCGGGCCTGACGATGAAGATTGAGCAGGCCGATCTGGCGAAGTGGAACTGGCCGGTGGGCGAGTTTGACGGAGTGGTGGCCATTTTTCTGCACCTGCCGCCGGAGGAGCGCGCAAAAGTCCATGGCGCGATGGCGCGGGCGTTGAAGCCGGGAGGCCTGCTGATTTTTGAAGCGTTCTCGCGGGGGCAGCTGGAGTTCCGTACCGGCGGGCCCAAGGATGCGAATCTGCTTTATACGGCGGAGTTGCTGCGGGAGGATTTTGCGCCGGCGGAAGTGCTGGAGCTTGAGGAAGTAACGCAGTACATGGAAGAAGGAACGAAGCATAGCGGGATGTCCGCGGTGGTGCACGGAGTATTTCGGGCGGTGTGACGGCACGGAATCACTGAAACTGTTTCTGGAAGGCGGCGAATTGCTCGCGAAGTGAGTCGAGTTCCCTTCGCAATTCGGCAATTTCGGATTCCAAGTGAGCGATGCGCTGGACGCCGGGCGAATCAACGGACGCGTGGGATACCTCTTTCGAATCCTCGGAGTCCGGATGGAACGCCGGGGCCACGTCACCGGAGAGCAAATGCATGTAGCGCGATTCCTTGGTGCCGGGCTGACGCGAGAGAACTTTGGCGAGTGGCGGCTCGCGGCGCATCAGGAGGTTGAGAGCGGAGTGGACCGCGTCAAGATCCTCGAAGGAATACATTCGTTCGGTGCGTGTGCGGAGTTCGCCGGGGGTTTGCGGCCCACGGAGGAGCAGGACGCAGAGCACGGCAATTTCGTGGCGATGGAAATTGTAGAGTTCGTTGAGGCGATGCTCGAATTTTGGGACGCGCGAATCGCCGCTGGCCGAGCGAACGAGAGCTTGATCGGTGAGTGTACGCAGGGCTTTGCGGACAGCGTCCTCGTCGAGAGTCATGACG
The DNA here is from genome assembly GCA_035518915.1 of Candidatus Eiseniibacteriota bacterium. GTDB lineage: Bacteria > Acidobacteriota > Terriglobia > Acidiferrales > UBA7541 > Acidiferrum. The sequence goes on from DATIXE010000021.1 coordinate 105,337, forward strand.
GGCTCGCGATTGGATCTCTGGTTGCAGGCGTCGAGAAGGGCGTTCAGCGACAGGGGATAGTACTCCGGAGTGGTGCTTTCTTTTTCGATGAGTGCGCCCAGGACGCGGGCTTCGACTTCGGAGAGTAGAAGAGACATTTCTGAATAATAACAGGGGCGGGAGGCCTAAGCCGCATGCCAGAAGACGCGGCCTCCAAAGAGAGGAAAAGCGGAGGGAGAAGAGCGTGCCGGAGTTAACGGGAAATCCACGCGGAATTTTCCGCGGGATTTCGCTGCGCGTGCCGAGAATCCGGCTCGTGCCGAAGCGGGACGGTGGCGCCGACCGTCGTGCCGACACCTACGGTGGATTCGATCGACAGGCGGCCTCCGACGAGTTTGAGCCGCTCATGCATGCTGGTGAGTCCGAGGCCGCGGTCCGTAGAGGTGTCGTCGAAACGGAAGCCCGCACCCCAATCCCGCACTGTGAGCTTGATCTCCGTGGAGGAACCGACGAGCGCTACCTGGAATTTCTTGGAACGGCTGTGGCGCACCGCGTTCTGAAGCGCCTCTTGTAAAACACGGAAAAGACAGAGAGCGACATCTTCGGGCAATTTTTCTGGAAACTGCTCGGAGCGGACGTCAATCTGGACGTTCTCCCGTGCTTGGAGCTCCCTGCAGAAACCATGTGCGGCAGCCTCCAGGCCCAGCAACCTGAGCTTGGAAGAGTGCAGGCGATGCGAGAGGCCCTGGATATCGGTGGCGAGGCGGGAAACACGCTCACCCTCTTCCGCAATGCGCTGCCGAAGAACGATCTGCTCCGGCGCCAGATCGTTTTTCAGGCTTTCGAGATTCAGGGCCAGAAGACCGATGCGCTGGTTGATGTCGTCATGAAGTTCGCGCGCCAGCCAAGAACGTTCCTCTTCCTGAACTTCCAGCAAGCGCTGATTCATCCAGGTCAAAGCATCCTCGGCATGTTTTTGTTCGGTGACGTCAATGCAGGAACCGATGAAGCCGGCGAACTCACCGTTCCAGTCGAATCGAGGGACGCCCTGATCCAGGATCCAGCGGTACTCGTCATCGTGACGGCGTAGACGGTAGGTCATGCGGAAGGGGACGCGGCGATCGAATTCCCGAGTGTAGGTCTCGAGACACTGTTGGAGATCGTCGGGATGCACTCCCTCCGACCAGCCATTGCCGAGTTCAGCTTCGAGCGAACGGCCGGTGAACTCGAGCCAAGGCTGATTGAAATAGTTGCAGAGCTTATCTACACCGGACATCCAGATCATCACCGGGGCAGTGTTGGCGACAAGCTGAAAAAGCCTTTCGCTTTCGGTCAGGGACCGCTCAGTAGGCATTAAAAGACCCCGTTAATATCTTATTAACATGAAGGGTCGAGAAATGCAATTCGGGGTGCCAGTCCGCAGCGACAGAGAGCCTATTTCTTCACATTGATCGTTCCGCGGCAGTTTGCCGCGCCACAGCGGCACATGACCTGCACAGCGTTCGCGGCGTACTGGTAATCCGCGGTGAGTTCTTCGTTCCGGCAGATGCGGCGCCTGCTGTAAAAGTTTATTTTCCCGCGCTCGCGCTTGACAAACAAGTTGGGCGCGCAGGAGTGGTTGATGAGTTCCGCGCCGCTGCCGCCGACCGCGCCGTCAATTACCCATCGGGAAGAGAGCTTCGCGAGATACATGCGCTTGGGTCCCTTGCGGTGGAAGATTTTCCAGAAACGGCGGCGGGCCTCGCTCATGCGAATCTTTTCGCCTGCATACTCAACGACCTTGTAGCGCGCGGGGATAGTTTCCATGGCGAACAGACCCCGCCTATCAATTCGCGATTTGCGGAGCTCCAAATGAAAACAGGAATGTGGAGCGGAGATTTTCATAACGAAAACCGTGGCCACCCAGAAAAAAAGCGAGGCCGGCATGGTGGCGGAACCGGCCTCGCGACAAAACGTGAACCCCACGGTCCAAACCGCCGAGGGCTACTTGAATTTGAGGAACATATCTTTCTTGGAGACTACTTTTGTCGGCTTCGGGGTCTTGCCAAGTGCGGCAAGCTTCGCGGGCTTCTTCGTACCTTTCGTGGCCATTCGTTGCTCCTTTTGGCCTGCTCCCAACTGGTGGCGCAGGCGACGGAATAGATTTGAATTGCTGCAGCGCCCGAGACACCGAGAGCCTGACGGAAGAGCCCCCACCCGAGCCGACGGACTGACAGCCGACCGGGAACAACTTTTTAGCGCCGGGCGATGGCAAGCGGTGCAATCCAGCTGCCAAGAATGAGCGGCGCGCGATTGCGCTGTATCTCGCGGCGAACATTCGGGTTAGCGGCAGCACCGGAACGCGGAAGGAAGTTACCGGAGCACTCCAAAAACCGCAAGGTAAAAAATTAACCCGTGCCAGGTTAAAAGTTAACCTGCGCCACTGGGTGATCGTTGACAGGCAGCGAAGCAAGCGATGCAGCCGTGAAGGAGATAAACAGGTCCGAACAAGCCGGAGTGACAAGGTCCGGGGAGCAGGCAAACTTTGCGAATAATTGGGGAGAAAAGTGTTGGTGCGGTCGAGTGGATTCGAACCACCACGGTATTGCTACCGCCAGCCCCTCAAGCTGGTGCGTCTGCCAGTTCCGCCACGACCGCACAGAGGTAAAGACGATCTTTATTGTAGCCGCGCCACGGAAAACGAGCAAGGCGCGGAAAAAGTACCCCGCCTCCGTCCTTCGAAAGGCTCAGGATAAAAAGGCGGCCATCCCAACGGCGTTATGGTTTCGCCGGAGCGGGCTGCGCCGGAGTTGATGACTGAGGCGCCGCGGGAGCCGGGGTAACCGGCGCGGGGGCCGGTGCCGTCTTTGGCGCGGACTTCGAGAATTTCTGGAGAATCGAAGTGCCCGTTCCGCCACCGCCTTGATCCACGGCTCGATCCACCTTCACGACCATGGCCAGAGCGCAGACCATGAACATAACGGCGCACCAGGTGGTGGCCTGCGAAAGAACCGTCGCCGCGCCACGAGGCCCGAAGGCCGTCTGGCTGCCCGCACCGCCAAAGGCACCGGCGAGATCGGCTGCTTTGCCGCTCTGCAGCAGCACGACAATAATCAGCACGAGGCAATTGAGCACAAAGAAGGGCGTCAGAATGTAATTGCCCCAGGAAAAGCGAAATCCAACACCGATAATCGCGAAGCCGATGGCCAGCGCGATGGCCCACTTCATCCAACCTGGCATTTCCAGCACCTCAAAGTCTAGAATACCCGAACTTTTCGACCACCAAAGAATCCGCGTCTCAGCGGGCCCAATCCTTCACGATACTGGCGAAGGACCTGGGGTCCAGGCTCGCTCCACCGACCAACACGCCATCAACCTCGACCTGCGCCAGCAATCCCTGAATGTTGTCAGGCTTGACGCTGCCGCCATAGAGAATCCGCAGGCTGGCTGCGTGGGCAGCATCGAAAATCTCCGCCGCACAGTGGCGAACGAACTTATGAACAGCCGCAGCAATTTCCGGGGTCGCGGTGCGGCCCGTACCTATTGCCCAGACCGGTTCGTAGGCTACCAGAATACGGGAGAATTCGTCGGGGGTCAACGCGCCGACGCTGCCATGGAACTGGGTTTGGCAGATGCTCTCGGTGCGGCCGGATTCGCGGTCCGCCAACAGTTCGCCAAAGCAGACAATGGGGGTGAGTCCGGCGGCGAGCGCGGCTTTGGTCTTCTTGTAGACGGTTTCGTTGGTTTCGCCGAAGAACTGGCGGCGTTCGGAGTGGCCAATGATGGCATAGCGGCAGCCCGCCTCCACCAGCATCCCGGTGGAGATTTCGCCGGTGAACGCGCCTTCCTTTTCCCAGAAGACGTTTTGCGCAGAGATTGCTACGTGAGTGCCCTTGGTGGCTTCGACGGCGGCCGGGATGTTGGTGAAAGGCGGGGCGAGGACGATGTCGCAATCGGTGACACCCGCGACGAGAGGATTGAAGGCGGAGAAGAAGGTGCGAGTCTCCGCCTGATTCTTGAACATCTTCCAGTTGCCGGCGATGACGCGGCGTCTAAGATGAGCGGTCATTTGTTGGTGAGGGCCTCCACGCCCGGAAGCTTGCGGCCACCGAGGAACTCCAGAGAGGCTCCGCCGCCGGTGGAAATGTGAGAGATCTTGCCGGCGAGGCCGGACTGGTGAACGGCCGCAACCGAATCGCCTCCGCCGACGATGGAAACGGCGCCGCCGGTGGTGGCAGCGGCGACGGCTTGGGCGATGGCGAGAGTGCCTTTAGCGAAGGCTGGCATTTCGAAAACGCCCATCGGGCCGTTCCAGACGATGGTTTTGGCCTTGGCGATTTCAGAGGAATAGGCAGCAATGGTGTTGGGGCCGATGTCGAGGCCCATGTACTCGGGGGGAATCCCAGCAACTTCGACGACTTTTGCGGGCGCATCGGCCTTGAATTCGGGGGCGACGATATTGTCGAGCGGGAGAAACAGCTTGAAATTCTTCAGCTTCGCATCGGCCAGAATTTTGCGAGCGAGGTCGAGTTTGTCTTCCTCGACGAGAGACTTACCGATGGCGAGACCTTGGGCTTTCAGGAAGGTGTAGGCCATGCCGCCGCCGATGAGCATGGCGTCGGCGATTTTCATGAGGTTTTCGACGACCTCGATCTTGTCGCTGACCTTTGCGCCGCCGAGGATGGCCACGAACGGATGCGTGGGGTTACTGATAGCCTTGCCGATGTACGAGAGTTCTTTTTCCATCAGCAGGCCGGCAGCAGATTGCTTCACAAACTTGGTGATACCCACGACGCTGGCGTGCGCGCGATGCGCGGAGCCGAAGGCGTCGCAGACGAAGACGCCATCGCAGAGCGCGGCTAACTGCCTTGAGAATTCCTCACCGTTCTTTTCCTCTTCGGGATGAAAGCGCACATTTTCGAGGAGAAGAACTTCGCCATCCTTGAGGGCTTTGCTCTTTGCTTCGGCTTCCGGACCGACGCAATCCGAAGCAAACGCCACGGGCTTCTCGAGGAGTTCTTCGAGCTTTTTGGCCGCGGGCTTGAGGGAATATTTCGGGTCGGGTCCGCCTTTTGGCCGGCCGAGGTGGGACGCGAGGACCAAGCGTCCGCCTTTCTCGATGGCGAGTTTGAGAGTCGGCAGCGTTTCGCGGATGCGGGTGTCGTCGGTGACGACGCCGTCCTTGAGCGGAACGTTGAAATCCACGCGAATGAATACGCGCTTGCCGCGGAGGTCGAGGTCTTGGATCGTAAGTTTGCTCATATGTTTGTCCGTGTCGGATGCGTTCTTTCGTTAGTATTCGGTTAGCAGCTAACAGCTAGCAGTGAAGTAAAGAGCACGGCGCAGACTACGGGTTCGAAAACGCGGATCCTGTTCGCTGCAATCTGCCAGCCGTTATTTGCTCATCGTTATTGCGCAATCACGCACAACCATGGCGCGTCTTCGCAAGCGGGCCACGGTTGCGCAGCGCGAGCGTTTAGAACCTGGAGGCCAGCAGCTTGATGAGGTCACGGCAACGGCAGGAGTAAGCCCACTCGTTGTCGTACCAGGCCAGGACCTTGACGCAGCGATCGCCGACGACTTTGGTGTAGCCCGAGTCCACAATCGAGGAGTTGGGATTGCCGCGGAAGTCCACGGAGACCAGTTCTTCCTCCGTGTAACCGAGAACGCCCTTCATCGGGCCATTGGCGGCGGCCTTCAAAGCGGCGTTCACGGAATCCTTGGTGGCGGGCTTTTCGACGAACACGGTCAGGTCCACAACGCTGACGTTGGGCGTGGGGACGCGCATGGCGTAGCCGTCGAGTTTGCCCTTCAGTTCGGGGATCACCAGGTGCAACGCCTTGGCCGCGCCGGTGGAACTCGGAATCATACTCAGGGCAGCGGCACGAGCGCGACGGAGATCCTTGTGCGGGAGGTCCAGCAGCTTCTGGTCGTTGGTGTAGGAGTGGATGGTGGTCATGGTGCCGCTGTGGATGCCGAAGGTGTCCTGGATGACCTTGGCGACCGGGGCGAGACAGTTGGTGGTGCAGGAGGCGTTCGAAACAACGTGATGCTTCGCGGGGTCATAAGTCTTGTCGTTGACACCGAGGACGAACGTGGCATCCGGGTCCTCCGCCGGCGCGGAGATGATGACTTTTTTCACGGGGGCGCGAAGGTGCTTTTTCGCTTCAGGACCCTTGGTGAAGAGGCCGGTGGATTCGACGACGATATCCGCGCCAACGCTGGCCCAATTGATTTCGGTTGGATCTTTCACCTTGAAGACCTTAATCGGCGTGCCATTGATGCTGATGGAATCATCGGTATGCGTAATGGCGTGGGGCAGGTTGCCGAGAACCGAATCGTACTTGAGCAGGTGGGCCAGGGTCTTCGCATCGGTGATGTCGTTGACGGCGACGAATTGAATGTCCTTGTCGTCAATCGCGGTGCGCACAATATTGCGCCCGATGCGGCCGAAGCCGTTGATACCTACTTTGATTGGCATACTTCCTCCGATGCGGGATGGTAAATTGCGGCGTCACAACAGGTTCGCAAGACGCCGCGGGTAGAACAGAAAATGCTAGGTGGAGTGTAGGAAAAAGTCAACGGAAGAGGAAACGTCATAGGTCACAGAGGTTCACAAGTCTTTTCTAATAGCCGATTTACGGAGAAACAGAGAGAATAGACGCGTTTTTTGAGAGCGTGGGCGCCGCCCCTTTTATGGAGATTCTCTTCACGAGCGGGTTGATTGGATGGTTGAGCGTCGTGCTGCTTGGACTGGTGATCGCGTTGCCGTATTCGCGGGGGTGGACTCAAAGCGCTTCGGACCGCAGCTTCGCGCGGGTGCTCCGCGGGCGAATGAAGCTGCACTACTGGCTACCGGCATTGGTCGCGATCGGATCGTTCGTTCATGCGTGGCTGCCGATGGCGACGCACCGGTTGCCGCACACGAGTTACACCGGCTTGCGCCTGGCGACGTTGGCGCTGGCGTTGATCGTGGTGCAGATTGGATTTGGAATCGGGTTGCGCTTCGGGGGCCCGGAGAGAGCGAAGTTGGTGCGGCGGGTGCACTTCGCGATCATGCTGGGAATCATCGCACTGCTGGCGGCGCATGTGTGGCTGAACAACGGGATTTTGCGGATCGGAAGCTAACGGCGGCAGCGAAGGGAAATCCGAGCTGGAGGAAGTTTGTAGTTAAAATTAGTCGGGATATTGTTTGATGGAGCTGACTTTTTCTCCGCGAAAATGGACGAAGACGGTTTTGTCGGGCGGATGACCGTAAATCCAGTCCTCAGTATCGTAGCCTTCCGCATCGCGCTCACGGACCTTGTGGTCGGGCTTTCCCATCGCGGCGACGACTTCATCGCGGTCCATGCCGAGGACGGCGTGGCGCTCGGTGATGGCTTTCTTCATTTCCGGGGGAAGCGTGTCAATCCACTGGACGGCGGCCGAATGTTCGCCGCCAAAATCGAGGAATGGGGAAAGGATTTTCTTCAGATCAGCGGGGGTTAAGTTCGGAATCTCTTTGGGAAATTCGATATAGAGGGTGCCGCCGGCACCGGACTGAATGCCCGGCGGGCCCTGATCCTGAGGGGGAGGAGCGCTGGAATCGGCGGTCGGAGAAGTTGCACCGCCCATCCCGATCTGGATGTGTTCCCACCAGTGCTGTTTGGGGCGGCCCCCGCCGTTGATGTCTACCGTAATGGTGCGATCCTTGAAAGTAAGACCCGTGATTTGCGTGGGATCGCCGGTGTTGATGGCGGCGCCGTGCTTGACGACAGCGCGATCGAGATAGTCGAAATTCAACGGCTTGTCGGTATAGATGACGAAGCCTTCTTTGCCGGCGGGAATGGGCTTGCGGGCCTTGGCAAATTCGCCGGAGACGTAGCGGATCAGCGCAAGCTTGGAGGTTTCCGTTAGAGTTGCGCTATTGGATGAAGGAGCCTTGGAATCCGCAGCGCCCTGCCCGGGATCGCCCGCGAGCATTACGGGCACCGTGGGGATGGATTCGCCCTCCAGCGTGCTTCCCAAATTATTGGAATTGGAAGGATGAGCAGGCAAGAGCGTGGACTTCGGCACGTCTGCCGCAGCAAAGGCGAGAGCCAGCAACGAAATGGAAAGCCAGTTGGACATCGGGACTGCCAGGACGCCCCACTCGGCGCCTAGGTTATTTTATGATGCGGCGAGCCAGTTGAGTAGTGGCTCCCGCGGAAATTATGGGGAAACGACGGTGACGCCCTGGCGGTCAATGCGCATGGGTAGGAGTTCGCCGCCGGCTTCAAGGATAGCGCGTTCAACGCGTTCGCGGGCATCCGGCTCAATCAGGAGGACGACGCAGCCACCTCCGCCGGCTCCACAAACTTTGCCCGCCAGCGCGCCTTTTCGACGCGAGCCCTTGATGATGGCGTCAATCGTTTTGGTCGAGATGGTGGGGAGATTGCGGCGGCGGAAGCTCCATTCGGAGTGCATCAGGCGTCCGGTTTCATCCCAATCGGCGCGTTCCAGCGCGACGCGCATTTCCTGAGCGATTTGTGAAATGTGTTCGATGTTATTCTGCACGGACTTTTTGCCGTCGATGTGTGCTTTGAAGACTTCCCAGTTGTTGATGCCGGACTGGCGAGGCTTACCGGTGTAGCAGACGAGCAGGCGGCGCTCGAGTTCATCGAGATTCACGCGGAGTTCGATGCGGCGTTCGCCGCCGGGGATGAGCTCGATGGCGGCGGCTCCGCCAAACGCGGGCGGATAGTGGTCCTGGGTGCCGGTGGGGACGCGAATGACGATGCCCTCGGCGTCGCGGCTGATGTGGATCCAGTCCACCTTGCTCTTCCCTGCCCCGGTGAAGCGATCGAGCGCAGCGCAGATGGCGACGGCCATGGCGCTGGAGCCGCCAATGCCGGCGCCAGCGGGGGCTTCGGAATTCGTGGTGAGCGTGAAGCCGCCCTCCGGGCGGAAAAATTTGACGATTTCGGCGAGCAGGGGCAGACGATAGCGCTTTGCGCGAACCAGCGCGGCAAACGAGGGAAACGATTCGGAGCGATTGGTGTCGAGCGAGACAAGCTTGATGCGCGAGTCTTCGGGCGAGTGCGTTTCGATGGTGCAGCGCGCGTAACGGGAGATGGCGGCGTTGAGCGTGAGTGCTCCGGGATGGAAGAGGTAGAGCGGCCAGATGTCGAGCGTGCCGCCGGCCAGATCAACGCGAGTGGGAGCTTTCGATTCGATGCGCATGAGTTGTGAGGCTCGCGAGCGGCGAGCACACGTTAGATTATCGGAAGATGGGACTACTTGCCGCCGGCATTTGCGGCGCGGTTACGAAGGAGTAGCGGGCCGGCGGCTTCGCGGGCGGCGAGGGCGGGGTTGGGCTCGAAGCAGCGGCGGCAGCGGGCTTCGTATGCGCCACCGGCGCCGACGACGATGAGTTCCTCGCTTTCGACCAGGCGTTGGGTGTGCACGGCGGGATTGCCGCAGCGCACGCAAATCGCGAGCAGCTTGGTGATTTCCTCGGCGATGGCGAGCAGGCGCGGCATGGGTTCGAAGGGGCGGCCGCGGTAGTCGGTGTCCAGCCCGGCGATGATGACGCGCTTGCCGAGGTTGGCCAGCTTGGTGCAGACGTCCACGACTTCGTCGCCGAGGAACTGGGCTTCGTCAATGCCGACCACTTCCGTGCGCGGCTGGAGTTTTTCGAGGATCTCGGCGGCTTTGCCGACGTTGTCGGAGGCAATTTCGAGGCCGGAGTGCGAGACGATTTCGTTTGCGGCGTAACGCGCGTCAATGGAAGGCTTGAAGATCTGCACGCGCTGGCGGGCGATTTCGGCGCGGCGAAGACGGCGAATCAGCTCTTCGCTCTTGCCGGAGAACATCGGCCCGACAACGACTTCAATCCAACCCATGTTGCCCTTGACTATGTCCACGCATCGTCTCCTTGAACGAAGGTAAACCGAAACTCAAGAACCCGCAGCGGCGGCCTGCCGGTACATTCTGGAATTATAGAACGGAGCAAACGCCGTGAGGAGCGCGAGTCGAAACGATTCCTGGCGGATGATGCGGTTGCCGGTCAGCACGCCCCAGGCGCCTTGGCCATCGCGGATGCCGACGGCGCCCGCGAAGGTGTCGATGGCGACGCCGAGTTCGGTGCCGCGAGTGAGCACTTCGTCCGCGAGGACCTCCGGGAGTTCGATGCTGCCCGAACATCCGAAGTGTCCATGGGTGGCGTCGCTCACGTAGGCCCAGCTTTCGAGGAAGACATGGCGCGCGGCGTTTTCGGAGACGACGTCGAGGCCGCCTTCGAGGCCGACAAAATAATCGGCGAGGGTGCCGGCCTGCTGGAGCAAGCGTTGCAGGGCTTCGGCGCGCTGGCGTGCCCCTTGCATCAATTCCGCGCGGGAGGTGGGCGTATGGCTCACACCGCTAGCGACCTCGTAACCCTGAATTTCCACGCGGCCTTGCGGAGCGAGACTGTCGGAGCACAGAGCGAGGGCTTCTTCGACGGCCAAGAGCTTGGGACGGCGCGTGCTGCCAACGGCGATGCGGCATGGATTCATGGGTGAGACGCCACTGAGCGGAGTTTACTGGGAAATGAGCGAGAGATTGACGGAGAAATTTGACAGGCTGAGGAAAACAAGAGGAAATGGAGCGGCCTATCGGAATCGAACCGACACCTGAACCTTGGCAACCTTAAACGCAAATCCAAAAGCGCTTGAACTGGCGGCATTTTAGCAGTTTAGACAAAAACGAAATTGGAAAATAGTTGGAAAATGAAAACTGCACCACTGATCTATGCCGGATGAGCTTAGCTTTGTTTTTTTCACCCATGAGCGTGCAAGAGTCTGTTCGCAGCTAGCTTCTTTGATCATACAAACAGTCCCCCTGGGGTCTACGCTCGTACCCCGCGCCGTCCCTCGAACAATCGCGCCAATGGTCGTAATCAGCGTTCTTGGAAGATTGAAACCTCGGCAGGATGCTCGCACTTATAGCAAAGGAGCACCATTCCTCCAAGTTCGATCAATATCAAAAATACGAGGGGCAGGAATTGTATCCATGTTCGCTTGGCCTTCGAATCGATAGTCCTCGATCTAACCCAGGTCCTGCTTTCGCCGCTGGTTATCAAGTTTGTGCTCATAGGCCGCATCACTCCCTTGTCGAAAAAGGACACTCTGTGGGCCACTGGGATAGCGAGTGCCAGCATTTTTACTGCCCTGTGTCTCAGCGATTCGCTAGGACATCCAGTGCTAGAGCAAGTCGAGTGCCACGGAGAAGAAACACTCTCGTTCTCACAAGCTGTTGATTTAACGGGTGGTTCTGCAGGAAAAAAAGCATTATGACAGCTGCAGCGGCGTCATGGGCGTCATCACGCGTCAGCCTCATCATAGACACGCGAGTTATTGATTTCACATATGGCAGGAAGCGCGAAAATCGCCAGAAACGCATGAGCGAGGTACACGAAGGGGATACGCGTCGCACCCACTTTCAGTACTCATTCCTGCTCATGCGGAACGCGATTTCTGCCACTTCAAGAGCGGACTTTTGAGTTGCCGCAAATGAGCCAGAGCGTTCCCCGTGCTGCCCCAAATGGTCTATTGAATTTCAATCGACTACTCCTGCACGCGGTCCGAAATGGCGACCTTGGCCCGTCCGGCACGTAGTCCTATGGCGGGTTGCAGAGAACTGCATCTTTCTTCTCGGTCAGACATCAAACGGTTGATGGCGCGACAATCTTAGATTGGGGCCTCCTCCAGTTATTTCTTGATTTGGCTGTCAGTTGCGCCATGCCACGGTCTGCTCTACCAGGAACAAGGGTTCTTGACCGTACCGTTCCCCATCCCAATTCGCACACGGGTCCAGGTTTATCCACCAAGCGAGGCGAAACGCGCGCTCAATGAGCGAAGAATGACACAAGATCCATGTCGGCGGTATTGGAAGAAGAAGTCTGATATTTTGCGTGGAGGAAGGAAATTACAGATGAGAAAGCGGCTAATGTTGTTTCTAGCGGCCGGTCTGGGATTCACGGCATGCGCTGGCGGGACAGTCTCCTCTGACGCGCCGAGGAATGGAACGGTCGCGACTCGTACGCGCGGTATAGAGACTTGCCTGAGCCCTGCGGGGGAACAAGAACTGCGCGCCCTCGTCGAGAGTGGGCGCCTTGTAGATCTACAGTGGCCCAACTTCTCGGAACGTCGCGATAGTGTTAAAGAATTCTACGATCTGGCCGGCTACAGGCTGGCATGGAGCCACGCCGGCAAACCGACGGGACAGGCCACCGAGTTGATCGGCATCCTGGAAGACGCCGATCAAAAAGGACTCGACAACAAGGACTACGATGGCGCGCGGTGGCCGGAGCGCCTGAAGACGCTGCAGAGCCCATCCGCGGCGCCGGAATCAGCACTGATAAAATTTGATGTGGCCCTGACTGTCTCCGCGATCCGTTATGGACTTGACCTGCACCTGGGAAAGGTGAATCCCCAGGTTATCCACAAGGATTTCGATCCGGGGGTCCACAAACATGATCCCGGAGGGTACCTCTGGAAAAACGTGGTGGGAGCACAAAGTGTGAAGGCTGCCCTGGCGCCCATCGAGTCTGCCTACCCCCGTTACCAACGGACGCTGCTGGTGCTTCAGAAATATATGCAGATGCAGAAGGAAGAAGTGCCTGATCTTCTGCCGCAGGTGAAAAAACCGGTCGCAGCAGGACAGCAGTACGAGGCAACCGGGAAGCTCGTGCGCAGGCTGCAATTCTTGGATGACCTGCCTCCGTCGGTGTCGGTGCCCGAAAATTCAGTGGATTATTCGGGCGCGGTTGCGGAAGGGGTGAAACACTTTCAGCTCCGCCATGGATTGGACGCCTCGGGTAAACTCGGACCCCAGACCATCACGGAACTGAACCGGCCGATGAGTGACCGGGTGGAACAGCTGCGGCTAATGCTGGAGCGCTTCCGCTGGCTGCCGCACACCTTTACGCAGCCTCCGATTATCGTGAATATTCCAGAATTCGTTCTTCGAGCATACGACTCGTCGTTGCATCCGGAGCTGATCATGCCTGTGGTCGTGGGACGCGCTATGCGTACACAGACGCCAGTACTCGAAGAAGAAATGAAATACCTGATCATATGGCCCTACTGGAATGTGCCGCCGAGTATTTTGCGGGCTGAGATCGTCCCGAAAATTACAAAGGATCCCGAGTATCTGCAGAAAAACAACTTTGAAGTGACCACGTACTCCGGCGAAGTGGTTACCGACGACGTCGTGAGCGATGAAGTGCTCGAGCAATTGCACGCGGGCAAGCTCATGGTCCGGCAGAAACCGGGACCGAAGAACGCGCTTGGCCTGATCAAGTTTGTTTTTCCCAATGCTGACAACATCTACTTGCACTCGACACCGTCCCAAGCGCTTTTCGAAGAGAACCGGCGCGATTTCAGCCACGGCTGCATTCGAGTTGAGGATCCCAAGGCGCTAGCCACGTGGGTGCTCCGAAATAATCCGGGTTGGACGCGGGAGCGGGTGGATGTGGCGTTTCAAGCGCAGAAGCAGGAGCAGGTAAATCTGGCGCACGAGATTCCCGTGTTGATCGTCTACGGCACTGCGATTGCCAACGAGGACGGCCGGATTTTCTTTTTCGAAGACATCTACGGGTATGACAAGGCTACGGCCAAACTGTTCGCCCAAGCCTACGCGTCAAAAAACTGAATCGCTGGGCGACTCTTATGCCACAGCCAACTCTAGTTGCGCGACCTCCATAAACTATTCTGCGTTGCCGCGCGACGCGGAGCAGCCGTAACACCACGTGCGGACGTGTTCAGTGTCGACATGAATGAATCCCGAGCGGGGGTAATAACCTACCCCTCCACGACCCAGCGTCAGCGCGGCATTGCGGAGCGTAAGCGTGTCGACTCCCGGAATGCGAATATCAATGACGCCCGCCTCCATGTGTTGGCTGTTCTTCGCCACCCCGGCAGAACGGGCGCGAAGAAATTCATTGCTCCACGCGGTCCGGTACCCGCAAATGATCTCGATCTCCGCGCTCGGATGCCCGACCGCTGCGGCAACATCGGAAAGAATGTCGAAGACCCGTGGATCGTAGTGCTTGACGTCTCCGGTGCGATGGTCGCGTAGGAAATGATCTAGCTCTTCTTCAGCTTCCAAAAGGTAGACATCCCCGCGACGGTACACAATGTCAATATGCTCGCCCGTATGCGTGTGATAAAGGCGCAGACGATGTTCCTGTAAAGAAGTGGTCTCGGCGGCGACGGAGGAATTGCTGGCGGAGCTAAACGCCAGAACCAAAAGAGCGCAACAGAGGCTAAATGCGACAACTGCCTTCAACAAGCAAAACCTCCAACCCGCATTCCGTCAAACGAAAAGAAAATTGCCTGCAGACAACAATTTCACTTCAGTAGAAACGATTCACACACCCATCTGCTGTCCCTGGGGAGAGTCGTCAGGACCAGGACACGCGTCAACGGCCAGCACGTCATGTTCAGGACTGCCGAAAAGGGACGTGATATTTGGCGTCCGTATTTGGCCTCGACGTCAGATTTGCGACGTTTAGCCAAGACTCGGTGATTCTCTGATTTCTACAAACCCTTTGAATTCATAACGATGGATCAGCACCCTATCTTATGGCAGCCGCGTTGCTTGCTCCGGTGCTGGACCGGATGCCGCGCTGCTGCATCGTCTGAACAGTTTTGGCCCGAAAGGGACGTACTTCAGATGAGGACACTTACCGACACACAATCGAACCAAACTCTGCGGCGGTAGCAGGCTCATGAGAATCGAAATTCGCAAGACGTTCAAGATCCTTGCACCTGGAAACTCGCTGCGGAAGAGAGTGGGGTACAGTCTGGCCATTGCACGATTGATTCTAGTTCCGGTGTTGTCCCTGGCGGTCTAGTACCTGTTCGAGATGGGATGGATCGTGGACCGCATCGTCAACTTGAACGCGCCGGCGGCGACGCTTGCGCAACAGGCCTCAATTGAGATGCTGGAGGCCCGGCGCGCGGAAAGAAATTACTTCTTGTTGCATGATCCGAGCTATCTCGAACCTCAGCGAGCAGAAAGAAACTACCTCTTGCTGCAAGTTCCGAGCTATCTCGAGGCAAACCGCGATTCACTCGAGAGAACCAAGGAGATTTTGGGCCAGATCCAGGAGCTAGAGCCGCAAGAAGCGGGAGAGACACAAAAATCGCTGAGTTTGCTCGAGGTGTACGAACAAAGATTCGATGCCGCAGTTACCGCAATGGAGAAGCCAAGGCCGGGAAACGGAGATCGCATTCGGAGCGTGGTGCGCGCCTACGAGAAGGACCTGGATGATCTACTGCGAGCGGCAAAGCGGAAGAGGCGGGCGCAATTAGTTGAGGAGCTGCGGAGCCGTGTGGGGTCCTTTGATGCGCAGATCTCGAAGACCATTCAGGAGGGGAATCCTGCATTGGCACAGGTCACGGCAGATATGCAGAGTTCGAGTGAGGAAGTGCTGGCCCTGCTCTCCGAGATTGAAGCAGAAAACTGGAAGCGCGTGGAAAGCGATCACCAGGAGGCGCGGCGGATGATTCATCAGGCGAAATGGACCTTGAGTCTTGTCTCCGCCTTTACTCTGCTGTTCAGTGTATGGGTAAGTTTTATGCTGCCGAGCCAAGTCGTGAAACCGTTGATTAAATTGCGAGAGGCGGTGGATCAGGCGGCACGAGGGAATACTGCGATCAAGTTCGAGATTGAAGCTCGTGGAGAAGTGGCAGACCTGACGCGGAGCGTGGACAATCTAATTGTGCAATTGCGGCACAGTACGTGAACGGATTTTTGCGTTGGAACTTGGACGATCAGCGCTCGTCTCCGTTGGGGATTTGCTAGCCGTGACCTTGTCTCTCGGCAGATTTCCGCCCGAGGACTTGACTGCACCAGCTCAGGCTGACGACTCTGCTCGGAATGTCACTCACTAGCATTTGATGTCCCCTACGGATGCCCCGAGCACTGGCTTTTGAGCGGCTGTCGCGTGTCGAAGCGTGGTGGTCGGACAAGCCGACATTCATTTTGACCAGCTCTTGCCTTTTCGCACCACGCTGTTGCCTATATTCGGCCCTGCTTTCAGCCATTTACGCACAAAGCATCTTGGGCAGCCGCGTTGCGTAACTGAGTTTGCGTCGCTCGGCCAACTCACTCTTTCGCCCTAACAGAAACGAGGGGAAATCCCCATATTCAGTAAAACAACCCGCCAGCCCACCGCACCGCACTCTCGATCACAACAAAGGAATTAACTGGGGGAAGCTGCGATTCGGGGGATCTGCGCATGCGGAGCCACATATATCGCGCCCGCATGCGTAGTATGGCTATCGATCTTTATGCCCTGCCGGAGTAATGTAAGCCCCGGCTCGCGAATCTTCGAGGCCTATTGGCGGACAGCAAATGAAGGTGAGGTCGACAACCGTGCAATCATCGTGCAACGGATGATCGCCGGAGAAGAGTAGAACAGACTTGATGATCTGCTCCGGCGGCATTTCTCGTCCAGCACATTCCACGAGCCGGTGGTCCTCAAACATTTCATCCACAGCGTTCTTCGCTTCCGTTACACCATCCGCAACAATAATCAGATGGTAACGGAAACACAGACCCACTGTATTGGGTCAATTTTGACCCCGGTCCCAGGAGTCCGGATGGAGTTGGTGTATGTTAGCATTCTCGTTTAACTTGGCCTGAATTAGATGGACAAGCCAATGCGACCACCTGAGCTTCGCGGCTCTGCCAAAGTGAAACGCAGCATCCCCCCGCGGGAGCAGGAGGCGCGGCGCCAGGCCAATGCTTACAACCGCAGTCTGTTGGAAGCCAGCCTCGACCCACTGGTAGCCATCGGCCTGGATGGTGAGATCACCGACGTGAACGCGGCAACGGAAGCGGTGACCGGATGTGCCCGAGCCATACTGATCGGGACGGATTTTTCCAACTACTTCGTGGACACGGAGAAGGCACGGGCCGGTTATCAGCAAGTTTTCCGCGAAGGTTTCGTACGTGATTATCCGCTCGAACTGCGACATCGCGATGGCCATATTACGTCCGTGCTCTACAACGCCTGCGTCTATCGGGATGAAAATGGCAACGTGGCCGGCATCTTTGCGGCGGCTCGCGACATCACCAAGCGCAAGCACGCAGAGGAAGCATTGCGACAGAGCGAGCAGCGCTTTAGCTCCATGCTCGAAGCCGTGCGGGATTATGCAATCATCTTCTTGGAACTGGATGGCCGCGTCGCCAGTTGGAACAAAGGCGCCGAACGAATCAAGGGCTATCGAGCCGAGGAAATTGTTGGCCAGCACTTCTCCAAGTTCTACAGGCCTGCCGACATAGCTAAGGGCAAACCCGATCACGAACTACGAGTAGCCACCTCCGAAGGGCGGTTTGAGGACGAAGACTGGCGCGTCCGAAAAGACGGCTCTCGGTTTTGGGCTAATGTGGTCGTCACCTCCTTGCGGGACGCCAGCGGAAAAGTCAACGGGTTTGTGAAAATCACGCGCGACCTCACTGCGCGTAAACAGGCGGAAGATGAAATCAAGCGCTATGCCGAGGATCTCAAGCGCAGCAACCAGGAACTCGAACAGTTTGCTTATGTCGCCTCGCACGATCTGCAAGAACCGCTGCGGACCGTGAGCAGTTTCTCGCAACTACTGGCCCGCCGTTACCACGGAAAACTGGACGCGGATGCGGACGAATTCTTCACCTTTATTGTCGATGGCGCGACGCGGATGCAAACCCTGATCAACGACCTGCTCGCCTTCTCGCGCGTTGGCATGCGCGATAATCCATTCGCACCGGTCGCCTGTGAGCAAGTTCTTCAGATCGCGAAGCAGAATCTCGATGTAGCCATAGCCGAGAGCGGGGCAATGATCACGCACGACCCACTCCCTACACTTACCGCCGACCAGACGCAGTTGACGCAGCTTTTCCAGAATCTGTTCAGCAATGCCATCAAGTTCCGGCGGCCGGAGGAAGCGCCGCGCATTCACGTTTCCGCTGAATGGCGGAACGGTGCTTGGCAGTTCAGCGTACGGGATAACGGCATTGGCATAGCCCCGCAATACTTTGACCGGATTTTCATTATTTTCCAGCGCCTGCATGGACGTGAGGAATATTCCGGCACGGGCATTGGCTTGGCGATCTGCAAAAAAATTGTGGAGCGCCACGGTGGCCGCATGTGGTTGGAGTCTGAACCTGGAGCAGGTTCCACCTTCCGTTTCACTATTCCGGATGAAAGAAGGAATTACGATGAACCCAGTCCGCCCTATTGACATCTTGTTGGTAGAAGACAGCCCCGCTGACGTGCGTCTGACACGCGAGGCGCTCAAAGATGCAAAAGTCCTCAACATGCTTCATGTCGTGCAGGACGGCGTGACGGCGATGGATTTCCTGCACAAAGAAGGTCCATATGCCGGCAGACCGAGTCCGGATTTGATCCTGCTGGATCTGAACCTTCCCAGGAAAGACGGGCGGGAAGTGCTTGCGGAGATCAAGCAAGATGAGAACCTGAAGCGCATCCCAGTCGTGGTCCTTACTACCTCCAGAGCCGAAGAGGACGTGGTACGCTCTTACAATTTGCACGCGAATGCCTATGTCACCAAGCCGGTGGACTTGGGGCAGTTTCTCGAAGTCATCCGCATAATTGAAGCGTTCTGGTTGGCGGTGGTGACGCTGCCGCCCGGCGAGGAGCAGAAGTAGACAGCCCATGAAAACGCTCCTAATCGAAGATAATCCGACCGATGTGCGTCTGATCCGCGAGATGCTGAAAGACTTGCCGGCCGGAACTTTACAGCTTCAGCAGGTGGGCTCTCTGGATTCGGCAATGGAAAGACTGCGACAGGAGACTTTTGATGTGGTGCTGTTGGATCTGGGTCTGCCGGATGCTCAGGGAATGGAAGCGCTCACTCTGATCCAAAAAGCGAGCCGTGGCGTGCCGATTGTGGTTCTCACTGGTCTCGACGATGAACGGTTTGCCTTGGAAGCGGTACGTGCCGGCGCGCAAGATTACCTAGTCAAAGGGCGGCGATTCGAAAGCGAATTGCTCGTTCGCACGATCCGTTACGCCGTGCTGCGCAAACGGGCCGAGGAAGAAGTGCGCCGGATGAACGCAGAGTTGGAGCAGCGCGTGGTCAAACGCACCGCGCAACTCCAGACGGCTAACCAGGAATTGCTAAAGGAAATCGCAGACCGTAAACAGGCCGAAGAAGCGCTGCGCCGCAGTGAAGCTTATCTGACAGAAGCACAGAGAGTGAGCCACACTGGCAGTTTCGCCTATCACCCTGGTAGTAGGAAAACGCATTACTGGTCCGAGGAATTGTTCCATATTTTTGGACTAGATCCTCAGCACGGTATCCCTGACCCTGGGGAATTTTTTCAACTTGTACATCCAGACGATCGCGACAGAGTTTCTGAAAGCGCGCTGAAGGGATTCAGTGAGAAAGTTCAGTTTTCACAAGATTACAGGCTGATGCTACGTCACGGGGTCCTCAAGCACCTCCACGTCGTTTGGCATCCGTTCCTGGATAAAACCGGAGAAGTCGCCGAGTACGTTGGCACGGCGGCAGATGTGACGTCGAGCAAGAAAGCCGAAGAGAAATTCCGCGACCTGCTGGAATCCGCCCCTGATGCGATCGCGGTCGTCAATCGTGAGGGCGAAATTGTCTTGGTCAATGTGCAACTGGAAAGGCTGTTTGGCGTTCAACGACGAGAGGTATTGGGAAAGAAAATCGAAATGTTGGTGCCGGATCGGTTTCGGGGTAAACATCCGGAACACCGCGCGGCATTTGCGGCCGACCTTCGTACGCGGCCAATGGGGTCTGGACTGGAACTATACGGCCTGCATAAGGATGGACGTGAGTTTCCGGTGGAGATCAGCCTCGGCCCGCTGGAGACCGAGGAGGGCGTGCTCATTTCCAGCACCATTCGCGATATCACCGAACGCAAGCGCGCTGAGCAAGAGCGTGAGAGGTTGCGTCAGTTAGAGGCAGATCTCGCGCACATCAATCGTGTGAGCACCATGGGAGAATTGGCGGTCTCTTTGGCTCACGAGATCAAGCAGCCGATTGCTGCAGCTGTCACTAACGCCCAGGTGTGCTTGCGGTTGCTGGAGCGGAACGAACCCGATATTGCAGAAGCCCGCGATGCCGCCTCTGGAATGGCTGTTTGTGCCATGCGCGCGGCAGAAATCATCGACCGTGTCCGCTCACTGTTCGAGAAAAATGCTCCGCAGCGCGAGGTATTTGATGTAAATGAAGTCGTTCGCGAGATGGTTGTTTTGCTACAGAATGAGGCAAGACAGCATCTCGTTTCTGTCCACATGGAGCTTGCAGAAAATCTGCCAAGAGTTATTGGCGATCACGTGCAATTGCGACAAGTCATGATGAATCTCATCCTCAATGGCATTGAAGCCATGCGGGACCCCCCGGGTGAACTTATCATTACGTCGCAGATGACCGAGGGTGGTCACGTGTTGGTCTCAGTCCGTGACACTGGGACAGGGTTCCCTCCTGAGAGGGCGGATAAGATCTTCGACGCATTCTTCACCACCAAGCCGCAAGGTACCGGCATGGGCTTGGCGATAAGCCGCTCCATTGTGGAGTCGCATGGTGGCCGCCTCTGGGCCTCGGCGAACCCTGAACGAGGCGTGACGTTTCACTTCACTTTGCCGAGCCCAGCCGAGGAGGCAAGCACCCGCAGGAAGTCCTGACCCCGAAGGTGACGGCACCAAACACTGCGGCATCAGGCAGGAGTAAGCCCCGGCTCGCAATTACCGAGGCTCATTGGCAGACCACCAGTGAAGTTGAGATCGACAACCGTGCAATCATCATGCAACGGATGATCGCCGGAGAAAAGTTGAACTGACTTGATGATCTGCTCCGGCGGCATTTGTCCTCCGGCGCATTCCAAAAGGCGGTCGTCCCCAAATATTTCACCCGCAACGTTCTCCGCTTCCGTCACGCCATCCGTAACAATAATCAGATGGTCGCCAGGTTTCAGCCGGGTTTGAACGCTTGCATAATCTACAAGAGGGAAAAGTCCAACGGGAAGATTGGTTTCGCCCAGACGACTGATCTGCCCGCCGTTGTTAACGAGGACGGGAGCCACGTGACCGCAGTTCATATACTCCAGCGCACCGTCGGGCTGTAAACAGGCGATCACGAGAGTCGCGTACTTTAAGCCAAGATTGCGAGTGCAAAGAAACCTGTTGACGGACTGAGCGATTTCCGGGAAGGGAACTCGAGATCGCAGAGCCTCGTATATGATGCCCTGCAGCAACGAAGCCACAATGGCCGCCGGCACGCCTTTCCCCGAAACATCGGCTACCGCGACGGCGACACCATCCCCAACGGGGAGAAAGCTGAAGAAGTCTCCACCGACTTCCAGACAAGGACGATTTTGCGCTCTTAGATGCGTAAACGGAACTTGCAAGGTTTCTACGCCCATGAGCCCGCGCTGAATATAGGCTGCCGCCTCGAGTTCCTGAATGCGAAGTTGCTCAGCGTCTTGCTCGCGAAGTTTCCTGAGAAATTCGTTGGGAGGGATGTAGAACGGGTTCTCCTGCAGGAGGCCCCCAATGATAATCATCGGGTGTGATCGTAAGGCGTCAACAATCCGTTCCGCGTCGAGCGCCTCCCGGTCATATGTGCAAATCACAACGTCGTCATACTTGGGAAGCATCTGGTTTAAGGAGATTTCATATTCAACCCAGTCTGCAGTACGAGGCATGCCCGCAGCACCCCACTGCATATGCGCGACCAGTCGCGTGCGATCGTACCCTTGCAATGCGCCGGTTTTCAGCATCGCCTCCATCGTGGCAAGCATTCTATGTTTTTCGAAGCGCCCATCCGGCAGATAGGTATCGCGCCACGGGCGTATGTCCAATTGACCTCGTGTCCGGGCTAATGCGGTGTCGATGCCTTCCGTCTGCAGACGTTTAAGGTGATCGTCTTCTCGTTGCGGACTCAGGATGTGCAGAGCCTTCTCCCCCCGCTCGAATCCCTCCTTGACGAATGGCATTAGGACTTCATACTCCTCTTCGGAGCTACGGAAGAACCCGCAAACATGTCGTTGCGCTCCCAGCGTGCCGCGACCAAGGTGAATACATTCAGGCGATTTCATAGCGTTTGCTCAAGATCTTTCAATGTCCGATAGTCAGCAGGTTATCGGCTGAATTTCTTTTCGCACTCGGCGAGGCGTTTGAGAATCGCTCCTGTACTGAAGTTCTCATCAAGCCGAAGAGCAAGCGTTGAGCGATGCTTTGGGTGGTTAAACAGAACGTACGCGGGCAAACCGTGCTCCGGTGAGGCATCTTGGATACCTACAAAGTCTGCCCCAGCGTGCTCCACGATGATGGCTAGGAGTGTCTTGATCGCCTGGATCGGTTCGTCCGGAGAGATTGTAGTGACCAACGCAGCCATGGGGGGACGT
>DATIXE010000022.1:0-20466 GCA_035518915.1 Candidatus Eiseniibacteriota bacterium
CAAGCACCGAGCGAATATCGCTCACCAAAGAGTGCGGATGGAAGGATGGCGACAAGGGCGGCTTAGCTAAATGAGAAAATATTTAGTGAAAAACGAAAGAGAAAGTGTGCCTTGACATCAACCGGCCTTCTCATGGAAGGACCTATCGCCGAGCGCATAAGTTTTCCTTTATGCTCACGTGCGATAGGTTAAACTCGGCGCATGAGATGCGCTCTCCTTGTGACGGCCTTCTTACTTTCGGCACCTGCACTTCAAGCAGAAGACGCGAATGATTTGCTCCGTGCGGTTTCCGACAAGTACGAAGCTCTGACGTCTTACGAATTTGACGGCGTCCAAATTACAACACTTTCGGGCACCGGTTGTACGCTCGAAATTGGAATCAAGGGTGCGGCGGCTCTTCCCGAGTTTCCTCCTGGGATTCAGTTTCAGGGCCGTAAACTCTCAAATATCTGCCTCGATGCGGTCACAAAATTGGGTTTCATCAGTACTCCGGGGCAATGGTCGTACTTTAGTGTAATCGCAGTTGGAGTCGTCTCCGTTAGCGAGTTGCCTCAGCAGATTCTCAGGCTGCCCGGCCAAGAAATTCGTTGTGCGGTCCTGGAGGTACTCTATGACGACTACCATCGAAGACTCAGGTCATATGATGGCCCTGTCCGCTATTGGGTGGACATGGATACCGCTCTGGTCCGAAGAGTACAGTTCACGGAAACGACGGGGCAGGGAGTTAGGGCTTGGACCGCAACACTCGACAGAATCCGTATCGGAGGTCCGCCCCCTTCCTGGCTCGTTAACGTTTCGACTCCATGGAAGCCGCAGTCTCTGATTGGCAAAGTGGCACCAGACTTGGAGCTACGGACGACGGATAACACGGTCATACACTTACGTGAACTCCGCAACAGGGTTGTACTTCTTGATTTTTGGGATACGTCATGTGGCGCCTGTGAGGAAGAAATTCCGACTTTTGAGAAACTGCAGAGCGAAGCGTCGTTTGGAGTCGCGGTGTTTGGTGTCACCCAGGAAACTGCATCTGAAGTTCGCAAGTGGCTCTCTGAATACAATCGCTCGTTCTTGACATTCGTGGACGCCAAAAAGGCATTCGATGAGTTTAAGGTTGGACCAATTCCAGTTCTCGTGATGATAGACCGACGAGGCGCAGTCGTTGGCTACGAATTGGGATTTCGTTCGGAGCAGGCAATCCGAGAATTCGTAAGAAAGCAACGGCCAGACTGAGTTGTCTGCTATTTCACTTGTTTAGGTCCCGGTAAATCGTTAATCAGGCACAATGTCTAAACTGACGGTGTCTATTGGTAGGGGTAGCTTGCGCACTCGAACAAAACTTTTCGCGGCATTGTCCATCGTGATTGGGACCGGAGCAGTCGTTCTGAGTTGTAATGCGCTTTTCATCAAGGCTCAGGCAGCATCTTTATTGAAGGACGTTACGTCTCTCAAGGTTGGCAGTTCGACTGAATCCGATGTCCAACAACTCACCCGAAAACATATCCGGTACTTGGATTCCCGCGAAACCAGCAACGAAGTAGTCATTACTACTTTTAAGGTGCAAAATCGGTGGCTCTCTGCGTTGAAGCTCGAACCGTATGCATGGTTCGTTGCATCTGTATACGTGAAAAACGGGCATGTCTACCACATCAGTGCGTGGCTCATGCGGTATATGCCAATCTATCCCACATTTGGAGCATCGGCAGGAATGGTAGACGAATACGCAGATTTCCCTAAATATATGGACCATGGCGAACATTTCTACTTCCCAACGCCAGTCGGCAAGCCTTACCTGAGTGTTCGATTGGATTCCCAAGCGACTTCGGTTCAGCGGCAACGTGCATTCAGCTTTTCGTTTAAGTGCCTCATAAAGCCCGGTGGTGGATGCAATTTGCCTTGTGATTATCTGCCTTCGGCTTGGCAGGATTGGAAAACCTCCCTGCATGAATTTGGCTCTTCCGACTTTTTCACTCAGCACTATCCTAATAACTCAAGATGCAAAGAGTGACCAAGTCGGGCGCTCAAGGCCATCGATGGCATTGCAGCGTCTAGGGCGCGTGCCCAAGTCCTGGTTTGTTTGAATGAATAGGTCAAGGGAGGAGCGCTTGGTGTAGAAAAGCTGAACTCAGCGGCACGCTGATTCAGAACACCAAGGAGGCTCCACCATGGAACCTATGTATTACATCGGACTGGATGTACACAAGCGGACGATCCGTTACTGCTTGAAGGATGCCAGTGGCAAGCTTCACAGCGAAGGTGCACTTCCCGCGACTCGTTTCGACCTGGATTGCTGGATGAAAAATCTGCCGCAGCCGTGGAGCGCGGCGATGGAAGCGACCATGTTCACTGGCTGGATCTACGATCACTTGAAGCCGCACGCCGCCGGGTTGAAGGTGGCACACCCGCTCATGCTGCGCGCCATTGCGGCCGCGAAAAAGAAGAACCATCGCATCGACGCCGACAAGATTTGCGACTGTCTGCGGTGCGATTTTCTGCCCGAGTCTTATATGGCTCCCATCGCGATTCGCGAGCGGCGGCGCACGCTGCGCTATCGCAACCTGCTAGTGCGCCAGATGGTGCAGATGAAGAACAAGATAGGGATGCTGCTGATGGAAGCGGGCGTGGGCTACAACAAGCAGAAGCTGCACAAAGCCGGCTATTTCCGCGAACTACTAGCCAGTAGCCCAGACCCGTCGCACGCACTGGACGCCGTCCGCGTTCGCGACGGAAATAACGGCCACCTCGCTCAGGTCGATCGCCGCGCGGGCCGCAGACGCGCGAATCAATAAAAGAACCGCGTCGATGTCAGCAGCGGAGATGAAGTCTTTCCTCGAGAGCACGACGGTCAAATCTTCCACGGTGCAGCTCCTTTCTGAGAAAGCGGGCGCTGCGGAGGAGAAAAAACCCGCCGCGCGACAGACGGGAGGAAGTCCGGCACTCTTCGCGCGCACCTCGCGCCAAATCATCTCGTCGAGGCGCTCGACAAGCTGGACCGCTATTTCGAGCAGTGTAAAGGAAGTGTAAAACCGACTTTCGAGACGCCCGCCGCGGCGCCGCAAATAATCCAATAGCTGTTTTAGAATCTTGGTCCCGGAGGAGGGAGTCGAACCCACACGGGGAGTGATCCCCGGCAGATTTTGAGTCTGCTGCGTCTGCCAGTTCCGCCACTCCGGGAAAGAGCCAGAAAAAAGTTTAGCACAGGGGTCGGCGGGGATGCACTTCGGATGTCCGTGGCCCGGCCGCTGCCCCCGTTTTTCGGCCATGCGCGGGAAGCGCGTGCGGCTTCGTAACCAGCCTGGGAATAGTATTGGACACCGAGACAACGGCCACGTATCCTTAGCGCAGATTGCAATCTTTCGTTGGGCAGACTTCTGACTTTGTAATGGGGCGACTTTTAACCAGGTCGCCCTTTCCATTTGAGGGTGGGGGGCGACCCGGCATGGAAGTCCGGTTCCGAGCCGGTTTGTTGCCCTATTTGCCTGACCGGCGATCCGATAGTGACCACCCGGCGGGCGAGACAGGACCGGAGCGCTGTTTCAGGTTTCTCCCGCTTGGGCGCGTAGAGTGCCGCTGCCCGTGCTTTTGGATTAGCTCTATCCATATGCGGTATAAAGGGTCATACTACGCACGAGAGGTCCATATCTTGCCAGCGCTTACCAGGGATTGGCAGGGGAAACGCAAAGACTTGCGGGGCCTCCGTGAAGCGCTGCATGCGGAATTCGAGAAAAGCCCGGATGATCTGAGTCTGGCCTTGAAGCTCAAGGCCATTGACGACGAAATTGCAGAATGCACCGAACACCTAGTGCAAGAAAAGCGCTTGGGTTCCCCAGGAGGATCTTAATGAACATGATGACAAGCATTCGACAAGTGGGTAACGTGGCCGTGGTAGACATCACTGGCCGGATTGTACTCGGCGAAGAGAGTGCGGCATTGCGCGCCCTGGTGCGCGACCTGCTGAGCAAAGGCCATAAGCACATTCTGCTCAATCTTGCCGAAGTCAATTACATCGACAGCTCGGGATTGGGCGATCTGGTCGGCGCGTTCACGACCGTGCGGAAGGAAGGAGGAGAGCTGAAACTCCTCAAACTGACGAATAAGGTCAGCGACCTGATGCAGATTACGCGGCTCTATACGGTCTTCGATATTAAGGACGACGAGGTGGCAGCCGTGAAGTCCTTCGGCCAGTCGTCCGCGGCAATCGCGTGACGAAATCTCGCTCACAGCAAAATTAGACCAGAGTTCCTAAGAACCTTGAATCGGCACGGAATCGGGCAGAGACGCGATCCAACCGCGAACCTTTGCCAATTCCTCGCGTGCCGGGGAAACGTTCATCTTGAGATCAATATCGCCGGGTTGTAATGCGGCCCGTTGCAGCAGAGCAGCCTCCTGAGCAGCAACCTTGGTGGCGACAGTTTCCAACTGATCGACGAGTTCGTTTAAAACGGCTTTCAGGCTGCCACCCATATCGGTCTCCATTCCTCGTTCCTAATTGCCGGTAATCCGTAGATGTAAACGGCAACAAACTTCAGAGTAACCCACAAACGGTCACCCCCAGCCATCTGCATGAAGCGATTCCGCAGTTGTTGCCCGTGTGAGCATGCGCAAAAAGCGTCCATGAGGATTTCGGCCTGGTGGAGCGGAAGGTTGCCGTCCCATTCTCCGCTTGCCCGTTATGACAGTACACCACGTGCCAGCCGGAACGCGCGGGAATATCGAATTGCTGAAGGCGGATTTGCCATGTTCAGAACAGAATAAACATCGCTCTCCGAATTTCCGATGGCGAAACCGTGGCCTCGGGTGGCCTCGCTCCGGGGTGCATTAGGGCGACCTCCACGAAATCGCGCCCACGGGAAAGCAAGCCGGCTTACGGGTAATGCGCATTCAATGTGAAAGAGAGCAGCTAGCCCTTTCGGCCGGTATCGGTTCGGGCACGGATTGCGCCCGGGCGCGGTGACACCCCGATTCTCGAGGGGCTAGAGTGGGAGACCCAGCCAGGAGTCGGACCCATGAACACTTTGCGGCAACCTATTCTGGTGCTGGCGACGGCACTCGCGTTTCTCAGCCCCGCCGCGCGAGCCGAGCAGCCACAGAAAGCCTCACGAGTCACGACGGAAGAACGCGTCAAGCAGCTCGAAGAGCGCGCCGATGCGGCGGAAAAGGCCGCAGGGGCTGCAGCGATGGATCGGGAATACATCCTGCGCACCCAGAAGCTTTATGAGACGTACTACCAAAAGACGCTAACCACGGAATTGTGGACGCTGGGCCTCGTGAGCCTGCTGCTGGCAGCCGTGTTTGGCCTGGTGGTGAGATTCAGCCTGAACCTGTTTGAGCAACGGACGAAACTCGCGACGGCCGATGCCACGGCGCAATTGCGCAACGAGTACGCGCGAATCCTGGCGAAGGAAGTGCAGAAGCTGTGGGACTCCAACGCCGGCGATAACCGGAAACTGAGAGAGACTCTGACCGCGCAGGCAGCGGAGCTCGGGCAGAGCCTGCGGGACCGGTCCGAATTCGAGATGCACTTTGTGCAGGGGCTTACCGGGGCCGCCGAGGAAAGGCACGACGACTGCGTGGTTCACTTTCGCCAGGCACTGATGGCCTATAAGTCGGGCAAACCGCGGAACGTGCTGGAATCCAAAGCCGGTGCCATCGTGGCGCGGTACGTCCTGGAGTCCCTTCGAAAAAAACACGGCGATGATTGCGGGGAAAGAGTTCGCGAGGAGTTGGCAGATCCGCTCTACAACGACCTGGAAGAGGAACTCGCCTTAGCAGCGCTGCAGAGTCCGTGGCTCGCTCCGCTGATCAAGGAAAGGAATCCGGTCCCCCCAGCGCCTGCAGCACCGGAGCCGGCAGCCGAGCCGCGCCCCGTTGCGGCCAATCCTGCGGTCATGCCCGTCGAGCCGGATTCGGAGATCGGGGAAGAGGCGGATTCTTGCCGGCTGCTGAACGGGTAGAGCAATACGTTCCGTGGACATTCTGGGCGAGCCGCCGGAGAAGCCATTCGTAGCATGGTGCCGGGGGAGACGACGGCGAGCATCCGAGAAGGGCGAGAGAAAAGCGCGGGTCAGAAGCCCTGCCACCACAAGGGGCACGATCTTTAGGATTCGAGAGGGGTTGAGGCCGTGGCGGAGTTGACGGTGGCGGGAAAGACCACGGCGGTGCCGTTGTAGAAGGCGCGGATTCCGGCGATGGCTTCCTGGACGGCTTCTTCCCTTTTATCGGGCGGTGTGGCGGCGATGATTTTTTTGAACGGGGCGGCGAGTTCGCTGCCACCTTGCCATGCTTCTTCAGGTGTTCCGGGCCAGGGCCAATCAATTTTGTGTTTCGCGGCGGCGACTTCACGGAAGCCGGCATCGGCAAGAGCGCGGCCGAGCTTAGCTTCGTTGGCGAAGCGAAAGACATGGGGAGCGTCGGGATCGGGCCTGGGGACTTCGACGTACTTGAGAAACGGCCGGAGCATGGTGGCGAAGAGCGGATTTTCGTCCGAAGGTCCCCAAGTGACGAAGGAGACTCGGCCGCCGGGCTTGAGTACGCGGCGCATTTCGCGGAGCGCTTTTTGGGTGTCCGGGACGAACATGAGGCCGAAGCGGCAGGTGACGCGATCAAAGTGCCGATCCGGGAAGGGGAGCTGCTCGGCGTCGGCGGAGTGAAATTCAATATTGCGGAAACCGCGGGCAGCGGCAAATTCTTCGGCGACATGGAGCATCTCGCGGACGAGGTCGGTTGCGAAGACGCGTCCGTCTGGACCGACGGCGCCTGCGACCGAGAGCGACGGCTCGCCGGTGCCGCTGGCGAGATCGAGCACGTGGTGCCCGGAGGAAAGTTGCGCGCCGTGGACGACGAGTTCGGTGGCGCGACGAGATTGGTGGGAGAGTTGGGCGTGCCATTTTTTCCAGAAAGGGGCGGCGGCGGACCATTCCTGGCGGATGGTTTCGCGGGGGTCGGGAGCGGTCATAGTGGAAACAGTGTGCAAGCAGAATGAGGGGCTGTAAAGAAGAGAAAAAGGATACCGCAGAGGCGCAGAGGGCACGGAGAAGCGCAGAGAAGAATAAGAGTTCACCCATCCCCGCAAGATGGGCTTTGGGCAAGCAGAGTTAGCCGGGGAGAACGGAGAGTTAGAAGTCAAGACGCAACGATTGCGGAGGTTGCTGGGGAGCGTGGGGACAGGATAGACTGCGCGCAGAAATGACCACGGTGCAGAGAGAGGCGGAGGCGGGGCTCGGCGTGTCGGATCCTCGCGCGGGGATCGCGGGGTTCTGGGCGCTGGTGGCGACGCAATTTCAGGTGGCATTCAGCGACAACAGCCTGAAATGGCTGGTGAGCTACCTGGTGTTGGATGCGGGGCTTTCGCACGAGCGGCGCGATTTCCTGTTTGTGCTGGTGGTGCCGCTGGTGTTTGCAATTCCCTTCCTTGTTTTCTCGATTCCCGGCGGATATTTCGCGGACCGCTTCAGCAAACGCAGCGTGACGATCTGCACGAAGGCGCTGGAAGTGGTGACCATGCTGTGCGCGACCTACGCGCTGTGGGTGAATCGCCTCGACCTGGCAGCGGTGGTGCTGTTTTTCCTGTGCACGCAAGGAGCGATCTTCGGGCCGTCGAAGTACGGGCTGATACCGGAATTGCTGCCGACCAGCAAGTTGAGCTGGGGCAACGGCGTGATCGAGTTGTGGACGCTGCTGGCGGCGATCGGAGGAACGCTGGCCGGGGGATTGCTGGCGCACGAATTCCGAGGGAAGCAGGAGTGGTCGGGAATTTTTCTGGCGGTGCTTTCGCTGATCGGGCTAGCCACGAGCCTCGGAATTGCGCGAGTGCCGGCGGCGGATCACCAGCGAAAATTCGCGTGGAATTGGGCGAAGGAAGTGTTCGAGGAAATCCAGCGCATGCGGCAGGACGCAGTGCTGTGGGTGGCGGTGATCGCCAACACGTTTTTCTGGTTTCTGGGAGCGATCCTGCTGCTGAACATCGTGCTGTATGCGACGGACGTTTTGCAGGTGGATGAGCTCCACAGCAGTTACCTGATGGCCGCGCTGAGCCTGGGGATTGGCGGAGGAAGTTACGCGGCGGGGCATGCGTCGGGAAGAAAAATCGAGATGGGCATGATTCTGCCAGGCCTGGCGGGGATTGTGCTGGCGAACGGGGCGCTGTTCGTGCCCGGACTGAGTTACCAGGCGGTGATGGTGCTGCTGTTCGTGCTGGGCTTGTGCGCGGGCTTTTTTGTGGTGCCGGTGAACGCGCTGATCCAGAACCGGCCGCGGCCGGAAGTGAAAGGGCGCGTGATTGGCGCGGCAAACTTTTTGTCGTTCGGTGGAATCGCGTTGCAGCCTCTGGTGCAGTACGCGATGTTGCGGCTGGGACACCCGGACCCGGGACACGTGTTCCTGATTTGCGCGGTTGCGTGCGTAGCGATGGCCTTCGCGCTGGCGCGGATGTTGCCGGAGTTATGGCCGTGCGCGCTGCACTGGACGCGCCTGCGACAACGGGCTAGTGTATAGGCAAGGCCGAACAGGGGCCGCGGGCAATCCGCGGCAACGGCCGCTTGAGCGAAAAACATGGCAACTGGAAGCACGATTCCCGGCCCCACTGTGGAGCACCGGGACCTTTCGTATTGGATGGAACGCGTCCTGAAGGAGCTGGAACAGGTGCGCATGGCTCCCGATGCGGATGCGGTGCACGATTTGCGCGTGGCACTGCGGAGATGCCGCGCGCTGGCGGCGGTGATGGAAGAGGTGGACCCCAATCCGGCGTGGCCGGAGATGCGGAAGCTGGGGCGGAAATTGTTCCGGCAATTGGGGGCATTGCGAGACACGCAGGTGCTGGAAGAATGGGTGAAAAAGCTGGGCGGCGCGGGCGACCCGGTGGAACGCAGGTTGCTGGATAAATTCTCAAAAGAGGAAGCGGAGGAGCGCGACGCGGGGTTGCGCGCAGCGGAGAAGTTCGACGAGAAGACATGGAAGGAGCATGAGCGCGTCCTGCGGCGGCGAGCGCGTGTGGTGCGTCCGAACAGCCTGGCAGCGCAAAGCCTGGCGCTGGAGCGGATGCTGGCGGCGAAAGCATTGCACATGCAGGCGTTGCGAACCGAGAGGCCGGAGCCGTGGCATGCTTTGCGGATCGGGCTGAAGCGATTCCGCTACACGGTGGAGGGATTGCTGCCGGAGTTGTACGAGAAGTGGGGCGAGGATCTGAAATACGTGCAGGACGTGCTTGGCGAAGTGCATGACCTGGACGTACTGGCCGACAAGATTGACGAACTGGCACGAGAGGAATTCGAAGGGATTCGCGGACGGTGGCACGGGAAAATACTGGAAGAGCGGCGGGCGCGGCTGGAACAGTACCGGCAGCGATGCATGGGGCCGGACAATTTGTGGGAAACGTGGAAGGACGGGCTGCCGCGCAGACGCCGGCTGGAAGGAGCAGCACTAGCGCGATTGCGGGCAACGGCGCGGGCGCTGGACGCCGCTCGAGGGAAGAATCTGCAAGTGGCCCGGCTGGCGATGCGAATATTTGAGAGCCTCGGACGCGTCCAGGCCGGGGCGATGTTGGAAAACAAGGGAACGCGCAAGGTGATGCGCGCGGCGGCGTGGGTGCACGGAATCGGCGTCGGAATGCGGGAGAAACCTCCGCAAAAAGCGGCACGCAAGTTTTTGCGGAGCCTTGCGGCACCTGTGGGGTGGAGCGAAGCCGAGTGGGAGTTGCTGGCGCAGGTGGTGCGCTACCACCGGGGCGAAGAACCGAAGAGCAAACATAAGGCGTACTTGCGGCTGGGAAAAGAAGAACAGGACGCCGTGCGGTTGATGGCGGGCGTGTTGCGGCTGGCGCGGGTGCTGCGGAAGTGCGGGTTGGAATCGAGCAAGGGGCTGCAACTGGAGCGGTCCGTGGACGCGTTGATGCTGCGCGTACCGGGGCTGGAGAACACGGAAGCGACAGCGGCGAGGATTGCCGCGGGGAAACATCTGTTGGAGACGGTTTTGGAGCGGCCGCTGATTGTGCAGACGGCGCCGCCGGTATCGAAGGTTGTGGAATTGCCGAGAATTGTGGCGAATCTGCCGCCGACGGCGGCGGCTTCGGATTGAGAACGAGTTCCCTTTTCAACTGAGTGGTTGAAGTTGGCGTTGCGATCCTTCGAGGACGGCGCGCGGGTGTGGCGCCCCTCCGGAGCCAGGCCCATCCTCCTTCAAATTCCCAGGCCTTACGGCCTGAGCTAGATCGTTTCGCGCCGATGGCGCTGGACGGCCGATCACCCAGATCAGGACTGGGAAGCGTTGGCGGAGCACAGGCTGAAGCCTGTGCTACTGGAAGTCGTCATTTGCCGATTTTGCGGAGGAGTTTGGGAGTGGCGAGCCAGACGAGTTCGCCACTGGGCGGAACGAGACGCTTGAGCTCGACCAGGGCCACGCCGGCTTTTTTTAGTGCGGAGATGTGGTGGCGGGAGCCGAGAGCCGTTGCCAGGAGATCGTCGAGGTGGGGCGCGTGACCGAAGAGAAACACAGCCGACAGCTCTTTTTCGCGCGCGAGCTCGCGAAAGAGCTGGAGCGGCTCGGCGCCGGGAAGAAGGAGATCGGTGCGTCGAATCTTGTTTCTGGAGTATTCGAGTTCGGCGGCGAAGACCTCGGCGGTCTGGAAAGCACGCAGGTAGGGGCTGGAGAGGAACAGGTCCGGGGCAACGCCGATTTCGGCGACGCCTTTGGCGACCAGGTGGGCTTTCTCCATGCCTTCCTGGGTGAGGAAGCGCTCGGGATCGGGGGGACACTTGGGGTCTTCCCGGTCGACGGCGATGCCGTGGCGAACGATGTAGAGCTGCACGAGGACTCTCCAGAGACCAGTTTATAGCAAGAAATGTTGCAGAGAGGTGACGAGTCAGTGGGGGTGTGCCTGATTTTGAGAACGAGGAAGGAAGTGAAGAAGTAAGCAGATGCCGAAATCAAGAGATCAAGATCGGTAGAAACAAGAAAAAAGATTTAACGCAGAGGACGCCGAGACAGAGCGCAGAGGGCACGGAGGTGGGTGGGACCCTGATCAAATCGTGGGTGAAGAAGCGGTTGGATTGCAGGCATCGGTCAGTTGAAGTGGGGGGCGCGGAAGTAGAGGTGCGTGTGGAACTCTTTTTCGAAGAGGGTGGCGCTGCGCTCGGCGTCGCGGATGTCTTCGGCGGCGTCGCCGCGAACGCGAAGATTGATGGTGACGGCGCTAGGCTGGAAGGCAGCTTTCAGATTCTGGACGCGCTGGCGATGGGAGTGGTCGAGCCCTTCGGCGACGCGAAGGATGGCGGCGAGGCGGCGGACGACGCGCTTGTCGCTGTTGTTGAGCATGGAATAAGCGGGATGATCGGTGTCCGGACTGGATTTGCGGTTGTGATAGCGAACAACAGCGGCGGCGATGTGGCGGTCGCGATCCTCGAGCCCGGGAATATCGCCGTTGAGGGTGAGGTATTCGCCGTGCTTGTGATGTCCGCGATGGCTGACGCGGTGGCCGATGTCGTGGAGGAGCGCACCGGCTTCGAGTTGCACGCGGGCCTGCGGCGGCAGATGGTGCAGCGGCTGAAGACTGTCGAAGAGCATGAGGCAGAGTTCGCGGACGTGTTCGGCGTGGCGCATGTCGTATTCGAGGCGCCGGGCAAAGCTGCGCGTGCCGACGAGAATCTGCCGGGCCTCGGTGGTGTAACGGTGTGGCTCCTTGCGAGAAAAAGCGTCGCTGGCGATTTCCTGGAGGAGGCCTTCGCGAATGCCGACCGTGGGAATCAGGAACTGACGGACGTTCAGGTAGCGGCCGAGGACGGCAAAGATGATGCCGGCAATGCCCATGACGTCGGCGCGATCGCGGCGAACGCCGTAGGTCTTCATGCGTTCGCGCACATCGCGCTCGAGGATGCCGGGAAGCCGCTCGCGCAGTAGAGAGACATCGAGCGTGGGGAGGCCTTCGCGGCGAGGGCCCGGCGCTACGTTGGAAAGCGTTTCGGCGTTGCCGCCGAGCGCGACGGAGATGTCGTCGCCCAGATTGGGGCGTTCGGGCATGCGCGAGTCCAGCAGTGCGCGGAGGTAGCGGCGAACCTGCTCGGCCTGCGCGGGACGAATCGCCCCGGGAATGCCGAGAGTGGTCATCAGGCGAACCGTGCCGATGGGAAGCTGCGCGCTTTGCAGGACGGCGTGATCCTTGAGGAGCGTGATCTCCAGGCTGCCGCCGCCGAGATCCACGACGCAGTTAGGAGGAGATTCCGGCCCGAGCGCGGCGGAGGCGGCTTCGCGGCCGAGGCGCGATTCTTCCTTGGCGCTGATGATTTCCAGGCGGATGCCGGTGGCCTGGCGGATGCGGTGAATCAGTGTGCCCGCGTTGCGGGCTTCCCGGGAGGCGCTGGTGGCCACGGCGCGATACCGCGAGACCCCGTACTCGTCCATGATTTCCTTGAGATGGACGAAGGCTTTGACGCCCTTTTTCAGGATATCTTCGCTAAAACGGTGACGCACAAAAACGCCTTCGCCCAGCCGAAGGGGATAGCGTTCGTTGACGATGGGTTCGATATCGAGAGCGGAGAAGGCGCGGGCGACGGAGAGCCGGACCGCGTTGGAGCCGGCGTCGATGGCGGCAATGTGGACCGGCTCGGGCATCGTGGAGGCTACCGCCAGAGATGCGCGAGTGCGGAAGAAGGCGTGTATTTGGAGGCGCGGATGCCGAGCTGCTCGCCGATGCGCTGGCGCAATTGCTTGTTGACGACCGAGACGCTGGCTTCGCCGTCGAGTTCGATAAAGGCATTGCGCTTGGCCATGCTTTCGAGCTCCCGCTTGATCATGGTCTGGTAGCGGACGAAGGACCAATAGAGGTCGTGGGAAAGCGACATATCGCGGCCTGCTTCCCAGTAGCTGATGGCCTGGGCTTTTTTGAATTCGCGGGCGAAGGCGGTTTCCGGACGCACGTTGAGCCAGAAGGTGAGATGCGGGCGCAGGGCCATGGCGTAGAGGCCGGTGAGGTAGTCGCGATTGATGCCGCGAACGACGCCGCGGGCAATCAACGTGAAGATGAAGCGGTCGGCAAGCACGACGGCGCCGGAGCGGAGCGCGGGAACGATGCGGTGTTCGAGTTGGTCGAAGAAGTCGGTGGCATACATGAGGGCAAGAGTGAGGCGCGTGACCGCGTTTTTGGCGAGCAACTCGTCAATGTCGCGGCCGACGAGATTCGAGCGGCGGAGGCCACTGGTCTGCACGGCAAAGCCTTCCGATTCGAGCCATTCCTGAAGGAGAGCGATCTGCGTGGAGCGGCCGGAGCCGTCCATGCCCTCGATGACAATAAGGGAACCGTTGAGTTCCGTGGGATCGAGGCCGACGAGGGGTTCACCGAAGAAGAATTGTGAGGATTCGGAATCCGAGGCGGCGGCCTTGAGGGTGATTTCGATCACCGGTTCGCCGGGAGCGGAGACGCCTTTGTCTTTTTCCTGGTCGGGCATGACTACTCCGCCTCCGGAGGGCGGGGAGCGAAGCGCTTGAGGTCGATTTTGGAGGCGACAATGTCGCGCATCTGCTTTTGCAGTTTGTTGACGGGAAGGGTGCCGTCGAGGACGACGAAATTGTCGGTGTCCACCATTTTATCGTATTCCTCGAGAATGCGCGCCTGGAAGAGTTTGAAACTTTCGGGGCGTTCGTAGGAAAGGCCAAGGTCCATGCCGGCTTCGTAGTATTTCAGCTTGGGGCGGCCGCTGAGGATGCGGTCGACGGCGATTTCGAGCGGGGCGCGGAAATAGAAGGTGATGTCCGGAACGGGCGCGAAGCGGTAAAGGTTGCGCAGCCAACGATGGGAGCAGCCGCGGGAGGCGTCACGGGCAAAAGCGGTGTAGATGTAGCGGTCGGCGAGGACGAGGTAATCGCCCTGGAGCAGCGGCATAATCTGGCGCTCGCAGCGGTCAGCGAAGTCAGCGGCATGGAGCAGCGAGAATGTAGTGGGCGTGAGCAGGCGCTTTTGTTTGCCGCGACGGGTGGCGGATTTGACGAGCGGCGAAGAGTTCCATTCGGTGAAGTGGAGACGGTAGCCGCCGATTTCGAGCCAGCGCTTGAGGAGATAGAGTTGGGTGCTTTTGCCGGAGCCGTCAGTGCCCTCGACAACGATGAGCGCGCCGGGATAGGCGCGGCTAGGGACGGGACGGCCGGGTTGCGGGAGCGTGGTTTTGGAGGCGTCCGGGCGCGGAGGCGCTTTTACGGGGTTGTCTTGGTTTTCCATGCGCGAGAGAAGCGGCGACGGTGCTGGAAAGTGAGCGTAGTCGGTCATTGTTACAGAACGATTACAACACAGGGCGGGGGCTGCGAGCAAAGGCGGGGCACCCGGGAAAACTCGACAACAGAAACTGGAATTCGAGAGAATAACCCTCAGCCTGAAAACCACGGCCTGCGGCAGGCGGCGGTGGTGGAGCCTGGTTCAGTCCAAGGAAGTGCAGATAGCTACGGGGACGAGGCAAGCTGACCCAGAGAATTCCTTTCCCTCAATCGCCCAATGGTGTTGATGACCAAGGCGCGGATCCGTGGATCGCGAGTAATCGAAAGATGGCTGGCGCCCTTCACCAGGACATCGGCGACAATCCTGGTCTTTGCTGGGTCTTCGAGCTTCAGCCTCTTTGTCGTCAGGAACATTAGGTAATCGTGAGCGTGGAAGATCGCGCCTTCCTTCACGTTGCTGGGAACGGTCACATCGTCAATGCCGACGCTGTCCACTTGGATAGTCAACTCCACGGGAATGTCCCGGTCTCGCAGTTCGCGTGCAACCGTGAGCATGGCCCAGCCACCCATGCTGTGACCAACCAGGATGATTCGGGGACCGGCTTGCGATTCCAGAAGCGAAAGCCGGCCGGGATGTGCGGGGAAGTGCGTAAGAATCCAATCGAGGCCGGTAGACGGATGGTAGGGCAGAAAAGACCTGGCGCAAACATCCGCGTACGCCGGCTCGCGCAAAATGTCCCGGATTTGCACAATGCCCGATGCTTTATGCCCGGAAGTCTCCATCGCGCCGACGAACCCTGCATAGATAATCCTGCAGCCGGACGGATGCGATGTTTTGTCAAAAAGGGTACGGCCGTGAGTTTGCACTTGTGAAGTGGAAATGCCCCCCATGCAGATCAACAGAGCTGCAGTCCGGAGGGTCGTCCGGCGTACACGCGTCAGAGAGACAGTGAGAATTTCATTCAAAGGGGTAAGTTGAAATGACTAAAACTTATCTCGCAAACGGGACACAAAACCCTGGCGAATGCCGCAGGAGTTAAAGCCAGCCTTTCCAGGCCTTGCGTGCCGGGGACAAAGCTCCGGCCCCCTGCGGCGTTCATGAGACAACTTCCAGGCAAAATACGGAATTTGAGTTTACACGCTAATTGTTTGGGCGTCACACATTTCGGTGCAATTGAGGCGACGGCAAAGAAAATTACTTGGAGAGCGGCGGCCAGTTGGAAGGCGCAGAAAGAGGCTGGCGTTTCCCGCTGGAAAGCGCTGAGCAGTGCGAATCAGGGGGTGACAGATCAGAGTCGCAATCCGTTCCAGCGTGAAGCGGAGTCCGCGCGTGGAGACAGTGCGATATGCGTGTCGACGTTTCAAGGCGATAAGGCTTGGCCGGAACGACACAGGCTGAAGCGTCTGCTACCTCAGAAGAAGGAGAGCTTGACGGTCAGATATTTTTTGGGGTTTTTGCGGAATTCCTCGAGGAAGGTGCGAAGTTCGGAGGAGGCAGCGGCAAGATTGTCGTAGAGTTGCGGGTCATTGAAGATTTTGCCCACCGTGTTGTCGTTCTTGTTCATTTTGGAGGTGGCGTCGGCGAGGTTGCTGCTGGTGTCGCGGAGCTTGTTGTAGAGGGTTTCGTCGGTGGCGAGCTTGCCGAGGGTACCTTTGCCGGCCCGAATGTCGCCCATGATGTTGTTGCCGTTATCGAGAGCGGCTTTGGCCTGATCGTAGAGCGATGGATCGTAGAGCAGCTTGCCGATCGTGCCCTTCTGCGCCTTCACGTCGGCGAGGATGGAGTTGACGTTATCCACGCCAGTGTCCACTTTCGTGTAGAGCTCGTCGGTCATCAGAAGTTTGCCGACAGTTCCCTGCCCCGCCTGGACGTTGCCGGCGATGTGATCGGCTTTGGCGAGAATGCTGTCGAGATGGTTGTAGGCGGATTCGTCCGTGAGGAGCTTGCCGAGGTTGCCCTTGCCGGCGCGTACGTCGGCAACCATGCCTTGAATGGTTTCGCTGAGGGCTTTGAGATTGGCAAGGACATCCGCGCTGCGCTCGACCACTTCCTTGATGGCTTTTTCTTCGGTGCCGGGGATGGCCTGGCCTTCCTTGAGAGGAACGCCGGTGTAGCCGCGTTGAACGGTAACGTAGCGGTTCCCGAGCAGCCCTTCGGTGACCAGAGAAGCGGTGGAGTCGGTGAGGATGTCCGACTGGTATTTTTTCTGCACGCGCATGACGACTTCAATGTTGTGCATGCGGTCGGGCGGTTTGCCGGGCTGGCGCGGCACAAGGCGAATGGCTTCCACGTTGCCGATCTCGACGCCATCGAGACGCACGGGGGCTCCCGTGGAGAGGCCAGAAACTTCGGGAAGATACGTTACCAGGCGGTACTTGGGGCCGACGAAGTTAACGCCGGTGACATAGAAGATGCCAACCGCCAGAATGAGGAGACCAACGAGAACGAAAAGGCCAACGCGCAGTTCCGACCAGGTGATTTGTTTGCGTTGGGCCATCCGGCGATGCCTCCGAGAGCTGTGAGGAGTTGGGTACGACCACTATACAGGAATCAGGAAATTATCCACTGAGGAGATTACGCGGGTTTCCTCATAAGCTAAAGCCAGGTTAGTTTTTCACGATCATGTCGGGGCCTTTCGAAGCTCGACGTCAACTAAAGTTCCGGCCCCTTTTCTCCTCAGCAATGGGATCTAAATCAAAAAGCGGCGAAGGTACGGGTCGCGGGAGTGCATGAGTTCATCGGGCTTGCCCTCGAAATAGATGCGGCCGTCGCGCAGGACGAGAAAGTGCGTGGAGACAGGGGAGCTGGATTCGAGGGAAGCGCCGCGCAAGACCTTCTTTGTGCGTGGATCGAAACGGAAGTTGGCGAGGCCAAAGCCGTCCTGGAGGCGATGCGTAGCCATGAGCGCGGTGACTCCGTAGACGTCTCGCAAGCGGAGGATGAGGCTGATGATGGTCTGCGAAGTGATGGGGTCGAGACCCGCGGTGGGCGAATCATAGAGAACGATGGGCGGCTTGGTGACCAGCGCGCGAGCGATCGCGACGCGGCGGCGCATTCCCCCGGAGAGGTCGGAAGGGAGCATCTCGCCGGTGTCGGCCAGTTCAACGAAGCGGAGGACTTCCAGGACGCGGGAATCGATCTCCTCGTCGGCGAGGCGATCCTCCTGAAGGCGGTAAGCGACGTTTTCGCCAACGGTGAGCGAATCGAACAGCGCGCCTTCCTGAAAGACGAAGCCTATCTGGCGGCGTATTTCGAGGAGTTCCGACTCGTGCATGACGGAGACATCCTTGCCGAGAACGAAGATGTTGCCGGAATCGGGGCGAAGCAAACCCGCGGCAAGCTTCAGAAGAAGCGTTTTGCCGGTGCCGGTTTCGCCCAGCAGGATAACGGTTTCGCGTTCCTGTGCGGAGAAGGTGACGCCGCGGAGGATGTCGCCTTCGGCAAAGCCCAGACGAACGTCCTTGAACTCGATGGCAGGCTGGCCAGTGACCGGAAGAGTGGAAGGGAGCGAGGCGGGTGCGAGTTCCATAGAGGGTCAGAAGAATTTATCGGCGACGTATAAAGCGAGTTTGGTGAGAAACGTGTCCGAAACGATGATCAGCACGCATGAAACGACTACCGCCTGCGTGGTGGCGCGGCCGACACCTTGCGTGCCGCCGCGGACGCTGAGTCCCTGATAGCAGCCGACCGTGGCCATGATAAACGCGAAAACGAGAGCCTTGCTGAAGCCCTGCATGATGTCCGAAAACTGCAGGATAGCGATGGCGCGCTGCCAAAAGGTGATGGCGCTGATACGCAGGGAGAAAACGCTGGCGACCATGCCGCCGAGGAGGCCGACGAAGACCGCGATGGTAGTGAGCAAAGGAAAGGTGACGAGGGTGGCGAGGACGCGCGGCGTGACCAGCTTGCGGCTGGGGTCGGTGCCCATCGCGCGCATCGCGTCTACCTGCTCCGTGACCACCATGGAGCCGAGTTCGGAGGCAATGCCGGAGGAGCAGCGGCCGGCAACGAGCAGCCCGGTGATGGAAGGGCCGAGTTCGCGGACCAGGGCGAGCGAGACGATGTCACCGGTGAGGGAGGCCTGGCCAAAGCGCTCGAACTGCGAGCCGGTCTGAAGAACCATGACGGCGCCGATGAAAAATCCGGAGAGCAGGACGATGGGGAGCGAGCCGACGCCAATGTAATCCATTTGGTCGACGGTGTCCTGGACATAGCGGGGCCCGGTGGCGAGATTCGTGAGCGAGCGGAAGGAAAGCCGGGAGTAATCCTGGACTTTGAGGACGGTGGTTTTGGCGAGATCTTCGAGGACTTCGCGGACGGAAGGCACTTCGGGTGCGGGGGCCTCTTGCGGGGTCGCCTGTAAGGGAGTGTCAGCCACGAGTTTCTCGCGAGTGTGTCGGAGAAAGCGTAACCGGGGAGGGAGAGGGCGTCAAGGGAGTTTGGCCGGAGAGGTTTTTGGTTGGTAGTCGGTAGTCGGCGGTTTGTAGTTCGGAAAAGAAGTCGCAAAATAACGCAGACGCCGAAGATGAGGGAAGGGGTGTCAGTCAGAAGGAGGCCCTAGAAGGGTGGCCGATCTGAAGGAACGGCCACTACATTTTTGTTGCGAACGGTGGAGGTAGACGGAGGAGACGGTTCGCCGATACACTGGATGTTTATGCTTCGGTTCTATACGGCGGGTGAATCGCACGGGCAGGCACTGCTGGCGTTTTTGTCGGGATTGCCGGCGGGATTGCGCGTGGACGTGGGCGCAATCAACCACGAATTGCACCGGCGGCAATTGGGCTATGGGCGCGGCGGACGGCAGAAAATCGAGAAGGATTCGGCGGAGATTTTCGCGGGCGTGCGCCAGGGACAGACGATTGGGGCGCCGATTGCTTTGCGGATTGA
Source organism: Candidatus Eiseniibacteriota bacterium (assembly GCA_035518915.1). Taxonomy (GTDB): domain Bacteria; phylum Acidobacteriota; class Terriglobia; order Acidiferrales; family UBA7541; genus Acidiferrum. The sequence goes on from DATIXE010000022.1 coordinate 19,079, forward strand.
GAACCGCGACTGGGCGAATTGGGAAAAGATTCTGCCGGTGGAAGCGTCCAATGCGCCGGAGACGGAATCGCGAAAGCTGACGGCGCCGCGGCCGGGTCACGCGGACCTGGCCGGTGCGCAGAAATTCAATTTCCACGATGCGCGATACGTATTGGAACGCGCTTCGGCGCGGGAGACAGCGGCGCGTGTGGCGGCGGGGGCGTTTGCCAGGCAACTGCTGAAAGAATTCGGCACGGAGATTGCCAGCCACGTGATTCAGGTGGGGCACGTGCGGCTGGAGCGCGCGGCGAATTGGGAAGAAATTCGCGATATCTGCAGGGACCTGGAATCGCCGCTGCGGTGTGTGGATGCGGCTGCGCAGGAAAAGATGAAGGCGGAAGTGGACGCGGCGTTGAAGGCGGGCGATACGGTGGGCGGCGTGTTTGAGATCGTGGCGCACAACGTGCCTGTGGGCCTGGGGTCGCACGCACAGTGGGACGAAAAGCTGGACGGCCGGCTGGCCCAGGCGCTGATGAGCGTGCAAGCGGTGAAGGCGGTGGAAATTGGTTCGGGGGTGCTGGCCGCGGGATCGTACGGGAGCGAGGTGCAGGACGAAATTTCGTACGACAAGGCGGGCAGGAAGTTCCGGCGGTCGAGTAACCGAGCGGGAGGATTGGAAGGCGGCATCACGAACGGCGAAGACGTGGTGATCCGCGGGTATTTGAAGCCGATCTCGACGCTGCGGAAGGCGCTGGGCACGGCGGACCTGGTGACGAAGGAGCCGGTGCAAGCGGCGTACGAACGTTCGGACTGGTGCGTGGTGCCCGCGGGAGGAGTTGCGGGAGAGGCAATGGTTGCCCTTGTGCTGGCCGATGCTTTTCTGCAAAAATTTGGAGGAGATTCGTTCGCCGAAATGCGGCGAAATTTCGAAAGTTATGGCCGACAAATCGACGAGTTCTGAAAAACCAACGGCTGCCGCGGCGGAAGCGACCGAGGTGGCAGCGCCCCCGCGCAAGATCTATCCGATCGTGAAGTACGGCGACCCGGTGCTGGAGAGGCCCGCGGCGACGATCACGTCGTTTGACGCGGGGCTGGAAACGCTGGCCGAGGAGATGTTCGCCTCGATGTACGCGGCGCAGGGCGTGGGCCTGGCGGCTCCCCAGATCGGGAAGAGCATCCGGCTGGCGGTGGTGGACGTGACCGGCGGGAAGAATCCCGAGGCGAAAATTGTGCTGGTGAATCCGGAGATCACCCACGGTGAAGGCGAAGTGCGGGAAGAGGAAGGCTGCCTTTCGATTCCGGGATTCCGGGGTTACGTGGTGCGCCCGCAGTTTGTGACCGTGCGGGCGCAGAACCTGAAGGGCGAAACGTTTGAGATTCGCGGCGAAAACCTGCTGGCGCGGGCGTTT
>DATIXE010000023.1:0-56764 GCA_035518915.1 Candidatus Eiseniibacteriota bacterium
ACGGTTTCGACGGAAGCTGTCGCGTCCCGGAGGCATGCCGGGGGCCAACCACCCGTAATCGGCTGGAAACTAGAACTGCCAACAACAACTTGGCACTTGCTGCTTAATTAATTAAGCGCACGCTTCCCCGGGCTTTGCTCACGGGTCCGGCAAGAAGCGTCATACAGTGAGCTGGCTTGAGCCTTTCGGTCCGCAAGGCTTGGGCGAGAACCATCGGACTAGTCCGCCGCGTTTCTTGCTCGTTCCAAGCGCGGAGGGCGAAACCAACGAACTGAGATAAGCATGTAGGCTCCGTGGCGTAGCGCTTTTCGGACGGGGGTTCGACTCCCCCCGCCTCCACCATTTCTTCTAGTGCGATTCAAAATTATTACCTGCGGGGCCTCTGGCCAATAGAAATTCAACTGAAAATACGTTCGGGCAGGGCGCGAGTGGATCGCTGGAAGGCCCGCAAACCTGAAGAGGCGCAAGAGTGTACGCTGCAAATCGCCGGCTCCGAAGAAGCGTGTGCGGGCCGAGTTGCGATGCACGCCCTTATGATTGCACTCAAATTCGGCGCACGTAGCCCTGCGTGGTTGCACGGGTGTTGCGCACCAGAAGCAAGACGAGGAACATTCCGATCAGAGGAACGAGTCCGGCGACGACCATAATCGGGTCGAACGCGTGGGTGGCCTTGGCCAGGCGAGCATCGGAAAAGTGGCCGACGAGTTCGAACGCGATGATCGTGCCGATCGCCGCGCCGCTTCCGCCGAGTCCGCTGACCGAGGCGACTGCGTCGGAATAGTAAAGGTCGGAGGGAAGCACATTGGCGATAGTGCTGAAGGCGGCGTAGGAGAACGTGGCCACGGAGAACAAGAACGAGATCAAGTACAGATTCGTGGTGAAGATTGTGGGAATCAAGAGCGTGGTGCCGATTCCCCCGAAGACGACGAGCGCCTTGCGCGCGGCGCCGAGACTCCAGCCCCGGCCGATCAGAAAACCGGAAGCATAACCGCCAAAGAAATTTCCGGCGTCGGCCGCAAGAAAGGGGATCCAGATGGCGATCAGGCCGCCTCGCAGGGCGATTCCCTTGGCCACCAGATAGATCGGGAACCAGTCCGTGATGAAGAAAAAGACGGGATCGGTGAAGGCTCTGGCAACGATGGCTCCCCAGGTTTGCGGCAGCTTGAGGAGCCTGGTCCAGGGAATTCGGCCGAGAGCGGATTCGTCCGCGCGAGTGGTGTTTCCCTCGGCGGTAATCCACTCGCGCTCCGCTTGTCCCAGCCGAGGATGTTCTTTGGGGGAAAAGTAGAAACGCCGCCAAAGCAGAAGCCACAGGAAACCGAGCGCACCAGGAATAATGAAGGCGGGGCGCCAACCCCAGCGGAAATAAATCGGCAGGACGAGGAACGGAGCGACCGCACCGCCAATGGAGGAGCCGCTATCAAAGAAAGCGGTAGCCAGGGCGCGTTCCCGCTCTGGAAACCACTCTGAGACGGCTTTGGTGGCAGCCGGCCAATTCGCGGATTCACCGGCTCCGACAAGAAAGCGGCAGAGCCCAAAGCTGGCGAGGCCGCTGGCAAGACCTGTGGCCATGGAAACGATGGAGTACCAGACGACGGCAATCGTCAGTCCGCGGCGAGTGCCGACCCGGTCCACCAGCCGCCCCAGGACGACCTGACCAATCGCATAGGCAGCGCGAAACGCAATGACAATGTTGGCGTAGTCCGTGTTGCTCCAGTGATATTCGATTTTAAGAAAGGGCGCGAGCAGAGAGAGCGTCTGACGATCAATGTAGTTGATCATCGTCGAAAAAAAGAGCAGGCCAGCTATCCACCAGCGAAGCGAGCGGATCGGGCGAGGAGAGGCTTGATGCGTGCTCGGTGTGGACATGGAAGCTTTAACGCCAGAGCAAACCTAGGCGCCAATTTCCGCCCGGCCGTCTTTTTGCAATTGGGCCTGGAGATCGGGATTTAACTTTGAGGCGGACTGCCAATCGAGATAGAGGGTCGCTTTCGAATGGCGGCGCATGATCGAAGCGGGCGCTTCCGGCCTGACAGGGCCCTCCAGACATTTCTGGATGGCGTCGGCTTTCCGCAGGTCGGGAACGACGGCGAGGAGCTCCCGGGCCTTGAGGACTTGTTGCGCCGACATGGAAAGAGCTCGCGTGGGCACCTGGCTGATGTCGGCGAACCAGGCTTCCCCGACCTGCTGCTGCCGGCAGGCCTCATCGAGATTCACGATGATGTAGGGTTCGCGCGTTTCAAAATCGGCGGGCGGATCGTTAAAGGCAATGTGGCCGTTTTCCCCGATGCCCAGGAAGCAGATGTCAATCGGGGAGGAGGCGATCGCTTCGCTCGCCTTGCGCGCGGCCGCAGCAAGATCGGGCGCGTCGCCCTCCAGCAAATGATACTTGGGGATGCCGGTTTTCTGGATCAACTGGCTAAGAAGCATGGCGCGAAAGCCACCAGGATGGGAAAGCGGGAGACCTGCGTATTCATCGAGATGGAAAGCCTCGACCTTTTGCCAGTCGATCCCCGGCGCGGAGGTCAAGGCTTCGAGAAATTCACGTTGCGAGGCGGCTGTGGCCGCGGTGATGCGGGCGTGGCCCTGGGATGCGATGGCGCCACGGATGACCTCGGCGGCGTGGTCGGCAGCGGCGCGGCCCAGCGAGTTCCGATCGTTGAAGACACGGATGAACATGACGCGAGTGCTCCTTTAGATTTTGGAGGCAAGCTGGGATTTGTGATTCCGGACCATCGCGGCAAGGGACTGGGCAGCTTCGGTAATCTTGTGGTGCTCGTTTCGCCGAAGGGCTGCGAGGTCCGCAAGCTCCGCGCCGATACCCAAGGCGAACGCGCCGGCCGCGAAATACTCCCCGGCATTCTTGAGGCTGACGCCGCCAGTGGGGATGAAGCGGCAATGGGGGAACGGCGCCCGGAGGGCCTTGATGTGGCTGGGGCCGCCGCCGCTACCACAGGGGAAAACCTTGATGAGGCTTGCACCGAGATCGGTGGCAGCCATCACTTCGCTGGGAGTGAACGCGCCAGGTATGGCCAGCACGCCATACCTGGAAGCGATGCGGATCACTTCCGCGGAGAGGCCCGGACTAACGAGAAACTTCGCACCGGCCGCGATACACATCTCAGCTTGCTTCGCGGTCAATACTGTTCCCGCACCAATCAAGGAATCAGTTTTTGACCGAGCCACTTCGGAAAGAAGAGGAATGGCATCGGGTACGGTCATGGTGATTTCCACGATGGAGATGCCACCGGCGCAGATGGCTTCGACTACGCGTGCAGCTTCCGCCGGGTTGGCCGCGCGAACCACGGGAATGATGCCTACTTCACCGATTTGGTGAATGACCTGTTCTGCGTTCATCGATTTCTCCGTCCAAAGAGCTCGATATCAGGGGTTAGCGTGAAATGCGGGCGGTGCCTCCCTTCATGGCTTGCAAAACTTCCTGCAAACTCGCCATCGAGTTATCTCCGGGAGTGGTCATGGCGAGGGCACCATGGGCGGCGCCACACTCGACTGCCCAGGCAATGTCGTGTCCAGAAAGCAGGCCGTAGATCAAGCCCGACGCGAAGGAATCGCCACCGCCGACACGATCGTAGATTTCCAGATTTTCTCTGGTTGCCGATTGATGGAAGTTCCCCTGCATGTACGCGATCGCGGCCCAGTCGTTGCGCGAGGCCGTTTTTGCGTGGCGAAGGGTGGTGGCGACGGCCGAAAGGCCCGGGTAATCGTGTTTCACCTTTTCCATCATCTGCTTGAAGAAACGAGGATCGAGGTTGGAATGCGCATCATCCACGCCTTCGACTTCATAGCCAAGGGCGGCGGTGAAGTCCTCTTCGTTTCCAAACAAAACGTCGACCATGGAGACGAGGGCGCGGTTGACGGGCTGGGCCTTTTCTTTGCCGCCGATGGAGGCCCACAGCGAGGCACGATAGTTCAAATCGTAGGAGACGATGGCGCCGGCACGCCTAGCGGCTTCCATCGCTTCCCTGGCAACTTGCGGAGCGGTTTCCGAGAGAGCACAGAAAATTCCGCCGGTGTGAAACCAGCGCGCGCCCTGGTCGACGAAAATCTTCGTCCAATCGACTTCTCCAGGCCGCAATTGCGAAATCGCGGTGTGCCCGCGGTCGGAGCAGCCCAAAGCGGCTCTAACGCCGAAGCCACGCTCGGTGAAGTTCAGCCCGTTGCGAACGGTGCGGCCCACGCCGTCGTATTTCACCCAGCGGAGGTGTTCGAGATTTACACCTCCCTGGAGCATCAGGTCTTCGACCAGGCGGCCGACCGGGTTATCGGCAAGGGCGGTGACGATCGCGGTATCGAGGCCGAAGCAGCGCCGGAGGCCGCGAGCGACGTTGTACTCGCCTCCGCCTTCCCATGCTCGAAACTCGCGCGCAGTAGAGATCCTCAAGTCGCCGGGATCGAGCCGCAGCATAACTTCGCCGAGACTGACCAAGTCCCAGCGGCACTCTGCCTTCGATTTAATCTTCATAGCGCGTTCCACTTTCCGATCAGGATGCAGATTTCGCGATTGGCATTAAATGACGATTGGGATCGACCAAGAGCCAGGCAATTCCTCCGACCACGCTAAGCAAGGCGGCGACCAGAAAAGAGGAGGTCCAACCGTAGTGCAGGGCGATGGCTGGCGTGAGCGACGCGGTGAGCGCGCCCCCGAACTGCGCTCCCATGTTCATGAAGCCGGAGGCGGAGCCGGCTGAGTCGCCCGCGATGTCCGCGGTTACCGACCAATAGGAGCTTTGCGAAAGATAGAGCGCGCCGGCCCCACCGGAAAGAACGATGCTGGCAATCGAAGGACTCGCAGCGCGCGAGCCAAACACCAGGAACCCCGCCGCAAGAAGCATAGCGACAAAGCCAACTCCACATCGTCCGACCCTCTTACCATAAGCGCGTGACAGCGCGTCACTAATCGCTCCGCCGCACAAACTGCCCGCGACGATGGCAAGAGGAGGAAGCGTACTGTACAAGGCACTGGATTTCAGGTCCAGTCCGCGCACCTTGGCGAGATAGATGTAAAACCAGCTGAAGAAGATCCATGCCACATAGCCGAAGGAAAAATAGCTGGCCGTGACCGCTAGAAGACTGCGACTGGAGAGGAGCGTGCGCCAGAGTGGACGCGCTGCGGCCGCAAGATTGTCTTGTTCAACAGGGCTCTGGTGGTGAGCGGCGCGGGCATGGACAGGCGCGCGGTTCTCTCGAATAAAGGAGAGTTCCGACGGACTGACGCTGGGATGGAGTTCCGGCTTGTCGCGCGCGATCCAATACCAGATGATGCCGGCGAGCAATCCGATTACTGCGCTGACCCAGAAGGAGGAACGCCAGCCGTAATGGAGCATGATGAACGTGACAAAGATGGGTGCCGTGCCCGCTCCGGCACCGACACCGGCAAAGATCAGCCCATTGGCGACTCCACGCTCTTGCGAAGGGATCCATTGGGACACGAACTGATTCGTGGAGGGATACATGATGGCTTCGCCGACACCGAGGAGGAAGCGCACGAAAATGAAGATGGCGACGGCTCCGGCAATCTTTGTGGGCAGGGAGGCCGTCAACGCGGTGAAGACTCCCCACCAGACCACGCCAGCAGCCAGAACGCGGCGCGAGCCGAAGCGATCCACGAGCCATCCTCCGGGCGTTTGAAACAGGGCGTAACCCAGCAGAAAGGAACTAAAGACCCATCCGAGCTGGATCTGGCTGAGGTGATATTCGTCGGCCAAGGAACTTCCCGCGATGGAAATATTCACGCGATCCAAAAAGGAGATCGCGCTGAGCAGGAAGAGCCAGAACACAAGCACCCAGCGGACGCGACTTGTTTGGTGAGTGCTCATGAGACCGCCGGTGAGCTTTGGCGCGAGTTCGCACCAAAGAGCGGCAGTCGGGCAGCGTGGTTAGGGCGAGCAAGGTCCATGCGTCAGGAGGAGTGAGCTTTTAGGGTGGCCACAAGGGCATCGGCGATCACTTTGTCCTGGCCGGGTTGCAGCATGAAGGAGTTTAGAGAAAGAACCTCGCCTTCTTCTCCCGCACTGAGGACGATAGACGGTTTGCCCTTGCGCAGAGAGGAGGCGATCTCTTTGGGCGTGGCCGAGATTCTGGTGTCCCAATGAACCTGCATGTGCGGGACGTGATTGGCGATATCGGGGACGAAGAACTTGGTCGTCACGCCCGGCACCTTAGACACTTCCGAGGAGATGAGATCCAGGCGCTGCTGCCATTCCTTATTGAGAGCGTCGTGATCTTCCTGAAGGTAAGATTCCAGGGCTTTGACCATACCCACGATTTCTTCTTTGCCCACTTTTTGGCCGCGACCGAGAGTGTCTTCATGCGGGCTGTTGTTCAGAAGGGCGTAGGCGACCAGATCCTTGCGGCCCAGCAACAGGCCGGCGCACTGCGGACCGCGAATGGCTTTGCCTCCGCTGAACGCGATCAGGTCGTAGCCCATATTGGCGTAGTCCCAAAGATGGGAGACGGGAGGAGTGTCCGCGGCGGCGTCGATAAACGTGGTGATATTGTTTTCCTTGCCGAATTTGAGCCATTCGTCGACCTTGATCTGACCGGCGGCATTCGCAAAGTTGCTGAAATGAAGCATGGCGGTCTTGTCGTTGACGGCTTTGCGCAGGTCTTCGCGATCGACGACTTCCACCAGGCGGATTCCGGTGGCGCGCAACTGGTGATCGAAAGGATTGCGATGGGATTTTTGAATGATGACTTCGGACTTCATGCCGGTCAGATCGGGGAGTTGCTGGATGAATTGGGGATTATCGCGCGTGAGGACTCCCGCGAGACCAGACTGTATGGCCCCAGCTGCGCCGGAGGTGACCAAAGCGGAGTATCCAGCGGGAAGCTTGAGCAGTTCGGCGATGCGATTGCCGGCCGCGACTTCAAGCTCTGGAATGCTGACAAAATGGTCGCCGGCAAGAGCCATGACGGCTTCCACCTCGGGGCGCATGAGGGAGCCGCCGAGCATGGTCATGGTTCCCTGACCGTTGATGACGGTGGTGACGCCGAGCTCTTCGTAGACATTCCCGGACTGACCAAAGCCCTTGATGGGAGAGGCGGGGGCGGCGCTTGCCGCGGGGGCGGCGTACAAGTTGCGATAGCCGAGCAACATTGCCGTCAGTGAGCTGATGCCGGTCATAAAACTTCGACGAGTCCATCTGGAAGAGATATTCATGGATAGTCAGCTCCCGTTATTTGCGGACAACGGCTGCGGTGCAGTTGATTTCGACTAGAGACTGGCCGGGCAAAGCGGCGACAGCGACACAGGTGCGGGCAGGCCCGCCGTTCGGAAAGTACGTCTTGAAGACCTTGTTCAAGCCGTCGTAGTCGTCAATCTTGGTGAGGAATACGGTGAGCTGGAGAATGCTGTCCATGCTGCCGCCGCCCGCTTCGACGAGGGTTTTGACGTTATCCATGACCTTCTTGGTGTGGGTTTCGATGTCGTAGGCGAATTTACTTTCGGAGTCGTGCGAATGGGCACCCTGGCCAGCGATGTAGATGGTTCCGTTATGGACGATTAGGGGAGTGATGAAGCCCATTCCGGCGGGCTTGCCGTCGTAGTCCAGCTTTTGGACACCGCTGGGAGCCTGGGCGGAGGCCGGAGCGGAGTTGGTGAACAAGGCGGCAAAGCTGGTACCGGCGAGAATAGAAGCAAAGCGAGCGGCGAATCCTCTGCGAGTGCTGGTTGTAGACAAGGTGTCCTCCTGAAAATAAATTCGATTTCAAGTTAAAGACGAAAACAGAAAACGTTACTTCCCGCGGCGATGGCGACATGCTGGGTGCCATGCACCGAGAAACTCATGGGAGACGCGGAGATGGTTTGGCCCGTCTGGAAGTGCCAGAGTGGGGCGCCGGTGGCGGCGTCGACGGCTTCGAACGATTCGGCGTCATCTCCAAAGAAAACCAGGCCGCCATCGGTGGTCATCGTACCGGCACTCGACCAGCCAGAACCCGTCTGCGGATACTTCCACACTGGTTTGGAGGTGGAAATGTCGTATGCGAGTAGGATCTTTTTTGCGGAGTCGCCGGGGCTGCGTTTTGCTCCGGTAGCATAAAAGGTCTGGCCGGGAATGAATTTCACTCCGCCACGCAGGTAAATGCTGCAATTTTCGGAGGCGAGGAAGTAAAAGAGACGAGTAGATGGATTGTAAGAAGGCGCGTACCAGTTGGTGGCGCCGGAAAATCCCGGACAAACACGAGCGCCTTTCTCCGTGGGTATGACACCGGTGAGAATCGGACGGCCGGTAGAGTCGATCCCTTTGGCCCAATTCAATTTTTCGGCGAAGCGAACCGCGGAGAGGAATTTTCCGTTGGTGCGATCGAGGATGTAGAAGAAGCCATTGCGGTTGGCTTCGACGAGCAATTTGCGAGGCTGGCCCTGGAATTCGGCATCAACGATGACCGGGGTTTCGGTGGCGTCGTAATCGTAGAGATCGTGTGGCGTGAATTGGAAGTGCCACTTGAGCTTTCCCGTGTCCGGATCCAGAGCCAGAACGCAATCGGTGTAGAGATCGTCGCCGGGGCGCGTGGCGCCATTGAAATCGGGTGCTGGATTGCTGGTTCCCCAAAAGATGGTGTTCAATTCGGGATCAAACGTCCCGGGCATCCAAGTGGTGCCGCCGCCATGGAGATACGCGGAGCCTGGCCAACTTTCCGATCCGTGCTCGCCGGGAGCGGGAATGGTCCAGAAACGCCAGGCCAATTTTCCGGATTCGGCGTGGTAGGCGGACACGAAACCGCGAACGCCATCATCGCCGCCAGACGTGCCGACAATCACTTTGTCTTTTACAAGCAGAGGAGCGCTGGTAGCGCCATAGTTTCGGTCACCGTTCGTGTAGGGTACGTCCCAGAGGAGATTCCCGGAGCGCGCGTCAAGACAGAGCAGATGCGCATTGTCGGTTTCCATGTAAACACGCGAATGCCAGATGGCCACGCCTCGGTTGTGATGTTCGGAAGCGTCGTCGATCAGACTGTTCGTGACCGGACGAGTGTAGTGCCACACGACGCGGCCGCTTTGCGCGTCCAAGGCGTACGCATCGTTCGCGGAGGTGACAAACATCATGCCTTCATAAACTACGGGAGTGGCCTCCAAGCGATCCGAGTTGGGTGAATGAAAGACCCAACTCACGCCGAGTTGACCCACGTTACTTTTGTTGATTTGGTTCAGGGAACTGAAGCGCCGGCCGGTGTAGTCGCCGTTGTAGGAAGGCCAATCTTCGCCGACCGGTTGAACGAGCAGGCTTTCCGGCCGAACATCAATGTTTACCGAGAGGGAGTGTTGTTCGGCAGGATCCAGGAGCCCAGGAAGCGCCAGGCACCCAGAAAGAACAGCTCCAGCCAGCCAGTGCCTGCCGCGTCTCATGAAACCTTTACGTCTCCTTATGGGCTTGCCGAGATGACTTCACAACTGACGAAACCGGAGGCTACTTGACCGCAATTTTGGCGCGTAAGACAGGGCGTATCGCACGCTGCTTCGAGCCGCGCGACGGAGCCGGGCGAAGCGTGGCGACGGGACGAATGGTTGCCGGATTGAAGCCGAGGTCGCGAGAGATGGTGAGTCCCGCATCACGGACGAGCGGCGCAATTTCGCGAAGCCGGGCGGTGGACATGCGGACCGCGGGGCCAGTCACGCTGAGGCTGGCGTTCACGGCGCCGGTATGGTCCCAAATGGGAGCGGCGATGCAGCGAATGTGGGGCTCATGCTCTTCCAGGTCGCAAGCGTAGCCGTCCTTCCTGACTCGGGATAGCTGCGCCTGGAGCTCCTGGATGCTGCCTACGGTGTTTTCCGTGAAACGACGGAGTTCCATCTGATTTATCAATTTGTCGCGTTCGCCAGTGTCGAGATATGCCAGCATCACCTTGCCAACCGCAGAGCAATAGAGCGGAACGCCAGCGCCAATTCGAGAATGAATACGCAGCGGTTCGGGCGAATCGAGTTTCTCGATGTAAACGGCAGAAAGCTTGTGCCGGACAGTGAGGTGAACCGTTTCGCGCGTTGTATGATTCAACTGCTGCAAGTGCGCGAAGCTTACCTTGCGAAGATCAAGGTGTTCGCGGGCTGCCTGGCCAAGGGAAACACACGCAACCCCCAAGCAGTAGTTGTTCTGGTCATCCTTGGTAAGAAATCCGCCCGCTTCCAGGTTAACCAGGAAGCGATGAACCGTGCTCACCGGTAACGCGGAAAGTTTGGCGATCTCGGAGGCAGGAAGGCCGCGACCGGCCTGGCTAAGAAGCTGCAACATGCGCAGGCCGCGCTGGAGAGAAGTAATGTTGTATTCCCGCTTTTGACCGCTCATGGGACGCCTAGTCTGCTGGAAATGAAAATCAAATTCAAGGCATGAAAACATATACTACAGGCGCCAGGCAGAATCCAGCTTGAATTCGGGACGGTCAAAAAGGCGCAATTGCTAGAGGCGGCCCAATTGTCGCACGCCTTCCACGATGGAATGGGTTTTCTCGATGATCGGGTACATCGAGTGTTCTTTAAAGTCCAATTGTTGAGCAAGTTCAAGCACCTTTTCGGCTGATTCGCGGGGGACAGCCACGACGCCATCGGAATCCGCGACAATGATGTCGCCGGGCCGCACAGGGACACCGTCGCAAATAACGGGCACGTTTGCGGCGGCGAAGCGGTAGTGATGCACCGACGTGGAGGGCACAATGCCCGTAGCAAACACCGGGAAAGCGATCTTCTGCAGGTAGGCGACGTCTCGCACACCGCCATCAATTACGGCACCGGAAAAGTTGCGGGCGGCCATGGCCGTTCCCATCAGACCGCCCATGCCGGCGATGTCGACGCCGTCGTCGATCTGCATGACGTAGACGGAGTTCCTGGAGCCGGCGTCGATGGCGGAAAGCATGCCATTCAGGGCCTTGGGATCAGTGTTTTCCTCTTTTTTGAGATGGACCGTCAAGGCGTAGCCAGCGAATTTGGTGGTGAAGATCGGCCGCATATGATGCGTCATATAGAGTTTCTTTCCGAGGAGTTGCTCCACCGCGTCACTGACCGAGGCAACTTCCACGTGGCGATAGGCCTCGATCAGCGTGACGTCATCCTTAGGGGACGCTTCCTGCGGAGCCGCGGCCCGGAGCTTCCTGCCCACGAGTGAGGCGCAGACCGCGAAGAGTATCAGCAGGAAAAAAAACAGGCAGGTCTGGACCGCCGACCGCCGGGCACCGGAAAGCAGGTTCATGAGTGTCTCCCTGTAACTGGAATTTTCGTAGCCCCAAAGTCAGTAATCCACCCGAAGAACGGAGAGAGCCGCGCGGCCGCCACCAGAACCGGCCTCCGTTCACGCAAACTAAAGAAGTCCGATCGAAGAAAATCGTTGACACATTCCTCGAGGCTGGGCTATTTGCTTTACGCACCAGGAAGGTTTTTAACATGAGAGGCCAGGTTTCACCAGTTGAAAGATGGTTAGTTCGGCGATTGAGTGCAGCGGCCGACAAGGGAGGGATTGAGTGAAGAGAAATGAGAACGGGGCCGCGCGGTTGCTGGCCGCGCTTGAGAGCAAGGGGACTGTGGTTTTTTTCGGCAATGAGGACTAGATGCCGCTCACGAATGGGAAGATCTACACTTCAGGCCGTTGCCGCCATCCTCATTTCAGGCTTGCTCCCGAGCACTGGCGTGGCACAACAATCGGGCCAGAAGGCCTCGGCGGGCTCCAAGACGGCGTCCCTCACGGCCGGCCGACAGACCTTTAGCTCCATTTGCGCATCGTGTCATGGGCTGGACGGAAGAGGAGGCGAACGAGGGCCAGACATAGCGACACGGCTGGTGATCACGCGACTGACGGATGAAGAAACCTTGAAGGTTTTTCGCGACGGAGTTCCCGAAAAGGGGATGCCGGCTTTTGCAGAGCTGGGAACGGCCAGGCTCACAGCGCTTTTGGCCTACCTGCGCCGGCTTCAGGGGAAAGGGGTTCAAGCCCAGGTATCGGGGGATGCGAAAAAGGGCAAAGAGCTGTTTTCCGGGAAGGCAGGATGTTCGGCGTGCCACATGGTGAACGGGTCCGGCGGTTTTCTGGGGCCGGAGCTTTCCAGCTATGGTGGAAACCACGGTCCGGCCGAAATTCGGGATGCCCTAATCAGGCCGGAAAAACGAGCTGATGGAGGCCAGGGCTTAGCGGATTTGACCACGAAAGACGGAAAGAGCTATTCGGGTATCGTGCGGAACGAAGATAATTTTTCGGTGCAATTACAGTCATCGGACGGCGTTTTCCACTTTTTTTCAAAGTCGGAACTCGCTTCGATCCATTACCCGAAAGAGCCGCTCATGCCGACGGATTACGGGTCGAAGCTGAGCCCTGCGGAGTTGGATGCACTGGCGGCATACCTGTTTCAGGTCGCGCATGCAAAACCAAAGCCATGAGCGATGAGGAATCGCGGCGAGCGCCCGTGAACGGAAACGGCGCCCGGGGAAGTGGAGGCCATACTGATATGCCATCCGTTTTGCCGGTGCAAACCTTAATGAACCAGCGGAAATGGCCTGCCTTGTTGTTGATGCTGGCCGCTTACTTCGGAGTTCCTTTTGGAGCCTGCCGGGCACAATCCACTCCGAGGAAATTCGAGTTGAAGGCGGAGACGCCGCAGTTCTGGAAGCTGATCCCACGCGACGCCAAGTTAGAGACGCTGGTGAGTGGACTGGGTTTCACCGAAGGGCCCGTCTGGGACCGCCGGGGGTTTCTCTATGTCAGCGATGAGGAACAAAACAAGATTTTTCGCGTCTCCCGGGATGGGCGCAGGGAGGAAGTCGTGTCCCTCGGGGACCCGGATGGGAACACCTATGACGGGCGGCAACGGCTGATCGACTGCGCGAGTGTGCTGCGCGCGATTATTCGATTGGATGACTCGGGAAAATACGAAGTGCTTGCGGAGAAATTCGAAGGCAAGAGGTTCAACAGCCCCAACGATGTGGTTATGGGGCCGGATGGGGCGCTTTACTTCACAGATCCGACGCTGGATCTGCCGAAGGAACAGAAGCAGGAGCTCGCGTTCCAAGGCGTATTCCGGCTCGACGCAAGCGGCCGGGTGACATTGCTGACGACCGACCTCTCCCAGCCGAATGGGCTGGCTTTCTCCCCGGACGGAACGAAGTTTTACGTGGACGACAGCGAACGAAGAAACATCCGCGTCTACGATTTTCTTGCCGGTGGGACGCTGGGCAATGGGCGGATCTTTGGCGAAGAGCCTGGAGAGAAGGGTGAGGGAGTCCCGGACGGGATGAAGGTGGACCTCTACGGGAATCTTTATGTTACCGGACCGGGAGGAATCTGGGTTTGGGATGCGACGGGGCGGCACCTGGGCACGATTTTGCTGCCGGAGCAGCCCGCCAATCTCGTGTGGGGCGACGGGGAGTGGAACACGCTGTATATTACGGCGACTACCTCCGTTTACCGGCTCAAGACCCTGGCGCGAGGATTCGTGCCGTATGAAGTGAACAGAACGGTTAGTAACGCGCATTGAACTGGACAGTTCTTTGGTTTTTTTATCCAATGAACAAATTTTTCCGGGCTTGACAGGTTCCAGTAGGTGGAATATGTTTTCGCTCCATGAGAGTGGCGTCCGGCCGGGTGCCGGCTCCTCGAGGCACTTGATTCGCGGACGCCGTTGGGGTGGAAGTTCGGTTCAGGGGTGTCGTAACAAAAATTCAGAACAACGAAAGAGCGCTTGGGGAGGGGAAATGCGTAGGAGCCAGGTACTTCTCGTTTTGTGCTTGTTGCTGGGTGTTGCGATAGTGTTCGATGCGGGGGTGGTGCGCGCGGACGTAACAGGATCGATTTCCGGAGACGTTCGTGATCCATCCGGAGCTGCAGTTCCGAACGTGCATATCACGGTCACAAACGTACAGACCAATCTGACACAGGAAACAGTTTCCGGGGCGGATGGGTCGTATAAGTTTCTGGCATTGGCTGCCGGAACCTACAAGTTGGTCGCAACGGGCGCGGGATTCCAACAATTTGCGACCACGGACATCGTGGTAAAGGTAAACGACCAGCTGCGCATCGACATCGTGTTGAAGGTGGGCAGCGTCCAGGAAGAAGTGAGTGTCGCGGCAAACGCGCTGCAGGTGGAAACACAGAACACGCAACTTGGCGACGTGATCGATTCGAAGAAGATCCTGGCCTTGCCGCTGAATGGACGCAGCTACGTCGATCTTTTGGGATTGCAGGCTGGCGTGGCGCCCGGCACGGCGGAGACGATCCAGCAAGATCGGCCGGTATCGGGCAACCTGAATCCAGGCAATATCTCCGTCAACGGGCAGCGCGAGACAGCGAACGCTTTCCTGGTGAACGGCGGGGACGTCAGCGAGGGACGCAACCTGGGGGCTGGCTTGGTGCCGAACCTGGACTCCGTGGAGGAGTTTCGCCTAATCACCAACAGTTTCGACGCCGAGTATGGAAAATTCAGCGGCGCGATCATGAACGCGATCACGAAGTCCGGCACCAACAGCTTTCACGGCGACGTGTTCGAATTTCTGCGCAACGACACGCTGGATGCCAAGAATTACTTCGTGCCGAGCAAATCGGAGTTGCGGCGGAATCAGTTTGGCTACACGCTGGGCGGACCCATCTGGAAGGACCATTTGTTCTTTTTCTCGGATTATCAAGGGACGCGGCAGGTGCAAGGGGCAGAGACGGGTTTGGTTACGGTGCCGACGGCAGACCAGCGGCAAGGCAACTTCGATCCAAGTCTTTTGACCGGCGCGGTCGACGGCCCGTACTGGGCGCAAGTGCTTTCGCAACGTTTGGGTTATCCCGTTACTCAGGGCGAACCCTACAGCGGTTGCGGCTCGACTGCGGAATGCGTATTCCCGGTCGACCCGGGTACGGGCCTCGCAAACATCCCGCAGACTGCCTGGTCAGCACCGGCGGCGGCAATCCTCCCGTATATTCCAGCACCGACGCTTCCGGGAGATGCGAACAACTACTCGAATAACAGCCAGAAAAATATTGTGAACGACGACAAATTCGGGGAGCGAGTGGACTTCAACAATCAGACGACGGGCAACTGGTCGTGGTACTACCACCTCGATAACACGAATGTGAACAACTCGCTGGCAGGCTTCGCCAGCGTGCCGGGTTTCCCCACGACAACCACTTCGCGCGCGCAACAGTTCGTGATGAGCAATACGAAGACGTTTGGAGCAACGGGAGTAAACGAAGCGCGTGTGAGCTTCTTCCGAACCGCACTGAACGGAGACAATCCGGCTGGAAGCTTCGCGAGCCTTTCATCTCTGGGGTTCGTCACTGGGCCCGGCACGCTCGGGATTATCTCGTTGGCTCCCGACTATAAAGAGTATGTGCCGCAGACCCAATTCAGCAACCTGGGCCTGAATATTGGCGTGCCTACGCTGAATACGAAAGAACCCAACACAACTTACATGGTGAGTGACGTATTTTCTAAGCTGGTGGGCAAGCATACCTTTAAGGCGGGGGGCGAGTTCCGCTACCTGCAAGTGAATGAACGCAACTTCGCGAACCCGAATGGCGGCTTCACATTTGATGGAACGGTGACCGGCGCCGATTTTGCGGACTACCTGCTAGGTGCGACCTCGACGACGAACGCGCCATACACCCAAGCAGCCGAGCAGTTCCTGGATTCGCGCACGCGTTACGGCGGCGCGTTTTTCCAAGATACCTACAAGGTTTCGAACCGACTGACGCTGAACCTTGGGCTGCGCTGGGAAGTGAGCATGCCGTGGTACGACACGCAGGGGAAAATTCAGACCTTCGTTCCCGGGCAGCAGTCCACGGTTTTTCCACTTGCTCCAGCGGGTTTGGTTTTCCCAGGCGATGCCGGCATTCCCAAGACGCTGGCGCCAACGACGTATAACAACTTCGGGCCGCGTCTGGGGCTGGCCTATTCGCCCGGATTTAGCGACGGCATCCTAGGCAAAATATTCGGGGGGCCGGGAAAGAGCAGCATTCGCGCGGCCTACGGCCTTTACTACACCTCGGTGGAGGACTTGAACCTTTTTTACCAGGTGGCGGACGCGCCGTTCGGACTCTACTGGACGTCACCCTTGTCGGTTATGTTCGATGAGCCTTTCCGAGTACGAGCCACAGGGGCGTCTCTGGGGCAGCGGTTTCCGTTTACGGCCCCGGTTCCGGGATCTCCCGATAACCAGACACTGGACTTTTCGGTGTACGAGCCGTTCAACTATTTTCCGGGCTACGACATTCACAACAAACTGCCATACGCGGAGCACTTCAACCTGAGTATCCAACGCCAGTTGACGAATTCGACGCTTCTGACGGTGAGTTACGTGGGAACGGAAGGGCACCGGCTGATTACCCAGCGGGAAGCGAACGCAGGCGACCCGGCGCTATGCATGCAATTGAATGCGGAAAACGCATTTGACACGACGACGGGAACCGTCGGATGCGGGCCCGGAAACGAGAACGACGTGTTTCAGGTCAATCCGTCGGCGGACTGTTCAGCGGGCAGCACGGTGCCCGTGCCTGGCTGCGTGTACAGCACCCGGCATACGATCCTGACCCCGAACTTCTGCCCTGGCGGAGCGCAGGTGTGCTACGGCTCCAACAACACCAATACGCTGCTCAGCGCCAATTCGATTTACAACTCCTTTCAAGTCTCGGTAGAGCGCAAGGCCAGTGATTTTACGTTCCTTGCGGCCTATACTTTCGCGAAAGGGCTTGACGATTCCTCGGCTTTCAACGACCTGGTGAATTTCGTGGATCCGAGGATAAGCCGGGGGCTTTCTTCCAGCGACATCCGACATAACTTTGTGGTCAGTTATATTTGGGCGATTCCATTTGACCGAGCTTTTGCCAATGCGCCGAAGCGCCTGACGCAAGGATGGCAGATCCAGGGAATTACCCGCTTTTCAACGGGCTTTCCCATCCAGTTGAATCAGGGCAGCGGGGATTATTCGTTAACCGGAAGTTCGGCCACGGATATGCCGGATCGACTCGGCAATGTCAGTACTTTGAACCCGCGGGACGCGAACGCGGACTGCCCGACCGACAGCCATACCGGGTGTTACTTCATTCCGCCGGACCCGAATGCGGATCCCTGCACGCCGTCGACCGGGGCATTCGTGCAAAACTGCACTCTGGGAACCTTCGGGACAGCCAACCGCCGATTTTTCCATGGTCCGGGATTCAACAACACGGACTTCGGCATCCTGAAGCGGACCGCAATCACGGAAAGATTCTCTTTCGATCTCCGCTTCGAATTCTTTAACATCTTCAATCACGCGCAATTCATGAATCCCTCCGGAGACATAACCGGGTCGAGCTTCGGAGTCATCACGAATGCGCGCGATCCCCGCATCGGGCAGGTCAGCGCAAAATTCTACTGGTAGAATGAGTAGGAAAGGAGGGTGGCGCGTGTCACCCTCCTTTCAATGAAACTGATTCCGGCGGTGTGAGTATCGCGCACAGGCGGGTCCAGTTCGCATTCATTGGCCTTACCAGGAATCTTCTTGCTGAGTCTCGAACGCAGACCGCGTTGGCGTTTCCTTGCAGAACGCGTGGGGGCGCTGGCGTTTCTTTGGGCCACGGCCTTACTACACCCCGGTGTGGGCATGGCGCAAACCGCCGAAGCCTATCGGCAAAAGGCGCTGGAATATTCCAAAATTAAATCGTGGGATCAAGCCATTGCGAGTTATCGGGCAGCACTTGCGCTGGATCCCGGTGATGTGGACACCCACTACAATCTTGCGCTGGCCTTGAAGTACAGCGGAAACGCGGCGCAGGCGGTGCCGGAATTTCGCGCCGCCCTGCAGAGCCGTCCCAAGTGGGCGGAAGCTCATTACGGACTGGGCGCGTCGTTGTATGACGTGCAAGACTGGCCCGCGGCGACGAAGGAGCTGCAGGCTGCTCTGGAATTGCAACCCAGGAATGTGGACGCGCGGCGCTTGCTTGCGCGCATCTATTCGGAGCAAAACAACGCACTGGGAGCAGAACGCGAACTTCGCCTGGCGCTTGCGGTGAAGCCCTCGGCAGAGATTCACTTTGAGTTGGGACTTACCGAGGCGCAACTCGGGAACTCCCAAGCGGCCGCGCGTGAGTTTCGGCTGGCCTTGCAGGGAAATCCGCGTTATGCGATCGCTCACCGAATGCTGGGAGAGATGCTGCGGAGGCAAGGCGATCACGCCGCCGCCCTGGCGGAGTTTCGCAAGGCCGCGGAACTGGCTCCTGACGACCCACAGGCGCAATTTGACCTCGGTAAAGAGCTGAAGGACGGCGGAGACTTGACCGGAGCGATTGCGGCGTTCCGGCGCGCGATCGAGTTGAAGCCCGACTATGAGGAAGCGCACTACAACCTAGGGATTGCGCTGAGCAAGCAGGGGCAGGCGGCCGAGGCCAAGAAGGAGCTGAGCGAACTGCAGGCCCTTCACGACTTCCGGACGCGACTGGCGCAGTCCAAACTCCTAATCATGCAGGGCGTCGAAGCTTTGAAGCAGCAAAAAACGGACGAGGCGTTGCGATTGTTTCAGGAGTCCGCAAAGACAAGCCCGGACTTCTCTGTAAGCTACTACTACCTGGGACTCACCTGGGAGCGAAAGGACGATGCGGCATCGGCAAAGGCAGCCTTTGAAAAGGCTATCGCCCTGCAACCGGATTACGCGCAGGCGCAGACAAGTTACGGCTCGTTCCTTTGGAGGAATGGAGAGGGAGATCGCGGGCTCGCGCAGTTTCAACGCGCGGTGATGTCCGATCCCGACTTGCCGGAAGCGCACTACAATCTCGGCTTGGCGTACGCACAACTGCGGAGGTACGACGAGGCGGCGAAAGAACTGAAGCAGGCGATCAGCTTGAATCCTCAGTATGTGGATGCCCGCGTCCAATTGGGGCTCGTGCTTAGCCAGGAAAACGACCTGGTCGGCGCGGCGAACGTCTTTCGGGAACTCCTGCGGCGGGAACCGAACTTCGCGGAGATTCACAATAATCTCGGTCTGGTGCTTCTGGAGTCGGGAGAAATCGCCGCAGCGAGAGCCGAGTTCCGGGAAGCGTTTCGCCTGAAGCCGGACTATGCCGAAGCGCATTACAATCTGGCGCTGGCATTGCAGAAGGAAGGGAAAACGACGGAAGCCACGGAAGAGTTCGAGAAAGCCTACGAACTCAATCCAGGGCTCAAGAACAAAGCGGGCCCCTAAGCGGCAAATCCCTTATTTCTGTGGCGAGCGTTTTTGAACGGCGATTAACGAGACCTGCTCGAGATCGGGATAGTGACCTTCGCTATCTTCCTCCTTGCGGTCTCCTGCCGCGATTTGCTGCAGGGTCGTGCGCGCAGGCATGACGGGACCAAGATATTGACCGTAGACTCGATCGAAGTCCTTTGTATCGGCGAGATCATCGAGATACACCGTCGTGGAAACCACCTCGCTGAAGTCCATTCCAGCCTCTTCGAGATTGTCGAGGAGATTGCGCATCGTCTGGCGCAACTGCGTGGGCGTGGTCGAGGCGTACGTCCCTCCGTGTGGGCCGGGAATGAACCCGCTCTTCGCGGAGCAGAATAAGGTGTCGCCGGCAAAGACGCAGGGGCTGGCCGTGGGGCTAGGCGGCATGTTTTTCGGGCGGATGGCTTTGCGGGCGTGAAGGTCGCGCACGGCCACGCCGGTATATTCGATGTGCGCGCCGCCGGGCAGACTGGTGACTTCAATGGTTGCCCGGGCAGGAGTATTCCCGAATTCGAATCGTTGCGCATAGTGCTGGTTCATCACCCGCATGGGAATAGCTTTTGTGAGATATGGGTTCACGAAAACCACATTTGCCAGATCCAGACCCGCCGCGTTGGCCACTGCCTTCATTCCATCAAGAGCCAGATCGACTTGTTGCGCGGGGTCTTCGGGAATGTTGCCGGTGCCGGGATTCACTCCGGCCATACTGGAAATGAACAGACGGTCGTAGGTGAGAATCCCGGGAGAATACGAATCCCTGTGAGGAAAATTTGGAGGAAATACGGCACGCCGGTCCTTCAAATCGCGGACCGCGACGGCATTGACCTGCACCGGCGGATCGGGAAGATTGGCGACACCCAGCACGGCGCGGGCTGGAGGGGTCTTGGGAAAGTATTGGGCGAAGACCTTGTTCAGTTCGTCGTATTTGCCGATGTCGGTCAGGTAGACCTGGGTGTAGACCACGTGATCCATGGTCAACCCGGCCGCTTCGAGGATCGCTTTGATGTTGTCGAGCGACTGCTGAACCTGCGCGGCAAAAGTCGCGGGGAGCGTTCCGTCCGGTTGCCGGGGACCCTGAGCGGAGACATAGACATAATCGCCGGCATCAACAGCCGCTGAAACGAACGGGCCGGTTGCAGCAGCGTGAGCTGGAACGATGGCGTGAGCAGTGTCTTGTGCGGCGAGGCCCGATGAAAGCACCAGGCCGCAGAGCGCGAGAGCCGTGCGCGCGGCTCGAGAAGAAGCAATCAGAAGCGAATCCCTACGCATGCTTTTTCTGTGCCGCGCTCAAAATCGCGCGGAGTCTTTCACCGGCAATCATTTCTTCGCCGGGTTGGATGGTCATGGAAACGAGTTCGATATGGTCGGGGGCCTTGCGCTCCTTGCGTGTTGGCACGGGATTTCCCTCGCGCACGGCAGTCACCAGGCTGGGATTGTCAGGGCCAAGCACTTCGATACACGGGTTGCCGGCACGAAGTTCGGCGACGCAGTCGTTGATCGTGTAGCCCCACGCCTGCTGATCCCAGGACACTTTCAGTGTGGGATAGCGGTTACCGTCTTCCGGAACATAGGTACTTGTCTTCACACCGGGCACGGTCTCCACCAGTTTCCGAATACGGTCGATTCGTGTGTTCCACTCCTCGTAAAGCTTCTTTTCATCAGTCTTCAGCCACGTTTCCAGGGAAATGAGGCATCCGATGACTTCTTCCTTGCCAACCTTCATTGGGCGACAGACAGCGCCCTCGCGGGGATTGGAGTTCATCAAAGCCGCTTCGATCAGATCCTTGCGGCCAAGGAGTAAGCCGCTGCATTGCGGGCCGCGGAGACCTTTGCCGCCGGAGAAGCAATACAGGTCAATGCCCATCTTCGCGTAGAGTTTGGCGTTGTCGACCGGAGGAATCCCGGCGGCGTCATCCAGCAGCATCGGAATCTTGCGATCCTTCGCGATTTTGAGTTCGTTTTGCAGTTTGTCGCCCAGATCGGTGGTGTAGATCATTGCGGTGTTTTCGCCAATTGCGTTGGCGAGCTCTTCGGGCGAGTAAACGAGAACCAGTTTTGCACCGGCGAGGCGGATGGCACTGTCAAACGCGCTGCGGCCACCCATCATAATCACTTCGTGCTTCATGCCCGTGCTATCGGGCAATTGCCAAATCTTTTTGTCGTCCGTACCTGCCATGCACCCGGCAGTCGCGGCAGCCATTGCGCCGGCCGAACCGGAAGTGACCATTCCCGATTCCGCGCCGGTCAGTTCCGCGAGGCGGCGGCCCACTCCGTGCTGGAGTTCGATCATGTTAACGAAGTACCGCGCCGCTTCCTGTTGAGCCTCGCGAACTTCGGGGAATTCGAGGGAACCACTTAGATAGGTCCAGGTTCCACGGCAGTTGATAACGGTCTTGACCCCAAGTCGGGTATAGACGTTTTGACTCGGGTTTCCGCCCAGGGCCGTGGCCGCGCTGGCGTAAAGGTTTCGCGCGGCAATTTGACTGAGCAGCGGCGCCGCCGCCAGGAACCTGAAGAACGACCGCCGACTTGGATTTTCGCGATACATGCGCTTGCCTCCTCGATTTTCCCGCTATCCGATCAATATTGCTTGGACCTGAAGGATCTTGTCCGGCTCGCTTCCCCAATCAATCCACCTCGGTGGACAACGGAATGCGCGATCGCACGGCCAGGATATGCGCTTTCGCTCCGGGCTTGTCCTTGTTGTAGAAGCCCACGGTGCAGTTCGGACGGAAATAGTAGGCGTCGCCGGGCCGGGCCGGAAACCGGCCCTCGATGCCATCCATGCCGCTTCCGGCGACAATCTCGCCGTTTCCATCGACGAGCAAGTAAATCTCTTCCGCGGCTTCATGGTGGTGCGGAAAGTTGGTGCCACCGGGGGCAAAATCCATCCAGAAGAGGCTCGTGACCACGTAGGCGTCATCCATTGCGTCGCGCTTCGCATCGCGGGGACCGATCAGGAGTTTATAGAGAACCGAGGAGGGGTGGCCATTCACGGTCTCCTCTTTCACATCATCCAAATTCACGATTTTCGGGAGATTGCTCGGCGGGCTCAGAACAGTCTTCGACGGGATCTTGAAGCCCATTACCAGGACACGTAGTTCATCCTCGGGATCGCTGGAGATGGAATGCTTCACTCCCGGCGGCAGGTAGGTAAAGTCGCCTTGCCTGAGGGGACGCGCTTCACCGCCATAGTGAAGCGTCCCACGACCGCTCTCGACAAAGTAGAGCTCCTCTTCGCGTTCATAGCTGACCATTTCGCAGTGGCCGTGTTTCGCAACGTCCGCTTCGCCAAAGCGTGAGACGCTGCGCAAATGGCGGCCCGCAGGATCTGCCTCGCCAAAAAGCGGTTTGTAGCGGCAAGAATCTGTTGTGAACGCCGTAGTGGTCGCGGGGGAATCGGGCAAGAAGCGATGCAGCCAAGTGGGATCGACCGTTCGCTCCTGAGCCATGAGGCCGGGAGCCAACAGAAGCAACAACAGACTAATTCGCAAAGCGGCTCCTCTGTGCAGCGAAATTTTGCGCCCCGAAAAGGCAAACTTCATTTACCATAGAACAGCATCGCGGCCAATGCTTTTCTTTCGTTTCATATCACATTATTTCGTTTTCGCACAGTGAACTTGAATTCTCATTCTCGGATCTCAGACCCTGTTATGCCACATTGGGGACCGTGGGAAAAGGTGGAAAAATGAACCGGCGAAGTCGACGGATCGCATGGGGGAGACTTTCGCTCCTCGCTATTGCCTGGGGAGCCTTGCTTCTGCCTCCGAGCTTTGCGCAAAACAAGAGGCAAGCGACGTGTACGGTTAAGTCCGTCGATTATCGCGGTTGGTCAGCGCAGCAGCTTTCCAACCAGTGGGAGACACTCGTCGTGGTGCCAGAGAACGGCGGGCGCCTCATGCAGGTGAGCTTTGCCGGACACGACTACCTATTTGTGAATCCGGAGCTCGCGGGCAAATACATGCCGCCCACGGCCGCTCAATGGTTTAACTACGGCGGCGACAAATTGTGGCTATTGCCGGAAGGAAACGACGATGAGCAGCATTGGCCCGGCAACTCCGATCTCCTTGACGACGGCCCGTATTCTTTCAAAAAGCTGTCCGAAGGCCAGACCTGCGAAATCGAACTGGTCAGCCCCGCCGATCCGCAGACCGGCATTCAATTCACGCGTACGATTCACATAGATACCGGCTCCCCGCAAATCCAGTTTCGCTCTCGAATGAAAAATATAACCGGGCATACGTTGGAATGGTCCGTGCAATCGGTTTCGCAATACTCCACAAGCATTCCCGGTGATCCCACCCGGCGCAATCCGGACATCTGGGGCTTTACTCCCGCAAACGCTTCGAGCACTTACCTCAACCGGTATCACGTGCGTTTCGGTCCGGCTGAAAATCCCGCGGCTGCGGTTAACGAGGATGGACTGTTTTCCGTGCATTATGCCCACCTGGCCGCCGAGTTGTGGATAGACTCCGTCGCGGGCTGGCTTGCAGTGGTGGATGGCGGCAGCCGCTTCGCGATGGTGGAAAAATTCCAGTACGAACCAACCAAGACCTATCCCGGCCGGGCATCGGTTATTTTCTGGACCAACGGCCCGGAACTTCACCTCGGGGACGATGGCGAAGCTGGGTTCGGCAACAAGCACCCATCGCCCTACTATATGGAGGCGGAACTGAATAGCCCGATGTGCCGGCTAAAGCCGGGCGAGGAATGCCGGTTCGACACGGATTGGTTCCCCACGCGAGCGGAAGCGGACATCCGCGATGTGAACGATGCGGGCATTGTGATTCACTCGCTCCGAAGCATGCGCGTGGACAACGATAAGTTGGAACTGTCCGGATCGTTTGGCGTGTTCTATGCCGGGCATCTTATCGCGCATGTATACGACCAACACGGCAGCAAACTCGGAACGATGCAAGTCGCGGAAGTGTCACCGACTGAGTTGGTGAATTTGAAGACGGAAATCTCCCCTGGTGGAATTGCCGCGAGAGTTGCCTTGCACCTGGTGGACGAGAACGGCATAGACCGCGGGGCGCTTCAGGAAGTGCGAGTAAATGCGCAGGGCAACGATCGCTGATATGAAATGCCGCCTCGCACGACAGCTAAGCTTGGCATTTGCCTTCGTCCTTTGCGGCTTACCTCTTATGGCGCAGGAGAGAGCGCCCGTTTCCGCGGCACCCAAGGTCACGACGGAAGATCTCGTCGTGCAGCCGGTCGGGGAAAACTGGCCCTCGTATAACGGCGATTACACCGGGCAACGTTACAGCCGTTTGAAGCAGATCGACGCCGCAAACGTTTCCAACCTGCGCGCTGCCTGGGTCTTCCATCCCGGGAACACGCAGTATTTGGAAGTCACTCCCGTTGTCGTTCGGGGCTTGATGTACATTACGGCCTCAAACGACGTCTTCGCCCTCGATGCGCAAACGGGCAGGCAAGTGTGGCATTACCATCGGCCAATCAGTTCCGGTTTGCTGGACGACGCCGCCGCACATAAGAATCGCGGGGTCGCCGTTTGGGGGGATTCCGTTTTCGTAGAGACTGACGATGCACACCTCTTGAGCCTGGATGCTCGCTCCGGTGGTCTCCGCTGGGACGTGCAGTACGCAGAGAAAGAAAAGCACTACGGCGCAACCAGTGCTCCGTTGGTAGTAAAGGACACGGTTGTGGTGGGAACGTCGGGGGGAGATTCCGGAGTGCGTGGCTTCGTGGCAGGTTTCGACGCAGCGACGGGAATTCGCAAATGGCTGTTCTGGACGATCCCGGGGCCTGGCGAGTTCGGCTCCGAGAGTTGGCCTGGTGATTCCTATCTTCACGGGGGAGGAACCACTTGGATGCCTGGTACCTACGATCCAGAGCTCAATCTGCTGTACTGGACCACAAGCAACGCGGCACCGGATTTTGTGGGAGATTCCCGCCCGGGAGACGATTTATACACCGCTTGCGTTCTGGCATTGGACCCCGATACTGGAAAGCTGAAGTGGTACTTCCAATTTACGCCGCACGATTTGTACGATTACGATGCCACCGAAACTCCCGTGCTACTCGAGCTCCAGGAAAATGGGGCTACTCGCCACCTTCTGGTGCAAGCCAATCGTAACGGCTTTTTCTACGTTCTCGACAGAACCAATGGAAAATTCCTACGTGCTACTCCGTTTGTGAAAAAGCTCACTTGGGCAACAGGCATTGACGAGATAGGCCGTCCAATTTTGTCAGGGCTGATTCCCACTCCGGAAGGCACCACGATATGTCCGGGTATCGATGGAGCAACAAACTGGTTTTCCCCATCGTATAGCCGGGAGACCGGGCTTTTTTATGTTCTGGCACTGGAAAGTTGCAATTTGTTCCAGGGAAAACCCAAGGAATTCGTGAAGGGCGAGACCTTTTACAATACCGGCACTATTTCCCTTCCTGGCGAGCGCATGCAGAAGATCCTGCTGGCGCTGAATCCCGCCGATGGGAAAATCGCCTGGAGCTACCCGCAGGTTGGGCGCGGCCACTCCTGGGGCGGCACGTTAACGACGGCGGGCGGCGTGGTCTTTTTCTGTGACGATTCGGAGTCCTTCGAGGCCGTCGACGCAAAAACTGGCCAGCCGCTATGGCACTTGAACACCGGGCAGAACTTCCATGCGTCACCGATGACCTATGAGGTGAACGGCGTGCAGTATGTGGCCATTGCGGCGGGGAGCGACATCTTTACCTTCACCTTGCCGCAGTAGTCCCACTAACTGGACTTGCGGCGCGCGGCCATCAGCAGCCCCTCAAATAGCGTCAGCCATCACGGCTCAAGATGGGCTTAACGGCCAAAAAGACTTCGCGATTGATCTTCCGAGCTTTTGGGCCAGATAGTCGCCATTGATTCGCGAGCCTGTGGTGTTTGGGGCGATTGCGCGGTTTACCAAGCTCAGGACGTTGCGGATTCTCGAGCAGAACCGGATGTCCGATTCGCCCTGCCCCAGCCGTGTGGCCTTTCAACTAAAGTCTTATTTCCTGGGATGTGCCATCGAAGGTGATTGGGTGCACGGCGTCCTGGAACCTGGCGACGAAGTGAAACTTCCCTGCTTCAAGATTTTTGAGCCTGGCGCGAGTTGGAGGCGAAGAGTCTGGCGCGTTCCTCCTGATGCGGGCTGACGCAGGAGATCTGGATTTTGAAGTCTCCGTTGTTCGCGGAAACGGATGGAAAAACCAGAGCGGACGAACTGGTGTCACCGAGCAGCAGACCAGCGGAGACAACTGCGTACTTGAGCACCTGCCTGCGACTACGTTTGTGCATGGAAACCTTCGCCGGGAGAGAATCCGCCTGGGGAAGCGGATTCGTCAAGAGAAACAATAACGTTTACATGGGGGATTCTTGTGCAATTTACGGCGGATGGGAGTTGTTTCGACCGCTAGAGGAGCAGCTTCGGGGACCCTTCCTTAACGGAAGTGCCGCTACGCTGGAGGGCCAGGATTTGCGAAGCGAGGTCAGTGATTCGGACGGCGGCTTCGGCGATTGGGAAGCCCCGAGCGTGGATGTTGGAGATGAGGTTACGGTCGGCATCGGTCTGGCCGGACTTCGGGGCGTAGGCCATGTAGGCGGAAAGGCTTTCGGCGGTGGCGAGGCCGGGGCGTTCGCCGATGAGCAGGATGATGAGGCGCGGGGCGAGCAGATCGCCGATGGCGTTCATAATGCCGACACGGCAATAACGGACAACGAACGGCTGTCCGAGAGAGAAACCACGCGCGTGAAGTTGTTCATGGAGCAGAGGAAGCAGGCCTGGAACTTGTGCGGCGACGGCAGCCGGGGAGAGGCCGTCGCCGATGACGATCTGCACATCGGGCGAGCGAGAACCTTGTTCGGTGAGCTGGAGTCTGGCGGCGTCACTGAGCGAGCGGCCGAGGTCGGGACGCAGGAGAAACCGCGATTTGGAGGGCGCGTTAGTGGAGATTTCAAACAGGCGCCAGCGGGCAACGAAATCCGGGGGAAAATCGGATTCGAGATGGAATTCGGACCAGACCGCGTCTATGGCGCGGGCATGGGCAGAGCGAAGGTCGAGTTGCGTGGAAGTGGAATAGGCGGCGCCGCGAGCAACGAAGACGCGGGCCGGCGTGCGCGCGCGAATTTTGCGGATGAATTCGGGCCAGGCTACCGAGGTCGCGGTTTTGAGATCGTCGGTCATACGAATCGTTAGAGATTAGCGACGGGCTTCGCAAGAACGGTCTCGAGGCTACCCAAAAGCTTCTGGCGTGGCCCGATATCGAGCGGGCGCGGCATTCCATCGCGATAAATACCCACTCGCTCCAACCATTCGAGAAACTCGGGAGCGGGGCGGAGTCCAAAAATCTGGCGTGCGGCAAGCGCATCGTGAAAACTGGTGGACTGATAATTAAGCATGACGTCGTCCGCGCAAGGGACGCCCATAAAGTAGTTGCAGCCGGCGGCGGCCAGAAGCAAAAGCAAATTGTCGGCGGAATTTTGGTCGGCGACGGCGTGATTGGTGTAGCAGACGTCGCAGCCCATGGGCAGGCCGAGGAGTTTTCCCATGAAGTGGTCTTCAAGGCCGGCGCGAACGATCTGGCGCTCGTCGTAGAGGTATTCCGGGCCGATGAAGCCGACGACGGTGTTGACGAGGAACGGGGAGAATACGCGCGCGACGCCATAGGCGCGGGCTTCGAGCGTCAACTGATCCACCCCATGATGGGCATCCGCGGAGAGCGCGCTTCCCTGCCCGGTTTCGAAGTACATGACGTTGTCGCCGACCCAAGCGACGTTGCGCGTGCGGTGATGTTCGAGGACGCGCTCGCGGCCCTCCCGCAACAGAGAAAGATCGATGCCGAAGCTTGCGTTGGCCGCCTGGGTTCCGGCGACGGACTGAAACAGGAGGTCGAGAGGCGCGCCTTGTTCGAGGCAGGCAAGCTGCGTGGTGATGTGCGCGAGGCAACAGGCTTGCGTGGGAATGCCGAACGCGGTGATGAGACGGTTGAGCGCGTGGAGGATCGAGGAGACGACGGCAACGGAATCGGTGGCGGGATTCACGCCGATTACGGCATCGCCGCAACCATAGAGCAGACCATCAAACGCGGAAAGAAGGATGCCGGCGACGTCGTCGGAAGGATGATTGGGCTGAAGGCGGATGGCGAGGACGCCGCGCTGCCCGATGGTGTTGCGGCAGCGGGAAACGTTGCGAATTTTGGAGGCGGCAAGGACGAGATCCTTGTTGCTCATGAGCTTTGCGACGGCCGCCGCCATTTCCGGCGTGATGCCCCATTGCAGGGGCTTGAGCTGGGCCTCCTCCGTTTCCGGAGCGAGCAGGAACTCGCGGAATTCGCCGACGGTCATGCCGCGGATGGGCAGGAACGCGGAGGCGTCGTGAGAGTCGAAGATGAGGCGGGAGACTTCGTCGGTTTCGGGCGGAATCAGCGGCTGATTCAGAAGTTCGACGAGCGGAAGTTCGGCGAGGGCGAGCTTTGCGGCAACACGTTCACGCTCGGAGGCCGCGGCGATACCGGCGAGCTGGTCGCCGGATTTCTCCTCGTTGGCCTTGGCGAGAAGTTCGCGAAGATCGGCGAAATGGAAATGCGGCGCCATGGAGTGGCGGCTAGTATGGCGCGACACGAGGCAAAAAGAAATGCGGGGAATTTTGCCGCGTTGATGGAAAATTTCGGTTCGCCGCGACTCTTATTGAGGATCCAAAAAGAGCACGCTGGAAATACCAATGACCAACTGATTGGGAGGCGGCACGTTGACGAACACGGCGCGGTTGGCGTCAATGAGATAGAACGCAGCGCCGCAGGTGGGGTCGTTGGAACACTGGTTCCCCGTGGGATCTCAATTGCCGGTACCACGGCCGGAAATGGAGTTCACGTTGATAAGAAACGCGTTGGGATCGCCGAAGAGACGATTGATCTGTGTGGCGCCGTGAATGTCCTGATAGTAGTTGAGAGAGCCATAAGTTCCCGACGGGGCGGTAATCGAAACCACGCCCAAGAAGCGGGGCGGATCCTGTGCGATCGCTCCACCTTGAAGAGCGAGCATATTCCCCGAAAGCGTGCTGGGGCCGAAGGGCCCGGCGGGCTGGGGGGAGCGGTGTAAAGGACGGAAGTTGGAGTGGCATGCGAGAGAGTTCCGGAGCCGGAGGAAGGCGAAATTCCCCAAGAGACCCCGGAGTTAGTCTTGTCGTTGGCGACGGAGGCATTCAAGGTGAGGGAGCCTCCCGCTGTGACGGACGTTGGCTTGTTGGCAATGGAGACGGAGATTCTGGGGGAGCTGGAGCCGTCGCATCCCACCAGGAAGACGAAGCGAGGAGCCACAAACGTGAGAAGAGTTGCTCGAATTGCTTGCTGGTGCATAAATGCGTTTCCCCTTTGCCTGGTTCGCGACGGGTGGAACTGCGCGACAGAGCAGGGATAAAGCGATTCAGGGCGGGCGTCAATTTAACTGGGCTTGAACTGCGTTTGATCCACTCGAGACAGCGTCTTCAATCAGCCGGAGGCTTGATTGAACCCCACCGCACCGGCGAATTGAGAGTGGCATGGGGGCTTTGGGCGAGACGTGGGACAACTGCAAGCTCGCAGGACGGGGCTGGTTCCGCAAGATCAGTTCTTGGTCAAGGTGGCGGAGAGAGTGATTTCGCTGCCGGGAAGGATGTTCACTTGGCGCGACCAATCGGCGTGGCCGTCGGCATGTACCCGGAAGAGGTGGGTACCAGTGGGAATCTGCAGGACGGAGGGAGTGGAGCCAACCATCTGGCCATCGAGATAGATCTCTGCGCCTGCCGGATCCGACTGGATCTTGACGCGAGACGTACCCTGTGAAACAGGAGCCGCGAGCGGAGCCGGGGCCTGCTGCGGCGTGGCAGAGGTGGCAGAGACGGGAGGAATAGAGGCCGGAGCCTTGGCAGGCACGGGCGTGGACGCAGGTGCGGATGAGGGAGCTTGCATGACAGCTGGAGCGGCAGCAACTCCGCGTCCCTCGGGAACGAACCACTGGTCGATCTCTCGAAATACGGTTTCCTTGTCGGCAGTGGCCAGGACCTGGTCCGGGAAATTGAAAGAGAGCGAGGTCCAGACACGGCCGGCGCCTTTCTGGGTGGGAATGCTCCGCGCACTGAGGAGTCCGACTAGAATCGTGCTCGAAGAAACGGCGACCGCGGTTACGTAGTAGCGTTCGCCGACGGGGACTTCGTAGTCCTTGTCGCCGCGAAAGAGTTCGGCGCGAAGGCCGGTGATGGCGCTAGAAGCGGGTTCGTTGTGCTGGAGGGAGCCGAAGAGTCCCGGCCGCTGGATGACCACAATGGTGCCAGCGCGGCGAATGTCAGTTTCCTTGCCGAGGCCCATCATTTGTTTCCCAATCAAGGAGGGCTGATAGGTTTGCTGGAGGATTTCCTGCAGGACCTGACGATCGTTTTGAGTTGCCGCATGGTCCTGGGCAAACAAAATTGCGGGGCAAAGTGCAATGGTGAGGACAGCGAGCCAAGGGTTGCGCAAGAAAATTCTCCCAAGGAAAATGTCCCCTGGAGTATAGGGCGTGAAGGAGAAGGCGACAAGCTGCGTGGATTCGAGTCCCATTCAGGTGTGACATCTGTCACCGACGTGGTCGCTCGCGTCTTCCACGTTATAGAGGGTATAGAGGCAATCGAGGAAGTGTCGAAAACAGGACTCGATTGCAGGAAGGCGTAACACGATGTCTCAAAAAAAGATGAAAGCAGCGGTCGTGCACCAATTTGGGAAACCTCTTCAGATTGACGAAGTGGCTGTGCCGGATCCCGGGGAAGGTCAAGTCCTCCTTAAGATTGAAGCCAGCGGGGTGTGTCACACGGATCTGCATGCGGCGGAAGGAGATTGGCCGATCAAGCCGACCTTGCCGTTCATACCGGGTCACGAAGGGGCGGGAATCGTTGTGGCGGTGGGCCGCGGCGTGCGCACATTGAAAGAAGGGGACCGGGCGGGAATCGCCTGGCTTCACAGTGCCTGCGGCCACTGCGAATTTTGTATCACCGGATGGGAAACTCTTTGCTTGCACCAGAAAAATTCCGGCTACTCCGTGAATGGAGCGTTTGCGGAATACGCGCTTGGACAGGCGGATTACATGGGACACATCCCGGAGAAGCTCTCGTTCATCGCGGCGGGACCGATACTTTGCGCGGGAGTGACAACTTACAAGGGCCTAAAAGAGACCGGGGCACGGCCGGGAGAATGGGTGGTCATCACCGGAATCGGGGGGCTCGGGCACGTAGCGATTCAATACGCCAAAGCGATGGGGCTGCATGTGGCGGCGGTGGACCTGGGAGAGGAAAAACTGAAGCTGGCAACGAGCCTTGGCGCCGACCTGACCGTGGACGCGGCGACGCAGAATCCACCGGAAGTCATTCAAAAGAAGATCGGCGGAGCGCATGGAGTGCTGGTGACCGCGGTTTCCGTGAAGGCGTTCCAACAAGCCATCGGCATGCTGCGGCGCGGGGGCACATGCGTCCTCAACGGCCTTCCCCCGGGAGAATTTCCGGTTTCGATCTTCGACCTGGTTCTCAACCGATATACGGTTCGGGGCTCGATTGTGGGAACGCGGAAGGACCTGGCGGAGGCGCTGGCCTTTGCGGCGGAAGGCAAAGTGAAGGCCACGATCGAAACGCAGCCCCTCGACTCTATCAATACGATCTTCGATCGCCTGAAGCAGGGAAAAGTGAACGGCCGAATCGTATTGGATTTCGCAGGAACGGGGAAACAGAAGATCGCCGGGACAGCGCATTAGGAGCTAACGCTTCTTGACCGGAAGCCGGAGTAATTCCAATTGCTCCGTCTCCGGCAACTCCAGCCAGATGGTGCGATCGGGGTAGTAGGCGAAGAGACGATCGTTGATTGGGCCGGGGAGATCGCGAGCCCAGACGACTTTGGATGCGTCGATCTCCGCCCGGTTGAAAACCCACTCTTCGTGAACGCTGTGATCGGGGCCATAGCGCACCAGGACAACGTGCTTTCCCGGGGTGGATTCGAGCCGGTCTTCGAGCCTGGCGCGCTCGAAGAGTCCCCAACCGCCCCAACTCTGCGGGTCGCTGATGCGTTTGGCGACCAGTTGCGAAACGTCCAGGGCGAGCGCGAGCACGACAACGCGGGATAGCGCGGGGCCGATCGGCCGGCCAAATGGGCGAAAGACGCGGAGGTGGCGGATGCATTGCACCAGGAGCGCGAACCAGGCTCCTGCAGCCGGCGCGAGATAGTGAGGCCCGGGCCAGACCACCAGGCAATAGCTGAAGACAGTAGCCAGCAGAGCGAGAAAGACAAGGCGGAGACGAGCGTCGCGATAGAGAAACAGCGCCGCAGGGAGAAGCAGCCAACAGGCGGGCCAGAAAAAGAGCGTGGAACACCGCCAGAGTTTTTCATGGAAGGCCGCTTGGATGGCGGGCCAGGAGCGGTCATAGCTGGTGCTGTTGGATTGGTTGTAGAAATAGTCGATTGCGGCCACACCAGAATGAATGGGAGGCTTTGGCGTTTGCCAGAAGAAAATCGCAGCGCGATCGTTCACACGGGCGAAATACGCGATCGGGAGATCGAAGGGATTGCCCGTGACGCGCCAATTATAGAAAGCCATCGCCGATAGAGCGACGACGAGAACCGCGGCGCAAGGGACTATGTAGGTAAGTCGGGACCTGCGCCCGGCAGAGAAATTGGAAAGTCTTGCGGTCATCAGATAAACACCGATTGGCAACAGAAAAAAGAGACTCTCGAAGGGCCGACTGTTCAAGAGAATGGCGATGCCCACGCCGAGCAGGATTCCCAAGAAGAGTGTCTGCCTTCGCCGTAACCGCCCAACTGCGCCAAGGACAATTGCGCCGCCGACGGCAGCGACGGCGCCTCCCCAATAGCTATTGATCCAGTAGCTGGCCACGCAGAGCCGTATGGCCGCCAGAGTTCCCACGAGGAAGGCCCAGCGGGCGGGAATCCAAGCCTGCAGCATCCAGACGAAGACCGCCACCATCGCCGCAGCGCTCAGCAGCACGCCGATCCACGGGTGACCGAGGATTTCGCCGAGCGCCAGAACGACTCCTTGCGCAGGGGGATACTTAGAGGCGTACGTCGGGATAAACAGGACATGAAAGGTCTGGAAACTACGCCAGAGCGGGTGGGGCGGATTGGTCAATCTGCCGTGAGCGAAGGTGTCTCCCATCAGGAGGTAGCTGAACTCGTCATGAATTCCGGGATTGGGGACAGGGAGTCGATCGAGCAGCGCCAGGCGAACCACGAGCACCAGGAGGAAGAGAAATATTACAGCAAGAGTTGTGCGGGCAGCCAAGCGAGTGAAAAAAGTCTCGAATACTCGAAAGAAACGCTCCGATACGCGTGGGACGAAGGCGGCCAGCATCACGAACAAGAATGTGAACCAGAGCGACAGATAGGGTTCGGCGAGCCAGGGACGCGCAAACAGATTCATCACTCGCGCCACGCATTCTCCGGAGGAGCGGACGAAGCAGGAAGAGCCACGGAAGAATTGTAATGGAAAGAGGTGAAATTCTAGCTGACCAGTTGCGCCGGAGCGGAATGCGCGGCTTCGGCGATTTTTCTCCACTCGGAGAGGTTCTCGACAACTCCGGCGCGCTTTAGAAGTTCCATGTCGAGTTCCGGCGGCGGAGCGGCTTGTTCGAGGGCTTCGCGCTCGTGAGCAAGCAGGTTGATGACATAAACGAGGAGCACCATATCCAGGCCCTTGAGGGGAACGCGCTCCGGATGGTGATGGTGCGCGACGGCTTCCACAATGGAATATGGAAGGCCCCACAAGCTAAGGAGATAGGCGCCGACCTCAGCGTGAGAGACGTGGATGAGGCGTTCCTCGATTTCAAAGAGCGGCTTGTTTTCGTCGCGAGACTGGATCAAGGCGCGAGCGAAGTGGGCCGGAGTGCGCTCCGCGATCACCAGCTTGCCGACATCGTGAAGCAACGTGGCGAGGACCAAATCGCGGGAACCCTGCGTCTTCTGCATGATGCCAGCGGCAATGCGGGCGCAGAATTGCGCATGCTTGTGAAATTCTTCGAGGTATTCGACAGAGACGTATTCATTGGCGGAGAAGGAGCGAAAGACTTCCAAGGTGAGCACCAGGTCGTGGAGAACCGCCGTGCCCAGGCAGCTGACAGCGGTTTTGACGTTGGTGACGTCGCGGGCGAGGCCGAAGAACGCGGAATTCACGAGCTGAAGGAGTTTGGCGCTGAGGGCGACGTCCTGCTCCACGACTTTGCTGATGCGGTCGATGGTCACGGCGGGGTCGGAAAGCACGGCCTTCAATTCGGAAAAGACCCTAGGCAAGGACGGAAGATCACGGAGGGCGCCGACGAGGCTGGTGAGCATTTTGCTATCGAGGACTTCCCCGAGGCTGGTGGCGCGGGCAATCCCGGCACGGAGCATTTCGGGATCGCACGGCTTCAGAAGAAACTGGTGGGCGACCGGGACGGCGCGTAGCGATGCCTGCAGTTCCGTATAGCCGGACAGGATGATGCGAAGGATGCTGGGATATTTTTCGCGGACGATCTCGAGTAGAGTCGCGCCATCCATGCCGGGCATGCGCATGTCCGTGACGATGACGTCGTAAGCCGAGGCTTCGAGCATGGAGAGAGCCCCATCGGCTCCCGCGGCAAACGACATTTCCCATTCCGCGCGCATAGGACGGAGCATACGCTTCAAGCCGTCCAGGATGCTGACTTCATCGTCCACGAAGAGAATGCGTTTCATTGCAGCAGCGCCTCCTCGCGCATCGGCACTCCCATGAGGGGTAGGCGGATTATAAATGTGGTTCCTCTGCCGACCTGGGTCTCGAAGGTCAGGGATCCGCCGTGCTTTTCGACGACGATGGCGCGAGCGAGCGCAAGCCCCTGGCCGGTTCCCTTCCCCACGCCTTTGGTTGTAAAGAACGGGTCGAAGATTTTTTCGCGGATGTCTTCCGGAATGCCGGTGCCGGTGTCGGAGATAGAAACCACGGCGGAATCCGCGTCGTGGTGCGTGCGCACGGTGACGCGGCCTTTTGCGCCGGTGGATTTCACGACGTCCTCGATGGCGTGGGCGGCATTGATCAACAGGTTCAGGAATACCTGGTTAAGGTCACCGAGGTAGCAAACGACGGGGGGAAGTTCGCCGAAGTGAGTTTCTACATCGGCAACGTATTTGAGTTCATTGCGCGCAACGATCAGCGTGCTTTCCAAAGCGCGATTGAGGTCGCCGGGCGATTTCTCGCTGGTGCGGTCGACGTGCGAGAACTCTTTCATTCCGCGCACGATGGTGGAAACGCGCCCGAGACCTTCGAGCATCTGCTCGGTGGCGCGGGGGATTTCCTGCTCCAGATAGTCCCAATCGACCTTTTTGCGGATAGAGGAGATTTCCTGAAGGAGATCGGGGCTCACCGAGCCGTGACTTGCGGCTTCGTGAAGTTCCAGGAGCTTGTGGATGAACTCCAACTCTTCCTGGAAAGAGTGCAGAAGGAAGCGTGTATTGTCACCGATAAACTGGATCGGCGTGTTGATCTCGTGAGCGATCCCTGCGGCCAGCCGGCCGACAGCTTCCAGCTTCTGGCTGTGGCGAAGCTCCATGTCCTGGCGTTTTCGATGGGTGATATCCACGAAGGAAACGACCGCGCCGAGGGTCTTGCCGTGGCGCCGGAGCTGACGGGAGCTATATTCGACGGGGAAGCTGCTGCCGTCTTTCCGCCAGAAGAGTTCATCCTCGACGAATGCGTCGTGGCCGTCGCGGAAACTGCGAAAAACGGGGCATTCTTCCTGAGGATACGGGGTGCCGTCCGGGCGGGTGTGATGAACCTGGGCGTGAGATTTCTTTCCAAGTACCTCGCTGGCATTTTCGTAGCCGAGCAGACGAATCGCGGCTGGGTTGATAAAGGTGCAGGAGCCGTCGGCATCAATGCCGTACATAGCGCCGGGAGCGGAGTCCACAAGGAGGTTGACGAGTTCGCTTCGTTCGGCGAGTTCGGCGGTGCGCTCCTCGACGCGCTTCTCCAGCTCAAACTGGGAGGAAAGGAGGGCTTCTTCGTTGCGTTTGAATTCCGTGATGTCCTCGGCGAGGCTGGCGGTCCCCTCGAGTCTTCCTTCACGGCTAAGGCGCGGGAACGAGCGATCCCATAACCAATGGATGTCGCCGCTGGCCGAAATGATCCGGTAGTAGGCTTCGGTACTTTCGCCCTTGAGCTGCTGGGCGAGCATGTGATCCACGACGGGGCGGTCTTCGGGGTGAATCAATTCGAGCCAGGAGTCGGGTTTCTGGAGCATTGAACTGACGGGACGGCCGGTAATTCGTTCGTAAGCCTGGCTGATGTACTCGCAGTGGCGGGAAGGCAAGGCCCGGACCCAGTAGATTTGATGAATGGTTTCGGTGAGAAATAGAAACTGCTTCTGACTAAGAGCCAATTCGCCAAGCATCTCGTTAATGCAATGACCCAGACTCGCCAGTTCGTCGTCTCCCGAGACGTGAACGCGTTCTGCATTGGCTCCGTGTTTGCCAATTCTTTGGACTTCCCGGCTGAGGCGGCCAAGCGGAGACAGCACAAATCTTTGGAGGAAAAACAGAACCACGAATGAGCTGAGTACCGCCCCCGTAAGGATGACACCGAAGATATAGCGCTGGCTGAGCTTGCCCCGCTCATAAATCGGGCGATGGGTATCTACGCGGAGAATGAACAGGGGTTCGCGGAAGAGGTCGGAGACCAGGGCATAGCCGCCAATGAGGTCATCACTTATAGATTGAACTTCGGTCGTGGAGGAATCCAGCTGCAGAGCTTCACGGGCCTGGAGGAAGTCCGGAGGCAACGAATCGGAGTTTGCGCGCTGAAATTTGACGGACGTGCGAGTGAATTCGCTGATATGGTTGGCGTCTTTTTCATCGAATTTTCGGGCCGCCAGGAAAACGCCTCGCGATTCGCCCTGGCGCTGGGAATTGAGAATCGGGCGAAAGCATGAGATGTAGACGCCGTCCGGAAAGGCAATCAAGCCCTCACGCGGAGCTCTCGCGATCGCGGCGGGTTCCAGCAAGGACTTCTGGAAAAGCGAGTGGAGAAAGGCGTCTGGAACGACCGCCTCCCGGTGATTCGCTGCGTCGTAGGCTTTGGCATAGACGGTGTTCCCCTGCGGATCAAGGATGACCACAAGGTTCAAACCCAGACCATCGAGCATGGCGTCCTGAAATTCAGGTCCGATGTCGGAGGCGAGTCGAGTCCCGTTCATGAAGTTGTACATGCGATCCCAATACGCGTAGTCGTTGGTGGTGCGCGCAAGATCGGAATATTCGTCGTCAAGTCCGCTGAGCGCGTACTGGACGTTTTGCTTCATCTGGTCGCTTTCCAAGTGGGAAAAGCTGGCAAGCAGGAGGCTTCGCGAAAGGAAGTACAGGATGACCATGCCGCAGGCGACGGTGGTGGTAAAGACGAGAAGCAGCTTGGGACGGAGTTTCATGACATGAAAAGGGCGGCCAAACGGGAGACTGCTGAGGCGGGGAGAAGAGTCCATTTTGGAACACCGTGAATTAACTGCGAACAGTGCTGCAGGCCCGCTTTGCAAAGAGGTAGCGCCAACAAGTTTTGGGCGACGAGAATCTGGTGATTAGCGAGCATCGCCATCCGGGCAGGTAGCCGCGAAACATTTGGAAAGTTGTTTCTTATCAGAGAATTAGGGATCCGCAGTGCGGCGCAAAGCCAATACAGGAATCGTACCCGCCGATGGCAATAATTCCGCATTCCCTCAGTTTTCTCCAAAACGATCAACCGCGATTTCACTAATGGTTCTTGTCATGCATGCCGACATCCATAGAAGAGAGGGGCAAACGAATGAGCACACAGAATCTTCGCCCCAACGCGCACGGACAGCAGCGGAGGAGCCAGCGAATCCTGCTGGCAGTGCCCTTGCGTGTTTCTGGAAAGCGGCCGAACGGGACGGCGTTCGTCGAACACACCAACACGCTCATCGTGAACGCGCACGGCGGTCTGATCACGCTGAGAGAAACGGTGCAGCGAGGGCAGGAAGTCGCCCTGTGGAATGCGAAGACTGGGGAAGAAGTACGCTGCCTGGTGGTTGATGTGAACGAAGGACCAAGCGGGACGCCGGAGGTGGGGGTGGAATTTACCGAGGCTAATCCGCGTTTCTGGAGGGTCTCGTTTCCTCCGTCAGACTGGAGCGCACGCAGTCCAGAAGCAAAGCGCTACGCGTCCAGGACAAATCCCCTGAGCGTCCCTGTTAACCTGCCCGCCACGAAGAAGTAAGTCAGCCGGACCGTAAATCGGAATCCGGTCTTGCCCGCGGATGCAGGCTTCCCTTGCAATATTTCCGATGGGTAAGCCGCTCAGAATTCTGCTACCTTAGGCGAGGGAATCCATGGGGACAAAGTTCATGTGGATAGCAATTATCGGAATCGCCGCCGGTGTCGCGATCGCCTCCCTGGTGATCACTAACCTGCGGGCCGGGGGCAAGGCGCCCGCCATCGGGAGCGCTGCGCCGGATTTCACGCTGCATTCGCAGTCTGGCGAAGCGGTAAGCCTGCACGACTTCCGTGGCAAATGGGTGGTGCTGTATTTTTACCCCAAGGACATGACGCCGGGCTGCACAGTAGAGGCACATAACTTTCAGCGGGATCTCGCGAAGTACAATGCGAAGAATGCGGTAATTCTTGGGGTGAGCGTGCAGGACGAGAAGTCGCACGAGGAATTCTGCACGAAGGAGAGCCTGACGTTCCGGCTGCTGGCGGATACCAAGAAGGAAGTCTCGGGAAAATACGATTCCGTGCTCAACCTGGGAGTGACGAAGATTTCGGCGCGGCACACTTTCTTGATTGATCCAAATGGGGTGGTGCGGAAGGTCTGGACGGATGTGAAGGTGGGCAACCACAGCGACGAGGTACTGGCGGCGGTTGAGCAGTTGGAGAAAGCCGCCGGCTGAGTTTGCGGCGAAGACATTGCAGCAAGATGCGCGCGCCGTAGTCCTCCGGATCCTCGAAAGACAAAGGGCCACAGGCTTCAAGGCGCGGCCTAATGAAAGCGATTGGGATCGTAAGAAAAGTTCACCAGATTATCGCGATAATCGATGTTGATCTCTAGCAGGTAGAGCATATCGAAGCCGAGGGCCCCAGAAATTTCCACGCCGAGGTCGTTGCTTAATCTGGTCATATCCAAGGCCGTGAGATCGTCGCGCTTTTGCTGAAAGTGTCCAAAGGTTAGAGTGACGTCCTCAGCTGTATAGACCTTATTCACCCGTCCGTTGAGGCCTTTAACGATCATATCCGAATCTCGATGGATCTTGGTAAAGCCCTTGGCGGCAGCAGGAGAGATGGTGTTGTCCCAGGAACCGGTGTCGATCAAAAAGAGCCGCTCCGGCGAATTGTTGATATGCCCGGGGATGAGAAGCATGTGGCCGAAACGAAAGACCCTTTGGTATGCAGCAAACGGGGGAGGAATCCATCGGTTGCGCAGGGCATTCTTGTCCGGGGAACCCAGACCTAGACCCGGAGTAGTGGCCGGCTGGTCCGGAAACGGAGGAAGTTCCGCAAGCCGCAACCTGTTATTCGGAAAATCCAAATCCACGAGGAAGTCGTCGAAAGTGTCCGCGCCGATCAAGCCGTCCTCTCCAAGCGAGTATTTTTTCTCCACGACACTCACGTAACAGTTCTCGAAAATCAGGCTGCCGATCTGCAGATGGTTTGCGAAAGCGATATACCCTGGGGACGGCCCCTTGTCTCCGACACCACCAATCTTTGCATCCGCGATTTTTGTCACTCCTGCTTTTTCGGCAACCCTCGAGTTAATTAATATGCCGGTGGAACCCGTGTCGACGAGCAAATGGGAAGAAGTGTCGTTGATTTTAACTTGGAGACCAAAGCCCCGTATGGTCCTTGCATCATTTGCCAAAGGCTCGAGTTTCGTCTCCATGGGCAGATTCTTCTGAGTCAGCTTGCAGGTGCGGACCGGCTGCTTTTCCTCGTCCTCCAAAAACGCAATCGATTCCACCAGCACTTCGCGTTCGTGCTCGCTTTCGTAGAGCCGATTCGCAAGCTGTTTCTTCAGTTCTTCCAACTGCTCGTGGCGAGGTAGAGTCCCAATCCATTCGTCGTGGATGTCAGGATCCTTGTCGTCGAGTGCGTGGGCGCGATCGATGCTGGCTTTCGCGGATTTATAGTTGGCCGTCGCCCAATATATGCGTGCCAGAGTCAGATACGTGCGCGGGTCTGTCGTTTGTGCCTTCGCGAGTTCCCGGACAATATTATTTGCCTCCTCGAACCTGGCCTGGCGGAAATACACTTCGGCGAGGGCGGATTTCGCCGCCGCCGAACCAGGAAACTCTTCCAAACCCTTGCGTGCCGCACGTTCGGCTTCGTCCACGTTGTGCAGGTGCAGTTCGGTCCTGGAGAGCCACGCGTTCACGATCGAATCTTCTAATCCAGTGGTATATGATCCATTCCTGAATTTCGTTGCGGCCTGGTCCCAGTTTTTCGTACGAAAGAAGACGATACCCTGGTGCAAAGGAGACACATCGGGATCACTCGCGTTGATTGATTCGTGCGCAATTGTCGAGACCGCCGGTGGAGAAGCAGGCTGCCTGGAAGGTTTTGGGGTGCTGTCCGATTGACCTGGATTTGATTGGACCGGATCCTGGGCCGCTACGCGACTTACGTAAGAGATTAAAGCCAGAATTAGGACCAGGCGGTAGAAGTAGG
Organism: Candidatus Eiseniibacteriota bacterium; assembly: GCA_035518915.1. Classification (GTDB taxonomy): domain Bacteria; phylum Acidobacteriota; class Terriglobia; order Acidiferrales; family UBA7541; genus Acidiferrum. The sequence continues at coordinate 40,814 of DATIXE010000023.1, forward strand.
TGTTTCGGAGCATCGTCAATTCCGTGCGTGAGGTATTGTGTGGAGGTATACTTTTTCTGTCAATTATCCACGGCCGTCAAAGTTTATTCTGCACCTGGTTGAATGCACGGAAACAGCTGCCGAACGCTTTGTGCTGTTGCGGAACTCTCACTGGCATCGCGCGAAGGACCTAATTAGAATCACTGCTCGGGAGGTTCCATCCTATGAAGCATGCGAAATTACTGTTTGCGACGGCGCTCCTTGTCGCGAGTGCCGCTATGTTGTGGGGAGGCACGGCAACAATCAAGACGGAGATGGTGAGTTACAAGAGCGGGGATGAAACTGTCACTGGATATCTGGCGCTTCCCGCGGGCGGAGGAAAGCATCCCGCGATCGTGGTGATCCACGAGTGGTGGGGCCTGAACGACTGGGTGAAAGATCAGGCGCAGAAATTCGCCGGGCAGGGTTATGTGGCTTTAGCCGTGGATTTGTACCGGGGAAAAGTGGCCACGAACCCGGACGACGCGCACATTTTGATGCGGGGTCTGCCGGACGACCGCGGGATGCGCGACCTGGAAGCGGCATTTGCGTACCTGAGTTCGCGGCGCGACGTGAATGCGGCAAAGATCGGCTCGATCGGCTGGTGCATGGGAGGGAGCTGGTCCATCAAATTTGCAGTGGACCAGCCGAAACTAGCGGCGTGCGTGGTGAACTACGGCTGGCTGCCCTCGGATCCGGCGCTCGTCGCGAAAATCAAGGCTCCGGTGCTGGGAAATTTTGGCGCCGACGATCAGGGGATTCCTCCGAAGGACGTGAACACCTTTGAAGCTGCCATGAAGGCCGACGGGAAAATCGCGGACGTCAAGATTTATGATGGGGCCGGGCACGCATTCGAAAACCCGAATAACAAGCAAGGCTACCGTCCGCAAGCCGCGGCGGACGCCCAGGAGCGAAGCTCTGCCTTCTTCCAGAAGTATTTGAAGTAAGTCGCGGGCTGCTCGCGAGTGGCAGCCGCCGCTATTTTTTGCGGTGGACACGCAAATAGAAGTGGCCGATTACGCCATAGAAGAGAAATTCAAACTCCAGGCGGGGAACGCTGGGGAGCCACTCCTCGAAGGCGCGCTGTTCGCCGTAACCGCGAAGGTGAGGCCAATCGTCGAAGACGAGAATGGCGCCGTCGGCCAGGCGCGGCCCCAGATAGCGCAGGCAATCGAGAGCCGGTTCATAGATATCGCAATCGATGCGAACGTAGGAAAACTTTTCGACGACCTGAGCCTCCGCGCCGCGCAGACTCCTTTCGAAGAAACCCTTGATCAGGCGGATGCGGGGACGCGCGGCGGCCTGCACGTTACGGGAAACTTGCTCGAGCGAGCAGGCGTACTGGCCTTTTTTCCAAAAGGCCAGATCATTTTCCGGATGGGGCTCGGAAAGACCTTCAAAGCTGTCAAAGCCATAGACGCGGCGCTGCAGGCCGAGTTGCTCCGTGGTGTGATGGAGAAAATTGATCCACCAACCCTGGAAGATCCCGAATTCCGCGATCTCTCCCTCGATCTGCCGGTCGCGGATTTCGGTGAGCAGGCTGGTAACATATTCGCACTCGACGCGGATCAACGCGTTGAAAGCGCGCTTGCCCCAGTCCGAATCCTCCGGCCAACTCGTGGCGATGCGGACACCGGGCGTAGGAATCTGCTGGCGGAAAACGTGGCCGCACCATTCATCGTAGGAGAGCGAAGGGTCCACGGAGCAGACTAAAGAAGGGTCGGGGAGTAGAGCAGCAGATGCCGCGGCAGCCGCGTTGGATTGGTTCGCCGGGCTGGCGGTGGAGTCCACGGGTAGCGCGGTCTCGGCGCACTTTACCAGCATCTTTTCGATCAGCGAGCGCTTCTCCTGGGCTGCGAGGGGCAGGACCATTTTCAGGTAGGCGGCCGCCTCGGCATGGCAGCCACGCGCAAATAGCAAAGCCCCCAAATTTTCCATCGCTTGTACCGAAGTGGGATCGATCTGCAGGGCCGTGCGAAAGCCGCGTTCCGCATCTCGTAGCTGGCCGAGTGACACCTGCACGGCGGCCCAATCGTTCCACAACAACGCGGACGGGCTTTCCGAAATGCCATCGGAGAGAAGCCGGGCCGCCGCGGTAAATTCGCCGCGGTGAAAAAGCGCTTCGGCCTGCTGGACAAGATCGCCTAGGGGTAGATGCACAGCCATGGTTCACTCCGGAGATCTGTTCCGAACGGAAGATGCGGCACTGCAAAAGCTGCGTGCAAGAGGGATGCCACCGGAGGATCAAAAAGATGAAGAAACGCTAATGCTCAGGTGTAAATCCGGCAGGTGAGTTCGGAAGCCCGCGGAGGGGTGCACATCACACGAACTTTGCTGGGAATTAGGGTAGACTTATCCTCCGCCCAGGTACCCAGGGCATACGTTAACGACTGAAGCAGGAGATGAATCATGCGGCGATGCACAGCGGGAATAGCGATTGTGGCAGGAGTGGTCTTTAGCGCGGGCTTGCTTTTGGCGCAATCCGGAGAACAGGAACCCGCGACGAATTTGACGAGCAAGTCCGTGCCGGCGATAGGTTATGAGATTGGCGCAGGCGCAACGAAAATCAATTTGACCCATACGGATGCGGCGCCCAGCGCCAGTGGCGAAGCCAAGGTGGAGGCCAAAAAAGGCGGCACAGAAATTGATGTAAAGGTGAAGGGTATGCCGAAGCCGACTGCGCTGGGGCCCGAATTTCTGACGTATGTGCTTTGGAATGTTTCGCCCGACGGCGGAGCCCACAACCTGGGGGAAATTCCCGTCAACAAGGATGGAGTGGGAAAGTTGTCCGCGACCGCTCCTTCGCAGACCTTCTCCTTGATTGTGACCGCGGAGCCATACTTTGCAGTGCGGATTCCCAGCGAACTGGTGGTGCTGGAAAACGAGCGGAAGAAAAACACCAAAGGTCAAGTATTCCCGGATACGAATTACAAGCTGATGTTTCGGAACCAGTACGCGCTTAGCGGGAACCCCCTGGCGCTCACTCCGGACCTGAAAACGACTCCCCTGGACGTCTACGAAGCCAGGAACGCAGTGCAAATCGCGAAGGACCGCGATGCGGAAAAGTTCGCACCGGAAATATATTCAAAGGCAACTGCCAGCCTGCAGATGATGGAAAACGCGATCACGGCGAAGTCCGACAAGAATCAGATCATCACGAGCGCGCGGCAAACCATCCAATTCGCGGAGGATTCGCGCGCAATGGCGGCATATCGCGCGAACCAGGCAAGGATCCAGCAAGAGAAGGAAACAGCCGCGGCGGAGGCTGCCGCGAAGGCCAAGGCGGAAGCCGATGCCAGAGCGGCTGAAGAAGCAAAACGTCAGGCAGAGCTCACGGCGGCCAAGGAAGCCCAGATGAGGGCGGAAGCGGATGCGGCTGCAACCAGGGCCCAAGCGGAACAAGATGCCTTGAAAGCCAAGGAAGAGGCAGCCAAAGCGGCCGCACTCAAGGCTCAACAGGATGCGGCGGCGCTCCGCGCTTCCCTGCTGGAGCAGTTCAATCGCGTCCTGGAAACAACCGACACTCCGCGAGGGCTGGTTGTGAACATGGCTGATGTGCTCTTCGACACCGGCAAATTTGATTTGAAGCCCGAGGCGCGAGAAAAGCTGGCAAAGCTTTCCGGCATCATTCTTGCGCATCCCGGATTAAACCTGGCGGTTGAGGGTTACACGGATAGCACGGGCAGCGACGAATTCAACATGAAGCTGTCCGAACAACGGGCCAATGCCGTGCGCGAGTATCTGGTAGGCCAGAGTCTCGGGCCAGACACAGTGACGGCGCAGGGCTTTGGCAAGGCCAACCCGGTCGCTGATAATGCGACGGCTGCCGGGCGCCAGAAGAATCGCCGGGTCGAGATCATCGTCTCTGGCGAGGTGATCGGCCAGAAGATCGGGAAGTAATCCGAATCACTTGAAGACATCCCATTCAATTTAAAAGGCCGGCTCACTTGCGGAGCCGGCCTTCTTGTCAGACTAGATTGATTAGTCGCCAGCCTTCTTGTCTTTGGTCGGATCGGGACGAGCAGGAGTCCCATCGGCCTTGACGTAATGGGCATACCAGGCGAGATAGCGCTCATTCAGGTCCTTGATATGGGAAGGCGTCTTGAACTCGTGGTATTCGTCCGGGTAGACGACCAGGAGGGTATCGCGGCCGAGTTCCTTCAAAGAAAGGTACATTTGCTCGCCGCCAAGGATAGGGACGTTGCAATCGATGTTACCTCCGACGAAAAGGGTTGGCGTCAGGATGTTCTGGACGTTGAAGAAGCGGGCGATGCGGTCCCACAGCGCCTGATTTTCCCAGGGGTAGCCGAGCTCGAGGACGTACTCGCGCTGGTATTGGTCGTGGCCCCACATGCTGATGAAGTTGGCCGCGCCTGCGCCGGAGATGGCAGCCTTGAAGCGGTTGGTCTGGCCGATGATGAAATCCGTGGAAATTCCGCCGTACGACCAGCCTCCCACGCCCAACTTGTCGGGGTCGGCGAAGCCTTCGGCCAGCGCGTAGTCCACGAAAGCCATGTCGTCCTGGAAATCCTTGATGCCCCAGTCCGCAAAGATCGCCTTGCAGAAGGCTTGCCCGTATCCGGACGATCCTCGGGGATTGGGTAGCAGCACCGCGTAGCCGTTGGCGGCAAAGAGTTGCGGGATGTCGAAGAACTCGTCCTCATATTCCTCAACGGGGCCACCATGGGGCCGGAGAATTGTCGGATACTTCTTGCCAGCGACGTACCCGACGGGCTTATAGAGGTAGCCGTGGACGAGGGTGCCGTCTTTCGACTGGAACGAGACATACTCGGGCTTCACCAAGGGGTGCCTAGCCAGCCAGTCGTCGTTCAGGTGGGTCAGCCGGGTGAGCTGCCCTCCAGGGAGAGTGAAGAGCTCATAGGGCCGGTCGGCGGTCGAGATGGTGGCGGCAAGGGCTCCGTTTCTGGAGAAGGTGTAGCTCTCGACGGAGAGGCGGCCTCCGATGGCGCGGGAGACTTTGTCGGCGGCGATGTTCACCTCAGCGAGGTTCATGGTGCCGTCGTCATCCGCAAGGAAGTAGATGGATTTGCCGTCCGGGGCGAAACGGGGGAGCGTAGCCATGCGATCGAACGACTTGGTCAGGATTTTAGCCTCGCCGCCCTCGGCGGGCGAGACGCCGACGAATTTCGTGGCGTAGTAGAAGAGTTTTATGTCGGTCGAAGTCTCGTAGGTTAGCCATTTCCCGTCGGGCGACCAGGAAGGGTTGTGCTTCTCGCCGGAAAAGTTGGTGACTTGCGTGGGATGAGCGCCCCGGTCGGAATTGTCGGCGGCGACCACCCAAATGTCGCTGTTATAGGTGCGGTCGGGGTCGGGCATGGTGCGGTTGCTTTCGAAAGCCAGGAGCTTGCCATCGGGCGACCAAGCGGGTGCGGAGTCGTCAAAATCGCCGGAGGTCACCTGACGCTGAGTCTTCGTGGCGATATTGAAGACGTAGAGGTGGGTGCGGCGGCGGTCGATGTAGCCGATCGTGTCCATTTTGAACTGCAGCCTATCGAGCACCCAAGGCGGCTGGGCTTTGGTCTTTTTGTCGGCGGCGTCATCGCCGTCTTTCGCCTTTTTGACGGATTCCAGTTCGTCGGGCGAGGGGTCGCGCAGGATCAGCACGAGCCGCTTGCCGTCCGGAGCCCATTCGAAATCGTCAACGTCCTGCACCGTGTCTGTGACCCGCTGCGCTTCGCCGCCGAGGCGATTTAATACGTAGACTTGCGTTTTCCCATCATTCCCATCCGGATCTTTACGGGAGGACAGGAAGGCCAGGAATGCGCCGTCCGGCGACCAACGAGGATGGCTGGAGGAAACGCCCTCCGCCGTCAGAGGAATGGCAACGCCGCCAGCCGTCGGAATCATCCAGATGCGGGTTTCCGACTTGTCCTCCTTGAGCGAAGTGGAGTTGACAGTGTAGGCGATGAACTGTCCGTCGGGAGTCATCTGGGAATCGTGGGCCTCTTTTACGCCGAATAGGTCGTCCACGGTCAGAGGATGCGGGGCCTCGGACGGGTTGGCGTGAGTAATGGAACTTGCCAGGAGCAAAAATCCGAACAAGGCGGCGAGGCGAGAATTCATGAGGAGCACTCCGAAGTAAGAGAATGAAAAAACCTCGCGGAGTTTATCACGCCGGAGGGCCGCTTGCGGAGTTCGCTGCGCGGGACGGGCTTCTCGCAGTCAGTTACGGTTGGCGGGCCGAGAATTTTTTTCCTCGCAGCCTCATTTTTTTCTTGCATGCAGATGCAGAGACTGTATTCTTCGAAAGGTGAGCTTGCTCCGCGCAATCTGAGAGCGAGAGTCACTTGAGGAGGACGAGAGAAAAAAATTGAGTACCGCATCGCTTCCCGCAAGACTTCCCTCCCAAGCATTTTCGATCTCCTCAAAAAGAGCCGCAAAACTGACGCTCTGGCCTCTTGTTGCCGCCACGTTTTTCATGGTGTCCGGCGGAACGTACGGGACCGAGGCCATCATCTCCGGCGCGGGTTATGGGCGCGGGATTCTGGTTTTGTTATTTTTGCCGGTTTTGTGGTGCTTGCCGACGGCCTTTATGATCGGCGAGCTTTCAAGCGCGTTGCCGCAAGAAGGCGGCTACTACGCGTGGGTGCGTCACGGCCTGGGCAATTTCTGGGGCTTCCAGGAAGCCTGGCTTTCGTTGGCGGCCAGCATCTTCGACATGGCGATTTATCCAACATTATTCGTTTTCTATCTGAAGCAGATGTCGCCGTGGTTTGACGAAGGGAATCACGGGGTGTACGCCGGACTTTTTGTTGTGGCGACCTGCGCATTGCTGAACCTGGCGGGGATCCGGGTGGTGGGTTTCACGTCGCTCTGGCTGTTTTTCCTGTTGTCGCTACCGTTCGGATTGATCGTAGTGTTGAGCCCCGCGCATTTGAGCGCCTTTTCCGGCGCGGCGCATCCGGCGGCGTCAGGCGCGAGCATCGGCCTGCTGGGAGCGGTGCTGGTGGCCATGTGGAACTATATGGGCTGGGACAACGCTTCGACGATCGCGCAGGAAGTCGAGCGCCCGCAGCGGACTTATCCTCGGGCGATGATTGCCGCCGTCGTTCTGGTTTCCTTGACTTATGTCCTTCCCTTCGTGGCCATCTATTTCACGGGGATTCCAGCTTCCGCGTTTAATGAGGATGGCTCCTGGGCGGCCGTCGCCGGGATGCTGGGCGGCAGGGTGATGGGCGTTGAGTGGCTGCGGTTTATGGTCACGATTGGCGGGATGATGAGCGCGTTCGGGATGTTCAACGCGCTAGTGATGAGCTATTCGCGCCTGCCGCTGGCTATGGCCAACGACGGGATGATTCCTAAAGTCTTCGGGAAGGTGACCCCGAAGAATCAGACGCCGTGGGTTTCGATCCTGGTCCTCGCCAGTTGCTGGGCGCTTTGCCTGGGGCTAGGCTTCAAACGGCTGGTGACGCTGGACATCATGCTCTACGGAGCTGCGTTGATGCTGGAGTTCGTGACCCTGGTGGTGCTGCGGATCCGTCAACCCAAGCTGCGCCGCGCCTTCCGCGTGCCCGGAGGCATGGCGGGGGCCGTGACCTGCGGAATCTTCCCGCTTGCGCTTCTGCTGCTTTCCCTAGTTGAGAGTGGAAGCGAGACAATATTGGGATTGAACGGACTTGCGTTCGGCTTATTGATTATTTTTGCCGGCTTTGCGCTGTATTACGCCACCACGAAACTTCGTGCCTGGTTTGCCGCGCCAGCGGCAACGCGGACCGCCGCGGCGGAGTGAAGCACTCCATAGGTTCTCTTTTTCGGCGCTCGGCGTCCGTCTCTGGAGCTAGGAAGCCCGGAAGATTTGATATCCTTCTGTTCGTGAGATCCTCTCGGCGCATTTCGCACATCCTGTGGAGCACGACATTCTCCGGCTTCGTCCTCGTGGCTGCAATTTCGGGCGCCGCCCGGCAATCTCAGGTCGCTTCTAACGCGGCGTCGCCCGAGGCGACCCAGCCTGCAGCGAGCCGGGCTTCCCCGCAAGGTCCTCCCGTTCCGGGTGGAGCGCCGCAAGCGGTTCCAACTCCGGCTTCGCCGATGCCAGCCGCGGGGTTGAACATCGTGGTCCTGGACCCAGCCCATGGGGGAACGGACCAGGGAGCGCGCGGAACAGAAGGCATCACGGAGAGCGACGAGGTCCTGCAGTTTGCCGCAGCCACAAAGACGGCGCTGGAAGCGCAAGGCTTTCAGGTGATGCTGACGCGCCAGGGAAACGACAATCCATCGTTCGACGATCGATCCGCGCGGGCCAACGCACAGCGCGGGGCGGTGTTCATCAGCCTTCACATCGCATCCACGGGGCTGCCGGGAACGGCTCGCGTCTACGTTGAGCCCGATGTTTCCAGGCCCACGCCAATCGCCGGCTTGATTCCATGGGATGAGGCGCAGCTTCCCTTTCTCAATCTGAGCCATAAGCTGGGTGATCTGGTCCAGCAGGAATTGGCGAAGCGCTTCAAGGGCTCGCCAGACATCTTGCAAACCGCCCCCGTACGGCAATTGCGGACGACGGCGGCACCTGCAATTGCAGTGGAAATTTCGAGCGTTTCGGTGCAGAACCGCGCGGATTTAGAAGGGATGATTCCTGGTGTCGCGGAAGCGATCGCGCGCGGCGCGGCCGCGTTCCGGCCAGCGTACGTAGTTCCCGGACTTCCCGTTGTGGGCGGGAGCCCGCAGCCATGAGCGCGAAGTGGACAGTCTGGCTCTCCGGCGTGCTGCTGGCCGCAGTGATCGCGGCGGCGCTGTACTTCCCTGCCCTTCGCCGGCAGGTGAACAAGGCAAGAGATTTGACCGAGAAGACCGCGGAGCAGGCGCGGCGCGAGTTGTTGCCAGTGGCACCAGTCAGCAGCGGAGATCCGCGGGTCAAAGTGCAGATGTATTGGGGCTCGCGCAGCCAGGAGGGCGCGCTGAGCCCGGTGACCGTGGAGCTGCCGCTCTCGAAAGATCCGGTGCTACGCGCGAAACAAGTGCTCAACACGCTGCTGGCCGGACCGGTAGACGCCGACGCACGCACGCTGCCGCCGGATGCGGCGCTGCTGGCCTTCTATATCCTGCAGGACGGCACGGGGGTCGCGGATTTTTCGGAGGAGCTGCGCACTTCGATCCCTTCGGGGATTCAGAGCGAGCAACTGGCGGTGGAATCGATCGTGCGCACCCTGGAGGCCAACGTACCGCAGGTGCAGCGGCTGAAGATATTGATTCACGGACAGGAAGTGGATACGCTGGCCGGCCATCTCGACCTGACGCAGGCCTTCAGCGTGAGCGCGAAGGATGCTACAGGCATCAAGCTGGAGTATCCCGCGCCGCCATCCTCCATCCTCCCCGCGCCGATCGAGAAAGCCGTGGAAAAAGTGCGGCGGGCAACGCAGCGGTAACGGCTCGGATACGTATTCTCTGGAAAAGAGGCCACGGATGCGGAGTGATGGAAGGCATGCCGACCAGTTGCGGACGGTGAAGATTACCCCGGACTTCATTTCCCAAGCCGAAGGCAGCGTGCTGATCGAACTGGGAAAGACCCGGGTGATTTGCACGGCCACGGTCGAAGATGGGGTGCCCGGTTTCCTGAAGGGCAGTGGCAAAGGCTGGGTGACCGGCGAATACGGCATGCTGCCGCGTGCGACCGAAGAGCGGACTCCCCGCGAAGCGTCTCGCGGCAAACAAAGCGGTCGCACCTTGGAGATTCAGCGGTTGATCGGGCGCTCGCTGCGGGCGATAACGGATCAGGAAGCGCTGGGCGAACGGACGGTGTTCCTGGACTGCGACGTGATCGAGGCCGACGGCGGGACGCGGACCGCTTCGATCACCGGCGCATTTGTGGCGCTGGCATTGGCCATCGAACGCCTGGTTTCCGCCGGGATGCTGAGGAATTCGCCGTTGATCGATTCGGTGGCGGCGACCAGCGTAGGGATTGTTGACGATGATTCGCTTCTTGACCTGTGCTACGAAGAAGATTCGCGCGCGGAAGTGGACATGAACGTGGTGATGACCGGCAGTGGTGATTTCGTGGAAATTCAGGCCACGGCCGAGGGGCGTCCATTCGGTGGCGGGGAGATGCAGGACCTACTCGCGCTGGCCGCGGCCGGAATTCGCCGATTGAACGAGGCGCAGAGGGAAGTCTTGCCCGCAAGTTTCCTGAGCCGCAAACGCTAGTGAATTTCATCCCGATCGGATCGGACGAAGACGGGCGCTGGATGGACACGCCGGGGGGACGCAAACTGTATTTGGCTTCGGGAAATCCCGGAAAATTGAAGGAATTCCGCGCTTTGGCGGAGGCGTCCGGGCGGCGCTGGGAGTTGGAATTGCTTCCCGGGTATGCGGCGTTGCCGGAATTTGAGGAGTCAGCGCCTACGTTCGCCGAGAATGCGGCCGGCAAGGGATTTTACTATGCGCGTCAGACGGCCGGAATCGTTTTCGTGGATGATTCTGGTCTCGTCGTGCCCGCACTGGGCGGCGCGCCGGGTGTTTATTCCGCGCGCTACGCGGGGCCCGGCGCCACGAACGAGGAACGCATCGCCAAGTTGCTAGGTGAACTGAAAGGGCTGGAAGGCGCGCAACGGAGTGCCTACTTTGTTTGCGTCATCGCGGCGGTGGAGCAGGGGAGCGCGCGCGCCGTGGTTTCGGCGAAAGTGGAAGGAGAGATTCTTCTAGCTCCCCGGGGAACGGGAGGATTCGGGTATGATCCCGTGTTCTTTTTCCCACTACTGGGAAAGACGTTTGCGGAATTACAGCCAGAGGAAAAAAACCTTTACAGCCACAGAGGAAAGGCGTTTCGGCGGTTGTTGGAAGTACTGGGATAGGAGAGAATCTCACCGCACCGGAGGGTGGGTTCACCACGTCCCCTGAGGGATTGGAATGCCAAAGAAGAAAAGGACTCCTGTTCGCAGAAAACAGGGGCGAATGAAGAAAAGCAAGCTGCACGGGGCAAAAAAGCCCGCGGGCATGGCGGCGGGAACCAATCCAAAGCGCATGGCGGCGATTCTTGGGGGGCTCGACGCGGCTTATCCGGATGCGACCTGCGAACTGAAGCACGACAACGCGTTTCAGCTGCTGATTTCCACGATTCTATCGGCGCAGTGCACCGACATACGCGTGAATCAAGTGACCGAGGAGCTATACAAGAAGTACAAAAAACCGGAAGATTTCGCCTACGCGTCTCCTGCCGAACTGGAAAAAGAGATTCGCCCGACGGGCTTTTTCCGCAACAAAACGAAGTCCATAATGGGCGCCAGTAAGGCTCTGGTGGAGAAGTTCGGCGGCGAGGTCCCTCGGACGATGGAAGAGATCCTGACGCTGCCGGGCGTAGCGCGAAAAACCGGGAATGTCGTGCTTGGAACGGCCTACGGGATCGCCAGCGGCGTCGTGGTGGATACGCACGTAATGCGGTTGTCGAAACGGTTGGACCTGACGCGCAACGAGGATCCCAAGAAAATCGAGCAAGATTTGATGAAGGTGATTCCGCAGGATCGCTGGATCAAGTTCTCCCATCAGCTCATCTGGCACGGCCGCCGCGTTTGCATCGCGCGGAAGCCTCGGTGCGTTCAATGCAATCTCGAGTCGCTTTGCTACGCCAAAGACAAGACGGTATGAGGAAGTCCATGCACGAGCGAAAGCTGCTGCCAATGGTCATCTGGGCGACCCTTTCTCTCGCTCTGCCAGCAGCCGCCCTTGGCCAGGCAGAAGTCAGCAAACACGACGAAAAGAGCTGTTCCACGAATACCCTTCCCACGGAGCTGCAAAAGAAATTGGCGGAACAGTTCGCAAACTGGAGGATTCAAGAGCTTCGCGATCTTTCGCCCGCCGCGAAGGCCCGATGGTACGCAGGTTATTACACGGGCTGCCCGGGCCTGGCAGCCGGCGAATTTCGCGAAAATGGGCGAGGGTCGTACGCACTGCTCCTGGTTCCAGCGGAGAAGCCAGACTCGGCCTATCGGCTGGTGATGTATACCCCAGCCGCGGCGAAGTCCGCCGAGGAATTCGTCGTCCTGGACAAGCAGGATGCACCGGGCGCTTCCAATTTCTTTGTCACCTCGGAGAAGACCGCCGATTTGTTCGACGCGGCTGCCCGGCGGAATTCTGACATCACGGCAAAAGAGACGATGGTCGCCTTCGAAGTGGGCGAAAATCAGTACCAAGTGAACGCCTACTACTGGGCGGATGGTGCTTATCGTGCCGTGCCCCTAGACTTGTAGGAAATCCTCACTTTTGACTTCGTTTCGGAGGCATGGGATAAGTTAGGTAATGACGGCTTCGGTGAAGCCAGGCAATCGACCTACCAAAGAAACCTACATTGCTGGATTCGCGCTTGTTGCAATAAGTTTGCACGTCGCGTTGCACTACGTGCTACGAACGACTCCGTTCTATTCCAATCTGCCGTTGTTTGCCGCACTTATCGTCGGCGGCATTCCCATAGTGTGGAAACTCCTGAAGAAACTGGTCCGGCGACAATTCGGGTCCGACCTGTTAGCGGGAATTTCGATCGTCACCGCCATTCTGCTCGGGGAATATCTTGTGGCGGTCATCGTGGTCCTGATGCTCTCCGGCGGTGAAGCCCTGGAGGGATTTGCCACTGCACGGGCTTCTTCAGTCCTGGCCGCCCTAGCGCGCCGGATGCCCAGCATCGCCCACCGGCGGGAGGCCGGCCAGTTAGTGGAAGTAGAGCTCGCCGACATCCGCATCGGGGACGAGTTGATTGTGTTTCCATATGAGACTTGTCCAGTGGATGGGGCGGTCGTCGAGGGCCATGGAAAGATGAATGAAGCGTATCTGACGGGCGAACCGTACGAGGTTTCGAAGGCTCCTGGCTCCATGGTCATCTCCGGGGCGATCAACGGCGAAGCGTCGCTGACGATTCGCGCGGAGAAATTGGCGAAAGACTCGCGCTACGCCCGCATCATGAAAGTGATGCAGGAGACCGAGCAGCAACGCCCGAGGCTCCGCCGGCTGGGCGATCAACTGGGCACATGGTACACGCCGCTGGCGCTGGGAATGGCCGTTTTCGCAGCCCTGTTGAGTGGAAACTCCGAGCGATTTCTCTCGGTCATCGTGATTGCGACGCCCTGTCCGCTGCTCCTGGCCATTCCCACGGCCATTATTGGTGCCATTTCGCTGGCCGCGCGGCGCGGTGTCATCATCCGGAATCCCGCGGTACTGGAGCAGATCGAAAAATGCCAGACGCTGATTTTCGACAAAACCGGCACGCTCACCTACGGCCGGCCGACTGTCACGGAAGTGCTTTGCGCGCCGGAGTTCAAATATGAAGAAGTTGTGCAGCTCTTGGCCAGCGTCGAGCAGTACTCGAAGCACCCGCTGGCGGCCGCGATAGTTTCGGTAGCGCAGCAACAGAACCTTCCCTTGTTACCGGTGGAGGAGATCAGCGAGCGGCCCGGGCAGGGACTGCGAGGCAAAGTCACAGGTCACAACCTTTTGGTCACCGGGCGCAACAAAATCGAGCCTGGCGGATTCAGCTTACCACCCGTGAAACACGGCCTCGAATGCGTGATCTTGGTGGATGACCGGTATGCCGCAACGATTCGCTTCCATGATGCCCCCAGGAAGGATACCGCCTCGTTTATCCGGCACCTCCGGCCCAAGCACGGCGTGGCTCGTGTGATGCTGGTCTCTGGCGATCGGGAATCGGAAGTGAAGTATCTTGCCGAGAGTGTAGGGATCCGGGAAATCTACGCGGGAAAGAGCCCAGAGGAAAAAGTGGCCATCGTGCAAGAAGCGACCGCCGCCGGGCGCACCTTATTCGTGGGAGACGGAATCAACGATGCGCCCGCGCTGATGGCCGCCACTGTTGGGGTCGCCTTCGGTTCGCAAAACGAGATCACGACGGCAGCGGCGGATGCGGTCGTGTTGGAGGCTGCGCTCGGCAAGATCGATGAACTCATCCACATCGGTCGGCGTATGCGGCGGATTGCGCTACAAAGCGCCCTGGGCGGCATGACCGCCAGCTTGATCGGAATGATTGCGGCCGCATTTGGCTACTTGCCGCCGATATGGGGCGCCATCGGCCAAGAGGTGATCGATCTGCTTGCCGTTCTAAACGCGGTGCGTGTAGCCGTTCCGACCGAAGAATTGCAGGATTATTGAGTGCCGTCATGGGCCCGATTCTTCTCGTCTTTTTGATCGTATTAGCTTTGAACGTGATTCCCGCGTTTGCGCCGCCGACGTGGATGGTCTTTTCCTTTTTGGGATTGCGATTTCCGGAACATGCGGGCTTGTTGCTAGCGCTGACCGGCGCGACGGCGGCAACGCTCGGCCGCTGCGTCCTGGCGAAGATGTCGCGAGTAATCCTCCGGCATCACTGGCTCAACGAGGCCGCGCGCGAAAATGTGGACGTTCTTCGAGACGAAATTCAGCGGCGACCCAGGCTGACGTTTGGACTTCTTTTGTTCTTCGCGTTCAGTCCATTGCCTTCTAACTCTTTGTTCATCGCTTACGGACTCACGACGATGAACATTTCTCGCATCGCGATACCATTTTTTCTGGGGCGATCCGTCAGTTATGCGTTCTGGGCCGCGAGCGCAGCAATGGTTTCTCGTAGATTTGAATTGGATGGAGAGTCAACCATCCGGTACTTCAGCGTGTACTTCATCATTACGCAAATTGCACTGATCGGGCTGGTCTATGTGTTTATCAAGATTGACTGGAATGCACTGGTTCGCGAGAGAAAATGGAAGTGGCTGAGAAAAAGAATGCTTCCGCCTACGGGAGGCACCCTCTCCTGAGGCATCCGGCAAGCGACGGAATCACGGCTTAGCTGCGGGCGGTGGCTGCGCGGGTTCGGAACTTCCCTGGGCACCGTTCAAAATCGCGTTGAAATCGGGTTGGTCCGCAGTCTTTTGGCTGCTGCCTCCGGTGACGTTCGGATGGCCCGGCGGCAACGCGCCCGGTGCCGCTCCTGAAGGTGCTCCCTGCCCCGGACCGGGATGCTGCATTCCGCCCATGCCGGTGCTCTTCACCACGACCCACTCGTCGCCCTGTTTTTCGAGTGCGTAGCCGATCTGCATCGGCGCGGCGTTTGAGTCGCCACTCTTGGAACGAATTTCCACCTGCGCCTGCGCCTGATTGCCGTTGACGGTGGTCTGCGTCACCTTGACGTCCATACTGTTCATGTTGAGCATGTTCAGCGCCGCGAGATGCTTGATTATACCGGCACGAATCGCGTCGTTCTCTGCGCTCTTGGATTTGCAGGCGGCCGCGAACAGAAGAGTTACGCCAAGCAAAGTGGCAAGCAATCCGCGTGTCATTCCCGTTTCCTTTCGCTGGTGCGTTCCCGGATTTCGTATGGGCTAATCTCATCCTAGCCTATGGCCAAGCAGAAGGCGAATCGAACCTGGGCGCGGCGCAAGATCAGTTACTTCTGCGCATTCTTGTTGGGGATAAGGGGCCGAAAGCGATGCCGGCCAACCAGATCGTGGCATTCCTGTTCCGGTGGGAGCCGCGGCACACTTCGCCCGTTCTCATTAACCATAAATTGTAAAAGTGCCGTAAAATTGAAATTGCACTTACAGTCGGGGCGTAGCGCAGCCTGGTAGCGCGCCTGCCTTGGGCGCAGGAGGCCCCCGGTTCAAATCCGGGCGCCCCGACCACTCAGCTACTGAATTGGTTGAGGCTCTTCCCGGGTGGTTTTTCCACTAGCATGCAACTTGGGAACATCGAGTTCCCTGATGTCTGAAACCACGACAACCATGCAAATGGGCCTGTGGTCGTCAGCGTCATGGCCATCTCCCCGAGCATAGATACCGCCGGTGGTAGCATCCGGTTTACGGGAACGGTACCCTACCTGGTGGTGCCGCATGGCACGTTGCTGAGCGGGAGCTCCGAACTAAGTTGCGCCTCCGGTTGATTTTCGTGGAGATTCAGCGGCGCAGGCACTGTAAGTTTTGCTAGTCGTGGTAGGCAGGAATGCTTGCTATTGGT
>DATIXE010000024.1:0-260163 GCA_035518915.1 Candidatus Eiseniibacteriota bacterium
GCGGTCTTCAGCGACCTCCGCCACGCGGTTCCGCGCAAGCTCCCGATGCACACCCACGAACTGCCCTTCTTTGGACTGCTCCTGCGCGGCCGTTACGGCGAACGCTATGGCCGCGAACACAAGCAGTTCTCGCCGATGACGCTCATGTTTCGTCCGGCTGGCATCCCTCATCAGGACGAAATCGCTCCCGGTGGCCTGCGCTTCTTCCACATCGAACTTCGGCCGCACTGGAAGCAGCGCATTGCTGAATGCTCAGGCATGCTCAAACGCGGCTGCGAGGATTCTCGGGGAGGCCCAATGTTTTGGCTCAGCATGAATCTCCTCCGCGAAACGTTCGCCACCGAAAGTCCGGACGCGCTCTGCATCGAAAGCCTGCTTGCCGAGCTTACCGGCCTCGCTGCCCATCTCGCTTTGGAGGAGCGCAAGAATGCTCCTGCATGGCTCGCTCGCGTGGTCGCAAAGCTTCACTCCGACCACGCAAATCAACCCTCTCTCGACGGTCTTAGCGCAGAAGCCGGCGTTCATCCGGTCCATCTCTCCCGTGTTTTCCGCCGCTTCCACCGCCAGGGGATTGGCGAATATACCCGCCGCCTCCGTATCCGCGAATCCTGCCGTTACCTCCTCAATCGCGAAATTCCGCTATCCGAAATCAGCCTGCTCCTTGGATTTGCCGATCAGAGCCACTTCACGCGAGCGTTCCGCCAGGTGACCGGCGTCACGCCGAATGCGTTCCGCTCCCAACTCCTCTCCGTTTCGCATGCCTGAAGGTCTCCCTCCCGGACTTGCAACCAAAAACTTAGAACTGAAAACTCCCGGCCGGTGTGCTACAAAATCTCCATGGATAAGCGCATCTCCTCCGCCGACGCCGCCATCGCCAATCTCCGCGACGGCATGACCATCCTCATGGGCGGCTTCGGCCTCTGCGGCATTCCGGAAAATCTCATCGCCGCCGTTCGCCGCAAGGGCACCAAGGACCTCACCATCGTCAGTAACAACGCCGGCGTGGACGATTTCGGCATTGGCCTCCTGCTGCAAAATCGCCAGGTCAGGAAAATGATCTCTACCTACGTCGGCGAAAACAAACTCTTCGAACAACTTGTTTTGAGCGGCGAATTGCAGGTCGAGCTCAATCCCCAAGGCACGCTCGCCGAACGCCTTCGCGCCGGCGGGGCCGGCATTCCCACCTTCTACACGCCCACCGGCTACGGCACCATGGTCGCCGAGGGCAAGGAAACCCGCGAATTCGACGGCCGCCACCACGTCCTTGAGCGCGCCCTCCGCGGCAATTTCGCCTTCATCAAAGCCTGGAAAGGAGATCGCTGGGGCAATCTCGTGTACCGGAAAACCGCGCGCAATTTCAATCCACCCATGGCCACCGCCGCCGATTTCGTCATCGCCGAAGTCGAACTCCTCGTCGAGCCCGGCGAGCTACCGCCCGACAACGTGCATACGCCCGGAATTTACGTGGACGCCATTTTCCAGGGGGCCAACTATGTCAAACGCATCGAGAAGCGCACCGTGCGAAAAGGCTAGCTATAGGCGTGCGGCGAGGGTCACCTTTGCGTGGACACCTGAATTAGCTGTCGGTTGTAGACTTTTGACTGTGAGCTTCGTATGCCCTTAACAGAAGACCAGAAACGCGAACGCATTGCCCGCCGCATCGCCCGCGAACTCCGCGACGGCTATTACGTCAATCTTGGCATCGGTATGCCTACGCTTGTCGCCAACTTCGTTCCACCCGGTATCGAAGTCGTCCTGCAATCCGAAAACGGCATGCTCGGCGTCGGTCCTTATCCCGTCGAATCCGAGGTCGACCCCGACCTCATCAACGCTGGAAAGGAAACCGTCACCGAACTTCCCGGCACATGTTATTTCTCCTCCGCCGATTCTTTCGCCATGATCCGTGGCTCCCATGTCGACCTGACCGTCCTGGGTGCGCTCCAGGTGGACGAAAAGGGAACTCTCGCCAACTGGGCCATCCCCGGCAAAATGCTCAAGGGCATGGGCGGCGCAATGGATCTCGTCGCCGGCGCAAAGCGCGTCTTCATCGCTATGGAACACGCCACGCGCGACAACAAGCCCAAAATCCTCAAGAAATGCACTCTCCCGCTCACCGGCGTCGAGGTCGTGGACCACATCGTCACCGAACTCGCCTTCATTGACGTCACGCCGAATGGCCTCGTCCTCCGGGAAATCGCTCCGGACGCCACCGTCGAACAAGTCCAATCCCTCACCCAGCCACGTCTCCTTCTCCCGCCCAACGGCCCCGCCGCAATGCCTTTGTAGAGGCCGCTTTTTTATCCCGCGCGAAGCGAGGGACCGAAGCGGGCGCTCTTGGAGTATCCTTCCCCCTAACCACCGATGCCCGCCAAAGCAAAACGCGCCAAGCCCAAAAAGCCACGTTCCGAGCGCGCGATACTTCACCCCATCTCCGAAGAAATGCGCCAATGGTCCGCGCTGCTCGAAGCCGAAATCCTCACCTGGCCCAACGCCACCGCGAAGCCCATGTTCGGCTTTCGCTCTTTCTACCGCGGCAAACAGATTTTCGCCGCCGTTCCCCACACGCGCGAATTCGATCCCCGAGGCTCCTTCCTCATGAAATTCGATCCCATGCCGCCCGATCTCTCCGCCCGGGTGGAGATCGATCTTCGTATCGGCTCCTGGAGTCGCGAATATGGCCGCGGCTGGATGACCTTTACCCTCCAGTCAAGCGATGACCTCCGCGACGCCCTCTGGTGGCTCCAACAGGCCCACGCCGCTTCCGCACGCGCCAAACTTAGTTAGCGTTTCGGGTCACGCTCTGTGGAACGCACCGCAAAACCGGTTTTGCGGCGCTACACTGGTAACGATCTCCCGAAATTATTGTATGAACCCCAATTCCATCGTCATCGTCAATCTGCATACGCCCAAAGAAAAAGTCTGGGGCATACTGCTCGAAATCAACACCAGCGGCGTCACCATGCGCGGCATCGATCTAAACTCCTTCGATCACTTCGTCAGCCAGATCAACGCCCTCGACGCCGAACGCGTTGGCCTTCCCACCATCTTTTTTCCCATGACCCGCGTCGAACGCATCTCCCTCGACGAGCCTTCCGGCTCCATCCCCTCCATGGCCGAAATCTTCCAGCGCAAAATCGGCCGCTCCCTCCTCGATTACCTCTCCCAATTCGCCTGAAATCGCTGCTCGCGCCCGTCGCCTTTCAACTTTGAACTTCCAACTTTTATCTTTAAACTTTATCCAATGAAAGCTCGCGTCTGGACCGTGCCCAACCAAATCACTTTTCTCCGCCTCGGCTTCCTGCCGCTTTTTCTGATTCTGATTTTCTATGAAAAATATGCCTGGGCCTTGCTGGTGCTTTTTGTCAGCGCTGCCACGGATGCCCTCGATGGCCTCCTTGCCCGTCAACTCGACCAGAAATCCGCCCTCGGCGCGTACCTCGACCCCATTGCCGACAAGCTGCTGCTAAGTTCTTCGTTCGTCGTTCTGGCTATGGAAAAGCAAATTGGCTGGTGGCTCACCATTCTGGTCATCAGCCGCGACGTTCTGCTCCTCGTCGTCGCCGCCGTCATCCTCATCATTCAGGGCTACCGGCCGTTTCCTCCCTCACTTCTGGGAAAGGCCACCACGTTCTTTGAAATCTCCCTGGTTTTCTTCACCTTGTTAGGCGCTGCGTATCCAGACGCGCGTATCACGATTCTGCTTCACTACCTCACTTACGCCGTTCCTGCCTTCGTCGTCGTCTCCGGCTTCCACTACGCCGTCACCGTCGCCCGCCGCCTCCACCACTCCTCTTAATGCTGTGTAGTGGCCGGGCTTCAGACCGGCTACGCTACATCGGTAACGGATCCCGGTAGTGCAACGCCATAAACACAAAACTCGCCAGCGTAATCAGCCCTGCCAGCCATCCCAGCGCATACGCCCGCGTCGTTTCTGGCCCGCTGAGCGGCGTGCGATCTGCAAACACTTTGCCCAAAATAAATCCCGCAGCCAACCCACCAGCATGCGCCCAGTTGTCCGTTCGCATCCCCGTAAACAGCAATCCGAGAGCAAAAATCGCGATCACCCAGGAAATCATCCGCGACCTCAACTCTCGCATATACGCCCCCCCGCGCCGCGTAGTGACCGCAATCAGTAGTCCGATCAATCCCAGAATGGCTCCGCTCGCCCCCAGCGAAAAATGTCCTGCCAGTGCGCTGACCAGGAAGCTGAACACTCCCATCACCGTGTACAAAAACAGATAGCGCGCAGAACCGTATATCTCTTCCACAATCGGGCCCAGGTCCAGGAACACCACCATGTTGAATCCGATGTGGATCAATCCACCGTGCAAATACATCGCCGTGATCAGCCGGTACCACTGGTGCCCCAAGAAAATGCTCGGTGGAAAGCATGCCCCCAGTCGGTAGAGCGTCTCGCCATTCATCCCCCACAGGATGCTCAGCCCGCCGTACTGCCCCGACTGCATCGTACCCATCAATTCCACCGCGAACATCACCACGTTGACGATCAGGATCCCCACCGTCACCGGCGCGTGTCCGCCGAAAAATTCCGCCAGCCCCTTGCTCCACGCCGCCAGCCCGAACCTCAGGTTCGCCCCGCACTCATGGCATCGTGTGGCGTTGATCCCCACCAGTGCCCCGCAGGCCGGGCACAGTTGTGGCCGCTTCTCGCCTCCGCCAAACATCCCGCCAAACAGCTTTTTCCAACGTTCGATTCGAATCTGCCAATGATAGGGAAGGGCCAACACTCCTCCTTGCATGCACTTTTGCGCGTTCCTATAATACCGGAATCGCGCTTCACGTATCGCTACACCGCGCAGGGGGATGCATGGACAATTTTGAAGAATTTGGCAAGCGGATCGACGAGGAAATCACGCGCCTTCGCAAGTATCTCGAAAAGGAGATCGCCCCCGCCACGGAGAAGCGCACCGCGCAGGTCCTCCGCGAAGCCTCGGAAAAACTCTCCGAAGCTGCCCAAAAGCTCGAAGCCCGCGTTGCCGCTCGCACTGCCCAGGCTGCCGGCCAAGGCTCCGCCCAGGATTCCTCCCAACCGAAACCGTGACTCCGGCCAGACTCCGCGCCGCTGCCATCCTGTTTGCCGCCGCGCCACTCCTTTGGGGTTGCGCCTCACACCGCCGCGTCACCAGCCGACAGCCTGCCCCCACTCCTCCTGCTACCACTCCCGAATCCGCCGGCGAATCCGCCAAGAGCGAAACCTCCGTTCCCCCTTCTCCCTCTCGTCCCCGGCGATCCAAAACTCCGCCTACCCCCGCGCCCGTCGGCTTCACCGAGGAGGGCAACGCCTCCTGGTATGGCAAACCTTTCGATGGCCGTCGCGCCTCCAACGGCGAAGTCTACGACATGCACAAGCTCACCGCCGCCCACCGAACCTTGCCCTTCGACACGATGGTTCGCGTCACCAATCTCAACAACGGTAAGTCCACCACCGTGCGCATCACCGACCGCGGTCCCTTCGTCGCCAATCGCATCATTGATCTCTCGCTTGCGGCAGCCCAGGAAATCGAATCCATCGGCCCCGGTGTCGTCCCCGTCCGCCTCCAAGTCCTCGGCAACGTGGACGTGAACGCCGGCTTCTTCACCGTTCAGGTCGGCGCGTTCAAGGATCCCGCCAATGCGAATCGCCTCCGCGATCGGCTCAGCCAGTCCTATTCCCCGGTATTCGTTCAGCAGTTTGCTGCTGCCGAAGGCACGTTTTACCGCGTCCGCGTCGGCAAAATCTCTGGCGAAGAAGCTACGCAGGAATTCGCCAACAAACTCCGCGACACCGAAGGGTTCACTCCTTTCGTGGTCCGCCTGGACGAAAAGTGAGTGGCAGGCCGGTCTTTAGACCGGCTCCTGCACCGGTCATCTTCAGGTGGCCCCGAAAGCGCAGGCTGGCCCAAGGGACGTTGGTAGCGCCGGCTTCTAGCCGGCCTTCTCATTATCGATGTACTGTAAACTGGGTGGCGGTTCTTTCGAGGTCAACCCAGTCATGGACTCCAACTGCCTCTTCTGCAAAATCGGCGCAAAACAAATCCCCGCAAAACTCGTGTACGAAGACGACGACCTCTTCGCCTTCGAGGACATTAATCCCCAGGCCCCCACCCACATCCTCATTTGTCCAAGGAAACACTTCGCGGCCCTCCAGGACGCGCACCCATCCGATCAAGCCTTGCTCGGTAAATTACAGCTGGTCGCCGCCAAGCTCGCGACCGAACGCGGTCTTCTCGCCGGCTATCGCACCGTCTTTAACAATGGCACTGGCGCGGGCCAATCCGTTTTCCATCTGCACCTGCATCTCCTCGGAGGCCGCAATTTCCGCTGGCCCCCCGGCTAGTTCCCGTGCGCGTTCGACTCCTGCATAGGAACTAGCTCCCGGCATTCGCGCTTGCCCAACTTGCGGGCCGGCTCACCTCTCAATTCGTCCCTGCAACCGCCTGTTGCAGCGCCTGCAGCCGCTCCTCCACAGCCTTGGCCTCGTCCTCGCGGCCCAGTTTCCGCAATGCCTTGGACTGGCTGTCCAGCACCGGCGCCAGCGCGCCGTTATTCTTGCCGTAGAATTTTTCCATCAACGGCAACAATTGGCCATTGCAGCTCACCAGCTTTGCCGTCTCTCCCGCGTCTCCATACGCTCTGCACAGCATCATTTCGCTTCCCATCAATGTCGGGTCATTCGCGCCGCCCAGGCTCTCATAGTTCTTCACTGCGTGCTCGAAGTACGGCAGCGCCTTCGCGTATTGCTTCTCCCCCACAAACACAAAGCCCATCGTCATCAGGCTTTGCGAATGCTCCATGCTCTTTTCTCCGGAGTTCTTCAGCGTCAACGCCAGGTCCCGCTGCGCCAGTTCCTCTCCCTTTGCGTTATCGCCCAGTGCCACGTCCATCCGCGCCAGCGATTCCACGGGCATGCTCATCTGGGGCGACATGGGCCCATAGACCTCCTCCGCCGCTTTCACTTGCTGCTCCAGTGCCGCCCGCGAGTTTGCCAGGTCCCTGCGCTGGAAATACATCGCGCTCAGAAAGCCCAGCGACATCACCAGCCTCGCGTCGTGGGGTTTCATCTGTGCGGCCAGCTTCGTCGCCTGCTGGTCGCTCCGTTCCGCTTCATCAAATTTCCGCTGCTGGTAGGCCTGCGTCCCTGCCTCCATTGCCGCGTCCAATTGCCGCGAGAGGTCCGCCTCTGCGCTGGTCCCCGCCACTCGGGCCTCCAGTTTGGCTGCCTCCGCGCTGTTGCCCGCCGCTCGCAATTCCATAAGATGCTGGTCGAATCGCAGCTGGGCAGTTTTAAATTCGCCCGGCGCGTTCACCATCAGGCGTGGTCCTTGATTCGTCAGGATCGCCTGCTCCACGTTCTTCGCTGCCACGCGGTAATTCTCCATGGCGTCGGGCCAATCCCCTTGCTTTTCCTGAATTCTGGCCAGGTCCAGCCGCGCGAAACCGTTTTCTGAATCCAACAGCAACGCCTCATTCAGCTCTTTCTTTGCAGATTCGACTTGTCCCGCCGCGTTCAGCGCCTCGCCGTACTCCTGGTGCACCGTCGAATTCCCGGGCTCCAGGTCAGTCGCATGCTTCAACTCCACCAGCGCCTCGCTCGCCTTGTTGTTCCGCAGCAGAATCCGGGAAACATCAATGAGCGTTCCCACGGAGTCCGGGTCCATCTCCTCCGCTTCTTTGTAGGCCGTCAGCGCTTCGTCGTATTTCTCTTGCGCCTCGTAATTCTCTCCCAGGTAGCGGCGCGCGTCGGCATTGGCCGGATCCAGCCGAATCGCGATCTGCAATTCCTTCTGCGCCCCTTCGTAGTCTCCCGTCCCATTCAACGCGCCTGCCAGGCACATGTGGCAGACGGCGGATTCCGGCGCCATGGCTTCAAGTTCCCGCAACTCCGCGACCGCGTCCGCATTTTTGTTGTCGTGAATCAGCACGGACCTCAGAGTCTGGCGGAAGCGGAAATCGTTCGGAGAAAGCCGCTTGGCTTCCCGGATTTCCCGGATGGCGGCGTCCGGATCATGTTTTTCGTCGTAGGCCAGCCCCATATTGAAGTGTGAGTCTGCGTCGTTTGGATTCAGCGTCAGAGCCTTCTTGAACTCCTCGATGGCTCCATCGTCGTCGTGATAGTGGTAGAGCAGCGTCCCCATGTCGTAATAAACGACCTGGTAGTCTGGCTTTATGCGCAGGGCCTCGCGGTATTCCGCCATCGATGCTTCAGGCTTCTTCAAGCTGTCCAGCGCCAGCGCCGCGTTCTTGTGCGCCTCCGCGTTGTTCGGAGTTGCTGCGAGGGCGGACTTGGCTATGCGCAACGCTTCTTCCGCGTCTCCCCCACGGTACAGCACGAAGCTCAATTTGGTCTCCGCTTCCGGAAAGGCCGGCTCCTGCCGCAGGATCTCCTGATAAACTGCCGCAGCCTTATCCCACTCTTCCTGCCGCCGCAGCACTTCGCCCATCACGAAGCCGGCCTCCAGCTTTGCCACTCCCCCCGCCATGGCCTGGTTCACTTCGATTTCCGCTTCCTTGTACTGCTTGGCGCGCACCAGTTTCCCCGCTGCGGCGAAATGCGCCCAGCTCGGCTCCGACTGCTTCGTATCTTCGTCCTGTTCCGGGGACCTATCACGCACTTTCGCGTGTTCGATGGCGTTCAATACCGCGGGGGTTCCGCCCGCTGCTTTGAGCTGTTCCCGAAAGCTCTCGCTCGGTTCGAAATTCACGCCGCACGTTTCCACCGCCGCCGCGATGTTTTCTGGAAGCGCCCCGCCCGCCGTCAGCGCCAGGATTCTCACCGCGCTGAGGGCGTGCTGCGGCGTTTCCGCTGCTGCCCAAACCCCCGCTGCGAACGCCGTCAGAATTGCCACTCCGGTCAAACCAAGTCTTGCCACCCGAGCCATGGTGCCTCCCTCGGAACGTGTTTCCAAAGTGTAAGCACCCGCCTCCTCCGGCGAAACTGGTCTCACGGGCAGTTGTCCCCAATTCACCACGGAAACTCTCAAGGACCCTTGCAATGACATCGTTCCGCGACGCTCTCCACGCTTCGTGCCCCCGAAACCTGTTCGTTCGTACGGCACTCGCGCTAAAATCAAGGGTCTGCCAAGGAGGCTGCATGCGCCCAGTTCGCGGTGTTCGTCGCTCGTTACTCGGGAGTCTCTGTCTACTGACTCTCGTGATTTTTGTAGACCGCGCACCGGCGCAACTGAAAAGCGCGTCAGGGGCTGCCCCGGGCGAACTCACCGTCCAACGTATCTTTGGTTCCCCGTCCCTCGGCGGCCACCTCAGCCCCGGGCTCGCCTGGGTGCCTGACAGCAAGCGCCTCACATACGTCGAAACTACGGGCAAGGGTGAAGACACGCGCCATGAACTTTGGGTTGTGGATGTTGCCACCGGCCAGCGTTCCGTACTCGTAAGCGGCGAAAAGTGGGAAGCCGCACTTGCCAACACCACCGAAAAGGCCTCGCAAGCTACCGGCCTCGGCCGCCACTCCCCGCCTCTCTATCAATGGGCTCCTTCCGGTGACGCCATCCTCTTCCAGGGCCCCACCTCGCTTGCCTGGTACGACTTGAAAACGCAGTCCAGCCGCCCGCTGGTTTCCGGCAAGGAAGAGATCGCCAATCCGCAAATCTCGCCCGATGGCAAGTACGTTTGTTTCGTCCGCGATCACAATCTTTGGCTGGTTAGCACCGCCGATGCCAAGGTCCGCCCTCTCACCGAAGGCGGCACCGAAGAAATTCGCAAAGGCGAACTCGACTGGGTTTATCCTGAGGAACTCGATATCACCACCGCCTACTGGTGGTCGCCCGATTCCTCAGAAATCGCCTTTCTCCAGATGGACGAGCGCAAAGTCACGCAATTTCCGCTTGTGGATTTTGAGTCCTATAGCGGCGAAGCCGACATGGAACGCTATCCTGTCCCCGGTGGCGATAATCCCATCGTCCAGGTCTTCGTCGCCCCCGTTGGTGGCGGCGCACCCCGCCAGATGGACACGGGAGCCGACACCAACATTTACATTCCCCGCGTCAACTGGCTTCCCGATTCCCGCCATCTGGCTATTCAGCGCCTCAACCGCGAACAAACCATCCTGGATCTGCTGCTCGCCGACGCAGCCACCGGAGCCGCCAAATCCATCCTCTCCGAAAAAGACCAATACTGGATCAACCTCAGCGACGATCTGCGCTTCTTCAAGGATTCGAAACGCTTCCTCTGGTCCAGCGAGCGCTCCGGCTACCGCCACCTCTATCTCTACGATCTCAGCGGCAAAGAACTCGCTCAGCTCACCAAAGGAGACTGGGAAGTCTCGCACCTCGATGCCCTCGACGAGGCCCATGGCACCGTCTACTTCACCGCCACCGAAAAATCTCCCATCGAACGCCACCTTTATCGCGTTTCCCTCGACGGCTCCGGTTTTACCCGCATCACCCGCGAGGACGGATTCCACATCGTCCGCTTCTCGCCAGATGCCTCCTCGTACGTGGACACCTACTCTAACGCGATGACTCCTCCGCGCCGCGACGTCTACGCCGCCGGTGGCGCCAAGCGCATGACCCTCGAGGAAAATAAAGTCCCCGAACTCGCGCTATACCATCTCTCTCCGGTCGAGTTCTTCACCATCAAATCGCACGACGGCATCACGCTCCACTGCTCCATGATCAAGCCGCCCAATTTCGATTCCTCCAGGAAATATCCTGTCATCACCTACACCTATGGCGGACCACATGCTCAGGTCGTGCTCAATGCCTGGATGCGCGCCTCTACCTTCCTCTGGCATCAGATGATGGCGCAAAAGGGTTACATTATCTTTTCCCTCGATAATCGCGGCTCCGCGGGCCGCGGCCACCTTTTCGAAGAGCCCATTCATTACCGCTTCGGCGCGCAGGAACTTTCCGATCAGCGCGATGGCGCCGCCTGGCTGGACAATCAGCCTTATGTGGATCCGAATCGCATTGGCATTTGGGGCTGGAGTTACGGCGGCCACATGACGCTTCAAGCCATGTTTAAGGCCGGCGATGTCTACAAGGTGGGTTTTGCCGGCGGCCCGGTCACCGATTGGCACTACTATGACACTATCTACACGGAACGCTATCTGGGCCTGCTTCCGAAACACGATATAAGCTATCAGGAATCTTCGCCCCTCGAAAATGCCGGCAATCTGAAGGGAAAACTTCTGATCGCCCACGGCACCGGCGACGATAACGTCCACTACTCCAACACTCTGGCTTTGATTAACGAATTTATAGAGCACGGCAAATATGTCGAAGTGATGGCTTTCCCCGGCCGCGGCCATGGCGTCAGCGACGCGACTGCCGAGCGTGTCCTCTGGGAACGCGTCACCCAATTTTTCCTCAACAACCTTTAGCCTGGCGGCCAGCTTTAGCCCGCCCCCGGCACATCGGATTCACACGTTCTCGCCTGCAACTCCGGAATCCACGTGCAGCGCGAAAAGGCTGTCATCCTGAGGGCTGCGTTCTCCGCAGCCCGGAGGATCTCAACTTAAAAAGTGCCCTCCGTCGCTCCGTCGGCGCGTCTCTTTATTTCGCCTCCAAATCCACATCCTTTAGCGGCAAATCCCAATGCGCTTCCAGAATCTCAAACCTCCGTTGCTCTTCCTTCCAATACGTGTCCTGATCCGGGTACATCTGCTTGATCAGCGCCTTCGAATCGAAATCGTCGTGTGCCACGGTCGCATTCTTGTAAACGATCGTGACGCGATAATCCCATCGCCCGTCTTCCGTCCCGTGATAGAACGGCGCTACCGCCGACACCTTCAGCATCCGCCCCAGCTCCATCTCTTTCTTCAGCACGGGGTAATGATTCTTGCGGAACAGCGCGATGAACTCGTCCGCGTGGCCCCACTTCGCCTTGTAGTAGTACTCCACCACGAACGGCTTGTCCGTCCCCATCCCCTGCGCGCCTACCCTCGTCCAGAAACCAAAAACAAAAATCGAACTGGCCACCAGCAATCCAAGCCATAAAATCGTTCGAACCCGAATCGCTTTTTCCATGGAACCCTCCTCACGGGCCCGCAAATTGTAGCGTCTTTCTCCTCAAACTGGTGAGGCCGCCCTCCCGCGGCCCCTTTTGTTCATGCACTGAACTCTCGCCTTGCCAAACCTATCCGCGATCCCCGTTCCCTACCACGCCGCCCGCAGCAACCGGTCTCGAATCGCCGCCCACTCCGCCTCCTCCGGAGGCAGCTCCACTGCAATCCAATCGAATCCCACCTGGTCAAATTCATGCAACGTCGTGTACAACTCCGCCGCATACTCCGCTGGCTTTTCCGGCATGCGTCGCTTCTCCGCAGCGGCTGCGTTGTACGCCAGCCATAGATATGCTCCGCGGCCTGCCTTCGGCAGGTGTCCGCGACCCACCAGCACCACCCGCGTCTTGGGGCTGTAGTGTTTCCGATGCTGGCCCGGGGAACGGTGCGCCTTTTCTTCCGTCCCGGCCGCCTGGCCGCCCGCCACCGCTTCCTCAACCAGCGCCATCCCCGGCCGCAATACTTCCAGTCCCTCTCGCGTTACGGCAATCACTGTGGACTCCAGTCCCACCTCGCACGGCCCGCCGTCCAGCAGAAACGGCGTCTCGCCTCCAAACGCCTCCCGCACGTGTTCCGCAGTCGTCGGCGAGAGCTGCGTGAACCGGTTCGCGCTCGGCGCTGCAATCGGTACGCCTGCCAAGCGCAACAACTCCAGCGCCACCGGATGCCTTGGCATCCGCAAGCCCACCGTTCCCAACCCCGCGGTTACCTCGTCCGGAACTATCGATTTCTTTGGAACCACCAGCGTCAGCGGCCCTGGCCAGTACTCCGCCGCCAGCTTCTCCGCCTCCGGCAGCCATTCCGCCGCCAATTCCCGCGCCTGCTCCAAGCTTGCCACATGCACGATCAACGGACTTGTCGCTGGTCTCCACTTCAAGTCATAAATCCGCCTTACGGCCCGCGCATCCAGCGCATTTGCCCCCAGCCCATATACCGTCTCGGTAGGGAACACCACCAGCCCGCCCTCACGAATAATCCGCGCTGCCTCCTCAATCTCCTGCTTCCTCGCCATCGCCATCCCCAGATTGTCGCAGATTCCCTCCTTCCGGTACCTCACCCCATTCCCAAATCGCCCAGGTTGGTTACCGAGAGGACAAGACCTACCCGCGAGCCCTCCTCTCTATTCGCTAAAACGGGCAAAGTAGTAGAGGACCTCGCCAACGCCAAAACCGTGCTGGCCGGGTGCCGGCCTGGACATCGGGGGGAATCTACATGTCGTTTCGAGGCACATTAACGTTCTGCTTGGGAGCAATTTTCTTTCTCTTTCTTATCCCCGCGCGCTCTTCCGCGCAGTATCTCACCCCAAAAGAGAAAAAAGATCGCGCCATCGCCGCCGAGCTCGACATCCAGTCTCAGGAGCTGGTTACCCTCGAAAAAGAGGCGGCCCACGCCCTCTCCTTGAACAACCCCAGCTTCTTTGACCATGTTTGCGCCGACGCCTATGTCGGAACCGCCGCCACGGGCGAAGTCCGCAGCAAGGCTCAGCTCGTCGCGAGCATTCAGCAATCAAACATCAAATATTCCACTTTTCTCGTTACCAACATCCAGGTCCGCATTTTCGGTCCCACGGCCGTCGTCACCGCCAATTGGACCACTCGTGGCGCGCAGGACGGGCGAAACTTTGCCCGGCAATATCGCGTGCTCCATGTCTATTACAACCAAAACAGCGTCAGCGGCTGGAAGCTCATTGCCGCGCAGGAAACGATGCTCCCCGGCTGATTCTGTCCACCGGTATCCGCTTGCTTTTGCGATGATTCTCTAACCGGTCATCCATCACAGCGCCTTCCCTTTCTCGTCCGTAACCTGTTTTTGGAGGGAAGTCGCCATGGCCCTGCCGCAATGGCCCAATATCATCAGTGTTTCCGTGGTTCCCGTTGTCATCATCTCCGCGTGTGGCTTGCTTTCACTCGCGTTTTACGGTCGCCTTGCCGCGCTGGTTGCCCGCCTCCGCACCTTTCAGCGCGAAATGCTCCGCGAGCAGGAGAATTGGGCACGGGAAGGCCTCGATGACCAGCGCCAACTTCTCGATGTCCTCCGCACCCAGACACTCCGGGTCACCGAACGCGCCCGCCTCATCCGGTTGGCCCTCTTGTTCTTTCTTTCCGCCGTCGCCTTGCTGATCCTCTGTAGCCTGACTCTCGCCGTCACCTGGTTCTTCCCGATGGCCACGTTCTTTGCCGCCGGCCTTTTCGTTCTGGGACTCTTCGCCATGCTCGGCGGGGTATTCTCCGCGATACTGGAATTGCGCAATTCTCTCGAGCAAGTCGAATTCGAAGCCCGCTTTGTCTTTCAAACCGTCGAGCCGTCATTGGCGGGTTCCCGTCGCGACGCCAACGAGGTCTAAACCGCGGCTCTCTTGGTATCGAAAATCTTCTCAGGCGCCTTGCACTGGCGCGCAAACCTCTCGCGCCACCGCCTTCAACGGTTTCACGAACTTGAATATCGTCGCATTCACCAAAATCGTCAAAAATGAAGCCGCCAGCGTCGCGTGGTACAGCTCGTTCGAAATCAAACCCGCATGGCTGGATACCTGCGCCAGAATGAACGAAAATTCGCCGATCTGGGTTAACCCAATTCCTACGCGGAACGCCGTCGATCCGCGGTAGCGGAATAACCACACCACTCCCGTCCACACCGCAAACTTTCCCACCAGCACCAACCCCGCCAGCAGCGCAATCAGCGGCCAGCTCTCCCTCCATGTGCCCGGGTCCAGCAGCAGCCCCACCGACACGAAAAACAGTGCCACAAATACTTCCCGCAGCGGCCGCGTCTGCACCGCCAGTTTGTGGGTAAACTTCGAATTTCCCAGAAACAAACCACCCAGAAATGCTCCCAGCGCCAGCGAAAGCCCCACTAACTCCGTTAGCGCTGCGATCACCATGCACGCCGTCACCGCCATCAGCAGCGAAATCTCGTCGTTGCATGTGCGCTCCACCCGCGCCAGGAGTGGCGGAAACACCTTCCACGCCACCACGGCGATCGGAATCAGCAGCAGGATCGCCTTGCCCACTTTCCAGGCGGCCTCCCCCATCGTGGCGTCGCTCGTTGGCGAAAAACTCGGCAATACCACCGTCAGGATCACCACCGCCAGATCCTCCACCAGAGACATCGTCACCATCAGTCGACCGTGTTCCGTTGCCATCTCCCCGCGGTCCATCAGCAATTGCAGCAGCACCATTGTGCTGGCCACGGAAATGATGCAGCCGATCGCCATCCCCTGCACCACCGGCCATCCCAGTCCCGCGCCAACACCCATTCCCAATCCCACGCAAAGCACGATGCCCAATGGCGCTCCGATCAGCGCCACCCATTTCACCTTCAGCAATTCCGGCACGGAGAATTCCATTCCCACCGAAAACATCAACAGGATCACACCGATCTCCGCCAGCGTCTCGAAATTGTGTACGTCGTGCACGCGTGGCCCCGGGGTCAAGGGGCTGACAAGCAATCCCGCGACCACGTAGCCCAGCAACATTGGCTGTCGCAGCTTCCATGCCAGCAATCCGCACGCGAACGCGGCCGCGAACACCAGCGCAATGTCCCTAAAAATGTAGGAATGTTCCATCCAGGCCTGTTCCCCCGGCAGCTAATCGGCGGAACCAAAGTGTAGCACTCGCCCCGCACTCTTGAGTCAAGCCTTCTCGCTTTTCTTTCGGCTGATCTCGTGTCCGAGTCTCGCCCTACTTGCCAAATCCCGGAGAAAAACTTACTCTGGAATCACGTAGTTCCGTTGAAGTCGCCTGCCCTCCGCTCCGGCAGCGTTCTTGCTGTCGTTCACTGGTTGTTGTATCAGGAATTTTTCATGAAGCCGCTTTGCGCGCTCGATCAGATTCGCTCATTGCGTCTTTAAACGATCTGGAAAATCGCAGAGATTCGACATTTGCGGGGCGACTGCGCGGGCTTTGCGCCAATTTGTCCCCAAAATGTTGCCTAAAAAAGGAGAATCATCGAATGAAAAAGACATGCACATTTTTGCTCATCGCGGGTGCACTCGCGTTTTCGGGCCCCAGGACGTTTGCTCAAGCTGCTCCCGCGGGCTCAACAGCCTCTAGCGGCGGCCAGATCGCTTCGGATCAGGACATTAAGCTCCTTCGCGAGGATATTCGTTCCCAGAAAAAGCAGCTCATTGCTGCCAACCTCAGCCTGACGGACACGGAAGCCACCAAATTCTGGCCCGTCTACGACCAGTACACCGCCGAATTTACAAAAATTCAGGATGCCAAGGCCGCTCTGATCAAGGACTACGCCGCCAATTGGGGCACCATGACCGACGCCCAAGCTCTCGACCTCCTTCACCGCTCCCTCAATGTCGACGCGGAGGTCACTGCTTTGCGCCAGAAATATGTCCCTATCGTGAACAAGGTGCTTCCGGGAACCAAGACTGCAACCTTTTTCCAGTTGGACCGCCGCATCTCTATGTTGATTGACCTGCAGTTGGCTTCTAAGATCCCTCTGGTTCAGAGCCAGAATTAGCTCTCGAGCCTGAACGCGCGTTGGATTGTTGCCAGGAACTGCCGAAAGACCCGCTGCGACGCAATCCCAGCGGGTCTCTCCTTTCAGGGCGCCACAATGTCCTTGAAATGAGCCTTCTCCTGCGCCGCTGCCAGGCTCGCGGCGTCCCAGCCTCCGCCCAGCGCTTTCACCAGCAGCACCGATGTCACCAGCCGTTGCCCTCGAATCACCGCCGCTTCTTGCTCGTTGCTCAGTAAGTTCTGCTGCGCGCTCACCACGTCCAGGTAATTTACCAGTCCGCCCACGTACCGCGAATTCGCAATGTCCAGTTGCCTTCGGGCGGCGGCCACCGCGTCGGCCTGTGATTGCTGCGCGGTGCTCAGCACCTCCAGCCCTGTGATGTTGTCCTGCACTTCCTGGAAAGCTCCCAGCACCGTTCCCCGGTAGCCCGCCACGGTCGCGTCATAATTCGCCTGCGAAAACTGCACTTGCGCCCGCCGCGCTCCACCCGTGAAGATCCCTTCCGCCAGATTCGCCCCGATTGCCCAGACGCCGCTTTCCGCATTAAACAGCTCCGAAATCTTCGCCGAGTTCCATCCGCCCTGCCCGTATAACACCAGCGAGGGGTAATACGCCGCCTTCGCGACCCCAATCTGCGCGTTCGCCACGGCCATCTCCCGCTCCGCCTCCGCGATATCCGGTCTGCGCTCCAGAAGGTCGGAAGGCAGGGAAGTGTCAAGATTCGGTGGCTGCGTGGAAAGCTCTTGCGTAGCCAGGTGAAATTCCGGCGCTGCCTTGCCGGTCAATACCGCGATGGCGTCTTCGAACTGTTTCCGCTGCTGCCGCAGCAGCGTCGCTTGTGTCCGTGTCGCGTTTAGCAGTGTCTCTTCCTGCGCCACGTCCAGCCCGGAGGCGACTCCGCCATGGTGGCGCGAATTCACCAGTTCCAGTCCCTTTTCCAGCGCATCCACCGTCCGTGTCAGCAGCGCAATTTGCGTGTCTAGTTGCCGCAGGCTGTAGTAATCCGCCGCAAGCTCCGCGGTCAGGATCAGCCGCACATTTTCGAAGTCCGCCGCATTCGCCTGCAGCGAAGCCTGCGCCGCCTCAATCGTCCGCCGCCGCTGGCCCACCAGGTCCACTTCGTAGCTCACCGTGAACGGCACAGTCCAGCTGCTTTGCGTCGCCGGGCCGGTAATGGGAAAGTTCGATCCCGTCGCGCGCGTCCCGGAGTACCGCTGTCGGCCTGCCGCCGGCGAGACGCCTACAGTTGGAAAAAGAGTGGCGTTTTGCACCGCCGCCGCCGCGCGCGCCTGGTGGTAATGTGCCAGTGCAACTTTCAACGTTTCGTTGGAACCAAGCAGGTTGTTTTCCAGGCCGTTCAGTTCGTCGTCGTGGAAGACTGTCCACCACGTCGTTTTTGGCACCGCGTCTTTCGGAGTTGCTTCCCGGAAGGGAGCCTGCACTTCCCATTGTGCAGGCACAGTGCCGCTGGGCTTCTTGTAATTCGGGCCGACTGTGCAGCCCGCCAGTGCCGTCGCAAGAGCGCACGCCGCAACGGCAGAAGTTCTCGCCCGCGACATGTCTCCCTGGGCCGGCCGCATCAGGGTTTCTTCCCTGCAGGTGCCGTTGCGTTTCCTGGTCTCGCCGGAGGAGTTTCGGCCGTGGGAGGCGGAGCCATCGGGTTCGCCACTTCCTTCACATGCACCTGTTCGCCGTCATTCAGCGAGTCCGGCGGGTTCAGCACGATCCAGTCGTCGGCCTTCAATCCGTTCAGCACTTCCAGCGTTACTCCGTAGTCCCGGCCGATGGTCAGCGTCTGTAGATGCGCTCGATGCTCCGCATCCACCACCACCGCGCGCAATCCTTCGCGGCGGAACAGCAGCGAATTCACGGGAACCTGCAGCCGCTCCCCCTTCACCTTAACTTCCAGGTGTACCTGCGCGTATCCACCTGGCAGCAATTGCCCGGTTGCGTTTGGTACGTCCACTTCTGTCACCAGCGTGCGCGTCGACAAATTGATCGCGTTTGCGCTCCGCACCACTTTGCCGTGGAATTTCTGCCCGGGATACTGCGTCAATTCCAGGTACGCGCCGATCCCCGGATGAATCGAAGGCGCGTACGCTTCCGGCACGTTGACATACACGCGGATCGGATCCGTTTGCGCCAGGTAAAACAGTTGTTGCGACGTTCCCCCGTTCCCCGCGTTGATCAGTGTTCCGATATCAATGTTCCGTTGCGTAATCACTCCGTTGAATGGAGCGTAAATCCGCTTGAACGATTCCAGATCCTCCAGACGCCGCACGTTCGCTTCCGCCGATTCCACCATCGCCCGCTTCGCCGCCAGATCGCCTACGGCGTTGTCCACTTCCTGTTTCGAAACCCCATCCGTCTTCAATAGCTCCGAATACCGCGCGGCCGTAATCTGCGAAAGCTGCACGTTGGCGTTTGACGTATCCAGGTCCGCGCGCGCCTGTCGCAGTTGCTGGTCTACTTCGGGAGTGTCAATGTCTGCCAGAAGTTCGCCTTTCTTCACCGAACTTCCTATGTCGTAATACCATTTCTTCAGATACCCGTTCGTCCGCGCGTAAATCGGCGATTCCACGTACGCCTGCAAGGTCCCGGGAAGAACCAGGTCTTCGTCCCCCGCTTCCACCTCTGGATGAATGATTGCCACGGTCGGCACGGCCGCAAGTTCTGTATCGTTCGCCAGCGCCCTGTATTGGGCGCGCCGCTGCAGGATCAGGATCGTTGCCAGAACAATCAGCCCGGCCACAATCGCGAAGAATACCGTGAAGAGGGAACTCTTCTTTCCCCGCGGTTCGTGCCCGCCGCTCAACTCTTCTTCAGTCGCCATTCCTTCTCTCCCGAATGCCTTTGCGGACTCAGCCCAATGCGGGTTCTGCGTGATGCGCACGGCGTTTGCGCCGCTCCAGCCTGCCGTGAATAATTGAAAACACGCATGGCACGAAAAATAGCGTCGCCACCGTCGCAAACAGCAACCCCCCGATCACTGCGCGCCCCAGCGGCGCGTTCTGCTCGCCGCCCTCCCCCAACCCGGTCGCCATTGGTACCATGCCAATCATCATGGCCAGCGCCGTCATGATCACCGGCCGGATGCGCACGTAGCCCGCTTCCAGCGCCGCCTCGCGGGGTGCTTTTCCCTCGATCATCTGTTCGCGCGCGAACGAAATCATCAGGATGCTGTTCGCCGTCGCCACGCCCATGCACATGATCGCTCCCGTCAGCGACGGCACATTCAGCGTCGTGTGCGTCACCAGCAGCATCCAGCAAATTCCTGCCAGCGCTCCCGGCAGCGCGGTAATGATAATGAAAGGATCCAGCCACGATTGGAAATTCACCACGATCAGCAGGTACGCCAGTATGATCGCTCCGATCAACCCGATGCCCAGCCCGTAAAACGATGCGTTCATCGTCTCCACTTGCCCGCGCACCACGATATGGCTCCCGCGCGGAAGCTCTTTCTTCGCTTCTTCCACCAACTTATTGATGTCGTCTTCCACGCCGCCCAGGTCCCGCTTGTACACCGAAGCGTACACGTTGATCATCGGCTGCACATTGTAGTGGGAAATTGATGCTGGCCGCGAAACGTTCCGGGTTGTCACCAGGTTGCCCAGAATTTGCGGCTGCGCCCCCGGCATGCTTCCGCTGATCGGCGTATTCTGCAGGTCCTGAAAGGTGTCCATCCGGTATTGCGGTGTCTGCACCGCCACGTTGTAGCTCACCCCGTTCTTCGGATCCAACCAAAAGCTCGGCGTCGTCTGGAAGCTCGACGACAGCGATACCAGCAGGTTCTGCGCCACGTCCCGCGCCTGCATCCCCACATACTGCGATCGCGTGCGATCCAGGTCCAGATGCAGTGTCGGAGCGTCGAACGCCTGCTGCACGTGCACGTCCACCGCTCCGGGAATGTGCTCCATCTTATTCGCCAGCTTTACCGCCACCTCGTAGTTCGCTTGCTGGTTTGCCCCAATCAGCTCCACGTCTACTGGCGCCGGTGTCCCGAAATTCAGGATTTGCGTCACGATGTCCGCTGGCTGGAAGAAAAACTGCACGCCCGGAAATTCTCCCGGCAGCGCGCGCCGCAGCCCGTTGATGTATTCGTCCGTGGACTTGCTGCGGCCCTGCTTCAATTGCACCAGAATCTCTGCGTCCGCGGTCCCGATCGTTCCCGAATTGCTGTACGTTGTGTTAATCCCCGAATACGGCAGGCCGATGTTGTCAATCAGCGTCTGTACCTCGCGCTTCGGGATCACCTGGTAGAGCACCTGATTCACTTCGTCCGCCAGCCTCGTCGTCTCTTCAATCCGCAATCCCGTTCGCGCCCGCATATGCATGCGGATTTGCCCCGCGTCCACGGTTGGAAAGAAATCCCGCCCCAGGAAAAACACCAGGCCCCCCGACAGCGCGCAAAATCCAAGAAAGCATCCCGAAAACAGCCACGCCCGGTCCAGCGCCGCCGTTAACGCCCTTCGATACCCCATCCGCAGCCGCTCGAAAGTACGCTCAAACGCCTGCTGGTAGCGCCGGAAAAATCCCATCTTCTCCCCGGCGTGCTCGTCCGCGTGATACTCGTCTTCCGCGCTCAACAGGTACATCGCCATCGTCGGCACGATCGTTCGCGACCACATGTACGACGCCAGCATCGCGAAAATCACCGCTTCCGCCAGCGGCACAAACAGAAACTTCGCCACGCCCGACAAAAAAAACATCGGCAGAAACACGATGCAGATGCAGAGCGTGGAAACGAACGCCGGAACCGCAATCTGCTGCGCGCCGTCCAGGATCGCCTGCACTGTGTCCTTGCCCATCGCCAGGTTCCGGTTGATGTTCTCGATCTCCACCGTGGCGTCGTCCACCAGGATGCCTACCGCCAGCGCCAATCCGCCCAGCGTCATGATGTTGATGGTTTCACCCAGCGCGCTCAGGCACAGCAGGCTTACCAGAATCGAAAGGGGGATCGAGATCGCGATAATCAGCGTGCTCTTCCAGTTGCCCAGGAACAGCAGGATCATGATCGCCGTCAGGCACGCCGCGATCAGCGCCTCGCGAAGCACTCCCTGGATTGCCGCCCGCACATAGATGGATTGATCAAAAAAATTGGAAAGGTGCAGCGCCGGTGGTAAAGAAGGCTCGTAATCTCGCAACACTTGCTTCACGCGATCCACAATGGATAGCGTCGAATTCTTCCCCGTCTTGTAGATGCTCATCAGCACGCCGCGCTGCCCGTTCGTCAACACCACGTTCGTCTGCGGCGAAAATCCGTCCCGCACGTGCGCCACGTCCTTCATATAAATCGTGGAGCCGTTCACCGTCTTTACCGGCAGGTCGTTCATCTCCGCGATCGATTGCGGGCTGCCATTCATCTCCACGTTGTATTCCAGCGTTCCCAGCTTCGCCGTGCCCGTTGGCAGGATCAGGTTCTGCGCGGTGATCGCGTTCACGATGTCCACCGGCGAAAGCCCCTTCGCCTGCAGTGCAACCGGATCGATGTCCACCGACACGAGTCGCGGCTTGCCCCCGTACGGATACGGCATCGACGCCCCAGGCACCGTCGAAACCTGCGTCCGGATAAAATAGTTCCCGAAGTCGAACAGTTGCTGTTCGCTCAGCGTGTCGCTGTTCAGTCCGATCTGCAGCACCGGCACCGTCGAAGCGGAATAAATAATGATCAGCGGTGGCTGCGTCCCCGGCGGCAGCGTCCGCAAAAATGTCTGCGAGATCGCCGTCGTCTGCGCCAGCGCTGTCTGGATGTTCGCCCCTGGATGAAAATAAATCTTCATCAGTGCCTCGCCGTTCAGCGACTGCGATTCGATGTGCTCCACGTCGTTGACCAGCACCATGATCCCGCGTTCCACGTTCGACGTGATCCGGTGCTCGATCTCCTCGGGCTCCAGGCCCGTGTACTGCCACACCATTCCAATCACTGGGATGTTGATGTCCGGGAAGATGTCCGTCGGCGTCTGCGGGATAACCACGAACGCCAGCAACACGATCACCAGCGCCATCACGATAAACGTGTACGGCCGGGAAAGAGCTAATCGTACGATCCACATAGAATATTGTTAGGTGACCTAGGCCTGCGGAGCGCGGAACCCTTCGACTACCACCCGTCGCGCCATGCGCTTCGATCGTTCCACCCCTATTAGACTACCAAAGCCTCAATTTCGGGTACGTCGCCGCCTCCACTTCTCTATGCAACTTTTTTCTTTTCATTGTGCCACGCGTTCTAACGTTTTCGCGGTTCTTCCGTCTGCCACAACATGGTTCCAGATCAGTTCCGAATGGTCCATAATGGCCTGCCACACTCTGAAACTTTGCCGATTCATCGCTCGTATCTGTTCCCAGATCGCCTGATTTTGTGGAGAAACCGGTGCTCTCTATCCAAAATTTGAATAAGACCTATCCAAATGGCGTCAAAGCCCTCGACGGCGTCTCGCTTAGCATTCCCCACGGCATGTATGGCCTCCTCGGTCCCAACGGCGCCGGCAAAACCTCCCTCATGCGCACCATTGCTACCCTCCAGGAACCAGATGCTGGCTCCATCCGGCTTGGCGACATTGACGTTCTTCGCCAGAAGGACGAAGTCCGCCGCCGTCTCGGCTATCTCCCCCAGGATTTTGGAGTCTATCCGCGCATCTCCGCCCAGGACATGCTGAGCCACATCGCTCTGCTGAAGGGCATCACGCGCTCCGGCGAGCGCAAAGATGTAGTCGACGCCATGCTTCGCCGCTGCAATCTCTACGATGTTCGCAAAAAATCCCTCACCACTTACTCCGGCGGCATGCGCCAGCGCTTTGGCATCGCCCAGGCGCTCATCGGCAATCCGCAACTCCTCATTGTCGACGAACCCACCGCCGGCCTCGATCCCGGCGAACGCAACCGTTTCTATAATCTCCTCGCCGAAATCGGCGAAAACGTCGTCGTCATCTTGTCCACCCACATCGTCGAAGACGTCATGGACATGTGCACCCGCATGGCGATCATCCACCTCGGCAAAGTTCTCTTCGAAGGCCACCCGGATGACGCCATCGCCCAGTTGAAAGATCGCGTCTGGAGCCGCTCCATTTCCAAGTCCGATTTACCCGATTACGAGCGCCGCTTCCAGGTCATTTCCAGCCGCCTCATCGGTGGCCATCCCACGCTTCACATTCTCAGTCCGCAGCTTCCCGAGGACGGTTTCCAGCCCGCCGCCCCAGATCTCGAAGACGTTTTCTTCACCCGCATTCGCGGTTGGAATTGAGGCCCCGAATGCTTCTGCAAATTGCCTGGTTCGAAATTGGCTACTGGTTCCGCTCCTGGATGCTCTGGATTTTCACGCTCATCATCGCCGCCATGATCTTCGGCGCCGTCAGCACCGATCAGATCACTGTCGGCGGCGCTCTTACCAACACTTTTCACAACGCCCCTTACGTCATTCAGAACTACTATTCATTCATCGGCCTGCTCACTCTGTTGATGGTCACGGCCTTCGTCAATTCCGCGGCCTCCCGCGATTTCAGCCACAACACCTACCAAATCATCTTTTCCACGCCATTGAAGCGCCGCGACTTCATTCTTGGCCGTTTTATCGGTTCCACTCTCATCTCCGTCATCCCCATGACCGGCGTCTCCATCGGCATCCTCCTGGCCAGGTACATGCCCTGGGTCGACCCCGAACGCTGGGGTCCCGTGATCTGGAGCGCCCACCTCAAAGGCATTCTCCTTTTTGCCATCCCGAACACCCTCTTTATCGCGGCCATTCTCTTCACCGTCGCTCTCCTGGCTCGCAACGACATTGTCGCCTTCGTCGGTGGCCTCCTCCTCATCACCGGCTATGCCGTCGCTGCCGCGCTCACGCAGAACCTCGAACGCGAGCGACTCGCCGGCCTCCTCGATCCGTTCGCTATCCGCACGTTCGGCCTGGTCACAAAATACTGGACGGTCGCCGACAAAAACACCATCTCTGTCGGTTTCAGCGGCCTGCTTCTATGGAATCGCCTTCTCTGGATCGCTGTGGGTCTGGCGGTATTTGCCTTTGGCTATTTCCGTTTCAGCTTTGCGGAACGCTCTCGCAGATCCAAGGCCGCCGCGGAAGCCGATTCGCTGCCTTCCACACTCTCCGCCGCCTCTCCCTCCTTCCAGTTGCGGCACGACGATTGGGCCAAGTTCCTCGCCTCCGTCAAAATCCATTTCCTCGGCATCCTCCGTAGCACCGTCTTCGTCATCATCGTCTGCGCGGCTCTCCTCAATTCCGTTCCCTCGATCATCTTCAGCGCCCGCGAAGGCTACGGGAACAGCACTCTTCCTGTTACCTGCTGGATTCTCGACATCATCGCCAGCACCCTCTACATGTTCATCCTCGTCATCATCACCTATTACGCGGGCGTCCTTGTCTGGAAAGACCGCGACACTCACATCGATGAAATCGCCGACTCCCTCCCCGCCCCCGAGTGGGTCTCTTTCCTCTCCCGCTTCGTCTCCCTTGGCCTCATGGTCATGCTCATCCAATTCCTCGCACTCCTCAGCGGAGTCATCGTTCAGGCCGCCTACGGCTACCACCGCTTTCAATTCGGCCTTTACCTCAGCACCTTGTTTGGCCGTGATCTCTTGCTCTTTGTCATGTTCGGCGCGCTCGCCTTTTTCATCCACGCTCTGTCCCCGAACAAGTACGTTGGCTATTTCGCCTACATCGCCTTTATCATCGTCAACTTCTTTGTCTGGAGTCCCCTCAACGTTTCTACCAATCTCGTACAATTCGCCTCCACGCCCCAGGTGGTCCATTCCGATATGTTCGGCGATGCCCCCTACATCACCGCTTGGCGCTGGTATGCCCTCTATTGGATCTTGTTTTGCTGCCTCCTCTCGATTGCCACCGTCATGTTCTGGCCGCGCGGCAAACAATCCGTCTGGCCGGACCGCTTCCGCAACGCAAGTCTCCGTTTCCGCGGCATTTGGCCCCGCCTCGCCGCGGCTTGTCTTGTGCTTTTCGCCGCTATCGGCGGATGGATTTACTACAACACCGAGATTCTCAATCACACGCTCGGTCCTAAAGACCGCCAGCGTCTCCAGGCCGACTACGAAAAGGAATACAAATCCTTCGACAAACTCCCCATGCCCCGCGTTCGCGGCATTCGTTACGCCATCGATATCTATCCCTCCACCCGCAATGCCGTCATGCGCGGCGAGGAAGTAATCTACAATCCCTTCTCCCAGCCTCTCGGCGAACTCCACCTCTCTCTCGACCACGACTATGACACCGAAACCGACGTCCCCGGCGCCACTCTCGTCAAGGACGACAAACGCCTCTTCTATCGTATCTACCGCTTCTCTCCTCCTCTCGCCTCCGGGCAATCCATCACCTTTCACTTCACCGTCAAAAGCCACAATCGCGGCTTCGAAAATTCCGTCAGCAACGTCTCCATCACGCAAAACGGCACGTTCTTCAACAGCACTATTGGCCCCATCGTCGGGTATTCCGCCGATCGCGAGTTGACCGACCCCGTCGAGCGCAAGAAATTCGGACTTGGCGAACAGCACCTCATGAAGCCCCTGGAGCGCAACTGCACCGCCGATTGCAGCGAAAATTATCTCCGAGGCCATTCCGACTGGGTTGACGTCGAAACCATTATCAGCACCTCTCCCGATCAGATCGCTATCGCTCCCGGCTCTCTCCTGCGCGAGTGGCGCGAAAATGGCCGTCGCTACTTCGACTACAAGCTCGATCACACTTCTCTCAACTTCTTCTCCTTCATGTCCGCTCGCTACGCCGTGCAGCGCGAGGAATGGAACGGCATCCAGCTGGAGGTCTACTACGATCCCGACCACTACTGGAACGTTCCCCGCATGATGAACTCCATGAAGAAGGCCCTCACCTACTACACCACCAACTTTGGCCCCTACTATCACAAGGAAGCCCGCATCATCGAATTTCCCCGCGTGGCCAGCTTCGCCCAGGCTTTCGCCGGTACCATGCCTTACTCCGAATCCATCGGCTTCATTGCCAATCTCAATCATCCCGACGACATTGACATGGTCTTTTACGTCGTCGCCCACGAAATGGGTCATCAATGGTGGGCCCACCAGGTCGTCGGCGCGGACATGGACGGCGCCACGCTCCTGTCCGAAACCATGGCGCAATACTCCGCTCTCATGGTCATGGAAAAGGAATATGGCCGGGACATCATGCGCAAATTCCTGAAATATGAAATGGATAATTATCTTCGCTCTCGCGGCCAGGAGCGCCTGAAGGAGCGCCCGTTGCTAACCGTCGAGGCCGAGCAAGGCTACATCCACTACCGCAAGGGCAGCGTCATCCTCTACTACCTCAAGGAGATGATCGGCGAAGACAAGGTCAACGCCGCCCTCCGCAGTATGATTCAACGCTATGCCTACGCCCCGCCGCCCTATCCCACTTCCTGGAACCTGGTTGACGCGCTACAGCAAGAAACGCCGCCTCAATACCAATATCTGATCAAGGATCTCTTCGAGGACATCACGCTCTTCTCCAATCGCACTCTCGATGCCACCGCCCGAAAGCGTCCCGACGGCAAGTACGACGTCACCATTAACGTCGAATCCCACAAGTTCAAGGACGATCCCAAAGGCAACGAAACCGAAGTTTCCGTGGACGACTGGATGGATATCGGCGCTTTCGCCAAGCCGCCCAAGGACCGCAAGTACGGCCAGACCCTCTTTCGCGAACTGGTTCATGTTACCCAGTCGCACTCAACATATACCTTCGTGACCGATCAACTCCCCGACAAGGCCGGCATTGACCCGTTCCTTCTTCTCATCGATCGCGTCCCCGACGACAACACCAAAACCGTCAGCTTGCTCGCTGGCACTTCCACCGCCGATTGATGCCAGAGCCACCTTTCCACAGCCCCTGAAATTTCACGCTGCTCATACCGTCCCTGCGGTAGAGTATTAGCGTTTCGTTACCCCAGGTTCCTTTTCTCATCCGCGCCAAGGAGATCGCTCATGAAAACGCTCATCTGTGCTGCTGCGCTGTCCCTTCTCTCGGTCCCCGCCCGGGCTCAGCAGTCTTCTGGTCACGCGGAAGTCAAACGCGTGGTCGTCAAAATAAAAAATGCCGAAGGCAAGGAAGTCGGCACGGCCACGCTCACGCCCGCCTCCAAGGGCGTGAAAATCGCACTCGACATCAAAGACCTTCCTCCCGGCGAGCACTCTATCCACATTCACCAGCACGCCGCGTGCGACCCGCCGGACTTCAAAAGCGCCGGCCCGCATTTCAATCCCGGTGGCGCCGGACACATGCACTCGGGCCCTATGGCCGGCGATATTCCCGATTTTGCTTTGATTGTCGGTAAGGACGGTACTGCCCACGTCACCACCGTCGCTCCCAACGTCACCATGGGCGAAGATGACCATTCCGTCTTCAGCGATGGCGGCACGGCCATCGTCATTCACGCTGTGGGCGGTGCCGGCAGCGCTGCTCCCGCACGCATCGCCTGCGGCGAAATCCTCCGCCCTTAGTTTTTTGGACGTTTACGGCTCTCGCAAATCCCGCTAAACGCTCAAGCGTGTCATCTTGAGGGCCCCCATTTTGCGGGCTTTCGGATCTCATCGGCCAACGCTTGCAAGAAGCCGCCGTCCTACTCTGCGTCTACTTGTGCGTCATCGTAAACACGCCATCCCACCCCGCCGGCGGTTCGTCAAACAAGTACTCCTGGCACCGCTTCCAATACATTCGCGAAGGTCCGTCCTGTGGATACTCCAGCAAAATCTCTTCGAACACGTGCTGCGCTTCGTCCCAGTTCCTCTGCGCATATAGCAGTCGCGCTTCTGCAAATCGGCGCAGCCGCTTTTGCAGTTCCGCGTATTCCGGCTCCTTCTCCAGCTCCGCAACCTTTCCCACCAGCTCGTAAATCACCACCGGCTGCAGTTTCCCTTTTACCCGAATAATGTCCAGCTCGCGAAACAAATACCCCGCGCCCTTCACCGTCTCGTACGTCGACTCGTTCACCAGGATGTGCGTCCCATATTCCTTGTTCAATCCTTCCAGCCGCGACGACAAATTAACCGTGTCACCCAGCGCCGTGTATCCGTAGCGCAGCCCGGATCCCATGTTTCCCACGCTGGCCGGGCCCGAATTCAAGCCGATGCCGATGTCCAGCTTCGGCTTGCCCTCCGCTTCCCATTGCGCCTGCAATTCCCGCACTCGTTTCATCATCGCCAACGAAGCGTTGCATGCATCCCGGGCGTGATCCGGCTCTTCATAGGGCGCTCCCCAGAACGCCATCACTGCGTCGCCGATGTATTTGTCCAGTGTTCCTTGCGTCTCGAAC
The DNA here is from genome assembly GCA_035518915.1 of Candidatus Eiseniibacteriota bacterium. Classification (GTDB taxonomy): domain Bacteria; phylum Acidobacteriota; class Terriglobia; order Acidiferrales; family UBA7541; genus Acidiferrum. The sequence continues at coordinate 28,780 of DATIXE010000024.1, forward strand.
ACGATCTTCGTCATGTCCGAAAGGTATCCATTCAGGAACAGCGCCAGTTCCTGCGCGTCCAGCTTTTCCGAAATCGTCGTGAATCCCCGGATGTCGCTGAACATCACCGTGATTTCCGTCTTCCGCGGCTCCACGAGCTGAGGATTCACCAGCAGGCGGCGAATCACCTCCGGGCTCAAGTATTGCCCGAACGCCGACCGCACTTTTCGCTTCTCCTTTTCTTCCACCAACGCCCGGTACAACGAAACGAGCATTACGTTCGCTGTCAGCGTCGCCGCCGGCACCGTAAAGTTCAGCCAATAGCCCCGCAAAAACGCCAGGTAATTCATCACCGCGAACGGAGCCAGCAGCGCCAACCCGAACCACATCCACCGAGGCGAAACCAGCGCCAGCGCAATTCCCAGCGGGATGCCGAACACCAAGATCAGCCCCAAATCCAGTAGTTCCTGATGCGGCCCGCGGATCAGGAAGCCGTTGTTCAGCATGTTGTCGATCACGTTCGCGTGGACTTCCAACCCCGGATAGTCGATCCCGCCGTAGGGTGGCGTCCGCAAATCACCAATGCCCGTCGCTGAGGCTCCCACCAGCACGATTTTGTCGCGAAATGTTCCCGGTTTGAATTTCCCCTCCACCACGTCCGCAATCGAGTAGTACGGATACGTCCGGCGCGGTCCGCGGTAGTTGATCAGTACTCGCCCGAGCCAGTCCGGCTTCACCGTCAGTTTGTCCCCGAATTGAATCGACGCGATGCCCGCCTGCCCGTAGTTCACCGTCACCTGTTCGCTCTTCAACCCCAGGTACAGCCGGATGGTCTGCACCTCCAGCGAACCGTACAGATCTATATCGTCTGGATCGCTCGATCTCCCGAATGGCACCACCAGTAGGCCTCGCCGCAGCACTCCGTCCGCATCCGACGAAATATTGAAAAATCCGATGCTCGTTTTCTCGTCGTTGTCCGGCGGAGCCAGTTCCGGAATATTCGCGATCGTCGCCGTGAACAGCGTCCCCTCAAACTGGTAGCTGTTCAGCAGTGCGGCGAAATCCGCCTTCCCCGTGGTTGGGTTGAGCGCGTTCCGGTTCAGCGAGTACCACTGCACCATCTCCGCGTATTTGTTCAGCGTTGCACTGTCAATTCCTTGAATTTCGTCTGCCTGCAGGTAGAAATTTCCCAGCACCACCGCCCCAAAACGCCGCAATGCCGCCCCGAACTGCGCGTCCGCGTCAAACTCTTTCGCCAATTCCGCCACATGCGCTTCTATCCGCGGATCGGGCGGTAGCCCGTTCTTCTTGTCCGCCTCGATTTGTCCCCAAAGCGCCCGGATCGGCGCCACGGTCTGGTCCGGCTTGTCGAAGGTCACGTCGAAAGAAACCACTCGCGCCCCATCCTGGCGCAGTTCGTCCAACATCTGTCCGAAATATTTCCTCGAAAACGGCCACTTCCCCAGCACTTCTTGCGATCTCTGGTCGATCGCCACCACCGCAATCCGTGGATCGGGCGGCGTATAGTGCTCCGGCCGGTAGCGAAACCTCGTATCCAAAGTGTCGTATTCAAATCGTTTCAGGAAGTCGAACAACGGGGTATTCCGCTCGCCCACGAAGGTGAAAATGTACACGCCTAGCGCCACCGCGGTGATGATCACGCTGATTAAGAACACTGTTCGGTGCTGCCACCAGTTCGCAAACAGATTTCGCAGGCGAAATCCGATTCCGGGCTGGCGGCCGCCTTCGCGTATTGTTGCCATGTACCGGGGAAACTATTCGCGGAAAATGAAATTCATCCGCACGCCGCACACTTCGATCAGGTCGCCGTCGTTCAGCCGCACCGTTCCCGCAATCGGTGCCCCATTCACCGTGGGTACCTTATCGCCTGTGCCCAGATAATAGCCGTCGTCCCGCTGGTTGATCTGCGCCGCCATCTTCGGCTTGAACCAGCCCTTCAGCCGCACCGTCGCCATTGGCGACTTCCCGATCACTGTCAGTTTGTTCGTCAGCGCGTACTCTTTTCCATCCACGCGGCCGCTCAGCACCACCAACGTCGCCACCTTCATCCGGCCCGTTGCGAACTGCGACCTCTCGCCCATCGCCGCCGCCTGCTGCAGCATCTCCCGCCGTACCTTCGTGTCCAGCACCATTGTCTCGTTGATCTTTGGGGCCGCGGTTTTTCTCCCGGTGTCCCACGGAATTGCCGCGTCCGCAGTCGCATCCACTTTGATGTGATGCTTGCCAACCCAGATGGAATCCCCGTCGTGTAGCGTCGCACGCTCTACCCGCAAGTCGTTTACGAATGTTCCGTTCAGGCTATCCAGGTCTTCCACCACCAGGCGCCCCGCTTCGTAGTACACGCGCGCGTGATAATTCGACACCGCCAGGTTATCTACGGGGAGGTCGTTGTCCGGAGAGCGGCCGATCGTCACCGGCCGGCTCCCGATCGGCACCTCTTTCACCAACTTGTTCTCAAACATCAGGCTCAGTTTCGCCATGCAATCGCCTCCGCCCCGGTGCTAGTCTTTCTTGGCCGAGCCGCGCCGCATCCAGGAGAACCAACCCTTGTTGGCCTCGTCCTCGAAGCGCACGACGATTACCGTTACGTTGTCCACTCCGCCGCTCTCGTTTGCCAATGCGATCAGCTTTTCCGCTGCCGCCGACGGCACCGTCTCCGCCTGTAGCGTTCCGGCGATTTCCGGCTCGGTAACCATTCGCGTCAGCCCGTCCGAGCACATCAGCAAAACGTCCCGCGGGTAAATCTCCACTTCGTCAACGTCAATCTCGACTTCCGCGTGCGCTCCCAGCGCCCGCAACAGCACGCTCTGCATCTCGCTCTCTTCCGCCTGCTGTGGCGTGATCAATCCTCTCCGTACCTGCTCCGCCACCAGAGAATGGTCGTTCGTCAGCTGCTGGAGGTTCCCGCTCCGCAAAAGGTACGCCCGGCTGTCTCCCACGTGCGCGATGCTCAGCATCGATTCCTTCAGCCACGCCGTCGTGACCGTCGCGCCCATCCCCCGCTGCTCCGGATTCTTTTGCGAAGCCTGGTAAATCTGAAAATTTGCCTGCTGCACCGCGTTTCGAAGGCGCCGTGTCTGCGAACTCCAATTCTCCGGAGCCGCGTCCAGCACCGTTACTCCGGAATCTTCTCTTTCCCCTTCGCAGTATTTATGGATCGCGTCCACTGCCATGGCGCTTGCCACCTCGCCGTGTGCTTCGCCTCCCATCCCGTCCGACAAGATAAAAAGATTCAGAGGTTCCACGACGCGGAATGAATCTTCATTATTCGTGCGCACACGTCCGACGTCTGACAAGCCGCTGCTGACGATCTGCACAGCCTCTCCTTCAAGCCTTCCCGAAAACACGAGCGGAACCCCCGGCGTGGACACCCCGGATTTCTGTACTTCCACGCTAGCAGACCCCTCGCGGCTCGGAAAGGCTTTGCATCCAACTGATTACCTTCTGGCAACTGCCGCTGGTCGAAAGGCCAGTTTGCCACATTCCCCTTCGGACTGCGGAAGCAAAGCTTCCACGGGTTAGGCGTATCCCCAAACGCCCGGCCCAGCCGCCCGGACGGTTTTCCCTAAGGGCTGGCCAGCAATTGCCTTCGCTTGGTTTGGGCGGACGTTCTAAGGAATTTGACTGTCCCGCTTGCGGAGCGCTGGAACGCCGGCTTGCCTCAGTGGCAGGATCCGTCGTCCACAAACTGGTTGTTCGACGCCATCGCCGCCAGTGACCTCGCGCAGGTAAGTATCTTCTGATTCCCCGCATCCGTGTCCAGGGACTTCGGGTCGATAAACTCCAGATTCGCTCGCTTGTCCAGATACTTCTTTGTCAGTTGCTCCATGTTGTCGTACTCATTCGCCAGTAGGTCCGCCGCGTTCCGGTCCCCTTCCGTATTCGCCGCCACCTTCGCCATTCGAAGGTTTGTCGCGGCCTGACCCCGGTAGCCGGCGAAAAGGCCGTCGGAAAGCGGATATCCGTTACCGACCGCCGTCAGCAACGTGTTTCGCCACTCCCGGATTTGCGACATAAACTCGATCCCCGCCCGCACGAACGCTTTGGAAAACCCGTTGTTCGGCGGCGGGTTGGATGGCAGGTTGGATGGTGCGCTGCTTGCCGCTGCTGAACTGCCTCCCGCGCCGCCGGCCCCCGGTAAATTCAGGGCGATCTGGTTTCCCTGGTATGCAACGCTCCCGTTCGCGATCCGCGCCAGCGCGTCCAGATCCACGTACGAGTGACCGTTGATTTGCACCACCTTTGCGGTTCCGGATTGTCCGTTTACGTTCAACGTGTAGTCTTGTTTCTCCGTTTGCGCGCGCCCGGCCTCCGCAACTACACCAGCCAGCGCGGCCAACGCCACGCAACCCTGAATCAATGCCTTCTTCATCTGCTTTCTCCTCCGCCTGCGTCAGCCCGCGCCGCCCGGCAAATCATGTCCTCGGCGTCTCCGCAAAACCCCGACTTCGCACCGTCTATATTGGCGACACGCGGCACCGGGAACAAAGCTATTTTTTTGGCCGAGCCGTCAGCCACCCACTCTTCAGTACCGGGCGATTCTCCACTACAATCTCGTTGTGCCCATCTCTCCCACCCGCCGGAAACTCCTCCTCCCGCTCTTTGCTTCGCTCTTGCTCATTGTGGTCCCGTTCTTCGCACAGGAGGCTCCATCGCCTTCCCATGCCCGTATCCTGCTCCTTCCTCGCAAGCTTGTCAGCGGCGAGCGCGCCACCCTCGCTGTCCTTGACATCAACGGCCGTCTCACTCCCGGCGTGACCGTCCTCTTCACCGATGGCGACAAGCTCGTCACCGACGCCACCGGCCGCGCTTTCTTCGTTGCGCCACTCGACGCCCCCAAGCTTTTCGCCACCATTGAAGGGCGTCCCGGCCGCGTCTCCAGTACCATCCTCACCGCTGCACAGGTCCCCTCTGCCACCCAGGCTGTCACCCTCGTTCCCCGCGTCGCTTCGCTGGCTGACCGCCTGGAAATCACCGGCCACGGCTTTTGCGGAGTCGCCGATGCCAACCATGTCACCATCGGCGGCTTGCCGGGCCTTGTGCTTGCCTCCTCTCCCGCCTATCTTGCTGTCCTCCCGCCCACCGACATGGATCCCGGCCCCGCGCAGGTCCAGATCAGTTGCGGCCAGAAATCCTCCGCGCCGTTCACCGTCGTATTCGTCTCGCTGGACCTCGAAGCGAGTTACGAGCCGCTCGCTCCCGGCGAGCATCGCGCGATCACCGTCCGTGTAAGAGGCAGCCGCGCGCCCCTCCGCCTGGAGGCCCACAATCTCTCTCCCGAAGTAGCGGACCTCGTGGGCGGCCCCTCGGCCCGCGCCGAATCCAGCGGTGGCGCGGACAACACCGCCAAATTCGAGTTGGTTGGGAGGCAGCACGGCAGCTTCATCATCTCCATCCGCCTCATCGCCCCCGCCGTTGCGCCAAAGTTGTGACCCATTGCAATCCGTTACTCGAGAGCGCTGAGGGGAATCAAATCGAAAAATGCCCGAACTTCCCGACATCACCGTCTATCTGGAAGCGCTCGAAAAGCGCGTAACAGGCTGTGCCCTGCAACGCGTGCGCATTGCCGGCCCCTTTCTTCTGCGCACCGCCACCCCGCCGATCGACTCCGTGCAAGGCCACACGGTCACCGAACTCCGGCGTATCGGCAAGCGTATCGCTCTCGGCTTCGACAACAGCCTCTGGCTCGTATTCCATCTGATGATTGCCGGCCGCCTGCACTGGAAGACCAAGCCGGTCGTTCCCGATGGCCGGCGAACACTGGCCTCCTTCGACTTCGACTCCGGTACGCTCACCTTGACCGAAGCTGGTACCCAGAAGCGCGCCTCGCTCCACCTGCTCGATGGCGAAGACGCGCTTCACGCCATCGACCCCGGCGGACTTGAAGTCCTTTCGGCCACACAGGAGCAGTTCGCGGCGTCGCTCACTTCGGAGAATCACACCCTGAAGCGCTCACTAACCGATCCACGCCTCTTTAGCGGCATCGGCAACGCCTACTCCGACGAAATCCTGTTTCACGCGCAACTTTCTCCCGTGCAGCTCACGCAGCGCATCGACGCACAGGCCATCGAGCGCCTCTTCCGCGCGGCGCAAACCACCATGGCGGAGTGGATCGAACGGCTGAGAAAAGAGGCGGGAGGAAAATTCCCCGAAAGTGTCACCGCGTTTCGTGAGGAGATGAGCGTCCACGGTCGCTACGGCCAGCCCTGCCGGAAGTGCGGCGCGAAAATCCAGAGAATCCGTTACGCCTCCAACGAAACCAACTATTGCCCCAACTGCCAAACTGGCGGAAAGCTGCTCGCCGACCGCGCCCTCAGCCGCCTGCTCCGCGAAGACTGGCCGCGCTCCCTCGATGAAATGGAAGACCGCCTCGAATCCAAACGCCTCGCTTCGCGCCCGGAATCGTAGTCGCGAAAACCACAAGCGCGCTGGCGCGAAACCACGCGCGACCTTCCCCAAGCATAGCTCTTTGCCGCCTCCGAGGTCTTTTGGTACGTCTCTATTTCCTTATTTCACTACCTCTTCTTTTCACGCCCCTCGTTTCGCTGCGGGTAGTGCCAGTGAACCTTGCGCCTCGGGAAGCGCCGGCTCTCCGCCTTCGCTCGAGGAAACCAGTGTATCCAGCGTGTTCGAGGCCTTGCCGAAGCGCTTGTCGGCTTCCGCATAACTCTGCTGCGCATTCTTCAGGTGCGTGCCAATCTTTTCGAAAAATTCTGTAAACGTATCGAGCTGTTTGCGCAGGCCGCTCAAATTCGCGGCCAGATGCTTCGCGTTTTCCTCGATCTGCATCCCGCGCAGCCCCATCGCGATCACCCGTAGGTTTGCGTGCAGCGTGTTCGGAGAAACCGGAAAAATGCTTCGTCCACGGCAGTATTCATCCAGCGGCTGACCCTTACCATCCACGCTCATCAGCAGTTCGTAAAATACGGTCTCGCTCGGCACGAACATCAGCGCCACGTCCAGCGTGCCTTCGTCCGGCACGATATATTTCTTCGCGATGGAATCTGCGTGTCCTTTCACCGCCGCCACGAACGCCCTGCGCGCTTCCTCGCCCTCCGTGCTCAGCCGGCGGTAAGCGTCCAACGGAAATTTCGAGTCAATAGCCAGCTTCTTGTTGTCCAGCAGAAAAATCACCGCGTCCGCGGCCTCGCCGCTGCGGAAGCGGTACTGCTTCCCATACTGCGACTGCGGCAGGGAATCCTCCAGCAAACGCTCCAGCGTGATTTCGCCGAGCGACCCGCGCGACTTCGCTCCACCCAGAATATTCTCGAGCGTCCGCGACGTCTCGAACATTTGCTGCCCGGCCTGCTGCACCTGCCCTAGTTGCTGCTGGATCTGATTGATCTGCTCGCGCGTGTTTTTCAATTCTTTGGACATTGCCGCCTGCGACTCCGCCGTCAGTCGCGACGTCACTTCGGCCGAATCCTTCACGCCGTCTTTCAGCGCCGTGGTCACCGCCTCCAGGCGCGACGCTACCGTGTCCGCAATCGTCTCGATTTTTGTGCTGCTCTGCGCGTGCGTGGTCGAAAGCGTCAGCAGGTCGCGCCGCAGCTCGTTCATTTGTGTTTCCAACGCGGCGTTCTTCTTCTGATCCTGGGCGCTCTGGACCAGCAGCCAGCCCACCAGTCCCAGCAGCAGCAAGCCGAATACCATCCCAACAACAACCAATGGATTCATCAGGTTTCTCCCGTGCGTTCGGGAAACGGGTCTCCCCACTGTAACGGGTAGTGCGAGGTCGGGCAAGAGAGGCAGTGTGAACTGTTCCCATCTAGGGCGTGCTGTGCCCATTACACTGCAGAACGCCCAGGTACGCGCTCCATGGCCCGACTGCTTCCCGGTATTGGTGCGCCAGAATTCGCGAAATCTGGTGCACGTGCGTCAGGTCGTGAACCGCCCACGTTGCCAGCAACTGCGATAGTGTGACTCCGCCAAGCGTCGGATGCTGGCCCCGCCGCTCGAAGTCCGCGGCTTCCAGCCGTAGCCCACGCAGCTCGGCCACGCATTCCCCGCGCACCCAGCTGAATTCCTCCAGCAACTGGTTCAGCGGCTTCCCCATGCTGGCGCGCACTTGCCCGAGCCGGTCGAATGGCTCGAACGGGCGTGTTTCGCCGAACTCCAAAATCCATTTCGTCCGCGGAAGCCAGTCCGTGCGGTCCGCGTGAATCAAGTGGCCCACCGCATCGAACGCGCTCCACGAATCCCTTCCCTCGTTGCTTTGGCTCCACTCCTCCGGCAGATCGCGCAAAAGACCTTCGAGCGCCGCCGGAGTGCGTGACAACACGGCAATCGTCTGTTCCAGATCGTGTTGCATGAAAGCCTCGCTTGTGCCTCGCCTCAAGTCGCCTCGGATTGTAGCGAGCGACCCAACCGGCGTCAGCGGCCAATTTGGGAGCAGCTCGCGGGCATGTCCCTTGAACGCGGCAGCCAAGGTGTATCTTTGTTTCCTCGACGACACCCGCCGTGGTGCAAGTCGCGCGCTCTGCCGCGCGCACCGCATGCGGCCATCAAGGAGCTCTTCGGAATGTACATTCACTTGTTTGCGTTTCGCTGGAAGCCCGGCACCACCCAGGAGCAGAAAACTCGCGCGGTCACCGAAATCCGCGCGCTGCAGGGACAAATCCCCGGCCTGCTCGAAACATTTGTGGGGGAAAATATCTCCCCGCGTGGCCAGGGTTACGAACTGGGCGGGGTCATGAAATTCACGGATAAAGCCGCACTCGATAGCTACAGCCCGCACCCCGTGCATCAGAAGCTGCTGAGTTGGTTGGTGCCCCTCATCGAACCCATCGAGGTTGACTTCGAAGCGCAGTAGCCCGGCGGCGCCTCGAAAAATCGGAGCGCCCCGGCAGAAATTACTTCGCCGGCCGCAGACTATCGATCGCGGGCAGTGAGATCGCTTCTGTGAACGTCCGCTCCGGCTGCGGCTTCTTCTTCAGCAGGGCGTCCGCCATTATCTCCATCGCCAGTCCCGTGCTCGGCGGAGTCACAATCGTCGCCTTCAGCAAGCCGCTGCGCACCCAAGCCTGGCCCGTTTTCGGCACTCCATCGACCCCGAGAAACGGAATCGTAAGCCAACGCTCGCGCTCCACCTCGTTGGCAATTCCCTGAAAGGCATTGCGCGCCCCGATGGCCATCGCGTCGTTTTGCGCCAGCACCAGATCGATTTTGGTCTTCAGCGAAGTCGAAAGATTCAGCCACGAAGTCACCGCCCTGCGCGCGCTCTCTTCCGTCCACTGTCCCTTCAGAACCGACACGTGAATATTCGCCGGTTTGGCCTGCTGCATCCCGCTTTCGCGCTCGCGGCTGACGTCGCTATGCGAAGGCCCCTGGATGTACAGAATGGATCCGCCGCCGGGAAGCAGTGCCGCGCACTGGCGCGCGGAGATGCGTCCAACCTCCACCTGATCCGAACTCACGCCGAAAATCGGAGCCTTGGCCGTCCGTCGAAAATCGCGCAGGTAAGGAGCGTCGCGGTTGATTAGCGCCCATCCCATGCCTGCGTTTAACGCGGCCTGCGCCACCTGCGGAAGCGCGGTGCCGCCGACCGGTTCGAAAACGATGGCTTGCGGCCGGTCCTTGGAATCCGACTGAATCACACGCAGGATCTGCGTGCTTTGCGTGATGGCATCGTTGTCCGCGTAAATGATGTCAATATCCAGGCCAAGCCGCGTCGCGGCGAGCTCCGCGGCATGCGCTTGCTCGAGCTGGTAATCGTTTTCTTTCGTCATCAGGGATATCAGGAATTTCAGTCGGCCCATGGATCCCCCGAACATCACACTTTCCCTACCTTACACGCTTAACCTGAGAAGAAAAGAGTTGCTTGTAAACGTTGTTCCACACGCGGCATGGGCCGAGCCAATCCCGCCAAGGCCTCTTGCCCCTCCCGCGAATCCCTTATCTCTGAAGGAACGTAACGCCCCTGCTGCACACAAGAAAAGGCCCCGGGGGAATTCCGGGGCCTTCCCTTGATCCTTTCTAAGCCTGTGGCGCAGCGTTACCAGTTCAACTTCAAAGCGAACTGGAACTGCCGCGCGTCGTACGCAGCCGTTGGTTGTCCCGCTGTGCACGTCGAGCCCGCCAGCGGATCGCACAACTGGTTCACCGCGGAAATATTCGTATGGTTGAACAAGTTGAAAGCATCGGCAATGAGATCAAGCCGCATCCGCTCCCCGAGCGCGATCCCCTTCGAAACCCGAAGGTCGAACTGGAAGAAATACGGCATGGTGAATTTGTTGCGGCCCAGGTCGCCCGTGCAACCCAGTGGCGGTGTAATTCCCGAAATGCTGAAAGGCTGTTTCTCGTTCGTCAAACAAACCGTCGACGGGCCAAACACGACGCCTGGAATGTATACGGACGTTGTGGCGCCAGGAGCTCCAGCGGTGGTAATCGACGGCCGGATTTCGGACGCGCCGAGGTCCAACCGCGTGTCTTCGCCAGTAATCACGTTGAAGGGGCGTCCCGAGGAGACTTCCACGAGCGGCGCAAGCGTCCAGTCGCTCAGGAAGCTCTGGGCAAACGAGTCGCCGTTCTGGTGCGCCGAACTCTGGAACACGCCACTGGTCACCCAGCGATGCCTCTGGTCGTTCACGGAATTGGAGCGCTCCAGGTACGGGAAGCGGCTGTCCGCGGGTTCCAACGTCGACTGCAAGTCGGTGCCGTCGTCAATCGAGTGCGACCACGTGTAGCTCGAGAGCAAGGTGAAATGGTGGCTGAAGCTCTTCTGCACGTTGATGGTCAGCGCGTTGTACCACGACGAGGCGTCGGAAAGTTGCGCGTCCACGCTGTTGAACGGCACCGCTGCCCCGAAGCCAGTCGGATAGCCCGCGGCCGCCGCCAGCGCAACCTGCGTGCCGTAGCCTCCGGGCACCAGTCCCGCAAACGACGGATTTGGTCCGGACGGCCGGAAGTAATTAAAGAACGCCGGCGTGCTCACGAATTTTCCGTCGAAGCCGGCAAGCCCCGTCGGGCACCCGCCCAACACGCCGAGCACACCCGGAGCCTGGGTCGCACTCACGAAGAGCCCGCACGTCGTAGCCGTCGGGTTGATGTCCGAAGAGGGCACCACCACCGTCAGCGGGTTGCTGAAGCTCAGCCCGGCCACGCTCGCGTTCAAGAGGTTGTTGGTCAGCAGCACTGGATCGGTGGAGTTGACGTCCACCGGGCGATTCAGGTGCAGCCCGCGCGTCCACTGATAACCCGCGCTGATTTTCCAGGAGCCGGCGATCACGCGTTCAATTGTCAGGTTCGCCTGTTGGGCGTAACCATACTGGAAATTCCGAGCTACGGGCAGGGTGAACGGCAGAATCGGCAGCGGAAATCCCGCCGAGAGGTAGGCCTGATTGGCGAAGATGGAGTTGGGGTTCAGCGGATCGAATCGCTGCTGATCCGGCAGGTAGAACATGCTCGGCAGCGCGTTCAGCGCGCCCTGAAAGATCGAAGAGCCGTTAAGGTTGTTCGGCGAATCCAGGCCGTTGTTGCAGGCCGCAGTCACCAGTCCGCACGCGGAAGCCTCGCCGCCGGGCGAGATCAACTGCACGGAGCGTCCGCCATCGGCGGTCACCGAGTCGAACGCGATCGCCAGCAGCGGGTGGTCGTAGAACAAGCCGTAGCCCGCACGAATGACCGTCTTCCCGTCCCCCGTGGGATCCCACGCGATACCAATGCGCGGCGCCACGTTGTTGTAGTCGCGCGGAATGCCTTCCGTTACGCCCAGTGCTTTTTCGGCGGCTGCGTTCACCGCCGTGGCCGGCGCGAACAGCGGACTGATTTCCACGTCGTAGCGGACGCCGTAGTTCAGCGTGAGCTTTGGCGTGATGCGCCACGTGTCCTGCGCGAAGAATCCGAATGGAATATTGTCGAACGGCTGGTTCGATTGGCCGATGCCCTGAATGTACGTGGTTGGAATGCCCAGGCCGTAAGCCTGCAAAGCGGTTGCGCCAGGCAGATTGAGCGCATTGGCGCCGAGGGGGATGCTATTGGGGAACCCGAACGTGGAGGCCGGAAGTCCGCCGAAATTCGCGACGCCGCCGAAGTCGAGTTCGAAGATCTGCTGCTTGGCCGAACGCAACTGGATGTAGTTGGTGTCAATACCGAACTTGAACGTATGCCGCCCATGCGTTTTCGTCAGGCTATCGGTGAACTGGAATCGCCGCTCGATGCGGTCCACCGTCGAATACGGTTCGCGGCCAAAGTACGCGTATCCGGGAATGTTCACGCCGATGTCGCTGCCCCCGGGTTCAGGCGAATATCCGAAGTGCAACCCACGGCGCGCGAACTGGAAACGGAACTCGTTGAACGCCGTGTCGCTGAAAATTGTGTCGTGCTGGAAGGTGGCGTTGACGTCGCGGTAGTGCGTCTCACCCGTGCGCGAACCCGAGTTTTGACCGAACACCTGGTTCTGTGAAGTGGATTCGATGCCCGTTTGTTCGGATGGCGAAACGCCGACGCGAATGAAGGATGTGTTGCGCGCGTTCCATCGCTGGTCGATGCGCGCGGACCACAGGCTGGTCTTTTCCATCACCGGGAAGTTGCCTCGGATCGAATTGAGGCCCACATACGAAGCGGGCAGCGGCACGGCTCCGTAGCCGATCGCGCTGCACTGGATGTTATTAACCGTCTGTCCGGCGGGGCACGTTATCGGGGCAGGGAACTCTCCAAACAGCACGCCGCCAGGCGTCACCACCGGATTCACCGGTGTAACCATTCCGCCCGTCTGACCGGTCACGATAGCGCCATAGTCCAGGCGATTCAGCGCCACGCTTGATGCGGAACCCATCACGACACCATAATTCACGCCTAGCGTTTGCAGTTGCCCGCTCGGGTCGCCAGAGTTCAGCAGCGTGTTCACCGCGGACGCCTGGTCGGCCGTTAATTGCACCGGCAGGACGCCTCCGGGCGCACTCGGCACCGGCAAATTCACGGTCTGCAATCCGAAATTCCCCACTCCGATGCTGGAAAACCCCGCTTCCTCGCGTTGCGTGTATTCATACGAGAAAAAATAAAACGTCTTGTCCTTCTTCAACGCGCCGCCAAATGCCGTGCCGGCCTGCGCCCGCGTGTACGCCTGCTTGATCGGAACCAGATCGCCGGTGGTTGGGTCCACTTCGCCCGAGAAGGGATTCCGCGCTTGCAACGAGTTGTGGCGGAAGTAGCCGAAGACGTCGCCGTGGAAATCGTTGGTGCCGCTCTTGGTGACGATATTCACGACGCCACCGCTCGCGCGCCCATATTCCGCGTTGTAGTTGCTCAGGATCATCTGAAATTCCTGGACGTCCTCCTGGGAAACCGTGGAGCGAATGCCGTTCACGGAGTTGTCCACCGCGTCCGCCCCATCCACGCTGACCATGTTCCCGCGGGCACGCGCCCCGCTGATGTTCAACCCGCTATTCGGGGCCGGGCCGATCGTCGGGGAGACATCGCGTGTCGTCTGCGAATTCAACAGCGTAAAATTGATGTAGTTGCGGCCGTTGATGGGGAGATTGTCAATCTGCCGCTCGTCCACTGTTTGCGAGCTCTCCGATCGCGTGACTTCGATTGGCGCGGTCTCGGTTGTCACCGTCACCACCTGTGTCTGTGTCCCCAGTTGCAGCTTCACGTTGAATGTGGCCTGCTCGCCGACGGTCAATTGCAGGGAAGGATTTTCAAACGGGGCGAAGTTCGTGCCCGTTTCCACGCGGAGTTTGTATATTCCCGGTACCAGGCCCACAAAAGTATACTGGCCCGATTCGTCCACATTGGCCGTGCGCTCGGCGCCGGTCGCCAAAAGTGTCACCGTCACCTTGGCGCCGCGTACGGCCAGGCCTTGCGGGTCGGTCACGTTTCCCGAAAGAGTCGCGGTGTTGATCTGGCCCATCGCGCAATTCGCTCCTACCAGCGCGGCCACACACAATACGACAAACGCAAACAACGTTTGCCTGCGTTGCATACCCATCCTCCTTGAACGTACTACCTGTATCTCCGCTACCCCTAGCGGTGGCGAGCGTGGCCCGCCGCGTGACACCTGAATAGCAAAAGAAATAATTAGATAGCTTGTACGGCAATGTACCAGCGATTGCAACTGTAAACTGCCAGACGTTTGTTTGGCTAGTCTGCGTGGGCCCCTTTGTCCAACCGATAACAGGAGGAAGCCGGTGTCAGCCGCGTTCGGGGAGTTGCCCTGGCACCAGCGGCGAACTTGAGGTGCCGCGCGCTTTCCAGGCCTTCAGCAGAATGGCCAGGACTACCAGCGCTGCGGTAACGGCATTGGCCAGAATCACCGAAGGTGCGTGGATCAGCAAACCGTAGGCAAGCCACAGCCCAACACCTATCAGAAAAATCGCCAGCATCCCATAGGAGAGGTCCCGCCCGCCCTGCCGGTGAATCTTCACAATCTGCGGCACAAAGGCAAACGTGGTGCAACATCCAGCCACTAGGCCCAGCATTTCAATCGGCTGCAAAGCGACCATGGGGTATTCTCCTTGCTGTGCAAATTTTAGCAGGGCTGGCGTCAGGTTTGCCGGATTGCCAATGCATATTCGGAGAATTCGGCAACACGGTCAGTCCGTCAGCTTGAAGAACTCGCGCCAGGACTCGGAGCGTTCTTGCCCCATCAATACCTCGGAACGACGTGAAGATCTCTCCCTGCCTGGCAAGGAATCCCGACTGGCGGCGCAGCACTTTTCCGCTCGCATCGAGTTTCTCGATTTGCACCGTCGAGGTCAGCACGAGCTTGTAGAGTTCCGCGACGCTTGGCACAGGCGCCGCTTTCGGCGCGTTCGCCGGAGTCGCCCCAGGCACAATCCGAAAGGTGGCTTGCCCGGCCGCTTCGCCGTCCACTTTCGCTTCCACGATCCAGTTTCCCGCGGGCGTGTCTTCCGAGAGCGGCACCTTCCAATAGCCGCCGAATCGAGGCTGTGTGGCCGTGTAGTTGAAGCTGGACATCGACGAGAACTCGCCGCTTGGCCCGCGGACACTCGCCTCACAATGGTGCGTTCCCAACGGGCCTTCCCACTCAAAGTAGACCACCACTTCCCGATCATCGGGGACGTAGAAAGTCGTCCTGCGATCCGTCATCAGATACGTGCCGTTTCGCGGTTCGCCCTTGGCTCCCACGACCACTCGTACCATGCGGACCTCAGGGCCGCTTGCGGCAACCCCACCAGCTTGCTGTGCGCGGCCAGGCGATCCGGCAAGTGCGCAGAGCATGACGTAGCATCCGATTTTTGCGCGCAGCGCGACACTGCTCCATCGACTGAACAATGGCATTTGGGCGGATCCTCGGACACCTGGATTTTCTCGAACTGCACGGGGCTGAATATCGAAGTGAAACGGGAAGTTACGTACGACGTTGGCTAAGGTAACACACGGTAGAGACAGAAGCTATCTGGGATCCCGGCCCGGTCCGCACGCTACAGGTGCTTCTGGACGAGTTTGCGGAGGCGTTCGTGGTCTTCCTGGTTCATGTGCACAAATTCCACCCCGCTCCCGTCCGGACCGCTGTTGCGGACCACGGCGGTGAAGTGAATCTTGCGCAGGCCGGAGCGCACCTCGAGTTGAATCGAGTCTCCCACGCTCAGGCGGCCCGGCGATTCCAGGTATGCGCCTCCCAGGCTGATCGTCTTCACGCGAACCGGGCTCATCACCTGTGGCTGGCTGGCCATCTGCGCACGCAATGGAGTCTCCAGCGGGATACGCGTGTAACGCCGCGGCACTACAAAATTCGCCAGCGGCATGGAAGGAGACTCAAACGCCGCTCGTACTCGCGCCGATGTCGGCATCTCTTCCATCATCGCCAGCGCGTCCTCGGCGGCGGCGCGCAGGCCGGCGGGTTCCACGAACGTCAATCCTTCGCGCCTACCGGCAAGCTGGTGCAGAAGCTCCGACGCTTCGGTGGCGCGCAACCTGCCCAACGCCTCAATCGCTTTGATGCGCACAAACTGGTCACGCAGGATTTCGTGTTCCCCGGCCGCGATTTCCATCAGCATTGGTACGGCGGTGTTTTCCTGGCCGATTCCGATCTGATCGATCATCATCGGAACCACCAGCGGATGCGCGTCGGCCAGAATCGCGGAAAACACGAAAGCCGTGCTCTGCGCCGATGGCGTATTCGCCGGCCGGGCCAGCTCGCTGACAGCCAAATCCTGCAAATTCCATTCCCAGCTTGCCAGGGCTCGGGTCAATCCGCGCAGCAACCGGTCGGGATCGGCGGCGGCCAGCAGCTTGATTGCGGCGCTCACGCGTTGGCGCCGCGCTTCGAACAGCCGCGTTTCCAGCAGCGTCAATACTGGCACACCGATCGAGCGCAGCAACCGCGCCATCGGAGGTATCAGTTCGGGGCCCCGCGGGTCCGTCAACAAAAGCGTCAGGCGATCCAGCAGGCGCTCTGGATCGCGCTGCAACAGCCTCGGCAGCGTGGGATCGAGCGCGCGATTGGCTAGTGCAGCATCGACCAGCAGCATCCAGCGATCGTTGGCCACCAGCCGGTGGCCTAATGCGAACAGATATTCGTGCTCGGTGTCGTGCGGCACGCGCTCCAGCCCAATCAAAATGTTCTCAAAGCCCGTGAAGTCTCCCCGCGTAACGGCAATGCGCCCCAGCGTTTCCAGAAACGCCGAGAGCAGCGCGGAGGTTTCCGGCGAATGTTCTTTTGCCAGCGCCGTCAGCGTTCCCCGGCTGAGTTCCTCGGGCAGCTGATTGGGCCACAGCGATTCCAGTAGCGGGGTCAACTCTCCGAGTCCAGCCGCCACGATGCGCCGCGTGCCCGCGTCGGTGTTCTCCATCCGGCGGGCGTAATTCAGCAGGATGCTCCGTGCTTCGCGCCGTGGAGCGTCCGCGCAGGTTTCGACCAGCTCCGCTAGTGTCTGTCGCACCGCGGTGATGGGAACGCACCAGATGTCCGGCCCGCGCAGCACGCCGGATTTTTCGCGCGGCGGCAGCTCCAACCAGAACCGCTCGATCAGCTGTTCGCGATAGGCCTCGTTCGCCCAGCTCGTCGCCAATGTCGAAAGGTGCTGCGAGGAGTGCGGCCCGAAATAGCCCCCCGCGTCAACCAGAACACCGGCGAGTTGATACAGCAGCGGGCGCACGCCAACCGGGGCTAGCGAGCCATCGGAGAATTCGGAGGTCAGGTATTCCAGCACCAGGCTTTGCGAAAGGCGTCGCAGATACATCTGCGGCAGCTCGCCTTCCTGCGGCGTGTAGTGCGTCATGGACGCCAGCAGCATGCGCACCGTGTCGCGGCTCGCCTGCTCCATGGACGAATGAATCGCCCGCGCCGCTTCCTCGGCCGACAGTCCGCGGGCGGATTCCATCGGTGGAGTCAGGTGCCCGATCATGCGCAGCGTGGCGTTGAACTGTTCGAGTTGCGGCGATCGAATGGGAGCATCGCCGGTCTCTTCCGGTCCGTTGCCGCCATAGGCGACCAGAGCCGCGATCAGGCTGGCCAATACCGTATCCACCTTGCGCTCGGTCAAGGTGTTGATCTGGATCCCTTCCACGCGATTCTCCTGGAGAATGTCCGCCCACGCGATTCTCGGATTGCGCCGGGAGGACTCTTCCGATCTTAACAAGGTCGTCTTCAGGAGTTGTACGAGGGTGTCCAATTCGCCCACATGGAATTTCGGTGCGAACCACAGCGTTTGAATGTCGGCGCGCTGCAATTCAGTGGCGAGCGCGTGGAATTCGCCGCGCGCATCGGCCAAATGTGCCTCGCTGACTTTTGCGACCACGATTCCGCCGCGCTCTGGCCGGATTTCCAGGCCGCCCAGATCGGCCGCCGAGCGGCGCAGGGAATCGTAGGCGGTGTCGAGACTCTCCTGGAGCCGAGGGTGCGAGGGGCTGTAAAGCCGATGGGCGCGCAGCAGCAGCAGAAAGTCCCGCATGGCCTGCATGGCATCGGCCAGCAGCGGGTCTACCGCGCGTGAGCCGTCGCGCCGCAGCGACCCCGAATCGTTCGGAGACGCACGCTTCGCCGCGGGCTTGGAAGAAACCCGGTCGTCAATCAGAGCTGAGGCCCGTAGTACCAAGAATTGCCCCACTTTGCGGGAGCCCGTGCCGGGCCCGACGCCGATTCTGAAGGGTTCCGGTAGGCGGCTGGACGAATAGCGCCCGGGTCCAGGAGCGGCCGGCTGGAAACCTACAAGGATTAGGCTAGGAGAAAGGGACAGGGAGACCTATAGTACCGATGGTCCATGGTGTTTGCTGGAAGGGCACATCCCTGGCATGTCCGTTCGTACTGGTTTTGATGTTTCTTCGCTGTACGGCGCGGAGAAGTTGGCATTTGCGGAGTATCCCGAGCCCGCGGCGAGCAGCCAAAAGCCAGCCAGAAGCAAGAGCTTAATCTACAAGTTTGCAGCCGTAAGTCTTAAGTCCGAAAACTACGAACAACCGACTACCGACTGCCAACCCTCTTCTCATTTCGGCTGCAACCGCGCGTCCACCAGCACCGTGCCGCCCTCGCTGGCCTCGATGCCACGGCGCGTAATTTCGTAGCCGCGCAGGCGTAGTTCAATCGTGTGCGTGCCGCTGGGAATCTGCACGCGCGCCGGTGAAAACTGGCCGCTGGATTTCCCGTCCACGAATATCTCCGCGCCGGCCGGCGTCGAAGCCACTTGCGCCCAAGCCACGTGATTGACATTGTGCGGCGTCAGCTCAACGTCCAGTGTGGTCTGCTGGTTCTCTTTGACCTGGACCTGCTTCACGTAGGGATCGTAGCCTTCCAGTCGCAGCACCAGATTGTACGAACCACCCGCCAGCGGCAGGTTCGTCGGCGTTTGCCCGGACTGCTTGTCGCCGTTGATAAAGATGTCCGCGCCCGCCGGATGGCTGTTCACGTACAAGCCGTTTTCCAGCGCTTCGAGCTGAATCTTTTCATCCTGCGAATCCCCGGTCTTCAATTCCAACGCGGTCTGGACCTGAAGATAGCCCTGCTTCTGGACCTGCAAACTGTAGCGAGCCGGAACGAGATCGTTGAAACTGCACGGTGTCTGGCACGAACTGATCGCCCGCCCGGCGGCGCCAAAGAGCGTAGCTTTTGCCCCGAGCACATCCGTCACCACGTGGACGGCGGCATTTCCCGGCGATGGCACCGGATGGCTGCTGTTGTCTGAATTTTCGGAAGCGGGCAGCGGCGTATCGTCATAAGCGATATCGTCCACCACATGCACGCTCTGCGGGGCGTTGCGCATGTAGTGCAGAAGTTCCGAGTGTTCCGCGGGACGCAATTTGCCACTGAGTGTCAACGTATTGCTGGTCACTTCCACTTTCGCGCGGCCGCTCATCCCGCGATCCGCCAGTGCTTTCTCTACTTGCTCCTTGTACGCCTGAGCGGCGAGTGTCACGGCCGGTGCCGATTTCTTAACCTCCGGCGCAGTGACAGGCGCAGGGGGCGGCGTCTTTTTCTTTTCCACCGCACTCACTGGTGCTGGAACCTCTTCCGATTTTGCCGGCACCGTGTTTGCTGGCGAGCTCGCAGATGCTCCGACGGAAGTTTCCGTGGAAACTGGGTTCGCGGAGGGCGGCGTTTCCTCGCGGGGCGTCTGGAGGTTCACCGGTGCCGTCGTTGTCGGCACGGCAACGGTCGTATGCGCGGGCTTCGGCGCGGGTGGCTGCGCTTCTTCGCGCTCCGTTCGCTGATTAAGCTCGCGCGCGGCCTGGAATTCGGGGCGAAGCTTGTTCAGGCCGTAGACAATCACACCGATTAAAATGAGTGCGATCAGCACCGTCAAAAACGTGCTCTTCTGGGGCGGCTCTTCGACCACCGGGGCTACGGGCCCGGTGCGGCGTAAAACTGGAGTTTGCCCCGGAGTCCCAGCGCGGTGCTGCAGCGAGCGGATGGTGGGTGAAAGGTTCGGATCATCCGGCGACGCGCCCGGCACGCTGCCGCCGGCAATGCCCAGCGGAAACGTCGGCGTATTGCGCGGCGAAATCAGCGTGGCGTCCGGGCTGTTGCGGTCGGCGCCGCCCAGCGCGCGGTAGTTGCGCAAATCTTCCAGCATTTCGCGGCAATTCTGGTAACGAAGTTCGGGATCCTTGGCCAGCGCGCGCAGTACGATGTCGCTGAGCCCCGCGTGAATCGCAGGGTTCAACGTGCGCGGTGGCACCGGATCTTCGTTGACGATTTTATAAATGACCGTAGTGATGGTCTGGCCGGGGAATGGTTTTTCTCCGGTGAGAACTTCGTAAAGCAACACGCCCAGAGAAAAAATATCGCTGCGCCCATCCACCGGGCGCCCCTTCACTTGTTCGGGCGACATGTAGCTCGGCGTGCCCATCACGTGCTGCGTCTGCTGCACGGTGCCGAACTGCAGAATCTTGGCCGTACCGAAGTCGGTCACCTTCACGGTGTCGTCCGCGGTCAGCATCAGGTTGGCCGGCTTGATATCGCGATGAATGATGTTGCGGTCATGCGCGAACTGGAGAGCGCTGCAGGTCTGCTCCATGATACGCAGGATGCGCGGAACCGGGAACGAATGCCCGGAATCGATCAGCGCCTGCAGGCTCTTGCCCTCGATCAACTCCATCGTGATGTAGAAGAGGCCGTTCTCTTCGCCTGCGTCGTAGACCACCACGATGTTCGGATGCGTCAAAAGCCCGGCGGCACGCGCTTCGGTTTGGAAGCGGGAGAGAAGTTCCTGGCGGCTCAGACCCGTGCCTTCTTCGCTCAGGCGGATGGTTTTCACCGCGACGGCTCGGCCAATGACGGGATCCGTGGCGCGATACACCACACCCATCGCGCCCCGGCCAAGTTCGCCGAGGATTTCGTAACGCCCCGCTCGTGTCATCGTCGCCATGCTCTACCGCCGCCATTCGGCGGCCTTTCCCCCAAAACATCAATCCACGGAAGGGAATCGCCTCAAACGCCTCGCCGGTATGATCGGCTGTGCAACATCTATATGGCAGCTTGCGCGAGCCCGAACGCCGGAACCCCGGCCGACACACACCCCTCACCTCTCTAAACACTATCGTCCGAAAATTCGTAGGGTCAACGAATCGGAAGTACTACGCTGACCGATAGTTAGCTGTCCCCAAGGACAGGCTGGATGGGCGAGGCCGCAAAGGGAAACGCATTTCCAAACACCCAATTTGCCGGCTTGTTGGATGTTGGCCCCGCCATCCGGTCGGCCCAGTCTGGCAAGAATTTAGGCCGGAAAATGGTTGCTTTCAGCCGCGGGTTCTTGCCAAGAGCCGCCCTCCGGTGGAGCGTCCTTCTGGCGTCACGATTATGTTTACTTCTAAATATAATATTAACAAGTATATAAGGCGTTCGAAAAACCTTCAAGTTAAACTTTAAATGTCGGCGCGCCGACATAAAGTTTGTAGCGCAGCCATTCCCTAACCGTTTCTACCGGTAGCGCTCGTACTTCTTACTTCTTACTTTTTACTTCAAACTCAGAACTTATATCCTTCCTCTTCCTCCCCGATTACTGCGTCTTGAGCCTGGCCAGCATCCGGCGCCCGTTCACGTTCTTCGGGTTCAGCTGCAAGGACTTTTCGTAATAGGCGATGGCTTGCGCCTTGTCGCCGGCGTCCATGTAGGCTTCGCCGAGGCTGTCGTAGGTATTGGCGGATTTTGGGTAGGCTTCGAGATTCAGCTGGAAGACACGAATGGCCGCGGGATATTTCTTGGTGTTCAAAAGTTGATAGCCCAAGGTGTTGAGCTGATCTTCGTCGAAATTGTAAGTGGTGGGATGCGCCGACTTCACGTCGTGATATTGCGCGACGGCCGCATCCACACCGCTGGCTTTGATCGTGGCGGCCAGCGTCTCTGCGATGGACGTCCGGGGATCGAACGTAGTCATGATGTTCGGGATAAACGCGCCGACGGTGGCCGCGAAAATTCCCGCGCCCATCGCCAGCGTCACCAGGACCAGTCCGGCAGCCATGGCGAATCGCCGAAGAGCGCCGGGCCGCTGCTGTACCTGCAGATAGATCTCGAGAATGGCAAGTGGAACAAGGTATTGTCCAAACGAAACGAAAGTGAGGAACGGCCCCGTGAACGAGGCCGCATCGAAGCCAAATGGGCCACGATTAAGGAGAAGCGACAGAAAAATTCCAGCGCGGATGAACAGGGAAGCGCTGACGACCAGATAGAGCCGAAGCGCCCACCGGCGATGGCCCCGAAAATTGCGCCCCATCGCGGTGCGCAGCGCCATCCCCGCAAAGCTCAGGATCAGGACCGCCATGAGGATGCTCCCCAGATGCTGCGCCAGATCGCCGACCGATCCCCGAACCAGTAACAGATAGAGTCCCGCCAGCGAGATAGAAACCGCTGCGGTGATGTAAAAGCGCCCGAGCCAGCGATGAAAAACGGGGAAGCGATTGCGGACCTGGGGAATAAGCTGGAGCGCCCCGGCGAGGATGACGAAGACGGCCGACGAGAGGTGAATGATCAGGGCGACGTTGCCGATGGGATCGCCGGGGATGTAGCCATGCGTCAGCACCTTCCGCCACGCAGTGAAATTCCCGCGCAACGCCGTCAGCCCGTAGAACGCGGCCACGGTGAAGGCGAAGATGAGTTGCCCGATCAGCAGAACGCCGAACCAGAAACGCGTGGCGAGATGCAATGCGCGCTCGGCCAGGGAATCGAGTTCCAGTCGGTGAGTGAGGACAGCGGTGCTCATAACAGTGACTCCTTTTGTGAGAGAGGAATTCTTCGGGCCGAATAACTACACTGGCTCGCGATTTCGGCGCAGGCGCGCCGCAGCCAGCAGGCATGCCGCTGCGAATAACAGACCGAGCCACATGCTGGGCGTTGCAAAAAAGTGCAGCGGGGTGGGATGCATCGCTGGGTGAATGGGATATCCCGTGGTGAGGTCCGGCATCTGCGCTTCGGGGCCGCCGCTGAAACGCCAGCCGATCAGATGGTGAAAGAACGAAGTATGAAAGAAAGCTTTTTCGAGAATGAGGATGGCCACGGGCGGCAGGATGGCCCAAAGCAGCGGGACGCGGCGCGCCCAAGCGGAAACCAGCAGCAGGTAGGCGTAGATCGGCGCGTACCACAGCATGTGAATGGTGACCAGGTGGTAGAGGAGCATCAGCAAAGTGCGAAACAGGGCGAG
Source organism: Candidatus Eiseniibacteriota bacterium (assembly GCA_035518915.1). Taxonomy (GTDB): domain Bacteria; phylum Acidobacteriota; class Terriglobia; order Acidiferrales; family UBA7541; genus Acidiferrum. The sequence continues at coordinate 51,816 of DATIXE010000024.1, forward strand.
TTCGCTCCAGAGCGTGGCGACGCTGAGATTCGCTCCTAGCAGAACGACCGAACTGAGCATCAACATGAGGTATTGCGCAACGACGGTGATCACAAAGCACAACAGCGGGAGAAAGAGAATGGGGATGCTCGCTTTGGACAGCACGACGGTGAGATCGGAGACCGGCATCGACTTCCAGAAGAGGATGCTGCGATCGCGGCGCTCGGCGTAGAGCGTCTCGACGGAGTAGAGCAGGCTGATGAGAAACGCGATGCCCATCACGGCCAGGCTGAGGTAATTAAAAGGCTGCGCGATCAGGTCGCGGTTGAATCCATGTTCGGCCGCCATGGCGGCGCGCATGGTTCGCGGGATGGCGGGCAAATAGAACAGGAAACCGAGGAGGTAAAGGCCGGCGATGCCAAGCGGGCCGAGGTAGAGCGACCGGCTCTCCCAGAGTTCGCGGCGGACGCACCAATAGAAGACTCGTAGCGGAGAATTCGCGGCAACCTCAGGGCGATCAGGGTCCAAGGTGGATTGGGCGAAGGCATTGGCCGGCATGTTCATTGCGCACCTCCCGGAATTGCGGGGGTATTCCCCAGCAAGGCGACGAACAGGTCCGCGATGCTGGGCGTGCTTACTTCGCCGAAGGCGGCGAGCTGGCCGCGATCCACGCGATCGAAAAGCAGAATGGTGCGGCCGAAGATCTGGCGCTGATGGATGGGTTTCAGCGCGGTGGCGGCGGCGAGATGTTCCGGGCGAACCGCGAGTTCGGTGTAGCGCGACTCGAATTCTTCCATGGTGCACTGGAGAACAATTCGGCCGCGGTTGATGAACATCAGGTCGGTAAGGACGTTCTGGATTTCCTCGACCTGGTGCGTCGTGACGACGATAGTGCGTGAGCCGTCGAAGTAATCGTTGAGCAGGGAATCATAAAACTGCTTGCGGAAAAGGATGTCGAGACCGAGCGTGGGCTCATCGAGAACGAGCAACCTCGCGTCAATGGCCATCACCAGGGCGAGGTGAAGCTGCGTGACCATGCCTTTGGACAGTTCGCGCACTTTGCGGTTGCGGGCAATGTTGGTTTTTGCGAGAAAACTTTCCGCCTTGGCGCGATCGAAGCGCGGGTGGATGCCGGCGACGTAGTCGAGGGCCTGCGACACGCGCAGCCAACGCGGAAGGATGGCCACATCGGCGATGAAGCAGACGTCGCGCATCAGTTGGTCGCGCGAGGTCCAGGGATTTCGGCCCAGAACGCACAGTTCGCCCTGGAATGGAGTCAGGCCGAGGACGGCGTTGAGCGCGGTGGTTTTCCCCGCGCCGTTGGGACCGATGAGACCGAGAATGCGGCCCTCCTCGACGCGGAGATCGAGGCCGTCGAGGGCGACCGTCGAGCCGTATGATTTGCGGAGGCCGCGGGCTTCGATGACCGGCATGGGGTTAGCGCTCCTCCTTCGAAGAGTTGGGATCGGGCCGCGGCGCCGAGTTCCTATCCGCTGGCGTCTGCAAAAGCGTTTCGGAATCGAGGCCGAGGCGCTGGATCGTGGCGCGAATGGCGGGCCACTGTTCCGCAAGAAATTTCTGGCGCTCACCCTGCAACAGCCGGTCGCGAGCACCTTCTTTGACGAACATGCCGAGGCCGCGCTTTTTCTCGACGAGATCTTCGTCCACCAATTCCTGATAGCCCTTGAGAACGGTCAGCGGATTCACGCGATAGTCGGCGGCAACGGTGCGAACCGACGGCAGCGGGTCGCCTTCTTTCAGCAGGCCGTCGAGGATCATGGCGACGACACGATCGCGGAGCTGGCGGTAGATCGGCTGGCTGTCGTTCCACTCATGATCCATCCGTGGTTCCTCTCGCGTTTCTCGAGAACCGATGATCCTTCAGTTGGTGCGATGTAAATCGAAATGCGCCTGCACGGGCTTTTCACCCGGCGACATGAACGTCCAATCCTCGGAATGATGGTAGGAGTCGGCGAGTGTGAAGACGGCGTGGTGCATGTGGCCATACTCCGTGCCGCCAGCGACATCCACAAACTCGAATTCGACGGTCTTGCCGTCGACGGACGTTCTGGCGGTCATGCGCGGTCGATTGCCGGCGTCGCAATAGTGCGTAAGCATCAGGTGGCCGTTGTCGAGATAAAGCATGGTGATGGGATCGTCGGGGCGGCCTTGGACGTGCATTTCGTGGAGAAGCGCGTTGCCCATGGAAGTGACGCGCAGGGTGACTTGGACATGCTTGCCCTGGACTTCGGGAGTCGCGGGAAACGTTGTGATGGTTCCCTCCCACGTGCCGGCAAGCGATTTGAGAGAGTCAAAAGATTTTTGCGCGTCGGACTGCGCGAAAGCGAAAGCGGGGACGATCGCAAGGGCGAGTAAAGGAAAAACGCAGCGAAGATGCTTCATGGTGGATCTCCTGAAAGCGCGTGAATCTTGATTGGGCTAAACCCAAGGGTTGAGGTCGACGTAGAGTGCATCCAGGCGTCATTTTAGTGTTATACATAACTATAACACTAGATTCTTGTCAAGCAGAATTTGCGACCGTACTTTAAACTGCGCCTTGGTGGCCACTAACATCAATAAAATTAGTGTCTTATCTAGCCCCTCAAAGATACACGGTCCCACGTGGCCCCAGTAGAGGCTTCGTCAGCAAGTCTGGGTCACTGTCCTCATCTGAAAATTCCCTGAGCGGCGCGGAATTCCATCAAGCGCGTGGCGAATGGAGGCGCTGGGTGGGGCAGATTCACTGGTGAAATCTATGCGCCGGGCGGAACTTGTTGGATGGAAGCGGAATCGCGGGGAGAGGCAAGAGAAAGGAGAGAGGCGCCCGGTTATGCGTTGAGCGCCTCCTCTACTGCGTCAACGTAAACAGTACCTCACTGGATCACCTCCTTCTCGGCTGAGAAGCCGATATCGACAAGGTGTCGCATAAGCGGAGTATAACGCAGGAGAGGAAAGCGAACTCAAGTCAAAAGTTGCGCGATGCTCGCAGTTGGATACTCCGGATTCGGAGGGAAAGTGTTGCGTGAGACTGCTGATTGGGAATTCACGCACACGCAAAGGTGCCCGTTGTGTCTTGGTTGCACGGAGCGCGCAGACCGATTTTGGATATGCGCGCGAGCCTGAAGACCGATTTCGGGCTAGAATTGCCGCCGTGGTTCGAGGAGGTTTGCTCATGAGGAAGATGACGGGATTGCTTGCAGGATTGTTGCTGTTTGCTTGCAGCGGCGCGATGGGCCAGAACGCGAAGCCGGAGCACGTCACGATCGCGGACACATTGAACCGGGGTGTGAGCGGCGTGGAGAAAGAATTTGTTTCGGCGGCGGAGGCCATGCCGGAGGACAAATATTCGTTTGCGCCGACAAACGGGGAATTCAAAGGCGTGCGCACCTTCGCGGAGCAGGCGAAGCATGTCGCCGCGGTGAACTACCTGGTGGGAGCGGCAATTTTGCAGGAGAAGCCGCCGGTGGAACTGGGCGGCGAGAAAGGCCCGGATTCGGTCAAGAGCAAGACGGAGATTGTGAAATTTCTGAAAGACTCGTTCGCCTATGTTCACAAAGCCGTCGCAACGATTGATGAAGGCAACCTGGTGAGTTCAATCAAGAGTCCTTTCGGCGAAGGAACAACGACGCGGTTGGGAATGGCGACGTTGATCGTCGGACATTGTTTTGACCACTACGGCCAGATGGTGGAGTACCTGCGGATGAACGGAATAGTGCCTCCGGCCAGCCGGCGTTGAGCGCGGCGATAACGAAAATCGGAAAAAAGTGCAAGGATGCGATGGGCCAGGGAGGTTTTTCTGAACTGGTCCCGAATGCGCAACTCTTCATGCCCGCTCATCTCGCTGTGCCCCTTTCCGAATGGAAAAAATAAGCAGAGCAGAAACCGTGAAACCCATGCGCAGTTGGGAGCATCGCATTGAATGGGAGGAATTCATCATGGCAAAATTTGCAATCTGGGCAGAAGTAGAAGCGAAACCGGGAAAAGAGAAGGAAGTAGCCGAATTTCTAAAATCGGCGCAGGCCCTGGCCGAGAGGGAACAAGGAACGCTGACGTGGTACGCGCTACAGCTTGGTGGCCCGAGATTCGGGATTTTCGACACGTTTGCGGATGAAAAAGGCCGGGACGCGCATTTGAATGGCGAAATCGCGAAGGCACTGTTCGCGAAAGCGCAAGAATTGTTCGCGAAGGAACCACAGGTACATAAGCTGGAAATCCTGGCCGCGAAAGGGCCCGGCAGCGCTAAAGCGAAGAGCGCGTAACGGATGATCGCAGAGCGGCGCGGGAGTTCGGATCACCCTGGAGAACAGCGGACTTCCTGAGGCTCTGATTTTATCAACCAAGGGGGAAGTGGGAGAGGGCGCGGGCCTGAAGCGCTGCTGCTCACTTCCTCGATTCTCCATCCGGCACGCCCAGGATCCTGGTACAGGGGGAGTGCCCACCGTCTCGATCCTTATCTCAGTGAAAATCTGGAAAACTCCAAGCCAAAGGAGTGCGGCGAAGGCGTGTAGGTAAGGCGCTGCCTGCCTCTGAGCGTCTCATTTTGGTTCATTAATGATCGTAAGAAAATACAGTCTGGAGGAATTCGCCATATTGTAAGATTGGTCCTCTAAAGTTGTCGTCACCCGCCGTCGCGATCCTGATTCGCGAAGCGCCCGAGCGAATTTGCGATGACCGAACATCCAAGACGTCCCGTACTTGCGCTGCTCACGAGTCACTGGGTGAGCATGGTCGGAGTGGCCCTGGTGACCACCGCGGGCTTCTCCTGGTTGTTTGTGCTGCCGACCCAGTTGCAGGGGCACGCAAGCAACCCGTACATCGGGATTCTTGTTTTCATTATCATTCCGATCGTTTTCATCCTTGGATTGATTTTGATCCCAGTGGGGATCGTCCTTGGCCGCCGACGGATCAGACTTCTTGGCCGGGCGATGTGGGAAGCACCTGAACGGCGCAGCTATATCAAAAAGTTCGCGATCTTTTTCGGAATCACCAGCGCCATCAACATCCTGATCGGAACCCAAGGCACCTACCGCGCCGTGCAACACATGGATACGGTGCAGTTTTGCGGGCAGAGCTGCCACGTCATGAAGCCGGAATTCACGGCACACCAGAATTCGCCCCATTCCCGAGTTGCCTGCGTGGATTGCCATGTGGCGCCGGGAGCCGCTGGATGGATCCAAAGCAAGAAGGCAGGCACGCGGCAACTGATCGACGTGGTATCTCATCGCGTGCATTATCCGATCGAATCGGCAATCGAGAGCAACCGGCTGGTGCCATCGCGGGAAACCTGCGAGCAATGCCACTGGCCCGCCAAGTTTGATGGAGTGAAGCTCCGCGTGATTCCCCACTTCCAGGAAGACGCCGCTAATGCGGAATCGCTGACGGTGTTGATGATGCTGATTGGCGGAGGCGATCACGGAGGAATCCACGGCATGCACGTAGGACCTGGCGTGGAAATCCACTTCACGTCCAAGGACCCGAAGCGCCAGACGATCCCCTGGGTGGAGTACCGCAACAACCGGACGGGAGAAGATCACACATACCTCGCGGACGGTTCGACGGCGGCGTCCGTGGCCGGCCTGCCTCGTTATCAGATGCAGTGCGTGGACTGCCATAACCGGCCGACGCACACGTTTGAGCTGCCGGGGCGCGCGGTGGATGAGGCTATGGGGCTGGGCCGCATTTCGTCGAAGCTGCCGTTCATCAAGAAAGAAGCGATGGAGTTGCTAAAGGCAGGGTACCGCAGCAATGAAGAAGCGACGCAAACGATTCCGGCGGCGCTGGAAAGCTATTATCAGAAAACCCAGCCGGAGGTATTTTCGCAGAAGTCCCAGCAGATTGCCGATGCGGGCGCTGAAATTGCGGCAATCTACAACCGGAACGTCTTTCCGGATTTAAAAGTCACCTGGGGCACATATCCCAATAACCTGGGGCATACGGATTTTCCGGGATGCTTCCGGTGCCATGACGGTTCGCACTCGACGGCGGACCAGAAGCTGAGCATCACACAGGATTGCAGCGCGTGCCATGAACCGCTGGCTATAGAAGAATCGAATCCCGAGGTACTGAAAGCGATGGGGCTCGCGGACCACATTCAGATGTTGCAGGAACGCTAAGCGGCGGCCTCGTAAGCACTGGTTGAAACGATGAGGATAGGCCGAGGTAGTTATATCCCGGCGTACCAGGCGTAGCCTGCTTCGGGGGCGGCAGAGCCGAGGCCCTTGCCAAAAGGCTTCATGCTGTCGGTGACCGTGAGGCGCTGGATGAATTTCACGTTCTTGTAGCCGAGTTGTCTCGGCACGCGCATGCGAAGTGGTCCCCCGAAACCGAAGGGGAGGTCGGCGCCATTCATGCCGTAGGCGAGTAGCGTTTGCGGGTGCAGGGCGTCGGCCATGTCCATGCTTTCCCACCAATCCGCCTCGATGGAACGATAGACAACGTAGCGGGCGTGCGGCTGGACGCCGGCGACCTGCAGGACGTGCGAGAGTGGAACGCCAATCCACTCCGCGATGTAGGACCAGCCTTCCTCGCAGGCAATTTCCGTGATGTGGCTGCGCGAAGGATAGCTCTTGAGTTGATCCACCGAAAACGAAATGGGTTTGTCGACCAGCCCGTCTACTGTGAGGCGCCAGTCAGCGAAGCCCGAGGATTGCAGGCGCTTAAACTCATCACTAGGAGGAGCCAGCTCGTTCGCGAAAGGTCGCGCGGAAATTTGACCGGGAGAGAACTCGCGGGCAAAGGAATGACGGGTGAGCAGGCGTTGCGCGGCGTAGGTCAGCGTTTCTCCGGGACCGTAGAGGCCGCCGTGGTCGGGAGGGAGGAGGCCGTACTTTTCGGCGAGATGCGCGGCGACGCCGAGGCCGGCGACTCCGGCGGCGGAGGCGATTCCGGTGACGATGAGTTTGCGGCGAGAGATGTTGGTCATGGGTGCTCCTGATTCGGGACTGCAGGTGGCTCGGCGGCGGAGGGAAGAGGGCCTGCGCTACCGAGGCGGCCGGTGATCATGGCAGCAGTGCGGTGAAGGAATCCGGCGAGAAAAATCATTACCAGGTGGACGAGAAGAAACAGGGTCAGCGCCAGCGTGACGAAAAAATGCAGGGTGCGCGCGGATTGCCGGCCACCGAGCAGATAGACAGCCGCAGGGAACGCGGAATCGAACGCGGGAGACATGGCTAGCCCAGTCCAGATCACCATCGGGAACAAAACGAAAATTACAAACAGGTAGGCGAGGCGTTGAAGGACATTGTAGGAAAAGGCTTCGGCGGGAGTGGGGCGCGCGAAACGCAAGTGCGAAAGAATTGTCGACGAGAGCGAGCGCCAGGAAAGATCGGACCTTGCGGGGAAGAGGTGTTTGCGAAAGTGGCCGGTGAAGATGCCGTGCAGCCCGTAGAGGAGTCCGGTGAGGACGAGGAGCCAGGCGGCCTGGAAGTGCAAGGCGCGGCTCCAACCGTTCTGGTCGGGCAGAACGTAGTTGTAGCCGGTAGGGACGGTGCCCCGGGAGGCGGGAATGGGGAACTGGAAGAGCGGCGTGGTAAGGACATTGCCGGTCTCGCCCCAGTAAAAACGCGGATGAGAAACGATGATTTCAAGCCCGGTGAGCAGAAGAGCGAAGAATGAAATTGCCGTGAGCCAATGGGTGACGCGGACAAGCAGATTGTGGCGAGGATGCGTTACTGCTGGGGCGGCAGATGCGGTCGAGACAGGCTTTGATAGAGGGGTTTCCACAGAGGTTGAAGCGGAACCCAAAGTTGCCATGCCGATACTCCCCGTCAGCGCGAGGGCCCCTCGCTGGATGGGAGCTATCCTACCACGCAGACTTCTTTGCCTATAAGAATTTGCGGAAGAGAGGAGTCCGCACTGGATTCAAGTACGGTGCTGTCAGCGTTGCGCGTTGCATGAAGTCCGGCTCAATTTCCTTGGAAAAATGGCCATTTGTTTCGCTCCTGGCAGGCGCGCTGGGCTAGAATCTTTCGCGCCGTCGGCGGTGATCGGCGGTCGGGACGCTCTCAAGCGGAGGGGAGAATGAAGACTCTACGAACAGTTTTGTGGGGTGGAACGATGTTGGCTTTTGCCGGGGTTGTGGGGCTGGCAGCGGGGCAGGGGAAAAAGCGCGTGGAGCGGCCGGTGATTCCGGCGCGCGTGGAAGACGTCAGCACAATTGAAGGAATTGTGCAGGCGAGCTACGAAACGATTTCGGGAGGCGTGGGCGTGCCACGGGATTGGGGACGCGACCGCACGCTGTTTGACCCGGAATCGCGCTCCGTGGGAATTTCGGTGAATCCACAAACGGGAGCCGTTACCGCGAGAGCCATAAGCGAGCAAGAGTTCGCGGATCGGGCCGACGTGGGAATGGTAAAGAGTGGCTTTACGGAGCGGGAAATCGCGCACGAGATCAAGCGGTTTGGAAATGTGGCGACCGTGCTGAGCAGTTATGAAGGAAAGACGGCAGACAGAAAAGAAGTCACGCGGGGCGTGAATATTTTCCAGCTGTATTTTGACGGGAAGCGCTGGTGGATTCTTTCCATGGTTTGGGATGAAGAGAGGCCGGGGAATCCAATTCCGCCGGAGCTGCTGTAAGTCGTGGAGTGAAATATTCGGGCTGACCATTTCCTCAGCGGTTGAAGCCCCGCCCGTTGGAATCGTTCGCAGCACCGCTAGAGCCATGCCTACCACCCTGACCGACTGAGCGAGTCAGATGAGACGCAGGGAAGAGAGCGGCGTAAAGCCGCCCCCTACATGGATTGGTCGCGCGCTGCTGATTGCCTAGGGACGCGGAGACATGGATGGCGAGATGGGGCGTGTGGTTGTGGGCAAATTGGTTTCGCGGATGGGCTGAGTGACTTCGGCGGGATGTGAAGGAGCTTCGAGCCCGTCGGTCAAGAGACCACCTTGCAGGGCGAGCCCGGTAGTCCATACGTTTTCGAGCGCGGCGAGGTATTCGGTTTGCAGGGAGAAAAGTTTGCGTTGCGATTCGAGGACGTGAGGATTGGCGGCCAGCATCAGCCCGTATTTTTCCACCAGCAGGCTGTACGCTCTTTTGGCGCGGGGAAGAATTTCGTCGCGATACTCGATGGCGGTGAGTTTTGCGTTGGCGTATTCGTCCACGGCGTCGGCGGCTCGGTCGCGGAGGGTTAGCGCGACGCGCTGCTTTTCGAGATTGGCGCGATCGAGGGCGGCGGCGTCAGCAGCAATGTTGCCCTGGTTGCGATTGAAGAAAGGAATTTCGACGCCAAGTTCGGCGATGCCTTCCCAGCCGACGGCACGGGGAATGGACTCCAGGGATTCGTTGTTGTATTCGAGTCCGCCGCGGATTTGCAGATCGGGGATGGGTTCGCGCTTGGAGCGGGCTAGTATCGCCGCGGCGCGGGCGGCGTCGACTTCCGCGATCCGCACGGCAGGCGATTGCGTGGCGATGGATTCGACGGCTTGGTCCTCCTCGAGATTGGGCCAATTGTCTTCGAGATCTCCGGCCACCACGGCGAGCGGAAGATCGGGCCGGCCGATGACTGCGGCAAGCGAGCGCCATTCTTCGCACAGAGAATTTTCCCGGATGCGGGCAAAGAGACGCTGGCGCTGGGCTTCGAGTTCGGCGTCGAGGACTTCCGATTCATCAGCCTGGCCGCTGTTGAAGAACTGGCGTTGAGCCGTGGCGTAGTCCTGCTCGATTTTGGCGAGATCGCGGCGCGCATCAAGGAGTTCCTGGGCGGCAAGGACGCGATAAAAGGCGATCTTCACTGAAGTATCGACGCGGATTTTCTGTTCCTCGGCTTCCATTTGAGCAAGCTGGATTTCCTTGGCGTAGACGTCCTTGCTGCGGGCGAGCTTGCCGCCGGTGACGATGGTTTGTTCGATGAAAAAGCCCTGCTTACCGCCGTTGACGGCGCCGCCGCGGATTTCGTCGCCGGTGTAGCCGACGGTGGGATTGGGATAAAGGCCAGATTGGAGCTGGCGAGCCTTGGCGGCGCGGATTTCCGCTTCGGCCTGGCGAAGCGTGGGATTGAAGTCGGCGGCGAGCTTTTGGGCCTGGTCGAGCGTAAAGAGAGGTGATTTGGCGTTTTCCTGGGCGCGTCCGAGACGCGGATAGACAGGCTCAACGGTGGGGATGTTCATGTGATGGTGTGGCATGTCCATAGGCTCCTGGGCGGGAGAAGGGCGAACAATCCAGAGAGAAAAGACAAAGGCGAATATTTTCGCGTAGGAACGCATGTGCCGGCTCCGAAGGAACGAAAAGAGGTTTTCCGCAGGGTTGGAAGCGGAGAGCAAAGGAAGCGGAGAAGAAGAGTCTGGCTTGGAAGCCAGCGTTGCAGGGAAGACGGAGAAAAGCGCCCGCCTCGCACGGCGGCCGCTACAGGTGGCATCAGGATGCATGAGCGTTCTCCTCGGGGTTGGCGGTTTTGCGAGTGCGAATCAAGTTTTGGATTTCCTCATATTGGGCGTCGGAGAGAACGCGGACCATGGTCATCATGCCCATCATCCCGGCGCTCCAGTTGGGAGGTAGGCCATGTGTTTCGGGTTTGACGACGCCTTTGGCGTCGTCCATGGCCATTTCCATGAAAGCGTCCTGCGGGAAACCGGGAACCGAATTGGCGTTTGAGGCGATGGGCGAGTGATGGACGTGCGGGACGCCGACGGAGTGCGCGAGGGTCTCCATTTGGGACATCGCGCGCGGCTCGGACGTGTCGGCGGTCTGGAGCTGACGACCGCCGAGAAGGTCCATCATGCTGTTCATCATGTGGTGGGGAAGATGGCAGTGGATCATCCATGCGCCGGGGTATTTGGCTTCGAACTCGACCGCTTTTGCCTGGGCGTCGCCGACGAGCACGGTATTGGTGGGATACCAGGTGGACTCAGGTGCGCGGCCGCCTTCGGTGCCAGTGATGACGAACTGGTTGCCGTGCAAATGGATCGGATGATGATCCATGCCGAGGTTTACGAAGCGCAGGCGCACGCGGCTGCCCTGGCGCACGAGGAGCGGCGTGGTGGCGGGAGCGGAGAGTCCGTTGAACGTAAGCCAGTTAAATTCCATAGAGGCAGTGTTGGGGACGTTGTTGTTGGGAAGAATGGCCCATTCCTGCAGGACGATGCCGAAATCGTGATCGCAATGCGGGGAGTAGGGCGTTTGCGGATGGACGATGAACATGCCGAGGAGGCCGATCATCTCCTGCATTGCGCTGTGCGCGTGATAGAAAAACGTACCTTCCTGGTGGACGGTGAATTCGTAAGTGAAGGTCTCGCCGGGAGCGATGGGCTTCTGGCTGATGAAGGGCACGCCGTCCTGATCGATGGGGACTTCGAGGCCATGCCAATGCATGGAGGTGCTCTCGGGGAGGGCGTTTTCGACGTGAATGCGGACGCGGTCTCCTTGCGAGATCTGGATGGTGGGGCCGGGGCAGGAGCCGTTGTAGCCCCAGGCGTCAATGGTTTTGAAGGGAGCAATTTTGCGCTTGACCGGTTCGGCACGGAGATGAAAGACCTTGGTGGCGCCGTCGAGGGTGAAGGGGAGATCCGGGGTGTCAGGAGAGATGACGGGGATAAAGGGACGCGGTGGATTGAGCTTGCCGGAGGGTGAGCTGGGATTTTCGGCGGAGAGGCGGGAGGAGAGGCCGAAGAGTCCGGCGGAGAAGACGGCGGCGTTTTGGAAAAAGTTGCGACGAGAAGAGCTCATAGGTTCCTCCAAGGGAGCGATCAGTGATGAATTCGTTGCGTGAACTAGTGCACCGGTTCGCGGTGGCCGAGGGCCGATGCGGCCGATTGGAAATTCAGCCGCAATTCAGCGGTGTGCGGGGCCAGCTAAAGCTGGCCGCTACGTTTGGATCGGGGAGAGATCAGATCCGGAGCGGGGGTGCTGCCGCAATAGTCGAGATTGCGCCAGAGGAGCATCTTTTGAGCAGAAAGGCTGTGGTCTGAGAACGGATCGAGGAGAACACTGCGAGCGTGCCGGGCTGGGCGAGCTGTACGTCCTGCGGAGAAGTCTCGAGGATGGGCGCCGATTTTGCGGGGAGTGTTGTGAGGAGGGACTCCGGGGCTTGGCAGGCCATTGCGGACATCGGAGACACAGAGACGGAATTCCTTGCAACCGGCGAGTGATGGTGGCAGCCACCAGTGGAGTAGCTAGCAGCGGTCGCGGGAAGGCAAGAGGAGAGCGAGCAGCGCGCGGAGCAGAGAGGGGCGATCAGGAGGCACATCGCCAGTGCGATGGCGGTGCCGCGGGCCAAGAAGAGGATTGCGCTGAGGCGCATGAGCGTATTGTACGCGGGATTGGAAGACGGAGAATGGGAATTCTGAGGGGATTGTGGGCTTGCGCAGAATTGGCGCACTGCACCGCAGTGGAAGAAAGATAACGCAGAGACGCAGAGGGGCTGAGTTCGGAGGAGAAGAGTTGGAGAGCAGCCGCACCTTCAACACCGCTGGTGTGATTGCACCCAGTCTGTGCAATACGGAGGGGTTAGCCGTGGGAGTCGGAATCGGCGGTGACCTTGCCGGCGAAGGAACGGTAGACATGGATGAAATAGAAAGTAGCCAGGGCCATGCCGATGACCCACCAGACGAGTCCGACTTTAAGGCCGTAATCAGCGGCTTTGGCGTTCTGGACAGTGAGCGCGTAGATCGGGTTGCGTGCGGGAAGAACCAGCGGATAGATGCCAAAGACGGCGCTAGTGAGCATTCCCAAGATATAGAGGCAAGACGCAAAGAAGGCGTTGCGTTCGTTTTTGCGGCGGAGCTCGAAGGGGACACCGGCGAGTCCCGCGACGGCGAGGATCGGTAGAACGTAGCCAACCGGCCAGGTCTTGAAATTGGCCACGACCTGCGGCTGCACGCCGAAGGTGATGGTAGTGACCAGGCCCGTGAGCACGAGGACGCCCCACCAGGACCAGCCCGCCACTTTCGCTGCCCGCTGATTGATCTCAGCGGATGTTTTCCATTGGAGCCAGAGAGCGCCGTGCATCATGAGGGCGAGTAGCGCCTGGACGCCGACGAGGATGGTGTACCAGTCAAGGATGCCGGTCTGTTCGCCGAGTTGGAAGTTGGTCCAAAGTGGCTCAAAGAAATAGCCGGACTGGTCGAGCGGGACCCCGCGGACAACGTTGCCGAGAGCGGCTCCGAAGAAAACAGCGAGAAGCAGGCTGGAAAGGAAGAAAAAGAAATCCCAGAAGGGTATCCAGACGGGACTCTTGACGTGATTGCGAAACTCGAGGGAGCTGCCGCGAAGGATGAGGAGCCAGAGAACCATCATCAACGGAAGATAGAAGCCGCTGAAGCCGCTGGCGTAGAGAAGAGGAAAGGCAAAGTAGAGCGTCCCACCGGCGGCGAGAAGCCAGACTTCGTTGCCATCCCAGACAGGCCCAATGCTGGCGATGACCTGGCGGCGCTCTTCTTCAGTCTTGGCGACGAGATAGTGGATGGCGCCGACGCCGAGGTCGAATCCGTCCAGCAGAACATAGACTGCAATCATCACAGCGACGAGGCAGAACCAGATCGTTCCCATGGCGCGCTCCTTATGCCTCGGCGGCGGGGCGGACAACACCCGCGCGGAGACTGGCTTCGGGCTCCGGCCCGATTTCGATTTGGCGATAGACCAGGAACAGCCAAAGGATGGCGAGGACGGTGTACAAGCCCATGAAGCCGAGCAGAGTGAACCAGGCGTTGCCGGCGGCGACGCGCGGAGAGATGCCATGGGCGGTGCGCATGATGCCGTAGATGATCCATGGCTGGCGGCCGAGTTCGGCGGTCAACCAGCCGGCGGTGTTGGCAATATAAGGGAGAGGAAAGCTCAGCATGATGATCCAGAGGAGCCAGCGGGAGGTGAAAAGTCTCTTGCGCCAGAGGAGGAACGCGGCGAGGGCCATGATGGCGATGAAGATGGTACCGAGGCCGACCATGACGTGATAACTGAAGTAGAGCAACTCGATGCGGTCAGGCCATTGATCCTCGGGAAACGCGTTGAGACCCTGGACCTGAGCGTTCCAATGGCGGTAGGTGAGAAAGCTAAGCATGTTGGGAACGATGAGGGGATTGTCGAGAGTGCGCTTGGCGACGTCGGGCTGACCCAGAATGGCAAGGGGCGCTCCGTCCTGCGATTCGAAAAGGCCCTCCATGGCGGCGAGGGTAGGCGGTTGATATTCCGTGACGAGCTTGCCCTGCAGGTCGCCGGTGGGAGCGAGTTGGAGGACCGCAGCAATGATGCCAACGGTGACGCCGACGCGTAGAAAGGTTTGGGCATAGGGAATGTCGCGGCGGGAGAGGGCATAGAAGGCGCCCACGGCGGCCATGACGAAGCAGCCGGTCTGGACGGCGCCGAGCATGGTGTGGGCGTACTGCCAGAGAGCCCATTTATTGAGCAGCAAGTCCCAGAAACTGGTGAGGGCAATTTCGTGATTGGCGGTGATGGCATAGCCGATGGGGTGCTGCATCCATGCGTCGGTGGCGACGATGAGGTAGCCGCTCATCCAGGAACCGAGGAATACGAAGAAAGCGGCCCACCAGTGCCCGATGCGGCCGAGCTTTTTTTCTCCGTAGAGGAAGAGACCCAGGAAAGAGGATTCGAGAAAGAAAGAAAAGACGCCTTCCATGGCGAGAGTCTGGCCGATGACGCCGCCGGCGGCTTTGGAAAATTCGGCCCAATTTGTGCCGAACTGAAATTCCATGGGAATGCCGGTGACGACGCCGAGGGCGAAGTTGATGCCGAAGATTTTGGCCCAGAAACGGGCGGCGCGGGTGAAGTGCTCGTCGCCGGTGCGGAGAGCGGCGGTTTTGAGGATAACGATCAGGAGGGCGAGGCCCATGGTCAACTGCGGGAAGAGATAGTGGAAGGTAACAGTGAAGGCAAAATGCAGACGATGAACGTCCAGGGCAGAACCCAAAGAGCACCTCTCCGACAAGAGTGTCAAAGGCCGGTGGCGTTGCAAGAAGGGTTAGACGCCAACAGAGCGATGGGCCCGGCCTATTCTGACAGATTTTGGATGAAGGAAGCTGGAAAACAGGATGAACGGGAAAGATGGGGATGGCGGGGTTCGGACAGGGGTTAGTCGTTGACTCCGATGAATCCCGGAAATACCATCAGGCAGCCAGAACAGGCCGATTTCCGGCGGGGCAAAGCCAGGGAGCAGGGGAAGAGAGAACGCCCTGGAGTGTGCATCCGGAAATACAGGGGAATGCCATGATCTTGGAAGTGGAACGACGGACCGCGTCGCAAGACATTGCCGTGCTGGAACTGCGTGGAAGACTGTTGATGGGGAACGACAGCCGTCAGGTGGAATGGGCCCTCGGGGAGCTCCTGAAAGACGGGACCAAGAAAGTGGTGGTGGACCTGCGGCAACTGGACGCGATCGACAGCACGGGCGTGGGGATTTTGGTGATGTGCAATGCCAAGCTGCAGAAGGCGGGGGGAGTGATGCGGATCGTCTCGTCGGATGGGATCGTGGAGAGCACGTTGCAGATGACCCACGTGGACCGGATCGTGAAGTTCTTCCCCTCGGTAGAAGAGGCGACGGAGAAGTTTGATTTGGCGTGAAGAATTTTGCGAGATGGGGGCAGTCTTTAGGGGCCTGGCATGGGAAGAAAGTTTAGGGATAACGCAGAGACGCTGAGGGCGCAGAGAGACGCGGAGATTTACGCAGACTGAAGCCCGTGCTATTTACGGCTATTGGAAGGAAGCGACGGCAGAGGATTCGTCGTCGAAGGTGGTGAAGAGATTTAACAGGCCGACCATTTTTAGCGTTTGCACAGTAAATTTGGAGGGTTTGAGAAGGCGGATGGCGCCGCCGGCCTGCTTCGCGGTGGTCAAGTGGCGCACCAACATGCCGATGCCGCTGGAGTCGATGGAGGGGACGCCTTCCAGATCGAGAATGATCCTGGGATGGCCGTGACCAAGGAGTTCGTGCATGGTGGAATTGAAACGATCAAGTGACGGTCCCATGCTGAGACGCCCTTTCAGCGTGACGATTTTGACTGCGTCCACTGTTTTTGTGTCGATATCCAACGTCGCAACCCCCTGGCGGTCGAGGCAAGCATTGAGGCGCCGCATTGACACCCCAAAGTGGCTTTGTTAGAGTGCGCGGACAAATTAGATAATCTTGGGATAAAAAGCAAGGAAAGCAGTCGTCCGGTGGCTTTCCCCCGCGTTACAGCCCTCCGGCGGAAGGTAGAGCATTGGCCAGCCAGGAACAAGAGTCTGTTCTTGATCTTTCATCTCTCTCCCTGACTCTGTTTGCCGAACAGGAAGTCGCCCCCCGGGCAAGAGTGTTGGCGCGATTCGTATCGGAATTGATCGCCGATGCGGCGGTGAACGTGTACACGCTGGCGACGCAAGGAGAACGCGATCTGTGGATGCCGCGAGCGACGGTGGGAGAGGCGAAGATCCACGAGGAAGCGATCGCGGGCGATTCCGGAGTGCTGGGCGCGGTGCTGGCCGAGGGAGAGCCCATCAACCGACGGGCGGAAGAGATCAAGAGGGAAGATTACGCTCATGTGGACATCCGGAAATCGCTGGTGTCGCTGACCTACCTGCCGCTAATCCACAAGGACCAGTTGGTGGGTGTGCTGGAGATTCTGGCATTCGAGGAAGAAATTACTTACGACGCGATCACGGCGTTGATGCCGGCGATGGACGTGGGAGCGGCGGCGGTCGCGGCGGCTCAGGCGTACGAAGAAGAGCGAAACGGGACGATGGCGTCCATCACGCGGCTGACACAGCTCTACGATTTGGAGAAGGTGTTTTCCTCCACGTTGGAGATGGAAGAGTTGCTGCCGCTGATTGGCTCGAAATTTTCAGAGATTCTCGAGTGCGAGGCGGTGAACATCTGGCTGCTGCTGCCGGATGAGTCCGTGGAGCTGATGCATCAGGCCGGGGAAGACCCGACAGCTTTCAAAGGCCAGAAACTACAACCGAACGAAGGAATCGCGGGAACGATTTCGGACAACGGCGATCCGGTGTGCATCGGAGAGGCGACGGACGAGCGGCTGGTGGAGAGGAACCGCGAGGCTGGCGACGGGGGAGTGCGGACGTTGATCGCGGCGGCGATTCTGGACAAGACGGCGCTGGTGGGTGTGGTGGAGGCGGTGAACAAGCTGGACGGCACGGCGTTCGACGACGACGACCTGTTCACACTGAGCAGCCTGGCGGAGACCGCTTCAACGGCTCTGCACAATGCGAGCCTACTGATGGCGGAACGCAAGGTCGAAGTGCTGGAGACGCTGAACACGGTCAGCCACGAAATTACCTCCACACTAAACCTGGAGCGGATGCTGCAGACGATCGTGAACGCGCCACAGGCGGTGATCCCGTACGAGCGGGCGGCCCTGGTACTGGAGCAGAACGGGCGGTTCAAGCTGAGCGCGGTGACCGGGCTGACCCAGGTGCAGCCCGACCACCCGGACATTGCGCCTCTAAACGAGATTCTGCAGTGGGCGTCGCTTTCCCAGGAAGTGATTCACGTGCGGCAGCACGGGGAAGAGATTGACGCGGAGCGGGAAGAGACGAAGGCGAAGTTCAGGAAATACTTCGCTGAGTCCGGGATGCGCGGATTCTACGCGCGACCGCTGAACGACGACACCGGGCGCGTGGGCATGCTGGCGATGGAGAGCAGCGACCCAGATTTTCTGGGGCCGGCGCACCTGGAGATCATAGAGGTGCTGGCGGGACAGGCGACGGTGGCGCTACGGAACGCGCAGATGTACAAGGAAGTGCCGTTCATTTCGGTGCTGGAACCGGTGCTGGTCAAGAAGCGGAAGTTCATGGCCATGCAGAAGCGGAAGCGGACGGCGATCCTGGCGGCGTGCGGATTGGGATTGGTATTTCTAGTGGCGTGTCCGCTGCCGCTGCGGGTGGCCGGCGACGCGGCGGTGGCGCCGGTGCGGCGCGCGCTGGTGCAGCCGGAGGTGGAAGGCGTAATCGCCAAGGTATTGGTGCGGGAGGGAGAGCACGTGCAACGCGGGCAGGTGCTGGCGGAGATGGAAGGATGGAATTTCCGGACGGCGCTGGCGGCGGCGGAATCACGGTACGAAACCGCAATGTTGAACATGAACAAGGCGTTGGCGTCGAACGACGGCACCGAGGCCGGGGTGCAGCGAGTGCAGGCCGACTACTGGAAGGCGGAAGTGGATCGCGCGAAGCAGCTGGTGGAGAAGACGGAATTGCGTTCGCCGATTGACGGGGTGGTGGCGACGCCGCACGTGGAGGATTTTGCCGGGCGCAAACTGGAGCCGGGCGATTCATTTGCGGAGGTTTTGAACACGTCGGAGGCGATGGTGGACGTCGCGATTGCAGACACGGATGCGGGGATGCTGAAGGCGGGACAAAAAGCCGTGGTGAAGCTGAACAGCTACCCGACGAAGACGTTCCACGGAGTGGTGGACGTGGTGAGCCCGAAAGGGACGATCACGAAAGACGGATCGGTTTTTTACGCGCGCGTGGGGGTGCCGAACGAACAGGCAACGATTCGCGCAGGGATGGAAGGAAGAGGGAAGGTGCGCATCGGATGGTATCCGGCGGGGTATGTGCTGTTCCGGGAGCCGTTGTTGTGGGTGTACGCGAAAATCTGGTATTGGCTGGGCTGGTAAGGGGTTGGAGGGGGCATGCGAGGAAAGTGGATCTGGATCGGGCTAAGCGCAGCGCTCCTGGCAGCGGGATGCGGGGACGAGAAAAGTGCAAATGGCAGCGTGACGAACGCGGCCACGCCGGCTCCGGTGCAACCGAAAGCGGCTCCGGCACGCGTGAGCCCATCCGCGGATGCACTGATGATTGTGACCGGGCCGATTATCGTGGAGCATCAGGTGGAGTTGACGGCGCAACGCGATGGAGTGGTGACGAAGATCTACTTCGATGCCCCGGCGCGAGTGAAAACCGGAACGCTGCTGGCGGAGCTCGACGGGCGGCAAATCCTGGCGAATCTGAGCGCGGCGCAGGCCAAGACGCGAGGCATTGAAGCGGACTTGAAGAATTGGGAGGCGGAAGCGCAGGTGCTGAAGGCGGATTACGGTCGGCAACAGCATCTTTGGGACTTGGGACTGACTTCACAGGAACAACTGGAACATGCGCGGTATAAAGCCGAGTCGGATCAGTGGGACATCAAGCGGGTGGCGGAGACGCTGAATACGGCGCGGGAAGAAGAGCGTTCGCTGGAATTGGAACTGGAGAAGACGAAGATCAAGGCGCCGTTTGACGGGCTGATCGCGCGGCGATATGCGCGCGAAGGGCAGAACGTGGCGAAGGGCGACCGGCTGTTTTGGGTGACGGCGGAGGCGCCGATGGAGGTGCGATTTACATTGCCGGAGAAGATGTTCGGAAAAATCAAGACCGGGCAGCGTGTGGAAGTGACGAGCGCGGACGTGCCGGACGAAAAACATACGGCGAAGGTGCGCGGCATCAGTCCGGTGGTGGACCCTTCCAGCGGGACATTCGAAGTGCTGGTGGAACTGACCGGCCAGCGGGGCTCGCTGCGGCCGGGTATGACGGCGGCCGTGCATCTGGAAAACTTACACTAAGAATCCATGAATCTGACACGCGCACTGGAAGTGGCCCTGCCGGATATTCCGGCACGCAAGTTGGCGGAGAGCTATCCGCGGCTGGACCCTGGGACTTCCTCGAAAGAGCACCTCGAAGACGGCGGGCCGATCGTGCGGGTATACGTTCCCGCATCGAAGGGCATGTACACGCTAACCCCGGACCAGTGGGCACTCGCGCAACTCTTTAACGGCGAGCGGTCGTACGAGCAGATTGCCGAGATTTATTCGCAGGAGCACGGCGATTTGTACAACGCGGAGGCGTTGCGGGAATTTGCGGCCGACATGGAGGCGAACGAATTCTGGTACAAGACCCCGCAGGAACAGAATATCCAGCTGCTGAAGATGACCCGGGAGGAACGAAAGAAGATCCAGCAGCAGAAGACACAGAACATCTGGGCCGACCTTTCCGATGTGAATTTTCCGGCATTCAATCCGGACCGGTTCGTGACCTGGGCATACAACAAGACCAAGTTCATTTACACGACCTGGTTTACGGTCGTAACTCTGATCGGATTTGCGCTGAGTGGCATCGTGACGGTGACGCACTGGGGCCAAATCTGGGCCGATACCCTCGATTTTTACAACTTCTCGAACAAGACCTGGGGAGACGTGTTCGCGCTGTATACGCTAGGGATGGCGGTGGTGGCCATTCACGAGTTCGCCCACGCGCATGCTTGCAAACATTACGGAGCTCGCGTGCCGGCGATGGGGTTCGCCCTGATTTATCTGACGCCGGCGTTTTATACGGACACGACGGAAGGTTTCGTAAAAGGCACGCGATACCAGAGATTCGTCATCGCCATGGCGGGAATCTGGTCGGAACTGATTCTGTTTGCGATCGCGACGCCGGTCTGGCTGGACACACCGCCGCAAACGCTGGCGCACGACAGCGCCCACTTCATCATGATGATGACCGGTTTAATGTCGCTGCTATTGAACTGGAACCCACTGATGAAGCTCGACGGGTATTACATGCTGGGCGAAATCGTGGGGATTGTGGACTTGAAGGAGAATTCGACGGCGTATGTTTCGGCCTGGGTGAAGCGGCACATCTGGGGATTGCCAATTGAGGTGCCGTACGTGCCGAAGCGCAGGCGCCTGGGGTTTGCCGTGTATGCGCTTCTGTCGGGAGCGTACAGCTATACGGTTTTGTACATTCTTGCGCGATTCGCCGGAAACTTCGTGCGCAATTTCAGCCCGGAGTGGGGTTTTATTCCCGAAATCGGCGTGGCGCTGGTGATTTTTCGATCGCGAATCCGGTTACTGGTGAACTTTATGAAATTCGTCTATCTGGACAAGAAGGATCGGATTCGAGAGTGGGTAAAAGCCCATGCGGCGCTGGTGGGTGTGACGGCGCTGCTGGTGCTGATGATTCCGGTGCGGCGGGAATCCGTGAGCGGGAAGTTCGTGCTGGAACCGGAACATATGGCGATGGTGCGCGCCAGGGTGCCGGGAACGCTGACGGCAATCGATGTGAGAGAAGGGCAGAGGGTTGTGGCCGGAGAGCCGATCGCGAAACTCGAGAACCTTCCGCTGGAGTCCGATTACAGCGAGGCGCACAGCCGGTTTGTGATGGCCTCGGACCGGGCCACCGCCGCTTCGTTGAATTATGGAGCGTATGGCGCCGCCGCCCAGGACCGCGAGCGAATCCGGAAAGAATTGCAGGAATTAACGGAGAAGCGCGAGGCATTGGAGATTGTGAGCCCGATATCAGGCGTCGTGGTGTCGCCCAGGGTACAGGATTTGCTCGGGACAACGTTATTGGGAGGCGAAGAGATTGCCGAGATAGCGGAACTGGATTCGCTGCGCGCCCGAATCTACGTTTCCGAATGGGATATGAATAAAGTGAGAACCGGCGCGGACGCGGCGATTCAACTGGATGGTTTTTTCAAGACATGGAAGGCCCACATTGACGAGATCAGCAGCGAACCCGGTGTGATGAAGATGGGTTTGGCCGGCGGGAACGATCTGAACGGCATTGCACCAGTGAATTTCTATGTCGTCGACCTGATCGTTGCGAACCAAACCGAGCGATTGCGGCCCGGGATGACGGGGCTGGCAAGAATCTATGGAAGGCGACGAAGCCTGGGGGGAATGGCTTGGGAGGCAATCCGGGATTTTTGGGGCCGAAAACTCTGGTAACCCCTGAGAAGGAAATGAAAGAGGCCGCCCTTTAGGGCGGCCTCTTGGCTCGCGAATAGTTCTGTGTAATTCCGGGAAACGGACTACTCGACGGCGCGGTGGTTGGCGATGTTGCGCTTGTTGGCGTAGGCACGCCTCATGCCGACCGGGGCCTTCTTGGAGGTGACGGTGGACGGCTTCAACTCTGAACTGACGGCGTTGGCCTTCTTGGTGGTCTTGAGGGTGCTGATTAAGCTTTTCTTTTCGATAGACATGGCTGGCTCCTTGCGATTTGAATTTTGTCCTGCAGACGCGGAGAGATAGAGCATGCGACTGGCCAAAGAGGCCACGTCGGCTGGCGCGGGAATTCCACAAACAAAAGAAAGAACTTAGTACGAAAGTACTGGCTGAGGGGACAGGGCCGATGGTAAGAAATTCGACGAATGGTTAAAAATTCACCTAATATGGGTTAAAAAGTGACCATTTACTGGGAGCCCGCGAAGCGCGGAGGGCAGGCCAAGGCCTGGCTTGCGAAGAGGTGGGCGGCACTAAACCGCCTTCAAAACCAAGCTGCACTCGCCAGTGTGACTGTGCCACAGGTCATGAGCGAGCTTATTCGATGTGGTGCTTGCGGCAGAGGTACTTCATGCGCTGCGGATCGAGCCGGAGGAGCGCGGCCGCTGCGGACTTTTTGCCCCCGGTGCGGCGCAAGGCTGCATTCAGATAAGCAATTTCTATTTTTTCCATTTCGGCGTCGAATTCCACTCCGCCTTCGGGAATGAGGATGGCCTCCTGGCCGGTGGCGCTATGGTGGAGCAGTAGCTGAGGCAGGTGCTCCGGGGTGATGACGGGCCCGGCGACCATGATGACGAGGCGCTGGACGACATTCTCCAATTCGCGGACATTGCCCGGCCACGTGTAGTCTTCGAGGATTTCCAATACCTCTGGCTGGAAGGTTTTCACGGGTTTCTTGGCGGCGGCGGAATAGATACGGAGAAAGTGATCCACCAGCAGGGGGATGTCACCTTCGCGCTCGCGGAGGGGCGGGATGAAGATGGGAACGACGTTGATGCGGAAGTAGAGGTCCTCGCGGAAGCGGCCCTTGCGCACGCTATCCTCGAGGTCCTCGTTGGTGGCGGTGATGAGCCGGAAATCGATTTTGTGGGAGGCGCGGCCGCCGAGGCGCTGGACAGAACGTTCCTGGAGAACGCGGAGAAGCTTGCTCTGCAGGCCGGGATGGAGCGTGGTGATTTCGTCGAGGAAGAGTGTGCCGGTATGGGCAAGCTCGACCATGCCAGGTTTGGTGGCGTCGGCGCCGGTGAAGGCTCCCTTTTCATAGCCGAACAGTTCCGATTCCATCAGCGATTCGGGAAGGGCGGAGCAGTTGAGACTGATCATGGGGCGATCAACCCGGTCGCCGCATTGAACAATGGCCTTGGCGACGAGTTCCTTGCCGACGCCGCTTTCGCCGCGCAAAACGACGGAGGCGCCCGTGCCGGCGACGGCCTCAACAGCCTGATAAATTTTTTGCATGGCGGAACTGCCGCCGATGATGCCGTAGAAGGCAGCCTTGCTCTCGACCTGCTGGAGGAGGCGGCGGCCTTCGAGTTCGAGGGCGCGCTTTTCGATTTCGCGGGAGAGAACGATGTGCAGCTCGCCGAAGATCAGGGGATAGAAGAAGAACTCGTCGGCGCCGGCCTGGGTTGCTTTTAGGGGGAGGGTGCGGCTGTTGGATCTTGTGAAAACGAAGAGGACGAGGTCGTCGCGGAGCTTGCGGAGTTCGGCTAGGACTTCGAGAGCATCGGAGGGCCCATCGCCAATGCAATCGAGATCGAAGAGGACGGCGTTCAGGTCGGGGAGTTCGAGAATGGATTTTATTTCGGTTTTGTCGGACGCCAGGGTGGTACGGAATTGCGGGGCCAAGAGCTTGCGGATGTCGCGAAACAGATCGGCATCATCGGAGATGACTGCAAGGGCGTAGCGTTCCGGGGTGAGAGCGGGGTCTGGCAATAGAGTCGCTTCCGTAGGCGAGGGAGATTATAGGGGAAGCGGGGAGAAGGAAGAAGTTGAAAAAATGGAGTCCCGCCAAGAAAAAAGGCCCCGCGGGAGGGCGAGGCCTTTGAAGAGTTGAGAGGGTGCGGAATGGCTAGAACTGGAAACGCAGGCCGAACTGCATGATGCGGGGGGAGCGCGCGCCGTCCAGTACGAGGAAGCCACTGGAAAGGCAGGACGGATCGCCCGCGTTGCTGTTGGCGCCAACGCAAGTCATGGAGGTCGTGGCACCGCCGGCGAAAGCGTTTGCGTTGCCGCTGATAGAAGTTAACTGAGTGTGGTTGAAGACATTGAAGTTCTCCCAGCGGAACTCGAAGGCATAGCGCTCCTTGAAGGAGAAGCGCTTGAAAAGACCAAAGTCAAAATTGACGCGACCGGGGAGCGTGAGGTTGTTACGGGAAACGGTACCGAAGGTGAGGCCGGTGGGCAGAGAGAAGGCGCTGGGATTGTAGTCAAGCACGCCGAAGACGCTCTGGTCGGCAAGCGCCTGGCGCTGCGCCTGGGTGACGCCGTACGGATTGCTGACGAGTGAAGGGAAAGAGGCGATGCCGGTTGCACCGTTAGCCACGCCGGCATTGTCGCTGTAGGTGGTCCCGTTGGTGACGGTGAATGGCGAGCCGGAAAGGGCAGTGGTGATACCGGATACCTGCCAGCCGCCGAGTAAAGTGTGGGTCAGGCCAGGGCTCTTGAAGAAGGGCAGGGCATAAACATAGCTGACCACGAAGGAGTGGCGGACATCGAAGTTGGAAGTGCCGCGTGCGCCAGCGGGGTTATCGGAGTCCACGAAAAGAGCGTCGTAACGGTCGGAAGAGTTGTCGATGGAATGGCTGTAAGTGTAGCTGGCACTGAGGGTGAGATCGCCGATGGTGCGGCGGAGGGCAATCTGGAGTGAGTGGTAGATGGAATTGGCGGTGTTATCGACGCGGGTGATGGTGCCGTAGCCCTGATACTTGCGGTAGTAGTTAGCGCCGGGATTTCCGCAGGCGACGAAGAGATTGCGGAGGACGTTGGGGTCGGTGACGGTGACAGGAGTGGTGCCCTGGGTGCCCATGATGCTGGCGGAAGTGGGCAAGCCCCAATTCGGATCGTTTATGTCGCCGGAATCGTCGACCTGGATACTGTTGCAATCGTCGCCCGTCATGGCTCCGAGATGGTTGGTGACGTAGGGATTCTCGCTCGAGGGAATTGGCGGCAACTGGTTGAGGTCATACTGACGGGTCAAATGCGTGCCCTTGCTGCCCACATAAGCGACGGAGAGAAGGATGTTGCTGGGAAGTTCATGCTCGATGCCAAAGTTCCACTGCTGCATATAGGGCCACTGGACTTGGTCCGGGATCGAAATGGCCCCGAGGGGGCTGGGCGGAGGATTTTCGGCAGAAGAGCCCACGTTCGGATAGCCGACAATGGAGCCGACTCCCCCGTTGACGGCGAGAGGAGAAGCACTGAACTGGAGGGATTCGGCGTTGGCTTCGTTGCCGTTCATGTGCTCGAAGAAAATGCCGTAACCACCTCGAATGGCCCATTTGCCATCGCCAAAGGGATCGTAAGCAAAACCGATGCGCGGACCGGGATTCACCCATTTGTTCTTCATGCAGCCAGTGGGGGAACCGCTGACGCCCGGTATGGTGGGATTGGACTGCCCGCACTGGATAAGGCCGTTGAACAGAAATTGGCCGTCCCCAACGTTGAGAAGTTGGCCATTGTCGCTGCCAAGGGGGAAGAAGGAAGGAGCGGCGGAGGCGCTATAGGCGAGCGGGGAGAAGCCAAACTCCTGATTGGTTTTCTCCTGGTAGCGGCCATAGACACTCCAGCGGAGGCCGAGATTGAGAGTGAGTCTTTTGGTGACGCGCCAGTCATCCTGGAAGAAAGGTTCGAGTATTTTGAAGCGATCGTAGTAATAGAGGTTTTTTTCATCCTGCCCGTAACCCGAGATAGAACCGACGAGGAGGTCAGCAAACGGGTTACCCGTGCTGTTGGGATCGCTGGCATCAAAAGCTAGCTGCCCCTGAACGTCGAGCGACGACGCCTGGTTCTTCTGGGCCGCGACGAAGTAGGCTCCAAAGAAAAGCGTATGGTTGCCGATGATTTTGGTGACGATGTCGCGGTAGGAATAGGTGGGGTTGGCGTTCTTCCAGGGGAAGTAGCCCGTGTCCACTGAGAATCCACCACCGTAGACGACGCCGTTATTGGTGGCACCGACGGTGAAGGCGGGGATTTTGTTGCCGAGGCCATTGGCGAATAGAGGCACGAGATCGATGCCGCCGGAGGGAAGATTCACGTTGGAATCGACGTTGCTGAGATAAATGTGGTCGTCGGTGTAGCTGGCGACGAATTCGTTGAGGAGGGAGGGCGTGAAATTAGAAGTGAGCTTGGCGACGAAGCTGGTCGTGGGTCCCTGAAAGTTGGTGTTGGTGTTGTCGAAGGTGTTGTCGTACTGCCCCCAGAGGGGACCTTGGTTGACGGTGGCCCAGGTGTCGTGAATGTAGCGGAAGGTGAGGCGCTGGTTGTCGGTGAGGTTGTGGTCTACGCGGATCAGTTCTTCGCGCCAGTGGGTGGGGAAACTGGGATTCGCCACGTAGGAAGGAAGAGGATTGCCTTCGGCTTGGCCGGAGGCGTAAAGGCCGTTGACGCCGGAGAAGTTGTTGGCGTTGGGAATGAGGCCGAGGAGCGCCGTGGCTGTGGAGGAGAAAGGCGTGGAGACGGTGTTGTTCACAAAAGGAGTGCCCGGGGAGTTAGGCTGAGAGGGACAGTCCGGGAACGCGGAGGTATCGAAGGCAGCGCCGGTGTAAACGGGACACACATCATTGAAGTCGCCACCGCGCTCGGCATCAGACGGAACGGGCTGGCTGATGGTGCTGCCGGGCTGAATTTCACGGCGCCATTCCTGGGACCAGAAGAAGAAGGTCTTGTTCTTGCTGTTGTTGTAGACGTGGGGGATAAAGACAGGGCCGCCGAAGGTGTAACCCCAGTCGTGCTTTTTGTAACTTGGGCGTGGAACATCCTGGCCGTTGTTCTGCCAGGAGTTGGCGTTGAAGAAATCGTTGCGGCCGTAGTAGAAGGCGCTGCCGTGGAACTGGTTGGTACCGGATTTGGTTTCGACTTCGACGGTGCCGGAGCCGTTTTTGCCGTATTGCGCGCCGTAATTGGAAGTGAGGACTTTGAATTCGGCGATGGCTTCGAGGTTGGGATAGACGTTGAGGCTGGAGTTGGAACCATTGTCCATGTTGTCGCCGCCGTCGATTTCCCAGTTGTTGTACTCGGTGCGGCCGCCATTGATGCTGTAGAGAACGTTGCCGGCGATGCCGACGGTGCCTTCATCCTGGCCGGTCTGATTCACGACGCCGGGAGCCAAGGTGACGAGTTGCGTAAAGTTGCGGCCGTTCAAGGATAGCTGCTGCACCTGCTTGCCGGTAATGGTGCTGCCAATTTCAGAAGATTGCGTGTTGACCTGGGCGACATTTTCGCCGGAAACGACGACTTGCTCGGTGATGGTGCCAACGCTGAGGGTCACGTCCACGCGCGCTTTCTGGGCGACTTCGAGGACGACATCCCGGGCTTCGAATTCCTGAAAGCCCTTCGCGGAGACCCGGATCGTGTACTTGCCGGAGGGAAGCGCGGAAGCGACGTAGACGCCGTCGGAATTGGATACGGTGGTGCGCGTGAGATTGCCAGCGTCATTGGTGATGACAACTTTGGCGCCGACGATGGCGGCGCCGGACTTGTCGGTGACAGTGCCGCTGATGAGTCCGTTGGTTTGCGCGGTGGTCAGCGAGGGGAACAGCAAGGCAACCAGCAGAGCGAGGCTGGCCAAAAGCGAGGCGCAAACAAAATGATTCGAGGTAAAACGATGTCCCTTCACAGTGAGGCCTCCACGGAATTGGAAATGCGACAGAGATGACTGACAGCGGTGGGAACACAGACGGGCCACGCGAAGAAAGCCGCGCCGATCAGAGAACGACCAAATTGCAAAATTCCCCCGGTCCTCGACGGGGCTGTCAAGCACCCCAAAAATCAGCTATTAAATCGGATTAATAGAGGAATTGCTTGTGCGTGTCAAGAGTAAAATGGCGGCGGGAAAAAAAAGTTTCCAGGGTAAAACGGTGCCTGGGGTTGAACACGGCCGGGAAAAAGGCGGAGACTGAAGCACGATGAAAGGCTTTTCGAGTGTGCAGATGGCGGTAGCGCTGCTTGCGGCGGCGTTGAGTGTGACGACCGCGAGCTCGCAACCGCCGGCACAAACGAAGAGTCCTCAGGTGTGGTTCGCGGACGGGCAAGCTGCGTTGCAGCGCGGAGATCTGGAACAAGCGGAAAAATCGTTTCGAAGGGTTTTGGCGAAAGATCCGAATTCCGCGGCGGCACATGCAAATCTCGGTGTGATCGAGATGCGGCGAAGGGACTGGGATGAAGCGCTGACGGAATTGCGCAAGGCCGAAAAGCTGGCTCCGGGGATGACAGGGGTGCGCCTGAACATCGGTTTGGTGGAATTCCGGCGCGGACGGTATGCCGCGGCCATTGGGCCGCTGGAGTCGGTGCTGCGGGATGAGCCGGATTCGGATCAGGCCCGGTATCTGCTGGGGATGTGCCAGGTGTTCACAGATCGGTTTGTGGAGGGAAGCGAGACGCTGGAGCCGCTGTGGTCGAAGGAGTCGCGGGACGTGATGTATTTGTACGTGTTGGGAATTGCGGCGAACAAGGCGGGGAAAAAAGAGCTGGACGAGAAAGCGATGAAGAAAATGGTGGAGGTGGGGGTTGATACGCCGGAGTTCCATTTGATCATGGGAAAGGCGTACATCCAGCATCAGGAATATGACAAGGCGTTTGCGGAATTGAAGAACGTGGAAACGACGTCGCCGGAGTTGCCGTTTCTGCATTTCAACCTGGGGATTGCTTACGAAGAGACGGGAAAAAGCGAGCTGGCGGAGCAGGAGTTTTTGAAGGACGCGAAGATCGATCGGGACTTGCCAGACAACTACTACCAGTTGGGAAAGATTTATGCCCAGCGGCAGAATGAGGCGAAGGCGGAGCAGGCGTTTCGAGAGTCGTTGAAGCGCGACCCGCTCCGGCCGGGAGCGTGGTTCGGGTTGGCAAAGCTGTATCAGGAGCAGGGGAAGTATGAGGAGGCGCTGCGGGCGGTGGACGAGACGCTGAGGACCGTGCCGGAGAGCGACAAGGCGCATTATTTGCGGGCGCAATTGCTGCAGAAGTTGGGAAGGAAGGAAGAGGCGCGGGGGGAGTTCGCGACGGCGAAAAGGTTGATGGTCGCGGACTTGGACAAGGATCGGGAGAACTGGGAGGAGAAACAGGTGGCGAGTCCGGAAGTGAACCGAGGAGAGAAGTAATAAAGCAAGGAAGTAATGAAGTAAAGAAAGAGCAAGGAAAAGAGGAACCACAGAGGTAGCGGAGGAGCCGCAGAGAGAGCGGAGACATTAGCGAAACGGATCAAAGGGAAGGGGTGAGCAAGAGGCCGCGGGCTTGCTCGAGTTGCGCAGCGACGGCGAGGAGGAGCTCTTCGTCGTGGGCGCGAGCAACGAGTTGGACGTTGATCGGGAGGCCTTCCGGAGAGCGGCCCATGGGAAGCGAGAGGCCGGGAAAGCCGACGAGATTGAGCCACTGGCAGAAACGCATGGTGTGGCGGTAGTTGTGGGGCTGGCCGGGAACATAGTTGCCCGCGCCGTGCGGGAAGGCCGGCTCGGTGGAGACGGCGGAAAGAAGAATTGGGAAATCGCGAAGCTGGCGGAGGATCGCGGCGCGGGTGAGATCGCGATCGGCGCAGGCTTTCTGGAACGATTCCAAGGTCACGGGCGGTTCGGAGCGCGCGATTTCCAGATAAGAGCGAAACATCGGGCTCAATTGAGCTTCGCGGCCCTCGATGTCCGGGCGGAACAGGCCGGCGATTACCGGCCCGAAGAAAAACCACCAGAGATCGAGAGCTTGCTGCAGGCCGTCGAGCTTCAGGGGTTCGACACGAAATTCGAGATCACACAAATACTGCGCAGCGCGGCGCAGGGCCGAAAGTGTTTCGGGAGTGGGGCGGCCTAGCTCCGGATTTTCGAGAATGCCGATGCGAAGGCCGCTCAGGGCAGAGGTGTCGATCGTGCGAACCGGAACCGGAGCGGAGAGGGGATCGCCGGGATCTGGGCCGGCGATGACAGAAAAAAGCACATCGAGGTCGGCAACCGTACGAGCCATAGGCCCGAGCGTTCCGAGCCAGCAGAGCGCACCCGCGGCGGGGGGAAAGTGGCCGGTGGAGGGAACGCGGCCGGGCGTTGGCTTTAGGCCAGCGATTCCGCAGAAGTGGGCGGGCGCGCGGATCGAGCCCCCTCCGTCGCTGCCGATGCCACCCATGGAGCAACTCGAAGAGATGGCAGCGGCTTCGCCGCCGCTGGAGCCCCCTGCGGAGTAGTCGGGGTTCCAGGGATTGGAGGTTTTGCCGGAGAGAAGATTGTTGGTCTCATAGGCCATGAGGAATTCAGGCGTATTGGTGTTGCCGAGGAGAATGGCGCCAGCGTCTTCGAGGCGAGTAACGACGGCGGCGTTGGCGGGCGGGACGTGGTCTTTGCGCAGCACTGACCCTGCGGGGCAGGGCCAGCCGGCGACGTCAAGCGAGGACTTAACGGTGAGGGGAATGCCTTCGAGCGAACGAGGGGGGCGGGCGCCGGAGTAACGGGATTCGGCTTCGCGCGCGCGGGCACGGGCGGATTCCGCGTCAATGTGGACGAAGGGATTGAGGCGCGGCTGGATTTCACGGATGCGAGCGAGGTGGGCTTCGACGAGTTCGACGGGGGAGATTTCCTTGCGGCGAAATTTGTCGAGGGTGACCGCGATGGATGAGTAGATGGGGTCGGGCATGGGTCCATCGCGAAGGTAGCGGCCAGGCGGGGATTCGTCAAGGCGCGGGTGGGAACCGGCAAAAAGCCGCTATAAAATCGGTTGACGATGCGGCGAGCAGCCAAGAGAATCGAAGGGCGCGTGCGTAAGCAGAACTTGCGCCAGAGCCCGCGTGGCACGGGCGAACGACTCGAAGGTTTGCGTGGTTTTTTTCTGGAAGGAAAATTCCTGAATGAAGGTTTGGCGAAGAGTGAGTTACCGGCGGGAATGGATTGCCGGAATTGCCCTGGTGTTATTGCCGGGGCTAGCGGCAATCGCCGGGCGGCGCGGCGCGCGCGTAATTGATCGCGGTTTGCAAGCGGAAGCGCGAAGGGAGCCGAACGGAAAGGCGCTGCGACTGAACACGCTGGGCGTGGCGTACATGAACCAACAGAAGTCCGCGGAGGCGCAGAAATATTTCGAGCAGGCGCTGGCGGCCGACCCGCAATTCGCCGAGGCACAGATGAACCTGGGAATTTCGCTGCTGGCGCAGCAGAAGATAGACCCGGCGCGCGCGGCCCTGGAGGCGGCGACGGCGAAGCTGCCGGAGAATCCGTATGCCTGGTACAACCTGGGACTGGTCTACAAGGACCAAGGCGATGCGGCGAAGGCGATTGCGGCGTTCAAACATGTGCAGAAAATCGCACCGGACGAGCCAGACGCGTTTTACTACGAGGGATTCCTCTATTCGCAATTGCAGGAGTATGACCAGGCGATTCCCGCATTTCAGAAAACGCTGGAGATCGCGCCATATCATGCATCGGCACAGTTCGGACTGGCGCGTGCGTATCAGCGGAAAGGCGACACGGCGGCGGCGCGCGAGGGGATGAAGCGGTTTCAGCAGATCACTTCGGGGCATCTCGGAACGCCGTTTGGCGCGGGCTATGGGGACCAGGGGAAATATTCGCTGGCCGAGTTTGTACCGGGAGCGGAGACGATGGTTCCGGCGGAGCTTCCGGTTCGCTATGAAGTGCACCCTGTGGGGGAGTTGTTGGATGGTGCCTCCAAGAAAGAAGTGAAAAGCGGCGGCAGCAATGGCGCTTGCTTTCTGGATTATGACGGCGACGGGAAAGCAGATTTGTTTTTGGCGGGCGCAGAAGGCGGAAAAAGCCGGCTGTTGCGGAACATGGGCGGGGGACGATTTGGGGATGTGACAGAGAAGGCGGGCCTCAGCGGCCTGGGGACAGGAAAGGGATGCGCGGCAGGCGATTTCGATAACGACGGCAAGACGGATCTCGCGGTGTGCGAGGCGGATGGAGTGCGGTTGCTTCGTAACGAAGGCGGCGGAAAATTCACAGATGTGACGGCGAAGGTCGGTATCCGCCGCGAAAAGGGCTGCGCGGCGCTAACGTTCGTGGATTACGACCACGACGGAGATTTGGATTTGTATGTAACAGCGGATGGACAAAGCGCCGACGGAACGCCGGCGCACAACGTGATGTGGCGAAACAATGGAAATTCGACGTTCACGGATGTTTCCGAGGAGACGGGGCTGGGGTTGGCGGGGACGGGCGGCGGAATGGTCAGCACGGACTTCAACAACGACCGGGCGATCGATCTGGCAATTGCGGGCGGACCGGGTGGCGCCGGCGCCTATTTAAATCCACGCGAAGGAAAGTTTACGAGGCTTCCGGGAATTGATTTTGCAAAGGAGGGGCTGCCGCGGGCGGTGGGCGTGGTGGCGTTGGATTTCAACAAAGACGGATGGATGGACTTGGCATTCACGCACGCAGGTGCGCCGGGAATTTCGCTTTGGCGAAACGTGGACGGGAAAAAATTGGAGCGCGTGGCGCTTCCGGACCTCGGCTGGAAGCAAGGTTGGGGAATCACCTGGCTGGATTACGACAATGACGGCTGGCTGGACCTGGCGGCGGTAGGCGAAGGCGCGAAGGGCGGAGAGGTTCGCGTGCTGCGGAATCTGGGCGCGGCGGGTTGGGCGGATGTGACCAAGAGCGTGCGGCTGAATGACGTGAAGTTGAAAGAGCCGCGGACGATCACCGTGGCGGATCTGAAGAATGATGGAAGCCCGGACCTGGTGGTGACGCAAGCGGACGGCGAAACGCTTGTGCTGCAGAATCGCGGTGCAAATCAGAACCACTGGATGCAGATTGAATTGAAAGCGCTGAACGACAACAAGAGCAGCATCGGAACAAAGCTGGAAGTATTTGCGGGGAGCCTCTACCAGAAGTGGGAAGTCCAAGGCGCCTCGGGATATCTGGGGCAGAATGGGGCGGCCCTGCTGGTGGGACTGGGAAGCGAAAAGGCGACAGACGTCGTCAGGCTTCTGTGGCCGACCGGCGTGCCACAAGATGAGGTGAATCTAACGGCGGAGAAGACGCAGACGATCGGGGAGTTGGACCGCAGAGGGAGTTCCTGCCCGGTGCTGTTTTCGTGGAACGGGAAGGAGTACGAATTCATCGCGGACATGATCGGGCCCGGCGTGGTGGGACACTGGGTGGCGCCGGGGGAACGGGACGTGCCTGACCCGGACGAATATTTGAAGGTGCCGGCGAAGAGCGCGCGCGAGAAGGATAGGCGGTTGAGCTTCCGCTTCCTGGAGCCGATGGAAGAGACGGTCTACCTGGATCAGGTGCGCCTGCTTGCCGTGGATCATCCCGCGAACGTCGAAGTGAATCCGAACGAACGGTTTGCGAGCGCGCCGCCGTTTCCGAAGTTCGGCGTGATCGCGACGAAGGACGCGCGGCTGCCGCACGGAGCGTGGGACGATCACGGGCGGAGCGTTTTGCAGTTGCTGGCGACGCGCGACCGGAAATATGTGACGAGCTTTGAGACTTTGCCATTCGCGGGATTTGCGAAACTGCACTGGATCGAGCTGGATTTAGGGAATTGGGACGCGCAGAAGCCGTTGCGACTGTTGATGGACGGGTACACGGACTATTTCACGGCAACTTCGATGTATGCGGCCAATCAGGCGGGGATCCGGGTGATTGCGCCATACGTGGAGGCGCAGAACCCTCAGGGAATGTGGGTCCGCGTGGTGGACGACATGGGATTTCCGGCAGGCCTCGAACGGACGATGGTGGCGGACCTGACGGGAAAGATTCCACCGGGGACGCGGCGAATCCGCATCGTTTCGAATTTGAAGATTTATTGGGACGCGGTGCGAATTGACCAGACGCTTCCGGTGGAGGGGATCCAGGTGCACGAGGTGCCGCTGGCCTCCGCATCGCTGGCCTACCTTGGATATCCGAAAGAGATTCGGCTGCATCCGGCGAGCGACACGATGTATTCGTATAGGCGGCGAAGCATGACCGGCCCGTACGCGCACGCGGCAGGGAACTACACGCGGTATGGCGACGTGAAAACGCTGCTGAATGCCGCGGACGACAAGTTCAGCGTCTTCGGTTCGGGCGAAGGGGTGAAACTCGACTTCGATCCCGGCGGGCTTGCCAAATTGCCCGCGGGCTGGGTGCGCGATTATTTCTTCTATGCGAATGGATTCGAGAAGGATATGGATTTTTACGCGACCTACGCGTTCACGGTAGAGCCGCTGCCGAAGCATGGATCGTCGGCGTACCCGTATCCGGCAGGGAAAGAGTATCCGCTGGACGAAGAGCATTTGAAGTACGAACTGGAATGCAACACGAGGTCGCGGTCGGACCGGTTGCCGATGAACTTGCAGTACAACTACTCCGCACCAAAGTGAGGGGCAGCGCATGGCGAGGACGGGTGTGGTCACGATCCGGGACGTGGCGCGCGAGAGCGGGTACTCCGCTTCGACCGTTTCGATTGTTCTGAACGGGGCGCCGCTTTCCCGCTACATTCCGGGAGAAACCAAAAGCAGAATCGAGACCGCGGCAAAGCGCCTCGGATACCGGCCGAACCCGCTGGCCAGATCGCTGCGCAGCCAGAGGTCGAACATCGTCGGCGTGATGGTATTCGACATCATGGACCCGTTTTGCACACCGATGCTACGTGGGCTGGAGAACGCGCTCTACCGGGCGAATTATCTTTCGCTGCTCGCGGACGCGCACAACGAGGCGCACCGGTTCGAGAGTTATCTGGAGATGCTGCTGGACCGGCGCGTGGAAGGGTTGGTGGTGATCGCGAACTGGCTGGTGACGGACATCAAGCTGCTGACGGACCTGACGGAATGCCACGTGCCGACCATTATTGCGGGACGGAGTTTCGAGAATGGTTCGTTGAGCACAGTATCGGTGGACAACGAAAGCGGAGCGAGCACGGCGCTGGAGCACCTCTACCGCTTAGGACATCGCGACATCGCTTTCTTGCGCGGGCCGAAAGCGTTGGCAAGCAGCGGGCAGCGGTGGAAGGGGATTCGGACTTACGCACAAAAGGTGGGATTGGCGCTGAATCTGAAACGGATCGCGGAACTGCCGGAATCGCTGGATCCGAATTCGAGCTTCGAGGCTGGAGTGCAGCTGACCATGGAATTGTTAGGGCAAGGCGGAGGGTTTACGGCGCTGATGGCGTACGACGACATGACTGCGTTGGGCGCCCTGCGGGCGCTGAAGAAAAAGGGACTGCGTGTGCCGGAGGACTGCTCGGTGGTTGGATTCGACGACGTGGCGCAGGCGAGTTTGTCGGTGCCGTCACTGACGACGGTACGGCAGCCGATGGAGGCGATGGGAAACATGAGCGCGGGGATGGTGCTGGAGGCGATCAAGGGGCTGGACCAGAAAAAGGAGATCCCGATCGTGAGGAAGAAAGTGGCGGCGGAATTGGTGGTGAGAGAATCGACGATGGAGCTGAAGTAGCCGGCGAGTTGCTTCGGATGGTGGATGGGCTCGATCGCTTGGCTTTAGCCAAGTTTGAGGTTGAGATCCTTCGCAGAGCAAAGGATGCTTCGCTCAGGATGAAAAGTTTCGCGAAATTTCGGTTGTTATCTCGAAGAGTTGCGATGGCGCGAGGTCCCGCGAATGAGTTCAATTGTGGGGCGGAGGAGCGGGCTTTGCCGAAGGCTGGAAAGCGTCGGGCGGGTCGAGATAGCTTTGCTGCCAGAAGGCTTCGCGTTTGAGAGAGCCGGAAGAAAGCTTCTGAATATTTTCGAAAGTTGCGGCGACGATGCCTCCGTCTGCGGCGTCGAAAATTACGGCAACGCCGCTGGGCGCTGGATTGGCGGCGGCTAGATCGCGATAAGCCTCTTCGAATAAGGCGATGGAGTAATTGAGGCGGGCGGCGGGGCCGGAGTCCCGGGGATTCTGGCTAAAAACCTGAACGGTGTAGAGCTTGACGGTCTTGCCCTTGAGCGGAGCCCAATCGCCAGGGAAGAGGCTGAGGTCCTCGCGTTCCACGTGAAATCCAGGAAACTTTTCGACGAGAGCCGAGGCGCGCGTGTCCATCTGCTCGGCGATGCGTTGTGGCAACTCGACGGAATCGGCGCGCAGATAACCGCGGGAATCGCCGGAGATGGTGACGTGGATCCAGCCGTGATCGGCATCGAGGAATTCGAATTCATCGTTGGTGGCAGCGTGAAAGAGAAGATGCGAATCCTCGGACGGGCGGGAAAACACGGGCGTGTCCGCTTTTTTGACGACGATAAGATCCTGCGGATGAGCCTGGCTGTGCTGGATGTCCTGCAGATTCTTGAGTTGCTCGGCGAGCTGCTGGACGCGCTTTTCAGCGGTGACGCGCTGGTTGCGAAGGCCGGCAACTTCGTCCGGAGGCTGGGGAGACGGGGAGACGGGGCCGGCCATGGTGGCTTCGGCGCTTACAGAAGAAAGATCGAGCTTTGGCCGGGGAGCCTGGACGGAGGAGGAGTTTGGATCGGCGTGCACTACGGGTTTGCCGGTGAGTTTTTCCTGCAGGCGGTCGAGGAAGTCGAGTTCCAGGCGCCCGTTGGAGGGCAGGACCTGATAACCGGATTTGGCGACGTCGCGGTCGGCGTACCAGGCGGTAATTTTCGCGGTGAGCCGGACGATAGTGCCGCCGCTGTCGCCGGGAAGAAGATCGATGGAGAACTGATAGTATCCGCGTTCATAGCGATCGAGAGGCTTGTCGCCCAGAGCAACAAATCCATCGAGGGTAGGAAGTTTCTGGCCGGAGTAGGCCTGCATTTCCTTCAGGGCTTGCTCGACGTCGATGCGTGGCTTGGCAAAACTGCGCGCGTAGGGCACGGCTTGCGACGAAGCCGGGTGAACGCCAAGTACCGTGACCGAGAGAGAGAGACAGAGGAAACGGCCGAGAGAAATTTTCAAGGCAACTGCTCCAGTTGTTCAATCGGGAGCCAGCCGCGCTGGCCGTCGGGAGTTTCGATCCCGAACCAATGCGGGGTGACGATAAGGACAAGGACACTAGCCTTGGCGGGGATTTGACGAATCGTTGCGGCGGACCGGAAAGGGGCAGCCTTCAGGTCAGCTCCGGGGGATTTCACCTGGCGCTCGAGCTGACGATGAAGCTGGGTGACTTGCTGCTGCAAGTCCTTCGCCGTGGTTTGCGCGTTGTTCAGGCGCTCGGTTTCATCTTCGCGTTGCCGCTGAAACGTTTCACGAACGAGTTGCGCACTCAATTCACGGCGGCGGGCGTCAGCGGCCTCCG
Source organism: Candidatus Eiseniibacteriota bacterium (assembly GCA_035518915.1). Taxonomy (GTDB): domain Bacteria; phylum Acidobacteriota; class Terriglobia; order Acidiferrales; family UBA7541; genus Acidiferrum. Next base: position 88,854 of record DATIXE010000024.1, read on the forward strand.
CGGCGGCCTCTTCTTGTGCTTCGAGATGATCTTTGACGGCCGCGAGCTCGCTTTTTTCGACGGAGCCGTCCGACTCGTGGGCTACGCGGTGCGAATCTTCGACGTAGATGGCGTCCACCTTGACGCGTGTACGATTGGCGTCCACGGGAATGATGACGAAACGAACTCCGATGGTGCCCTGGTCGCCGGTACTGAGGAAGTGGCGCGGCGCGATGGCATTTTTCCGAATTTTGTAATAGACCTCGCCGGGACCCTTCCAGGGATCGAAAAGCGGAGTTGAAGTGACGGCTTCGGCGTCGGTTAAGACGGGAGTTTTGTCGAAAATCAATGTGCCATGGATGATTTGGTCGTGGACGACGGCGAGAACCGCCTGGCGGACGTCGTCGATGGGGGCGGGAAATTCGCGAATCAGGCCGGGGGAGGAAAGCGTCTCCTTCGGGAAGAGGTGCGAAGGGAAAGAAAGAGCGGCGAGCAGTCCCAGACTGCAATAGAGACGGGGAAGCACAACTCCAATCAAGGAGCGAAGAAGGTTGGACTGTTTCCACATGAGTGTTTCGGTTCCGTTACTGTGTTACCTCCGAAAAGGTATGTCTGTCAAATCCGTCAAGTCTAGAGAGCACTGGAAGGAAGAAATTGGAACAGTACCATAACCAGGCGGGTAGATTTTTTTCGATTGACGTAAGAAATCTCTTGCATTCATCGGAAAGGAGAGAGTAGTATCCCGGACGGTTCAGGGACTGGATATTGCGCCCCAACTCTTTTGACGGAGAGTTGGCGCGTAGATGTCCGGTGGTTAAGGTGGAGCGCAACAGGCAAGCTGCGTTGCTTGGCTATGACGGTAGCTGAGCTTTGCATTGTCTGAAACCCACTCGTGCCACCTTCCCTACACCCACAAACGCACAAGTATCGCGTTGTCTGCTCAGCGTTGCGCCGACGTTCATGAGGAGGCAGTATGGATGTAAGGGGTACCGGGGTGAAAAGGAGTTCGTTCCGTCACGGAACGACTCTTGCAAGCGCAGTAGCACTTCTACTGGTCGCACTTTTTTGCTGCAGTTCCGCGAACGCGATTCCAGCCTTTGCCAGAAAATATGGGTTGCCGTGTTCGTCATGCCATCAAGCCTGGCCGATGTTGAGTCCTTTCGGCCAAATGTTCAAAGACAACGGGTATCAGCTTGGGAACGATCGTGATGCCCCGATCTATCAGAGCCCAGCGTATTGGCCAATCGCGTTGCGCATCACGCCAAACTGGCACCTGGAGCGGAACCAGAACACGGTGGTGGATGGTCCCGCGGGCTCAGATACGCAGACGCTGGCGACGGTGACAACGAGGGGGTTCGACTACAGCGGTATGGACATGCTGACCGCGGGAACGCTGGCGAAAAATTTCAGCTTCCTGCTGGTCCCCTCGGCGGACGAAACCGGAGCCTTCCACTTTGAATCGGCAAACGTGCGATTCGACAACATTTTGGGCTCGAGCTGGTTCAACCTCAAGGTCGGAAAGTTCGAGTTGGACAACCTGCTCTCCGAGAAGCGCATATTGACGCTCTCGGCGAACGGGGGCTACTACCAGAACTATCACTTCCAACCTTGGCTGGCGGTGGGTACGCCTTCGCCGGCCTATGTGTTCGGTATCGGAGATAACCAGCTCGGCATCGAGTGGATGGGCCATTCGAAGAATGACCGAACACGAGTGTCCGCGTCCTTGCTTCAGGGAACCGACGGGAATCCGGATTTCCAGGCGGGGAACGGCGGAGCGGCCGGCCGAGCCTACGAAGGCTTTATCAGCGCAAGCCAAGCGTTCGAAGTTCCGGGCCTGGGCCTGCAGCGCGTAGGCGGCTTCGCGTATTTCGGGCAGGCGCCAACCTTTCCCGAGTATACGCAAGGCGGGGATGCCATCTTCGGAACCGGAATCGGGAACCAAGCCTACTATCGTGCCGGCTTCATCGGGATGTGGTACTTCAAGAAGCTGGACCTCACGACGATGTATTTCTACGGTCACGACAGCGTGTATCTGGCTACGGGAACGCCGTCGAATCTGGGAACCGATGGGCTTCCGGAGGGTGCGCACGCGCCAAGCTGGAACGGCGCGCTGTTTGAGACCCACTATACCGCAAACCCACAGCTGATCCTGATCCAGCGCTACGAGCTGATTCGGATGAAGCAGCAGGCGCTGGACAGCAATCCGGGGGATCTGGGCAACGTGGACGCACTGACTTTCGGCTTCCGCTACTACCCGTTCATCAACAGCCGCGCCGGTTTTGCCTTCAGCAACGAATACTCGATCGTCTGGAATCGCAAGGTGCAGTATTCGCCGACGACAGGTCTGCCAATCGACCTGACCAGTAGCAGCCTGTTCTTCGGCATTGACTTCGCCTTCTAAGGGAGAGTGACCATGCGAAAAATGCTTCGAACGAAGTTTTGCTTGTTCGTAACGTCCGCGCTCATTCTTCCTATCGCATCGTACGCACAGCTGGGAGAGCAGGCGCCGGCGGTGAAACCTTCGAGCCACATGGAGTCGCACGTCGGGAATCTGACGGGGCATTCCGAACCAGGACGGGAACTTTACTTCCGTTACTGCTGGGGATGCCACGGTCCGCATGGGGACGGCAACGGCGAAAACGCCGCCTACCTCAACCCGACGCCGCGCAATTTTGTGGCGGCAGTGTTCAAGTGCCGGTCGACAATCACCGGGACACTCCCGACGGACCAGGACCTCTACAACTCCATTGGGCGTGGGTTCAACTTCACCAATATGCCGAGTTGGATCGCGCTGACCGATCAAGATCGCGCCAATCTGGTGGCTTTCATCAAGACGTTTTCTCCGCGCTGGGTGACGGAGAAACCCGGAACTCCGATCCCCATCCCGCCGGAGCCCAAACTAACCCTTGCGAGCATCCAGCACGGACAGCAACTGTTCCAGAAGCTGGAGTGCTGGAAGTGCCATGGACAAGAAGGAAGAGGGGACGGCCCATCGGCGTCAACCTTGACCGACAGCAATGACCAGCCCATTCGGCCTTACAACTTTACCGCTGACAATCGTTCGAAGTGCGGAAGCACGAATCAAGACCTATATAAGATTTTCATGACCGGAGTGGACGGGACACCGATGCCTTCCTTTGCGGACGTCGTGAAACCTGAAGAGGCATGGGATCTCGTACATTTTCTGCGCACACTTCAATACAACAATCCGAGCCCAGAATTGACCCTTTGGGAAAGCACGCCGGAAGGGAAAGCGATCGTGGCGGCGAAGAGGGTGGATCAGACGAATACGGGCTCCGGAGAAAAACCATAACCCGCAGTACCCACTTTCAGGAGGGATAGAGAATGCAATGGAAGCAGGTGGTCTTCACGGGCGTGGCGATGCTGGCGGCATCTTCGCTGGCGATTGCCAAGCCGAATCCAGCGGGCGGCACGATCACGGGCAAGGTGACGTATGAAGGCACGCCCAAGAAGATGAGACCGATCGACATGTCCAAGGAACCGTCGTGCGCGAAGATGTACCCGACGCCGCCGCCCGCCGAGTCGGTGGTGACAGGTCCCGGGAATATTCTGCAGGACGTAGTGGTATTTATCTCCGCGGGTGCGCCGGATGATCCGGCGCCATCGACGGCGGCGGTGTTCACGCAGAAGGGTTGCCGGTACATACCGCACGTGCTGGCGTTCCAGGTGAACCAGGAACTGAAGATCGTGAACGAGGACCAGACGTCGCACAACATTCACCCGATGCCGAAACTCAACCGGGAGTGGAACAAGTCACAGCCACCGGGAACGCCGCCGATCAGCGAAAAATACGACAAGGCGGAATTTATTCCGGTGAAGTGCAACGTCCATCCATGGATGCACGGAAACTTCGCGGTCCTGAAAAACTCGCACTACGCGGTGACCGGTGAAAACGGGACGTTCACGCTGCCGCGCCTTGCTCCGGGGAAGTACACGGTAACAGCATGGCAAGAGGAGTACGGTGACCAATCACAGGAAGTGACGATCACCGGCAGCGAAACCAAGACCATCAGCTTCGTATTCAAGGCCAAGCCCTATTAAACAGGGCTTGGCAGTTTTTACATCGCGGTATCATTCGCTCCATCTACAGAAGACCCAAAGCATGAAATCGCCCGTGATGTGGGCATAGGCGAGGAGCCATGGGGAAACTGCTTGGTGTAGTTCTAGTCATGATTGCATTGCTTTCGGCCTACCCGATCGTGATGCACATGTATCCGCTGCCTCAGGATATCTCGACGCACGGCCATCTGATTGATTCCCAGTTGAACGAGACGATGTGGGAAGCAGGGCTCGCGTTTGTCTGCGCGCAGATCATCCTGGCGTTCTTCGTGTGGTCGTTCACTGGAAGGAAGCCCGGCAGCCCGCTGAAAAATTTTCCCGGCGGTGCGCGGGTGCTAGTGATCTTCGCGTTCCTGATCGTGGGAGTGGAGGTACTGGCGCTGGGCGTGATGGGGCAGAAGGCATGGGCGAGCGTGTACTTCGTGCCGGCCAGTCCGAACGCGCTGCAAGTCCAGGCGCAGGCGGAACAGTTCGCGTTCTATTTCCGTTACCCCGGCCCGGACGGGAAATTCGGCGCGATCCATCCTGAAAAAATCGACGAAGGGAACCAGAACTATTACGGCTTGGACCCGGAGTTTGACGTGGCGGCGCGCGACGACATCGTCTCGGGCGAACTGGTGATTCCCGTGAACCGGGAGATCAACCTGATGATGCACGCGAAGGATGTGGGGCACTCATTTTACGTGCGCGAACTGCGGATTCAGCAGGATTTCGTGCCCGGACTGGATCTCTCGGTGCATTTTACGGCAACGAAACTAGGGAAGTACGAGATCGTCTGCACACAGCTTTGCGGTCTGGGGCACTACAACATGAAGGCGTACCTGAACGTGGTGTCCGAGGCCGATTACGAAAACTGGCTGAAGCAACAAGCCGCGTTTTAGAAGTGGCAGTGGGCACCAGGGCTGCGGATTCGCTCCCCCAGTTCTTGCCGAACAGTTCACAAGTGAGGTGACATCCATGCCGGAAACGTCAGCCCAGCAGGCGCACGTGCACGCGCCGCCGGAAGGATTCCTGCGGAAGTACGTCTTCAGCCTGGACCACAAGGTAATCGGCAAGCAGTATTTCGCGCTCGCGTTGGTGGCGGTGTTCACGGGTATGTTTTTGTCGTGGCTGATGCGCATTCACCTGGTGTGGCCGAACGCGAAGATACCGGGGCTGGAACTGATGTCGAAGGTGGGGGCGCCTGGCGGGATCATGACGCCGGAATATTATTTGTCGCTGCTGACGATGCACGGCACGCTGATGATCTTTTTCGTGCTGACGAACGCGCCGTTTGCGGCGTTTGGGAACTACTTCTTGCCAATCCAGATCGGCGCGGAAGACATGGCGTTTCCGCGGTTCAACATGATGTCGTTCTGGACGACGTTCGTGGCGTGGGTGGTGCTGATGCTGGCGTTTGTGATTCCGGACGGGCCGCCGATCGCGGGATGGACGGAGTATACGCCGCTGAGCGCAATCGGCAGGGACGCGGGTCCCGGGATGGCGTGGGGCGCAAGCTTGTGGGGCATTTCGATCGCGATTTTTTGCATCGGGTCGCTGCTGGGGGCGCTGAATTTCATTGCGACGACATTGGACCTGCGGGCAAAGGGCATGACGCTGATGCGGATGCCATTGTGCACGTGGGCGTGGTTTATTACGTCGTGCATCGCGCTGCTGGCGTTCGCGGTGCTGCTGCCGGCGTGCATCCTGCTGATTCTGGACCGTCACGCAGGAACAAGTTTCTTCATACCGGGCGGACTGGTGGCCAGCGACCGCTTGCAGCCACATTCCGGCGGGTCGCCCCTGCTGTGGCAACATCTGTTCTGGTTTTTTGGGCACCCGGAGGTGTACATCGCGATTCTGCCGTCGATGGGGATCGTTTCGCACGTCCTGGTCAACAGCATGCGGAAGCCGTTGCTCAGCTCGAAAGTGGTGATTTACTCGATGATGTCGATCGGGTTCCTGAGCTACATGGTGTGGGGACACCACATGTTTCTCAGCGGAATGAATCCACTGTCCGGTCTGGCGTTTTCGTTTCCGACACTGACGATCACGATTCCGGCGACGATCTTGACGCTGATCTGGCTGGGGAGTTTGTACGGCTCGAACCTGCAGATCAATTCGGCCTCGCTGTTTGCGCTGGGATTCATTTCGATGTTCGTGGCGGGCGGCGTGAGCGGATTCTTTCTGGCACAGCCTTCAATCGACATTTACCTGCATGCGACCTATTTCGTGGTAGGCCATTTCCACCTGGTGATGGGTGTGGCTTCGCTGTTCGGCGTGTTTGCGGGGACGTACTTCTGGTTCCCGAAGATGACCGGGCGGTTCATGAACGAAGGCCTGGGGAAGCTGCATTTCTGGATCACGTTCGTCGGCGCATATTGCATTTTCATGCCGTTCCATTATTTGGGCCTGGTGGGCAACGTGCGGCGGTACCAGTCATTTGTTGACGATTACATGGCGCCGTACCTGGGGCTGCACAAGTTCATCACGTTTGCGGCATTGATCACGGGCGCGGGGCAGATGATCTTCCTATTCAATTTGATTTACAGCCGGTTCAAGGGAAAACTGGCCCCGGACAATCCATGGAATGGCACGACGTTGGAGTGGTCGGTGCCTTCACCTCCGCCCTGGAATAATTTTGGGGGGAAGCATCCGATCGTGTACCACGATCCGTTCTTGTACGGGGTAAAGGGAGCGAAAGGCGACTTCATAATGCAGGATTCGCCGGAACCCGAGCCGAGTAGCGGGGATTAGCCTTGGCGAGGGTTCGCTGAAAATGCAGGAGCAGCGGAGTAGATTTGGAGTCGGGAGAATATGGCTTCCACGACGATAACAGCGGTAGCGCCGGATTCGACCAACGCGCCACAGGCGAAGACCGCCAAAGGCGTATTGGTACGGACGCGGAGTTCCCAGAGCGGCATCTGGGTGGGGATTTTCGCGATCACGATGAGCTTTGCGGCGCTCACAAGCGCCCTGATCGTGCGCGAAGGAACATCGGATTGGGCGCACCTGGCGCTGCCGCCGGTGCTCTACCTGAATACGCTGCTGCTGCTAGCCAGCAGCGGGACGTTCGAATTGTCGCGACTCCGGCTGGAAGCGAATTCGGGCGACTCGGAACGAGGCCGGCGGAGCGGGATGCTTTGGCTGGCGGCGACGCTGGGGCTGGGCGTGGCGTTTTGTGCGGGCCAGTATCTCGCGTGGGAGAACTTGCGGGCACAGGGAGTGTACCTGGCGACGAATCCCAACAGTTCGTTTTTTTACGTGCTGACGTTTCTGCACGTGGTGCACGTAACGGGCGGAATTGCCGCGTTGCTCTATCTGATGGGGAAATTGGGGTGGGGACGGAAGCAGGCGCGGCGCAGCACGTTTGACAACACTGCAATCTACTGGCATTTCATGGGCGCGTTGTGGGTGTACCTGCTCTTGCTGTGCGTGATCAAGTTGTAGGGAATAGAGGGGAGAGAAACCGTGAGTGAGTCAGAAGTGGCAATGCATGGGCACGGCGCCCTGATGGAAGAATCGCCGTACGCAATCCCTTCGCGCAAGCTGACGATGTGGCTCTTCCTGATCTCGGACGCGGTCACGTTCGGGGCGCTGCTGTTTGTTTACGGATACATGCGGGTGGCGACGCCGAACTGGGTCCGACCGTTCGAGTCGGCCAGCGTGCTGAACGTGATCGCAATGACGGTGATTTTGATCACCAGCAGCCTGACGATGCTGGGGGCGGTGGATTCCGCGAAGGCGGGAGACAAGGCCAAGACGATGCGATTTATGTATTCGACGATGGTGCTGGGGGTGGCGTTCGCAGCCCTCCACCTGCGGGAGTGGTTCGGGCTGTTCGCAAAGCACGTCACGATCAGCTCAGGACTGTTCGGGCAGACGTTTTTCACGATCACCGGGCTGCACTTGCTGCATGTGATCAGTGGCGTAATCGCGCTGCTGGTGGTGGGAGCGAAATATTCAAGCGGGCGATTGACGCCGGGGCACGTGGAGAGCACAGGATTGTACTGGCACTTTGTCGATCTGGTGTGGATGTTCGTGGTGCCGCTGGTGTACCTGACCAACATCGCCCGCTGAGTGCCCGCGAGGAAGAAGCAGAGAGGAGCGCAAGGATGTCCAACGCGACAAAATCGGGGAACGTGATCGCGAAATACCTTCCCGTGTATTTCGTGCTGCTGGGAATCTTTTTCGTGGAGGTATTCCTGGCCTTCCGGAATTTTTCGGCGGGTGCGCTGGTGACCATATTGCTTTTGCTGGCGATCTGCAGCGGATCGCTGGGGCTGATGTATTTCATGCACCTGGGGCAAGAACGGCGGAGCTTGTTTCTTTCGTTAATTCCGGCGACGATTTTCGTGCTACTTATGATGAACATGTTCTGGCTGGATAGCGTGCGACTCCTTCACGACCGGACGCCGCACTGAACGAGTCGAAGAGCGGGAGATGGCGATGGGCGAACGAATGGGGAAGTTGTTGCCGGCAGGCGTGGCGAGCCTGATGGTGCCCGCGGTAACGTGGGCGCAGGGGTGCGCGCTCTGCTATACGCAAGCGGCGGGATCCGGGCACCGGATGATTCAAGCGCTGAAGAGCGGGATTCTGATCCTGATCATTCCACCGATGTTGATCAGCCTGGGTATCACCTGGATGGCGTACAAGAAGCGGAATCAGTTCAATGAGGAGTCCACGGAGTTTTCCGAGGTAGATTGAGTTTCCGCAAAAAGGATTCGAGAAGAAGGGAGTGACGAGGCCTCGCGGGGGAGCGAGGCCTTTGCCGTTTAAAGGCGATCAGTTTGCGCTGGCGCTTGCGCCTGTGCCGAAAGACCGGACGGCGCTGGCCTCGTCCGGATGGATATCAAAGAGCTTGTTGAGCGAAGTGGCGGCGAGAAGATCCGCGACCGGCTTAGTGAGGCTGCAGATTTTGAGCATTCCGCCATTCTTGCGCAAGGCCATGTGGCCTCTCACCATTTCGCCGATACCGGAGCTGTCCACAAAGTCCACTTCCCTGAGATTGAGAATGACCTTGCCGCCGCCGGCGGCGATTGCGCGCGCCAGGGATTCGCGAAGTTGCGTGTTGCCGCTCCCAAAAGCGATGCGGCCCCGAAAGTCAAGAACGGTGACGCCCTCCGTGTTGCGGGTAGAGCTGTCGGAAGTGGAAGCCGTAGCACTTTCAACGTTCATGCCCAGGCGATTGAGAATGGTGGTGGCCGCCGACGCAACATCGTGGAATTCGGTTTGCACGAGGACGACGGAGCGACCATTTTTGAGGACTTCGAGAAGGTCGGCAGCCTCTTCCGAGGTTTCCAGTTCTGTTGCCTTTGGAGCGGAGCCTTCGGAATTGGCGATTCCCTTGGCGATCGAACCGCCTGCTTTAGAGCCCAGGTAGCCCAGGAGCGCGCCCCCGCCGACTCCCAGGGCGAAAATCTGGCCGAAGCCGGGAATCAGGGCGATGGCAGCGCCAACGCACCCGGCGGTGACTCCGACGGCGCCGCCCAGGAAACCGCCGGCGTAGGAGCCGAGATCCTTGCCAAAGGACATGGCTTCGCTTTCCGAAGCGGTCAGGAATACGATGGATTTTTCGGGGATCTGTTTCTCGATGAGTTCCCGGACTGCGAGTTCCGCCTTTTCCCGGGAATCAAAAACTCCCATGGTCGTTTCCACATGAACCTCCAATTGAGTTTTGCTACTCACCGTGAGGTGGGCCGGCGTTCCGTCAAGACGCGAGCGTGAATTTGTTCCAAAGGGTGCGAAAAGTCAAGGAAAATCGCGGATTTTCGAGGGATTTGGAGTGATTTCATCGGCCGGCGAAAGGTCCGGAACGGGTGGTACTGGTAGGACTTCTTGCTGAATTATTCAGCGGATGGTTTGAGGCGTGGTGCCGGCGTGCGTTGACTTGGCCGGAGTGCGCCCTTACGATACGGCACCATGAAGGGCCAACCCAGAAAGTACCGGCATCCGCATCCGGCGCCGCTGGACGCGCTGCAGCACGCGCGGTCCGGGGGAATCGCCACCTTCATGCGGCTGCCGCACATTCCGGAAGCGAAGGAAATGGAGATCGCGCTGGTGGGTATCCCGTTCGACGGAGGGACGACCTACCGGCCTGGAACGCGGTTCGGGCCGCGACATGTGCGGGAGCAGTCGGTGCTGATTCGGCCGTGGAATCCGGAGTTGGGCGTCAATCCGTTTGCAAAATACAGGATTGCGGACTACGGGGATTTTTCGGTGAATCCGCTTTCGATCGAGGACACGTTCCGGCGGGTGGAAGCACAGATGGAGCCTTTGCTGAAGGCGGGAACGCGCGTGGCGGCCGTGGGCGGGGACCATTCGCTGAGTTTGCCGCTGTTGCGGGCGACGACGAAGAAGTACGGGCCCGTGGCGGTGATTCAGTTCGACGCGCACAACGATCTTTGGGACGAGTATTTCGGCTGCAAGCTGTCCCATGGAACGCCGTTCCGGCGGGCGATTGAAGAGCGACTGATCCGAGAGAAGAGTTTTCTGCAAGTGGGGTTGCGCGGACAGGTTTACAGCGAACACGATTTCGATTTCGCGCGCCAGCACAAAGTGGAAATGATCACCGCCGAAAAATTTCACGCTGCCGGGATTCACGTCTTTCAGGACAAATTGCGGGCGTTTCGCGGCAAGCCGGTTTACGTCACACTGGACATTGATTGCGTGGATCCCGCGTTCGCGCCCGGAACGGGCACGCCGCAGGTGGGTGGCTTCAGCAGCGCACAAATGGTGGACCTGGTGCGCGAGCTTTCCGGCCTGGACATTGTGGGATGCGACTTGGTGGAAGTCTCTCCTCCCTATGACAATGGCTCAATCACTTCGCTACTGGCGGCAAACCTCCTTTACGAACTGCTGTGCGTGCTCTGAATGACGCGACTCGCGCGCAAGCTGAGCCTGAGGAATTACTTCGCGCTGGGCTTTGGCACGATGATCGGCACGGGCTGGGTCATTCTGATGGACGACTGGCTCGGGCGCGGCGGACCGCTGGGAGCGGCGCTCGGTTTTCTGCTGGGCGGAATCCTGTTTTTGCCGATTGGCTACGTGTACGGACAGTGGGTGCGGCGGCTGCCGGACGCCGCGGGGGAAGCGGCGTACACGGCGCAGGTGTTTCCGGAATGGGTGAGCTACCTGACCGGCTGGATGATGCTGCTGGCCTATTTCATCGTGTGCCCGTGGGAAGCGGTGGTGGTGGGCAAGCTGGCTGCGCACATCGTGCCGCAGCTCGACACGCTGGAACTGTATCGAGTGGCGGGGCAGCCGGTGTTTTTGCCGCACTTGCTGGTGGGGATTGCGGTGACCGTGTTTCTGGCGTGGCTGAATTACCGGGGCATCCGGGCAAGCGCGATTTTTGAGAATTGGGCCACGAGCGCGGTGCTTGGCGTGTTTTTGCTGCTGGTGGTGGTGAGCGCGCGAAGCGGATCGCCGGTGAATTGGCATCCGGTGTTCAGCCACGCGCCGCTGGTGTCCGTGCTGCTGACGCTGCAAATTGTGCCGTACTTCGTGACCGGTTTTGAGTCGGTGCCTAAGGTAGCGGAGGAGGCGCACCCCGGTTTTCCGCCGGGTGATTTTTTCAAAGCGATTGCGATGGCATTGCTTGTGGGAGCCGGGTTTTACGTTTTGGCGATTGGTGCCGTTTCCTATATCGCACCGTGGCGGGGCTTGCTGGGAAAAAACTTTGCGACGGCGATCGCGTTCGAGCAAGGGACGCATTCGGAGTGGCTGGTGCGGCTGATCCTGGGTATCTCGCTGGTGGCGCTGTTTCAGGTGTACAACGGAAATTTCGTGGCGGCAACGCGGCTGCTGTTTGCCTATGGAAGACGCGGCATGGTGCCGGCCGGCTTTGCGAAGATACACGCGGTGAATCAGACGCCTTCGGCGGCCATCTTTGCGATTTCGGGGGCAACGCTGGTGGGACTGCTCCTGGGGGACGCGCTGCTGGTGCCGGTGACGGAGGTTGGCTCGATGGCATCGGCGCTGGGATGGTGCGCGGCGTGCGTTTCATTTTTCGCGGTGGAGAGGCGGGGGCGATTGCGGGTAATCGCGGGAGCGGGCTTCACGGTTTCCGCGTGCCTGGTGTTGATGAAATTCGTGCCGCTGGTGCCAGGGCACTTCAGCGGGGCGGAATGGGCGGCGCTGGCGATCTGGCTGGGGATCGGCCTGACGCTGCGGCGGCGGGGCGAAAAAATGGTGTGAGGCGCGTCGTGTATACTTTCGAAGATGCGCGGAGCGCATCCTAATTCATGATTCCTTACCTACATTTGGGACCGTTGGAAATTCCTACATTCGGATTGATGGTGGCGCTGGCGTTGATTACGTCCGCTTACGTATTACAGGCGGATTTTGACCGGCGCGGACTGAACGCGGACGCGTTTACGATGATTACAGTAGCAGGCCTGGCGGGGATTTTCGGCGCGAAACTGTATCACCTGCTGGAGCCGGAAAATCGCGCGCTGTTTTTCGATCATCCGCTGGCATTGATCTTCAGCCGGTTCGGGTTTGCGTGGTTTGGCGGGTTTCTGGGCGGGTTCGGCGCGATGCTGCTGATGGGTTGGCGGGCGAAATTGCGCATGTGGGAGTTTCTGGACGCGTGCTCGCCGGCGGCTTCGTTTGGCTATGCGATCGGGCGAATCGGCTGCTTTTTATCGGGAGACGGTGATTACGGGAAGCCGACGTCGCTCCCCTGGGGCATGAGTTTTCCGAACGGCGTGGTGCCGACAACACAGCGCGTTCATCCGACGCCACTCTATGAGTTCGCGGCGTGGTGCGCGATCGGGTGGCTATTGTGGATGCTCGGGGCTCCGGCGTTGAAGAAGCAGCGGCCGCTGGGCGAGATTTTCTGCTACTACCTCATTTTGACGGGGGTCGCGCGGTTCCTGGTGGAGATTATCCGGATCAATCCGGTGTGGTTCTGGGGAATGTCGAACGCGCAGGTGGCCAGCGTCTTTTCGATCTTGGTCGGGGCGGTTCTACTGGCAGCTCTGAAGCAGATGCGAGCTAGCTAACACCATTTTAAGGCTGAGTTTCGAAGCAAAAAGAGGGCGGGCTTGAGAGTGGCCCTCAGAAATTTACTCGAGCATTTGGCGGAGGACGTACTGGAGAATGCCTCCGTGCTGGTAGTAAGAGACTTCCTCGGGAGTATCTACGCGGGCCAGCGCGGTGAACGATTTGACGCTACCGTCGGGCGAGGTGGCCTTGACGGTGATCTGTTTGCGCGGGGCGAGGGATGCGACGCCTTCGATGTCGAAGACTTCGTTGCCCATGAGGCCAAGCGATTCGCGGCTTTCGCCGGGCTTGAACTCGAGCGGCAGCACGCCCATGCCGACCAGGTTGCTGCGATGAATGCGCTCGTAGCTTTCGGCGAGGACGGCGCGGACGCCGAGGAGTCGAGTCCCCTTGGCGGCCCAATCGCGCGAAGATCCGGAGCCATATTCTTTCCCGGCGATCACGACGAGAGGCACGCCTTCTTCGCGGTATTTCACCGCGGCGTCGTAAATAAACATTTTTTCGCCATCAGGGAGATGAAGCGTCCAACTGCCTTCGGTGCCCGGCGCAAGCTGGTTGCGAAGGCGGATGTTGGCGAACGTGCCGCGCATCATCACTTCGTGGTTGCCGCGGCGCGCGCCGTAGGAGTTGAACTCGTGGGGCTTGACGCCGTGGGCGACGAGATATTTGCCGGCGGGCGAATCGAGCGCGATGGAGCCGGCCGGAGAAATGTGATCGGTTGTAACGCTGTCGCCGAGAACGGCCAGGACGCGCGCGCCATGAATATCGGCGAGGGCGCCGGGCTTCTTGGGCATGTTCTCGAAATACGGTGGCAGCTTGATGTAGGTGGAAGAGTCGTCCCATTGATACAAGTCGCCGTCGGGAATGGGCATGCCCTTCCAGCGAGCATCGCCTTCGAAGACTTCGCTATATTCCTTGCGATACTGCTCGGTGGAAACGGCGGCGCGGACCGTGGACTCCACTTCCTGCGGGGTGGGCCAGATTTCGCGGAGAAACACAGGTTTGCCGGACTTGTCGGACCCAAGCGGCTCGGTGGTGAGGTCCAGGTCCATGCGTCCAGCAAGTGCGTAGGCGACAACGAGCGGCGGCGAGGCGAGATAATTGGCGCGCACGAGCGGATGGATGCGGCCCTCGAAGTTGCGATTTCCGCTGAGAACGGCAACGGCGACGAGATTATTTTCCTTGATGGCCGCGCCGATGGGATCGGGAAGCGGGCCGCTGTTGCCGATGCAAGTGGTGCAGCCGTAGCCGACGAGATTGAATTTCAGTTTGTCGAGAAATGGCGTGAGGCCGGCGGCGGCCAGATATTCGGTAACGACTTTGGAGCCGGGCGCGAGGCTGGTTTTGACCCAAGGTTTGATGTCCAGGCCGCGTTCGACCGCTTTTTTCGCGAGAAGTCCAGCTCCGAGCATCAGCGAAGGATTGGAAGTGTTGGTGCAACTGGTGATGGCGGCGATGACGACGGCACCGCTGGCAAGATCGAACGTGTCGCCATTGTTCCGGACATGCGCCTGTTTTGCGGGAGCGCCTTCAATCACCTTAGCAAAGGAAGCCTTAGCGTTCTTAAGAAGGACGCGATCCTGCGGGCGCTTGGGTCCGGCAACGGTGGCTTCGACAGTGGAAAGATCGAGCTCGAGCTTGTCGCTGAAGGATGGTTCCGGCGTAGTGTCGGTGCGGAAGAGCATCTGTTCCTTGCAATACGCTTCGACGAGCGCGATCTGGTCCTGAGAGCGCGCGGTGAAATGCAGGTACGCGAGGGTTTCGTTGTCCACAGGGAAGAACCCCATGGTGGCGCCATACTCGGGAGCCATGTTGGCGATGGTGGCGCGGTCAGGAACGCTTAGGCTGGAGAGGCCGGAGCCATAGAACTCGACAAACTTACCCACGACGCCTTTCCTGCGGAGCATTTCGGTGACGGTGAGAACGAGGTCCGTGGCCGTAGCGCCCTCGGGCAAGCGGCCGTGCAGCTTGAAGCCGACGACTTCAGGGACGAGCATCGAAAGCGGCTGGCCAAGCATGGCGGCCTCTGCTTCAATGCCTCCGACGCCCCAGCCGAAGACGCCTAGGGAATTGACCATCGTGGTGTGGGAGTCGGTGCCGACGAGGGAATCGGGATAGGCCTCAAACTGGTTGCCGTTGGGCATGGCGCAAACGACGCGGGCGAGATATTCGATGTTCACCTGATGGCAGATGCCGGTATCCGGCGGGACGACTTTGAAGTTGCGGAACGCTTTTTGTCCCCAGCGAAGAAAGGCGTAGCGTTCGACGTTGCGCTGGAATTCGAGCTCGGCGTTGAGGCCGAAGGCGTTTGAGGATCCGAAGCTGTCCACCTGGACGGAGTGGTCGATGACGAGTTCCGCGGGAAAAAGAGGATTGATGCGCTTGGCATTGCCCCCCATTTTCTGGACGGCTTCGCGCATGGCGGCGAGATCCACGACGGCGGGGACGCCGGTGAAGTCCTGCAGAAGAACGCGGGCGGGCATGAAGGCGATTTCTTTTTGCGGGCCGTTGGGAGTCCACCTGGCGAGGGCGGCGATGTCGTCTTTGCGAACAAAGCGGCCGTCTTCGCAGCGCAATAGATTTTCGAGAAGGATGCGGAGGGAGAAGGGAAGCTTTGCGAGATGGGCGACGCCGTGCTTTTCGAGGGATTCGAGACGGTGAATTTCAAAGGATTGCGCGCCAACATTTAATTTGTCGCGGGTCGCGAAGGAATTGGCTGCGGAGATGGGCATACCAGCGGTCCTTTCCAGATGGCTTGAGCCTTCTATGATAACCGAAATCGCAGACCGCGGCGGAGACGCTATAATGAGGCGTCGTGAACATCCTTCTGATCTCGACCTACGAGTTGGGCAGGCAGCCGTTTGGGCTGGCTTCGCCGGCGGCGTGGTTGCGCAAGAACGGCCACCGGGTGAGCTGCCTCGATCTATCGCGGGAGGCACTGAGCGAGCAGGCGGTGCGGGAAGCGCGATTGATCGCGTTTTACGTGCCAATGCACACGGCGACGCGGCTGACGCTAGAACTTGTAAAGCCGATTCGCGCTGGCAATTCGGACGCGCATCTGTGTGCCTATGGACTGTACGCGCCGCTGGCGGCAGAAAGCCTGCGGGCGCACGGAATGGAAAGCCTGTTGGGCGGAGAATTCGAGCAAGCGCTGGTGGATTTAGCCGGACATCTATCGGGTTCGTCCGCATTACCACAAATCCATGCGCTGGATTCGAACATTTCCCTGGCGCGGTTACGCTTCTTGACGCCGGATCGGTCGGATTTGCCGGCGCTGAAGAACTACGCGCACCTCGTGACGCCGGAGCCGGAACATCGGGTTGTGGGCTACACAGAGGCTTCGCGAGGTTGCAAGCATTTGTGCCGACACTGCCCGATCGTGCCGGTGTACAACGGAGTGTTCCGGATCGTGGATCGGGACGTGGTGCTGGCCGATATCCGGCAGCAGGTGAACTCGGGCGCGCAGCACATCACGTTTGGGGATCCGGATTTTTTCAATGGCGTGGGGCACACGATGCCGCTGGTGGAGGCTCTGCACCAGGAATTCCCGCGGCTCACCTATGACGTGACAATCAAGATTGAGCATTTGCGCAGGGACGCGAAACTCCTGCCCAAACTGCGCGAGACTGGATGCCTGTTTATCGTGTCCGCGGTGGAATCACTGGACGACGGCATTCTGGAGAAGTTGCAGAAAGGCCACACGCGGGCGGACTTTCTACATGTGGTGGAAGATTGCCGGAGGGCGGGAATCGTCCTGCAGCCAACGTTCCTTCCGTTTACACCGTGGACAACGTTTGAAAATTATCTGGACCTGCTGGCAGAGTTGCGGCGGCTGGACCTGGTCGGGGCGGTTGCGCCGGTCCAGTTGGCGGTGCGGTTGCTGGTGACGGCGGGTTCCCGGCTGCTGGAGATGCCGGACATCCGCGAGCGTGCGCAGCCATATGATAGGAAGTCGTTGGCGTATCCCTGGCGGCACTGCGATCCGGAACTTGACCGGCTATGCGAGGATTTGCAGCGGGTGGTGGAAGAGGGAGAGAAGGCGAAGGAGAGCCGCGAGCAAATATTCGAAACGATCTGGCGGACGGCGCATCGCGCGGCGGGATGCGTGGAAGAAGCGAAGCGAGAGTTTCGTACGGAAGGGAGCAGGGCTGTGCTGTATCTGAACGAGCCCTGGTACTGTTGAGCGGAGCCGACGCGGGACCAGTTGGTTCCGATTCAAAAGGTGCGGGAAGCGGTGACACGGGCGGAATCGTTTCTGTGAGCGAGCGGCGATGAACTCGGGCGAACCACGGCGAAGAATCCTAGTTTTTGCGACGAAGTTGGGCTATCAGACGCGGTCGTTTGACGAGGCCGCGCGAAAACTGGGCGTCGAGTTGCAGTTTGTGACCGACCGGTGCCACCGCCTGGATGATCCCTGGAAGGACCGGGCGCTCGCGGCACATTTTGAGGCACCGGAAAAAGCGGCGCATGCGGTGATAGACGCGCAGCGCGGGCACAGGGTGGATGGCGTGCTGGCGCTGGGGGACCGGCCAACGATAGCGGCGGCGTATGCAGCGCGTGGATTGGGAGTGATTCACAATCATCCCGCGAGCGTGGAGGCCTGCCGGAACAAGTTTCGTATGCGCGAAGTATTTCGCGATGCGGGGCTCCCCGTGCCGTGGTTTCAAAATGTCCCTCTGCGGGAGATCCCCGAGCCGGCGTTGCTCGGCGTCCGTTATCCCTGCGTGCTGAAGCCGCTTTCGCTTTCGGCGAGCCAGGGCGTGGTGCGGGTGAACAAC
Source organism: Candidatus Eiseniibacteriota bacterium (assembly GCA_035518915.1). GTDB lineage: Bacteria > Acidobacteriota > Terriglobia > Acidiferrales > UBA7541 > Acidiferrum. The sequence continues at coordinate 106,679 of DATIXE010000024.1, forward strand.
CGGGAGGAGTTTCTGGCGGGCGCCGCGCGACTGAAACGGCTGCTGGAGTCGGCCGAGATTCAGGCGACGCGAGAACCGAATCTGGATCGGATGCTCATCGAAGGGTATCTACCGGGAAAGGAAGTCGCGGTGGAAGGCTTGTTGACCGAGGGCGAACTGCGCGTACTGGCAATTTTCGACAAACCCGATCCGCTGGAGGGGCCGTACTTCGAGGAAACGATTTATGTGACGCCATCGCGATTGGGCGAAGAGCAGCAGGCGAACATAAGAAGGAGCTTTGCGGAAGCCGCACGGGGGCTGGGCCTGATGCACGGGCCAGTACACGGCGAGTTCCGGATCAATGAGCAAGGCCTATGGCCGATTGAGGTTGCGGCACGCCCAATCGGCGGGCTTTGCGCGCGGGCGCTGCGATTCCGAATAAGTGACGCGAGGGAAATCTTCGGATTGGAAGAGTTGCTGCTGCGGCATGCGCTGGACTTGCCCGGCCGCGACGCGCCACGAGAGGAGGCTGCGTCCGGTGTGCTGATGATCCCGGTGCCGGCGAGCGGGTTTCTGGAAAAAGTGGACGGCATAGAGGAAGCGAGAGGGGTGGCGGGCGTAACGGAATTGGAAATTACCGCCCGGTTGCACGACTACATTGCGGCGTGGCCAGAAGGATCGAGCTATCCCGGATTCTTATTCGCAAGGAGTGAAACGCCGGCAGAGGTGGAAGCCTCGCTCCGGGAAGGCCACTCGAGATTGAGGTTCACGATTGCACCCAGGATGCCGGTGGAGCATCCCGTGACGGGACGCATTTAGAGCCATCGTCCAAAACTCGGGCGACGGAGCGGCGGTTCCTGTCCGAGAGGTTAGCCTTTGGCTTTTGGCGGGACGTAGCCTTCGGGGAGACGAGCGCCTTCACCGAAGAAGAACTGCTCCATCTGCTCTTCCATGATTTTCTGGGAGTTTGGGTCGATGGGGTTCAGGCGATACTCGTTCATAACCATCTTGGAATGCTCGAGCCAGAGCTTCCAGGCATCTTTGGAGACATTTTCGTAGACACGCTTTCCGATTTCGCCCTTCCAAGGGACGCGTTCGAGGCCGGGCAATTCCTTACCGAACTTGACGCAAAAAACCATGCGCGTCCCGGGCTTGACCGGCTCGCTCGGAGCCGGAGCGGGCCCGCAAGAATCGTCTGCCATGATGTCCCCCCAAGCTGAATATTGTCCGTCAGTCGATGAGGAGTTGCAAGTTGCGTGACTCGCGACTAAGCTACGCGGCTGGTGCAGTAAAGACCCTAAAATATAAGTTTCACGAGCTGATACCATTCGCACCCCTTCCCCACTATCAGCCAGCGACCTCGAACCTGAAATAACCGGAATCGCCACCGAGGGAGCAACCCATGAAACAGAGTAGACCGGGGGCATTTCGCGGGAACCTGGAGTCGCTGTTCGAGCAAGAACTACGGGCCATCGAGGAGGAGAAGTTGTTGGCCCGGCTCTGGCATCAGGACGTATCGCTTTGGCCCGCAGGCGGCGCGGGACCTCAACACCTGCAAGCGAACCTGGAATTCTTGGGCATTCCGGAGCGGCTTCCGCAAATGGTCTCCAGGGCACTCGATGCCGACGCGGAATCGCGTTTGCGAGGCCTGACCCAGCGGCTAGTCATCTTTTTCGGGACGATTCACTACTTCAGCAACGCCCTGCTGAATCTGCTGCCAGATGAGGCGCGGCGGGAGTGCGTGGTTTTGGAGAGCTGTCACCCTGCCGACATCCGCGATGGCGAATCTCGTGTGAACTTGCGGAAGACGTTGGTGGTTCTGGCCAATAAGAGCGGATACCAGGTGGAAGATCACTCCGTGTTCCTTTATTTTCGCGAGAAGATGCAGAAGGAGACCGGTCAAGAGGAGGCCGGTCAATTCGTCGCGGCGAGCGGAGCGAACACATTTTTGGCGTCGATAGCATCGGAATACCGGTTTCGGTTCCTGCTGGACCTGCCTGCGGAAATCCTGGCTCCCTTTTGCTCGGTGATCTCATGGGGCGTGCTGCTGTCGGCGTTGGCGAAATTGGAGCCCGAAGTGCTGCGGGTGGCGTGCCGGGACATGAAGAAGCAGTACTCGGACGATGCGGCGAATACGGGAAATCCGGCGAGTGAGCTGGCGGCATTCCTGAGCGCAACCTCAAGGGCCGGACGTTCGTTCATCCACTTTCTTGCCCCGGCGAAACTGGCTCCGTTTGCGGCAGGACTTTGCCCACTAATTGCGACGAGCCTGGGGAAAGAAGAGGGCGGACTGTTCCCCGTCCTGCACACGATGCCATGCGAAACGGAGCCATTTGATGCTGCGTCGAGTTTTGTCGTGCTTCGGAGCAGCGCCGAGAGCGATCGTTCCCTCGAGGAACGCATCGGCGAACTGCGGGCCAGAGGAATTCCATTCCTCGAACTATGGGTCGCGACGCCGTTAGATTTGCTTCGCGAGACGTTCCGATGGCAGCTCGCGCTGGTTCTGGCGGCGGCGCGGATGAGGGTGAACCCCTTCGAGCCATGCGATACCCGATTGCCACGGACCATCGCCGCGGGACTGTTGAACGAATTATCCACTAGGCGGGATGCGCTGCAACGGCGGCCGCGAATCCGGGAAGGGAAACTGGAGGTTTTCGCGGAAGGGCGAACGCGGCTGGAGATCTCGCAATTGAATTTGACCGAGTGCCTGGCGACTTTCTTCGCGCACCGGAACGCGGCAAGGTATGCCGCGCTGCTGATCTATATAGAGCGGACAAAAGAGGCGGAAGCTGTTTTCGTTGCCCTGAAAGATCAGTTGACGCGGGCCCTGAGGATCCCTGTGTTTCTGGCCTGGGGGCCGAGGACATACGACATGTATGGGTGCCTGCTGCATGGGTCCTCGGTGCCCGGCTTACGGATGATGGTTACGGCGAGCTCTTCGTCTGACTTGAAAATCCCGGGAGCGAACTATTCTTTCGATGAGTTGTACCGCGCGCTGGCGCTGGGCCAGTTTGAAGGATTGCCCGAGCGCAACGGACTGGCGCTGCGAATTCATCTGGAAGCTCAGACGGAGGAGGCGCTGAGACAACTCCAGAACGTAATTACCAATGCGCTGAAGCGGATTCCGAACGTTTTTTAACTTCCTTCTGAGTGCTAGTTCTGGTATTTCTCAAAGGCTTTCCGGAGAGGCGGCCTTGGCGAGCATAACAACCGTATTCTGGGATATCGGCGGCGTGATCCTAACCAACGGGTGGGACCATAACTCTCGAATGGAGGCCAGCAACACGTTTCAGCTGGACTGGGAGGAGTACCGCGAGCGGCACGACCTTTCGTTTCCCGCCTTCGACGCGGGGCAGATCAGCCTGGATCAGTACCTGGACCGCACCATCTTCTACCGCACCCGACCGTTCAACCGCGAAGAATTCACGGCTTTCATGTTCGCCCAATCCAAGGAATATCCGGAGACCAGGCAACTTTTGCGGGAAGTGGCGCGCATCGGAAATTATTTTGTGGCATCTATCAACAATGAGCCGCGGGAGCTAAACAATTACCGGATCGAGGCGTTCGGGCTGCGCAACGAATTTCAGGTGTTTTTCAGCTCGTGTTACCTGAATGCGCGGAAACCCGAAGAGCATATCTTCCGGACGGCACTCGAGGTGTCTCAGAGGCCGGCGGAAGAGTGCATCTTTATTGATGACCGCTCGCTCAATCTGGAGAATCCCCGGCGTCTGGGGATGCACGTGATTCATCATAAAGATGCGGGGCAGACCCGGGCGGAACTTAAAAACCTGGGGATTGAGGTATAGTCGAAGCCCGCGCGACCACGCGGCGACGTAGTGGAATTTTGTCCGGAGGAAGCATGGCCGAAGAAGAGAACAAGTGGAATTCCGTGTATGGCACGACCGCCGATCCGTGCACGGTGGTTTTGTTTGGAGCTTCGGGCGATCTGGCCAAGCGGAAGGTGATTCCGGCGATGTTCGACCTGGCGCAGCACAACTCGCTGGGTGAGCGCTACGCCATTGTGGGTTTTGCGCGCACGCCGATGACCGACGAGTCTTTCCGCGCGACGATCAGCGAAGCCGCGAAGACCATGTCCGAGATGGGGCCCATCGATCCCACCAAATGGAACGAGTTTGCGTCGAACCTGCATTACTCGGCGGGCGAGTATGGTGATGCAAACTCGTACGCGCAACTCGCCAAGCGGCTCGCGGAGCTCGACGCGGAGAAGAAATTGGGTGGCAACCGTTTGTTCTACCTTTCGACGCCGCCGGAGGTTTACCAAGACATCGTGGAGCAGTTGGGGAAATCCGGCCTGGCGAAGCCTTCCGGGCCGAACTCCTGGGTACGCATCATCATTGAAAAGCCTTTCGGGAAGGACCTGGCTTCGGCGAAAGAGCTGAACAAAATTGTGCTGAATGTTTTTGAGGAGAAACAGGTCTACCGGATCGATCACTACCTGGGAAAAGACACGGTGCAGAACCTGCTGGTGCTGCGATTTGGGAACGGCATTTTCGAGCCGCTGTGGAACCGCAATTACGTGGACCACGTGCAGATCACCGCAGGGGAGACGCTTGGGGTGGAGCGACGCGGGGGATTTTATGAGACGGCTGGCGCGCTGCGCGACATGATTCAAAGCCATGTGCTGCAATTGACTTCACTCGTTGCGGTGGAACCGCCGGCGTCGTTCGACGCCACGGCAGTGCGCAATGAGAAGCTGAAGATCTTGCAGTCCATCCGGCCGTACAACCTGGAGATGGTGGCGCAATCGGTGGTGCGCGGGCAGTACGCTCCGGGTTTCCTGAACAGCCAGAAGCTGGCGGGGTACCGGGAAGAACACGGAGTGAGTCCCAACTCGCGGACGGAAACGTTCGTGGCGATGCGCGTCTTGATTGACAACTGGCGTTGGGCTGGAGTGCCCTTTTATTTGCGCACCGGGAAACGGCTGGCCAAGCGGAGCACGGAGATCATGATCCAGTTCCGTTGCGCGCCGCACCTGGTCTTTCGCGACCGGGACATCGAACCGAACCGCCTGGTGCTGAACATCCAACCGGACGAAGGAATTTCCGTGTCGTTTGGCGCGAAGCGGCCGGGGACGGAAATGAGCATCGGCAATGTGACGATGAATTTCAGCTACCGGGAAGGGTTCGGGGGCGCAACGCGGAGCGCCTACGCGACACTGCTGAATGACTGCTTGCGCGGGGACGCGACCTTGTTTGACCGCGGCGATTCGGTAGAAGCTGCCTGGCAACTGGTGGATCCGATCCTTGACGTCTGGAGCGCCGCGAGGACCGCGACGGTGCCGATGTACGCCGCGGGCACATGGGGGCCGAAAGAGTCCGACCAAATGCTGGAACGCGATGGCCGGGAATGGTATAACCCTTAAAACGGTTTAATAGTCGGATTTTGGGGGAGAACCGGTGATCATCGCAGGCGACGTCGGCGGCACAAAATGCAATATCGCACTCTTCGCGGAAAACAAGGGAAAGCTGGACGTGGTTTATCGCCAGCGGTTCGCGAGCAAGGATTTCGCCAGGTTTGACCTGATCATCAAGGAATTCACGCGCCAGGCATCAGAACACCTGAACGGCGGAAAGGTGTTGGCCGCGGGCTTTGGCGTAGCCGGACCGGTCATCAACAATCGCATTCACGCAACGAACCTGCCCTGGGTGATTGACGCGGATACGTTGTCCACTGAATTGGGTGTGAAGACGATTGCGCTGATGAACGACCTCGGTGCCACGGGCCACAGCCTGGAGCACCTCGCGCCGGAAGATTTTGTCGTGTTGAACCAGGGAAAGACCGTGCAGGGCGCGTCACGCGCGCTGCTGGCCGCGGGAACGGGACTTGGCCAATCCATTTTGTTCTGGGACGGCAAGCGCTACCGCGTGGTGCCCAGCGAAGGCGGGCACTCGGATTTCGCTCCGCACACGGATCAACAGATTGAGCTTCTAAAATTCATGCGCAAGAGGTACCCGCAGGTGAGCTGGGAGCTGATCCTTTCGGGCCGCGGCTTCCGGACGATTCACGAGTTTCTGGCTCCCGAGGCGAAGCATCCGATTTTTGACGACCCCGATGCGGACCCGGCGCCGTTTATCACCAATTCAGGATTGGCGAATGAATGCCCCGTTTGCACACAGACGCTCGATCTGTGGACGGAGATTTATGGAGCGGAGGCGGGGAACCTGGCACTGAAGGTTTTGGCGCTGGGCGGGGTTTACGTGGCGGGCGGGATTGCGGTGAAGATTTTGCCAAAGATCCAGGACGGTACGTTTTTCGATTCGTTTCGAGACAAATGGCATTTCACGGACATGCTGAGCGATGTTCCGGTGTCGGTGGTGCTCAACGAGTCGGCGCCGCTAATCGGAGCCGCCTACGAAGCGCTAGCCACGCTGGGCCGCTAGTCCGGCGCCGTCATTCCCGCTGGGGCAATCTTTGATACACTGAGTTCTCACGAGTCCGGCCGATTTGGCCGCCATCCTTCATATCGCAAGCCCTGCTGTCCGCCGTGGCGCGGGCGGAGGCACGGAGAAGTCCGATGAGTACCCCCGTCACATCGCAGATTATTGAGGTCGAAAATTATTTCGGCGGAGCGTGGCAGAAGTCGGCGGCAACGCAACACGTCAACATCGTCAATCCGGCCACGGCCGAGGTGATCGGGCGCACGCCGCTTTCCGCGAAGGCGGAGGTGGACGAGGTGGTCCGGGCGGCTGCGGCTGCTTTTCCCGCCTGGCGGAGAACGCCGCCGGGGGAACGCATTCAATATCTATTTCGGTTAAAGGCGCTGCTGGAAGAGCATCTCGACGAGCTTTCGCGGATGATCACGCTGGAGAACGGCAAGACGTTCGGTGAGGCCAAGGCAGAATGGCGGCGCGCGATTGAAAACGTGGAAGTGGCCTGTGGCATCCCGACGATGATGCAGGGGTACAACCTGGAGGATGTGACGCCGGGAGTGGACGAATCGCTGATCCGGCAGCCGCTGGGCGTGGTGGCGGCGATTGTGGCGTTCAATTTTCCGGCGATGATTCCGTTCTGGTTCCTGCCGTATGCGATCGCGTGCGGAAACACGTTCATCCTGAAGCCGAGCGAGCGTGTGCCGCTTACGATGCGACGCGCGATGGAGTTGATCGAGAAGACCGGCCTGCCCAAGGGCGTCATGAATATCATCAACGGCGGAAGGGAAGTGGCGGACGCGCTGTGCGACCATCCCACGGTGCGCGCGATCAGTTTCGTCGGATCGACGCCGGTGGCAAAGCATATCTATGAGCGGTCAGCGGTGGCGGGCAAGCGGATGCAGTGCCAGGGCGGAGCGAAAAATCACGTGATTGTGCTGCCAGATGCGGACATGGAACTCGCGAAACAGATTATCGGCGATTCGGCGTTTGGCTGCGCGGGGCAGCGGTGCCTGGCGGTGTCGGTGGCAGTGACGGTGGGCGAGGCGCAGAAGACGTTCCGCGACGCGATTGCCGGTGCGGCATCTTCGATCAAAGTTGGGTTTGGGCTGGATGCGGGCGTGCAGATGGGGCCGGTGATTTCGCCGGAGAGCAAACAGCGCATTGAAGGATTGATTGCGAAGGGTGTTTCGGATGGCGCGAAGGCGGTGGTGGACGGACGCGCGCCGAAGATGAGCAGCCCTTACGATCACGGAAACTTTTTGCGGCCGACGGTGCTGGACGGTGTGCCGCCCGCGAGTTCGCTGGCCGAGACGGAGATTTTCGGGCCGGTGCTGAGCCTGATTCACGCGGACACGATTGACGATGCGATCGAATTCATCCGCAACAGCCCGTATGGGAACCAGGCGTCGCTGTTCACGACGAACGGCGCGGCTGCGCGGAAATTCCGGTATGAAGCGCCGGCCGGGAACATCGGGATCAATATCGGCGTGGCGGCGCCGATGGCATATTTCCCGTTCAGCGGCTGGAAGGAAAGCTTCTTCGGGATTTTGCACGCGCAGGGGCGCGATGCGGTGGAGTTTTACACCGAATCGAAGATCGTGATTGAGCGGTGGTCGCGGCAGGAAACGCGGAAATTTTAGGGAAGTTAACAGTTCACGGCTGACAGCCGACAGCTATGACCAGCAAGGCCGATTAAATTGTTTGTCACCTGCTGTGTCACAATACTCCAGACAACATGGATGAAAATCGCGTCGAAGTCGGGATGAGCGAACGGCTGGAGTGCGCGGAGACACTGCCGGCGCGCTTTTACGTCGATCCCGCGATATTGTCCCAAGAGAAAGAAAAGATTTTTCGACGGACCTGGCAGTTGGTGGGGACGTTGAGCCAACCCTGCGGGGAAGTGAATGGCGCGGCGCGCACGATCGCGCATCCGGGAGCCTATTTCACGGTCGATGTGTGCGGCGAGCCGGTGGTATTGGTGCGCGACAACGGCGGAACACTGCGGGCATTCAGCAACGTGTGCCGGCATCGGGCAGGACCGATCGCGAAAGGGGCGGGCTGCCGCAGCGTGTTTCAATGCGGGTACCACGGTTGGACCTACACTCTGGATGGACGGCTGATCGGCACGCCGGAAGTGGACGGCATGGAGTTCTTCGACCGCTCGACGATGGGCATGGTGCCGCTACGTTGCGAAACGTGGGAGCAGTTTATCTTCGTCAATTTCGATCGCACCGCGCCGCCGCTGGGGGATTTTCTGGGAAATATTCCGACACTGGCCGCAGGCTTCCGATTCGCCGGCATTGAGTTGGCCGAGCATCGGGATTACTACGTGAACTGCAACTGGAAGGTTTACGTGGACAACTATCTTGAAGGCTATCACATTCCTATCGTCCATCCGGGGCTGATGAAAGAGATCGATTACCCGAGATACCGCACGGAAGTGTTCCGCTACCACTCGCAGCAGCTTGGGCCCGTAAAGGAAGTGAAACCCGGCGACGCGGACCGTGTCTACGCGCCTGGGCCGGGGTTTTCAGACGCCCTGTATTTTTGGGTGTTCCCGAACCTGATGCTGAATATCTATCCGGACAATATTCAGACGAACGTGATTGTGCCGCTCTCACAGGATAAGACACTCACGATCTTCGAATGGTTTTTCCACGACGCGCAGTCAGAGGCGGTGAAGGAGCGCGCCAAGAAGGCGATCGGATTCAGCGAAGAGGTGCAGCGGGAGGACATACAGATTTGCGAAGTGGTGCAGCGAGGGTTGCAATCGGCGACGTACGATCGCGGCCGCTATTCGGTGAAGCGCGAAAACGGCGTGCATCACTTCCATATGCTGTTGAGCGAATTCCTGAAATAGCACTCGTTTCAATAGAAAGAGAGGCGGCTGCGCAAACGAGCCGCCTCTTTTCTTGCCTGCCGCAAACAGAAACTACTGGCCGCAAGGAATGGAATTGTCGTTGGCGTCCTTGCAAGATTTGGACCGGGAAATCTGGCCGTTGCTATCGGTGGTGGTGACGGTTTCGGAATTTCCGCTTTTGCCGGTGGCTGTGCTTGTGCGCTGGCCGTTCACCTGGCCGTCGGCGCTGCGGGTGCTGGACCCGCTGCTCTGGATGGAGCCGTTTTTGCCGGAGACCGAGGAAGAACCAGAGTGGGAGGCGCTGCCGTCAGCGTTGTAGTTGGTCTGACTGTGGCGACTTCCCTGAGCGCCATTGGGCCCCTTGAACCCCGCGGCGCTGCCGGTCTGCACGTTGCCCTGGCCGTCTTTTGCGATGTAGTTGCCGCGCGCGGCCTTGCCGCCGTTGGGGCCTTCCGCCGCAGTGCCATGTGCGGCAACCGCGCCGCCCTGACCGTTCGTCGCAATGCCGGCGCCGTGCCTCACTTCACCGCCGTTAACGCCTTTCGCTTCCGTGCCGCGAGCTGCGGTTGTGCCACCGGCATGATTCTTCTTCAGGACGCGGCCGTGCCGCACTTCCTGGGCATGCGCTCCGGCTGCGGACAGGCCAAGAACCGCCGCAGCCGCAAGAATTGCAAACTTCGAGGAATTCCGCACCATGATGGGGCCTCCGCATTCGCTTCGTGAAATGGAAGATCGCGCAATATGCGCTTGATGGAGAAACACGATAGCGAACGGGAAGTTGCAGGCGGAATTGATACTCTGGTACCTGAGAAAGAAGCCCCGATTACGCACGGGGTTAGCCCTTGATTCTCAGGACAACGGACGCAAGATTCCGGGTTTCCGCCGAACGCTGCCGGCTGTGCCTATGGATGCGCGGGAGCAGGAGATTGCGGCGTGGTGGGAGTCGCCGCCGGCTGCCCGAAATCGAAGTTGACCCTGGGGGCCTGCCGCGCGCCTTCGTCGGTTTTGAAATATGCGTCGTTGCGCGTGAAGCCCGCCATGCCGGCCACGATGCTGTTGGGGAAAAGCGCGATGTAGGTGTTGTAGTCCTGAACGGTCTCATTGTAGCGGCGGCGCTCGACGGCGATGCGATTTTCGGTGCCAGCCAGCTCATCCTGAAGGCGCATGAAATTCTCGTTGGATTTGAGTTGCGGGTAGTTTTCGACGATGACCAGCAGGCGGCTTAGCGCGGAGTCCAACTGGCCGTTGGCGGCGATTTTGTCCGCGGGCGTTTTTGCGCCGATGAGGGCGGCGCGTGCCGCGGCGATATCGCCGAAGACGGTTTGCTCCTGCTTGGCGTAACCCTTGACGGTTTCAACGAGATTGGGAATAAGATCGGCGCGGCGCTGCAAAACAACGTCCACCTGAGCCCAGGCGGCGTTGACGGTTTCTTTTTTGATGGCCATCTGGTTCCGGCGGCTGAAATAGGCGCCACCGAGGATCAGCGCGAGAATCAGAAGGATGACCACGAGTACGACGAAGGCTTTCATAGCTACCTCGAGAAGTGAGATTTACGGAATTCTACGCGCTAGCCCGTTTCCATTCTTTTTTGGGCACCATGGTATCGAGCGTGTTGATCACTTTTTCCAGGGCGTGCATAAAGTCGTCGTAGAGCACGAAGGGGTCTTTTTTCCAGTCGCCGGATTCATGGTGAGCGTAGGCGGCATCGAAGGTTTCCGCGCTGGCCCCGGTGAGCTGTTCGATGCGCGCGAAAATCTCGGTGGCGGCAACCGGAGGCTCTTCCCCGAAGGCAAGCAGGGTGTGGCGGAGCAGTGTTCTGGCCGAGGAGATGGATTTGCGGAGGACAGAGCCGAGCTCCAGTTCGCTGTGACCTGCGAGAACCGCGTGCTGGCGGAGCTTCAGAAGCAGCAGCCGCAATTCGTGCTCGACCTCCACGCGATGGAGATTCATGGGAATTTCCAGGCCGATGACCGGGTCCTTGCCGAAGAGGACGCGATGAAATTTCTGGATATCGAGGCTTTCGATGGCGAAGACGTCAGTGGAACTCCGCAGCTCCTCAGTGAGAAAGAAAAGTGGCGCAGGCTCCTTGAGTTCGTGAGTCCACCACTGGACGACTGGGGCGAGCAACTGGAGTTCCGACAGGTTAATCGAGACGAGCGTGCACATCACATTGAGATCCGAGGATCCGGGGTGAAAATCACCGCGCACGGCCGAGCCATATAACACCACGGATTCGAGATTTTTCCCCGCCGCTTCTTTCAGGCGGCCAACGAGTTCCGTAAGTTTTCCTTCCATGAAATGCACTCCGATCCCGGCAGCTGAGGAAAGCTTACCAGCTTCCGCTGGCCCCGCCACCACCGCTCATTCCGCCGCCAAATCCCCCAAACCCACCGCCTCCGCCGCCCCAGCCACCCCCGTTGGACCGGCCTCCCCAACCGCCGCCGATCATAGGGCCAATCCACCAGCCACTGCCGCCACCGCTGCGCCCGTTGAGGCGATTGCCGGAACCCCCGGACCCGCCGGACCGGGACAGGATAAAAACGAGCAAGATGATACCCAGCAGGATCCAGATGGCCGCCCCGGAAAGATCATCGTTTTTCTGACGAACCTGCCGGATTTGCGACGCACCGGAAAGAGTAACGCCTTTCTCGTCGGCAATATACTTGGCGAGCTGCCAGGCCGCCACTGTGATTCCAGCGTTATAGTCCCCACGGCGGAAATAGGGAACCATGGCGCGGCCGGCATCGCCGGCGCGCGCATCATTGGCCACGGGTTCCGAGCCGTACCCGACTTCAATGCGGTATCGGCGTTCGTTGGGAGCGACAAGTAGCAGGATGCCTTCGCTGGTCTTCTTGGCGCCGATGCCGAGGTGCGTATAGAGATCCACGGCGTAACTATCAATGTCGTTTCCGTTCAGAGAATTGACGGTAACGACGGCCATTTGCGCGCCGGTTTTCTGCTCAAGTTTGGTGCAGAGGGCTTCGAGCTGCGTTTTGGTCTGCGGCTGGAGAAGGCCGGCAAGATCGGTGACATAGCCGGTGGGGCGAATGCTCTTGATGTCTTCGGCGCGTGTGACGGCGGCCACACACAGTACGACACAGGCGACACAGAGCAACACAAGTGAACTACGGCGGGGCATGGGCACCATTCCATTCCATATTACGCGTCTGAACGTCCGGATATTTCGCGCCGCGAAAAGTTGTGACACAAAAACGGGCGGATGCCACAGGCGCTGCGGCAGGCGGCGCAACGGCTGCGCGAATTCTCTCATAAATCCCGTTCACCATCGCCGTAAAGAGGCCCTTCGGGGGGCTTGGAATGGTGACAGGCAACGAGATGCCCATTCATGCACAATTGGCCGCGTTGTGGATTGGCGGTTGCACGCTTATTTCCAGAGGATCCAGCAACAAGAAGCGGAGTGCGATCGATTGCCCGGGATGAATCCGGCCAATTGGTCCGGGCCCTTGAGAAAGGGAAACATCAATTTTGGAAGCTCTCTTCCGGCTGTGATCCTGCTCGTTCTGAGGAGGATGTCATGATCGAGAACAAAATTGAAAAGGCCATGAAGCCGGTTCCCTACGAGGAATTCGAGGCTTGGCCAAAGCACGTTGAGGAGTTTTTTGACATGATCGCGCGGCGGCCGTTTGAATTGCTGGAGAAGAGGCCGCTGTTTTTCGGACGCGAACTGGAGAACCTGCTGCGGGCGGAACCCGAACTGACGCGGCCCATCTTCCTGAAGCTGTACGAGACCGAAGAGGCGCTGATTGTGCGCGCGGAGGTTCCCGGCTTCACGGAGAAGGAACTGGACATCAACTGCGAGCCGTGGAGAGTGGCCATCACCGGAAAGAAGGAAATCCGGGAAGAGGCGAAGGCAGAGAGGAAAGAGAAGGAGCCGCTCCCCTACTTCGAAGAGAAGACGCAGATCTACAAGAGCGTGAAGTTGCCGGTGGAAGTGCTGCCGGAGAGAGTGAAGGCCGTTCTGCGGAACGGAATCCTGGAGCTGACGCTGCCGAAGGCCGAAGTGGTGAAGAAGGTGAAAATCGAAGTGAAACAGCTCTAGGGAGCGAGTGGTTTACCTGAAGTGGTTGTGGAGTCGCGAGGGCGCCCGGATGACGGGCGCCCTTCGTTTTATGTTCTGGAAATTCCTGGCGCAACTGAATCTGGAAGGTGGCGGAAAAAAGGCGGGTACGCTATCCTGAATCGTAAAGAAGTTTTGTAAAACTTCCGTTACAACGGCTCCCCAACACAGGAATACCGTATGACCGAGACGAAAACCACTACGCCTGCTATAAAGTCCGCGCGCCCAACCTGGAAGCCGGCTGGGCGCGTGCATGCAGCTGAACAGCCGTTCAGCTATCCCTTGAAACGAGAGTTTGCGGAGCCGGACTGGCGGCGTTTTCCTGGCTACAAAAATGTCACCAAGGATGAATGGGAAACGGCTCTTTGGCAACGGCGCCACACGGTGAAAAACCTGAAGGAATTGAAGGACGCCTTCGGGGATTTGCTGCCGGATTCGTTGCTGGCCTCGATGGAGCGGGACATCAAGGAACGCGCGACGATGTCCATCCTCGTTCCGCCCCATATGCTCAATACGATGGACGAAAAGGATCTGTGGAACGATCCGGTGCGGCGGTACATGCTGCCGGCGTTTGACGACCGGCACCCCGAGTGGCCCAGCCATCCGAAAGCGAGCCGCGATTCGTTACACGAATCCGACATGTGGGCCGTGGAAGGGCTGACGCACCGCTATCCGACGAAAGTGCTGGCGGAAATGCTGTCCACCTGCCCGCAGTATTGCGGGCATTGCACGCGCATGGACCTGGTGGGCAACGACGTGCCTCAGGTGGTGAAGCTGAAATTTCAGATCCCGCAGAAGGATCGCTACCAGCAGATGCTGGATTACCTGCGGGTGACACCTTCGGTGCGCGACGTTGTGGTCAGCGGCGGCGACATCGCCAACGTGCCCATTAGCGGACTGGAAGATTTCGTTTCCAAGCTGATGGACATTCCGAATATTCGAGACATCCGACTGGCAACGAAGGGGCTGATTGCGATTCCGCAGCACTTCCTGCAGTCCGACGTGCAAGCGGGTCTCGAGCGGCTGGCCAAGAAAGCGCGCGAGCGCGGCGTGGACCTCGCGGTGCATACGCACGTGAACAACGCGCGGCAGGTGACGCCACTGGTGAGGAAAGCGGTGGAGTCGCTGCTGGATATGGGCTATCGCGACGTGCGCAACCAGGGCGTGCTGCTTCGCGGCGTGAACGCTTCGCCAAAGGAACTGCTGGAACTCTGCTTTGCGTTGCTGGATTACGGCAAGATCATGCCGTACTACTTTTACCAGTGCGACATGATACCGAACGCGGAACACTGGCGGCTGGCCGTATACGAGGCGCAGCACTTGCAGCACGACATCATGGGCTATCTGCCCGGGTTTGCCACGCCGCGCATCGTGTGCGACGTGCCGTTTGTGGGCAAGCGCTGGGTGCATCAGGTGAAGGAGTACGACCGGCAGCTCGGCATTTCGTACTGGACCAAGAACTACCGCACGGGCATCGAAGCGGATGATCCGGAAGCTCTGAATCGGCGCTACGAGTATTACGATCCCATCTACACGCTGCCCGAGACCGGGCAGAACTTCTGGCGGGAAAAGACCGTGCGCCAGACGCTTTCGAAATAGGCAGCGAGAAACCACCTATCCGCGTATGGTTTGCAGGAAAGAATCGACGGCGCCGGCGAGTTCCTCGGCATGTTGGGAAAGCTGGCCGGAAATTTCGGTCATGGAGTGGATTGTCGCGCACATGCCGTTGACGAGATCGGCGGTGCGGGAGGCGGTGTCGCGCATGGCGGAGATTTCGCGGGAGATGCCACCGGTTGCTTCCGTGGTTTGGCGAGCCAGGCCTTTCACTTCCGAAGCGACCACGGCGAATCCTTTCCCGGCCTCCCCGGCGCGTGCAGCCTCGATGGTAGCGTTGAGAGCCAGCAAGTTGGTTTGCGCGGCGATCTGGGAAATGAGCTTCACCACGCCACCGATTTTTTGTGAGGCCTCCCCAAGGCTATGGACGACGGTATTCAGATCCTGAGCTTGTTTTTTCTGCTTTGAATCCTTTGACTCTTTAGAGTTCTTATCCTTCTTGTTTTGGGCCGCGAAGGTGACTTCGGCACCGTTGGTGTCTCCCGCTGCGCGAGAAAGCTGGGCTGCGGTCTGTTTGACTTGATCTGCGGTTGCGCCGAGGCAAGAGACGACTTTCTTGACCGTGCCCTCGAATTCCTCGGCAATGCGAACGCGCCGATGCTCGGATTCCCTCAATTCGGCATCTTTCCTGGCCATGCCTTCAGTGGCTTCGTTGATAAGCTTCGAAGTGCCGCGGAAGGATCCGAGCGTGCCGCGCAAGAGCACGCGGCGATAGAACTTTCCCTGGCCCGCGTGTTCCAGAGCGGCGAACGATTCGCGCATGAAGGCGTCCGTCATGTCGAGCAGGTGATTGATGCTGTTCATCAGCGGGGCGAAGGCTCCACATTCGCCGGCATGGAGGAGCCGCATTTCCAGGTTGCCCTTGGCGGCTTCTTCGCAGACCTGAGTGCACTGGCCCAGCCAACCGCGATACATCTCCAGGAGTGCATCCGATGACGGGGACGCGGCAACCACGGGGCCACCGGCGGGGACGGGGAGAACGTAGGATTCAACGATTGGGGATTGCGCCAGCGTATCGGACTCGCTCACTCTTGGTTCTCCTCTCAGACGGAAAAGATAAATTCCGGGTAATCCATTTTTTGCTCGGCGACCGTGGAAAGCAGCAGGCGGCCGGCGGAGGCCATGCCTTCGCGCCAGTCGGCGTGGCGCTTTTCTTCGGCCAGCAACTTGGCGTAAATGCCCTCGAACAGCTCGACCTGTTTGCGTAGCGGGCAGCGGCGATTGGAGTGGTAGCCGACGATGCGGCCGTTGGCGCCAAAGGTGGGCGTGACGTGGGCGAAAACCCAGTAGTGATCGCCATCCTTCGCCAGATTCTTCACGTAGGCAAAGATTTCTTTGCCGTCTTCGAGTGTGTCCCAGAGCAGCTTGAACACGCATTTGGGCATGTCTGGATGTCGGATGATGTTGTGGGGCTGGCCCAGAATTTCACGTTCGGAATAGCGCGCTATTCGCAGAAAGGTCTGATTGGCGTAGAGGATGATTCCTTTCAGGTCGGTCTTGCTGACAATGATTTCCTCTTCACCCCAAAGAATTTCACGGCCAGTGGGAGTGGGACGTGGTGTGGGGGCCATACGAAACCTCCTGCGCGCGAAACGCGCGAATCGGACAGGAGGTAAAAGGCGGGGCTCTGCCGAGAAGCTTGTGGAGAGGAAGCTCCCAAAGCAGCCTCCCACACGGACAGCCTAACAGAATACGAGAAAGGCACAAGGCGGGTGTTCCAGGAAGTAACGGTGGGCGGCTACGCGGCTCAGGTCTGATTTACAACTCGCTGCTTGATGGCAAAGCGCAGCAAGTCGGAGTTATTGGAAAGGCCGAAATCTTGCATGATGCGATATTTGTGGAATGCGACCGTGCGCGTGGCGACATTGAGGATGGCGGCAGCTTCCTTCATGGTGTGACCTTCCGCCAGGAGTTGCAGGACTTCACGTTGACGGGGAGTCAACACACGACCGGTCTCGGAAGCCCGCGGCTCACGTGCAGAAAGCTCGACGAGCGCTTGCTGAAGAGCAGGGGTCACATACTTTCCTCCGCGGAGAACCTCTCTGACCGCTTTCACGAGTTCCGATCCGGCGGATTTTTTCAGGAGATAGCCGGAAGCCCAGGTGCGCATGGTTTCCGAGGCGATTTCCGCATCTTCGTTCATGGTCAGGACGATAATCTTCAATGTGGGATGCGTCGCCTTGAGTTGTTTGCTGGCGTCGATTCCATTGAGCATGGGCATGTTCAGGTCAACGACAACGACATCCGGTTTAAGGTTCGCGGCATCGCGGAGAAGCGTGCGGCCATCGGCGACGACGCCGACTACATCGTATTCCGGCTCCAGCAGACGTTTGATCGCTTCGGCAACCAGGATATGGTCGTCGGCGAGGAGTATCCGGACTTTGGCCAAGGGGATTGCCTCCGGAGGATTCTACACAGAGAAAAATGGAGACCTCACCACTTCAAACAGGATACAGCAAAGGAACGCCGTTAAGAATATGGGAATCAATGGCAACAGGTGGGACTCGGATGTGCGCTCTGTCGAGCAACCTGCGTAGTTCAGAAATTCTCCGCCCAAGAATTTCTGAAAGCACTCCGCTCCGCCTAAAAGAACGAAACGATCTTGCCGTCGACGCGGGCTGCTCGATAGAAAGCACATCCTGGGGGGAACCGAAGAAAGAAGCGAGAGGACTATGCGAAGGATCCACCCCAACAGCAGGAAGATGATGACGAATGCGCTGCAAATTGGGAACTGTCAATAATTACAGTTTTCAAGGAAAGGATTGCGTTAACGTTTACGCAAATCTTGAACCGACCGCAAGCGCCGTAAGGTCTGCGATATCAATGAGATGGTTATTGTGAGGAGAAAGGCACGGTTGAATTACAAATTTTGGAATTCAGGGCGACCTTCAATCTGCAGCCGCAGGCAATGCTACTTCAGCGTCGAGTCGGGGGCGCTTGATATCCCAGGCTAAGCCAACCAATTTCAGGGCGAAGATGCCATACCAGTTCATGTCCACTTCATACCAGGCGCGCCCGTGCCGGGCCGCTTGTGGCTCTGCGTGATGGTTGTTATGCCAGCCTTCGCCGAAGGTTAGGATGGCCACCCAGAAACTGTTTGTGGAAGAGTCACCGGTCTCGTAGCGCTGCGAGCCCCACATGTGCGTGGCGGAATTCACAAGCCACGTGGCGTGGAGACTGAACACCGTGCGCACGAAAACTCCCCAGAAAACCCAGGGCCAGCCGCCGATGGCATAGAAGAGCAGGGCCACCGCGACGGAAGGGACAATGTGCCACTTGCTGAGCCAGAGGTAGAACTTGTCCTTGCGCAAGTCGGGAGCATAGGGAAGAAGCTCGGAGCGATCGCGGTGCATCGCGCGCCCGGTAAGAATCCAGCCCATGTGCGACCAGAAGCCACCGTCACGAGGGGAGTGCGGATCGCCCTCCTTGTCGGTGTTCTGGTGATGAATGCGATGTGTGGCGACCCAGGAAATGGGGCCGCCTTCAATGGCGAGCGTCCCGCAGGTGGCGAGGAAATACTCGATGATCTTGGGAGTCTTATAGCCGCGGTGGGTCAACAGGCGATGGTAGCCCATGCCAATGCCCAGGCTGCCGGCCACCCACCACATGGCGACCGCCAGGAAGAGAGCCTTCCAGGTGAAGAAGAAAACAGCGCCGAGAGCGGAGAGGTGAAGGGCAATCATGAAGACGGTAATGCCCCAGTTGACGGGTTCCTGGAAAGTGCGATCGTTCTTGAAAAGAGTGCGGAGGCTCATAGTTATGAACTACTCTACCATTATGGCCCGCGGCTGCGTGGAAAATCGGAGGGCAGGTGTGGAGCTGCATACGGGAAGGAAGGGCGAAAATAGTTGTGGCGCGGAATGGAAGGTGTGTTAGACTGGAGTTGCGTTTGTTGCTCTTGTAACACCTTTAGATTCGAATTTAGAGGGGCTGCGAGTTCAAACTCGCGGCCTTTTTTGTTTTACGGCTGGAGGCAGTCGAGCAGCAGCAAATAGTTTAACAAAGAATAGGAAACACAGTGAAAGAACAAGGAACAGTAAAGTGGTTCAATGCCAGCAAGGGATTTGGCTTCATTCAACGCCAGTCCGGCGAAGACGTTTTCGTGCACTTCTCGGCGATTCAGTCCGATGGGTACAAGACGTTGAACGAAGGGCAGGCGGTTGAGTTCGAAGTCACCAAGGGCCCGAAGGGCCTGCAGGCTGCGAACGTAACTAGCCTCTAGTCTGATGGGGCGGGCCGCGCTCAACGCCGGCTCGCCCCTATTTTTTTGTTCGAACGACGAACAAGACTTGCGGATTTCCCACCTGGTTTTCCCTCCACGATTTTTTAAGGATACTCGCCCGCTCTTCGAAGCTCAGGTTAAAGAGGAGGCGGGCGCCACCTGAGTTGATCGAAACATCCTTGGGGCGAAAGTGGAATTTTGGGCGGAGTTTCGGTACGCTGACGCCTCATTCGTCAGTACGGCTCGGGGTGGCCATGCAGCTTAGCGAGACGCAGCTCATCAAGGTCGATCCCTCTCTCTACAATCACGACCTTGCGCCGATCCCCATGGAACGCCGCTCGTGGGGCACCTACAACTACGCTTCGCTGTGGGTGGCCATGAGCGTGTGCATTCCCACGTACATGCTTGCCTCGGGGTTGATTGCCGGTGGCATGGACTGGATCCAGGCTGTTGGCACGATTCTACTGGGCAATTTGATTGTGCTGGTTCCAATGCTGCTAAATGCGCATGCCGGGACAAAATACGGCATACCGTTTCCGGTGTTTGTGCGCGCGTCGTTCGGCGTGCGCGGGGCAAACGTTCCGGCGGTGTTGCGCGCGCTGGTGGCCTGCGGATGGTTCGGGATTCAATCCTGGATCGGCGGCCAGGCGATTTATTCGATGCTGAGGATCGTGTGGCCGACGGCGGGGAATATTGGCGGCGCGCACTGGGTGTGCTTCTTCTTTTTCTGGGGCATCAACATGTTCGTGATCTGGAGGGGCATCGAGACGATCAAGTTTCTCGAGGGCATCGGCGCGCCATTCATGTTAATCGTGGGGCTTCTGCTGCTGGGATGGATCACGCGGAAGGCCGGGGGATTCGGGCCGGTATTGCATTCGGAGAGCAAATTCCATTCCACGGGTGAATTCATCCGGTTTTTCATTCCCGCGCTCACTGGGATGGTGGGTTTCTGGTCCACGGTGGCGCTCAACATTCCGGACTTCACGCGATATGCGAAATCGCAAAAAGCACAGATGGCGGGGCAGGCGATGGGCTTGCCGATGGCGATGACGCTGTACGCGTTCATCGGGGTGGCGGTAACTTCGGCGTCGGCGGTGATTTTCGGCCAGCCGATCTGGGATCCGGTGGTCCTGCTGGGGAAATTCAATCAGCCTGTGATTGCTTTGGTCGCGCTGATTGCCCTGTTGATTGCGACGCTGAACACGAACGTTGCAGCCAACGTGGTATCGCCCTCGAACGACTTCTCGAATTTGCGGCCGAGCCTGATTTCGTTTCGCACCGGAGGACTCATTACCGGAGTGATCGGTGTTCTGATGATGCCGTGGAAGCTGATGACGGATTTCAGTTCGTACATATTTGGCTGGCTGATCGGAAGTTCGGCGCTGCTGGGACCCATCGCGGGGATCATGATTTTCGACTACTACCTGGTGAGGAAGCGCGAGTTGGATGTGGACGATCTCTACACGCGGCCGGGGCGCTATGAATACAACAGCGGGTTCAATCGACGGGCGCTGCTGGCGCTAGGGGCAGGGGTAGGCGTGGCTCTGGTCGGGCTGGTATTTCTCCAGGTGCGTGAGCTCCGCCAGTATGCCAGCTACTTCGGCTGGCTTTACAATTACGCGTGGTTTGTCGGCTTTTTCGTCTCCGGCTGGCTATATTATCTTTTCATGCGGCCGGCAAAGGCATAGCATCGACGAAAAAGAAGATGGAACGAAAGCCGCGGCGATTCTAACTTTCCTTCTTCGTATCACCTGAGCGCTCCAAGGGTTTCGGAAACCGCCGGGAGGGTGTCTTGGACGAGAATGAGGCATGGACAGTGGAGCGGGAGGCGCTGCAAGAGGCGCTGCCACCTCTGACGAAGCACGAAGCCCTGGTGGAATCGGGCCGCTGCCTGATGTGCTATGACGCGCCGTGCACGCACGCCTGCCCCACACACATTGATATTCCGAAATTCATCAAGAAAATAAACACAGGGAATCTGCGCGGTTCGGCGAGGACAATCCTGGAGTCGAATCTGCTTGGCGCCACGTGCGCGCGGGTGTGCCCGGTACAGGAGCTTTGCGAAGGGGCGTGTGTGCTTGGGTCCGAGCACAAGCCGATAGCGATTGGCAGGCTGCAGCGGTACGCGATGGACTACGTTTATTCCAAGAGCGCGGATGTTTTCCCGAAAGCGGCGACCACAGACAAGAAAATCGCGGTGGTAGGCGGCGGGCCGGCGGGGCTCTCCTGTGCGGGCGAATTGGCGAAGCGCGGCCATCAGGTGACGCTGTTTGAAAAGCGCAAGCTGGCGGGCGGACTTTCGACATTTGGAATTATTGGGCTTCGCGAGCCGGTGGTGATCGCGCTCGCGGAAGTGGAGATGATCCGCGGGCTGGGGGTGCAGGTCGAAACCGGCCGCGAGATCGGAAACGATCTGCAACTCGACGAGCTACAGGCCAAATTCGATGCGGTTTTCCTCGGCCTGGGCCTCGGCGCGACTCCAAACTTGGGCATTCCGGGAGAAGAGCATATTCTCGACGGCCTGGAATACATCGAGCAAAGCAAGATTAACGGCCATGGCATGAAGATTGGGAAGAACGTGGTGGTGATCGGAGCCGGGAACACGGCGATCGACTGCGCGACGATAGCGAAGCGGTGCGGCGGCGAGCACGTCACGATGATTTACCGGCGCACAGCCAGCGAGATGACGGCGTATCCGCATGAGTACGAGTTCATCAAGAGAGAAGGCGTGCGGTTCGAATTCTTGTCGCAGCCGATTCGCGTGCTCGTAAAAAACGGCGTAGTCGAGGGAGTGGAGTGCGTGCACATGAGCCTGGGAGCGAAGGACGCTTCGGGGCGCCCGGCGCCGCGGCCGGTGGACGGCTCGCACTTTGTGATACCCGCCGATCAGGTAGTGAAAGCAATTGGGCAAGAGAAGACTTCGCTGGCCGCGCGATTGCATTTGAAGACGGAAAAAGGCTACATCGCTGTGGACAAAACACTGCAAACGAGCGTGCGGGGCGTGTACGCGGGAGGGGACTGCATTCGCGCGTGGGGCGCCGCGTCCACGGTGATGGCGGTGCAGGATGGAAAACTGGCGGCGCGCGCGATCCAGGAAAGGCTGGTGGGCCGTGGCTGATCTGGCAATCAATTTCGCGGGGATCCGATCGCCGAATCCGTTCTGGCTGGCTTCGGCGCCGCCCTCGAATTCGGGGATGCAGGTGCACCGCGCGTTTGAAGCGGGATGGGGCGGTGCGGTGTGGAAGACGATCGGGGCGCCAGTGCTGAACGTTTCGAACCGTTACGGAGCGTGGCACTACGGCGGGCAGACAATGCTGGCGATCAACAATGTGGAGCTAATCTCCGACCGGCCGCTGGAGCAGAATCTGCGAGAAATCGCCGAAGTGAAGAAGGCGTGGCCGGACCGCGCGGTGATTGTTTCGGCGATGGTGGAGTCCAAGCCGGAAGCATGGCACGAAATAATCAAGCGGATTCAGGACACCGGCGCGGATGGAATCGAGCTGAATTACGGGTGCCCGCACGGAATGAGCGAGCGCGGCATGGGAAGCGCGGTGGGGCAGGTGCCGGAATACTGCGAGCAGATCACCGGCTGGGTGATGCAAGTGGCGAGGATTCCAGTAATCGTCAAACTGACGCCGAACATTTCGAACATCGTCATACCGGCGCGGGCGGCGGTGGCGGCCGGCGCAAACGCGCTTTCGCTCATCAACACGATCAATTCCATCATCGGAGTGGACCTGGACACGATGGAGCTCGTGCCCAGCATCGGCGGCAAGGGCGGGCACGGGGGCTACGCGGGCCCGGCCGTAAAGCCGATTGCCTTGAACATGCTTTCGGCGCTGGGAACCGACTCCGTGGTTTCCGGGTCGAGACTTCCGATTTCCGGGATGGGCGGGATTTCCAACTGGGCGGACGCGGCGGAATTTCTGCTGCTGGGCGCGAGCAGCCTGCAGGTCTGCACGGCGGTGATGCACTACGGATTCCGCATCATCGAGGATTTATGCGACGGGCTTTCCAACTGGATGGACGAAAAGGGATTCCAGACGATTCCCGATGTGGTCGGGAAGAGCGTGCATCGCGTGTCGGACTTCAAAAACTTCGACTTGTCCTTCAAGGCCGTGGCCCGGATTGACCAGGAAAAATGCATCCGCTGCGACCTTTGTTACGTGGCGTGCAATGATACGGCGCACCAGTGCATTGACCTGATCGCGAAGGACGGCAGCGTGGTGTCGCCGGGGAGTTATGACTTGCGTTCGAACGGGAAGGCCGCGGCGGTGCACACGCGGCCGATGGTACGTGTGCGTGAGGAAGACTGCGTCGGCTGCCGGCTGTGTTTCAACGTTTGTCCGGTAGAAAGCTGCATCCAAATGGTAGAGGAGCCGCCCGAGCGCCCTCCGATGACCTGGGACGAACTTTCCACGAAACAGCGCGAAGTGACAGAAGATTGGGCGAAGATGAAGGCGTACCGGGAGAAGATGGGAATTCACATTCACTGAGTGCGGGGAGCCGGCGATGGCGCTGTTGATCAAGAACGGAGAGATTGTCACCGTGGGAGCGCGGGAACGCGCGGACGTTTATGCGGAGAACGAAACGATCACCCGGATCGGCAGGGATCTCGACGCGCCTCCGGGAACGGAAATTGTGGATGCGGCGGGCAAGCTGGTCTTCCCCGGCTTCATTGACCCCCATGTGCACATTTATCTGCCATTCATGGCAACATTCGCCAAGGATTCGCATGAGACCGGCAGCATTGCGGCACTCATCGGCGGGACGACGACGTACATCGAGATGTGCTGCCCGAATCGCAACGACGACGCGTTGGAAGGCTACCAGCTATGGAAGTCGAAAGCCGAGGGAAAGAGCGCGTGCGATTATGCGTTTCACATGTCGGTGACAAAGTTCATCAAGGAGACGCCGGAACAGTTGCGCGAAATTGTTGCGGATGGGACGTCTTCGTTCAAAATCTTTCTCTCGTACAAGAATTTCTTTGGAGTGACCGACGAGGAGATGTACCACACGCTGCAACTGGCGCGGCAACTAGGAGTAATTGTCACGGCCCATTGCGAAAACGCGGAGTTGGTAGCGCAACTGCAGCAGAAACTGATGAGCGAAGGGAAAACCGGGCCGGAGTGGCACGAGCCGAGCCGGCCGGAGTCGGTGGAAGCAGAGGGCACGGGCCGGTTTGCCACGTTTCTGGAAAACACGA
Organism: Candidatus Eiseniibacteriota bacterium; assembly: GCA_035518915.1. Taxonomy (GTDB): domain Bacteria; phylum Acidobacteriota; class Terriglobia; order Acidiferrales; family UBA7541; genus Acidiferrum. The sequence continues at coordinate 131,030 of DATIXE010000024.1, forward strand.
GGGCCACAGGCTATGTGGTACATCTATCCTGCGAGCCCGCGCTGAAGGTCGCGCTCGCGGCGAAAGAGCGTGGCGTCAAGCTGTTCATCGAATCGGTGATACCCCATTTCCTACTGGACAAAACGTACGCGGAGCGGCCGGGCGTGGAAGGCATGAAGCACGTGATGTCGCCGCCGCTTCGAGCGAAACACAATCTCTCTGTGCTGTGGAGCGCGGTGAACCGTGGCCTGATTGACACCGTTGGGACGGACCATTGCCCGTTCGACACGGAGCAAAAACTGCTTGGCAAGGACGCGTTCACGACGATTCCGAACGGCATCCCCGGCATCGAGGATCGTGTGAATCTGCTGTACACGTATGGAGTGAAGCGAGGGATGCTCGAGCTGGAACGCTTTATTGATGCCGCAAGTACGCAGCCGGCAAAACTCTTCGGGCTGTTTCCGCGAAAAGGCACGATTGCGATTGGCAGCGACGCCGACATGGTGGTCTACGATCCGGACTATCGCGGCGTGATATCCGCGAAAACGCATCACGTCAACAACGATTACAGCGGATTCGAGGGTATGGTAATTGAAGGACGACCCGAGATCGTCACCGTGCGCGGCAAGGTCCAGGTGCGCGACGGAAAGTTTGTTGGAGAGCGCGGCCGCGGGCGTATGCTGAAGAGGGAACCCGCTTATTCCTGAACGAGCCACGCCATGAGCCTGAATCCAAAACGGACGGTTGCCGAACTGAAAGAGCTTCGCGAGCTGTCTGCCGACGAAAATGGGGCGCAGCGCGTTGCGTGGACCGACGTGTGGCAGAAGGCGCGGAAGTGGTTCGCGACGAAGCTGGTGGGAATGCCGCTGGAGCACCACCACGACGCGGCGGGGAACAACTGGGTGACGCTGCGCGGCGCTTCCGAAAAAGCATTGCTGATCGGCGGCCATCTCGATTCCGTGCCCAACGGCGGGTGGCTCGACGGCAGCCTGAATGTACTGGCGGGGTTGGAAGTGCTGCGGCGGATCAATGCCGAGTTCAACGGAAAGCCGCCACTGACGGTCCGCCTGGTGGACTGGGCGGATGAGGAAGGCGCGCGCTTCGGGCGCAGCCTGCTGGGTTCCTCGGCGTTTGCCGGGAATCACACGATCGAGGCCGATCGCGGACGAAAAGATCGTGACGGCATCACCATGGAAGATGCGCTGAAGCGCTGCGGCGTGCATATCGATCGTTTTCCGGAGGCGGCGAAAGAGCGCGCGAACGCGGCGGCGTATCTCGAATTGCACATCGAACAGGGGCCGGTGCTCGAGAAGATGGGATTGCCACTGGGCGTGGTGCTGGGCACAAAAGGCGTCGAACGGCACGCCATCACGTTTTACGGGCAGGAAGCGCATTCGGGATCGACGCCGATGAAATTGCGCAAGGATGCGTTGGCTGCCGCGGCGAAGTTGGAACTGGAAATTCGGAACATCGCCGGCAAGCACGAAGACGCCGTCTGCACAATCGGTAGCCTGAAGACGTTTCCGGGGATCGTGACCGCGGTAGTTGGGCGGTGCGAGGCAACTTTGGACCAGCGCGACTTGGATGGCAAAGTTCTGGCGCAGATGCTGCGCGAAGCGCAAGAGGCGAGCCGGCGATTTGCGAAAGAAGAAAACTGCTCGGTGGAGTGGTCGCGGATCTGGAATATCGAGCCGATCCCGTTCCACCCGCACCTGCTGGAGCTTTGCGAAGAGTCGGTCCGCGAGATTTCCGGCCATTCGCATCGCATGCCTTCGGGACCGTTGCACGACGCGGCGGAAGTTGCGCGCGCGGACATTCCAACGGTTATGATGTTCGTGCAATCGTTGCACGGGATCAGCCACAACAAGATCGAGGACACGAAGGAAGAGCACCTGGAGATGTCGGTGGCCGCGCTGGACCGGCTGGCCAGCAAAACGCTGAGCTGGGTTTCGCAGGCGCAGTGAGTTCCACAAAGAGGACAATTGCCATGGACGCCAAATCGCAGAAAATCGTGCAAGAAAACCGCGACTACACGATGTTTTCGTGGTCGGTGCAGAGCGCGTCGAACCCGATGCACATGAAGCGCGGCCAGGGAGTGTGGTTCTGGGACGGCGACGACCAGAAGTGGCTGGACTTCAGCTCGCAACTCATCAACCTCAACGTCGGTCACCAGCACCCGAAGATGCTGGAAGCGATCAAGAAGCAGGTGGACGAGCTTTGCTTCGCCGGGCCGGGGTTTGCAACGGAGCCGCGCGGGGCGCTCGGCAAGAAGCTCGCCGAGGTGACCGGCCTGGCGAAGTCGTTCTTTACGCTGGGCGGTTCGGAAGCGAACGAAAACGCGATGAAAATGGCGCGGCTGGTTACGGGCCGCGACAAAATCATCACACGTTATCGCAGCTATCACGGCGCCACCATGGGTTCGATGACCGCCTCCGGCGATCCGCGCCGCTGGCCGGTTGAGCCGGGAATTCCCGGCATCGTCCGGGTGTTCGATCCGTATTGCTACCGCTGTCCGTTTGGCCAAAAGGTGGAGACCTGCCACCGCGAGTGCGTGAGCCACATCGAGGAAGTGATTCAGATGGAAGGCCCACAGAACATCGCGGCGGTGATGGTAGAGGGAATTACGGGTTCGAACGGGTTGCTGGTGCCGCCGGACGATTACTATCCAAAGCTGCGGGCGCTGTGCGACAAATACGGGATACTGTTGATTGACGACGAAGTGATGGCCGGATTTGGCCGGACCGGGAAATGGGTGTCGACGCAGCACTATGGCATCAAGCCCGATATGGTCACCTGCGCAAAGGGCTTGACGAGCGGATACATGCCGCTGGGAGCGGTCATCGTTTCGGACCGGATTGCGGAGCACTTCGAGACGAATATGCTGTGGGGCGGATTGACCTACAGCGGGCACCCCGTGTGCTGTGCGGCGGCGGTGGCGAACCTGCGCATCTACGAAGAAGAGAAAGTTTTCGAAAATGTCGAAAAGCAGGGGCGCTATCTGACAGGGCGGTTGGAGGCGATGAAAAAGAAGTACGCCTGCATCGGCGACGTCCGATGCAAGGGTCTGTTCAGCGTGCTGGAACTGGTGAAAGACAAGTCGACGCGCGAGCCGCTGGCACCGTTCAATGGCGGCAGCCCGGAAATGGGAAAACTGGCGGCGCACCTGAAATCGAAGCACGTGTATGCGTTCAGCCGGTTCAATATGCTGTGGGTGTGCCCGCCGCTGATCATCAATGAAGCGGAGCTTCGGCAGGGGCTCGACGTGGTGGAGGAGGCGCTGCAGGTCGTGGACGCCGCGCTGGGTGTCACTCCTGCGGCGGAGACTTTGATCGCCCGCTGATACCGGCGATTGCGCGAAGAACGCGCGAGTCGCGTTGACGAATCCGGAACATCCGTCATCACCAATCACGCCCTGGGTGCCGCATCCGCTACGCTGTTTTCTATGGCATGCTCTCCCCGCGCCCGGTTGCGCGCACTTCTGTTGGCGACGCCCTTCGTTTTCAGCGTGAGCGTTGGTGCGCCGCCTGCCTTGCGCGCGCAACCGCCGTCCGAAGGTAGCGCAACACCCGTCAGAACGCGCGCGTGCACGGCGAATCCCGTGCTGGCGCCCGCCGGCAAGCAGAAAAGCCACCACAAAACGAAACATCCGCTTCCGCCTGCGCCGCTTCCGGCGTGCATGGAGATTCAGGGAGCGCCGCTGGAAATTCAAGAAACTTTCCAATCCATAGCACGCCAGCAGAAATGGCGAATGCATGAGAGCCACGCAACCGAGGACTCGTGGACGTTTGTCCGCTATCTGAATACGGATGAACTGGAAAAATACGCGGACACCAAGATCTTGATCGAACCGCTGAATTTCGAGGATGGAAAGGCCGCGGTCATGGTGCGGACCGTGGACCTCGGCGGCGGGTTCGTGCGGGTCCAGGTCTCCGCGCAGTTTGAAGGGGAAGGGAAGTCCGCGGACCCGACGTTTAAACAACCCGCAACCTCCTGGCCGGTCGCCACAAAAGGCCTTCTGGAAAAAGAGATGCTCGCTATGCTGGCAGCGGGTTACCAGCACCTCGAGTAGTTGCAGGCCGCTCGTTAGTACCCGTCTTCAACTGACCCACCGTACAGCTTTCGCCAGGCACGGCCGACCTGCTATCTCTACAACATGTCTATCCCGTGACATGTGGCAGGAGACCGCGGGTGTGACTCCCGGCCGAACTCAGCAACAGGACGGAGGCAAGCGTGCCGAATCGCACGCCTGGCTTGAAGAAGAAGGGCCGCCCCGCGCCGCGATGGCTGCGTTTTGCGGGCTTGCTGGTGTTTCTGGGCGTTGCGTGCGGATTTTTGCCGAGCCGGGCCGCTGGACAGATCTCGCCGGGCCCTCTTTCGAAAGCACACTCGTCTTTATCGGGGACCACGCATTGCGCGACGTGTCATGAGTTTGGGGCCGCCACACCGACTTTCAAATGCCTGGAATGTCATAAAGAAATCGCACACACGCTGGCCGAACAACACGGGTACCATGCGCAACTCCAGATGCAAAATTCCAATGGCAAGGAGTGCGTGCGCTGCCACCTGGAACACAACGGAGAGGACTTCCATCTCATCCACTGGGAATCTTCGGAGAAAACTTTTGACCACCGGCTGACAGGCTTTACGCTGGAGGGAAAACACGCGCCGCTCGCGTGCGACAAGTGCCACAACACCTCCCACATGATTCCGGGGGACCGCGCCCTGATCAAGCGGCATGATCTTTCCAGGTCTTACCTTGGGCTTTCCGAAAAATGCCCGGCCTGCCACACGGATCCTCACAAAGGGCAATTGGGCAACGAGTGTACAAAGTGCCACAACGTTCAGAGTTGGAAGGAAGCCAAGAACTTCGACCATTCGAAAACCCACTATCCCCTGACCGGATTGCACGTGAAGGTGCCGTGCGAGAAGTGCCATAAGCCTGACGTGCCCGGTGGCCCGGCCAGGTATACGGGGATAAAGTTCGATACCTGCAACGCATGCCATCTCGATCCGCACAAGGGCGAATTCAAGAAGGCCTGCGAATCCTGCCATACCACCAGCGGCTGGAAGAATTTGCTGCCCGGCTTTGCGTTCGACCACTCGAAAACGAAGTTCCCGCTGTTGGGCAAGCACGCGCAGGTTGCCTGCACTGCGTGCCACATCGACGGCGACTTCAAGAGGCAGCTTGTTTTCACTTACTGCAACGATTGCCACAAACCGGATCCGCACAAGGGGCAATTTGCCGCGCGCCCTAAAAAAGGCGAATGCTCGGAATGTCACACGGTGGATGGCTGGAAACCTTCATTGTTCGGAGTGAAGGAGCACGACACCTCGGGTTATCCGCTCAAAGGGAAGCACGCAAAGGTGGAATGCGCGAAGTGCCACATTCCCGCTGGAAAAGACACGATCTACAAGGTGAAGTTCGAGACCTGCGCGGACTGCCACAAGGATTCGCACGACGGTCAGTTTGCCCTGGCCCCGTACAACAACAAGTGCGAAGCCTGCCACACGGTCGTGGACTTCCACCGGACTACGTTCACGATTGCCAAGCACCGCAACACCCGCTTCGCTCTGGCGGGAGCACACGTCGCCGTGCCGTGCTCGGATTGCCACAAACTGGGGGCAGGCGGCCGCAGCGATAAGATTCTTCCCTTCAAATTCGAGGATCGCACATGCACAGCGTGCCACAACGATCCGCACCACGGGGAGTTCAACGCTCGCATGACCCGCAAACGCGCGGGTGGCACTCCGTTGGGCTGCGAGGCCTGCCATACGGTCAAGACCTGGGTGGACATCAACGGTTTTGACCACTCGAAGACCAAGTTTCCGCTGTTGGGGGCGCACCGCACGGTTACCTGCGGCGAATGCCATAAGGCCACGGCGGACTATGCTTCGCGGTTCAAAGGCACACCGCAGCAGTGCGAGGCTTGCCACGCCGATGCCCATGACAAGCAGTTCGTCGCCAGAGATGGCAAGACGACACATTGCGCCGACTGCCACAATACGCAGCATTGGGCGCCGTCCAGCTTCGATCACGACACGCGCACGCACCTACCGCTGACGGGCGGGCATGCGAATGTCCGCTGCAACAAGTGCCACCAGCAGACCAGACTGGTTGGCGACAAAATCATCGTGGTCTACAAGAATGCGCCGAGCAAATGCGCAGATTGCCACGGGAGCAACCCGCGGATCGTCAAGCCGGATCCTTCCGACTGAAAACAAGGACCATGCGGAGTTCAAGCAGGTGAGGCATGTTCCGACTGGTCAACAACTGGCCGCCAGTACAGTAGTAGGCCAATTTCGTTTCCCGGAAAATTGAAGGAGAAGTTCCACCCAGCCTAGCGGCACGTGTGTGCATTGCCTAACGGGAGAACGATACGCTCACCTTACTCCAGTTCTCGCTCTGGGCTCTTCTGGCGCTTCCTTATCCGGCCGGGGCCTCCGCTTTTCCCGCGCCGCATTCCGCGCTCCCTTCGTCAACTCCGGCGCAACACGGCGTGGCACGCAATCCTCATGGTCCGCTGAACATGCCTTGCGAAAACTGCCACTCGTCGGCGGGCTGGCGCCCGATCAAGGCCGTGCCGGAATTCGATCACAACAAGACCAGCTACCCCCTGCGGGGCATGCACGAAAAAGTGAAATGCGTGCAATGCCACATGAAACCGGTGTTCACGAATGTGGGGAAAAATTGCGCGGATTGCCACGCGGACATTCACCGTCGCCAGATGGGTCCGAATTGCGCGGAGTGCCACACGGTCCAAGGCTGGAACATTGCCGTGCAGCAGGTGAAGGATCATCAGAACCGGTTTCCGCTGTTCGGCGCGCACGCCGCCGTGCCTTGCCAGGAATGCCACAAGCAGGCGGCAACGGGGCAATTCCTGGGCTTGTCCACGGATTGCCAGTCCTGCCATCTGAAAGACTGGCAAAATACCGCCAATCCCAATCACTCCACCGCCGGGCCGGCGTTCGTCCCGGCGAATTGCCGAGGGTGTCATAAATTCGACAGCTGGCTGGGCACGAGTTTCGATCACAGCACGACGGGATTTCCACTGACGGCGGGCCACGCAAACGTGCCTTGCGCCTCGTGCCACATCAACAACAACTACAATCTGCAGATTGCCGCCACGGATTGCGGGAACTCCCAATGCCACTTGACCATATGGCAACAGACCACAGAGCCTGTGCATTCCACCGCTGGCGCTCCCTTCGCGCCAGCCAATTGCTCACAGTGCCACAACACGACGAGCTGGACGAACGCGACGTTCAATCACGACACAACTGGTTTCCCACTCACAAACAGCCACGCGAACGTCCCGTGCGCGTCGTGCCACATCAACAACAATTACAATTTGCAGATTGCTCCCACCGATTGCGGCAATTCGCAGTGCCATTTGACGACGTGGCAGCAGACGAACAACCCTGTGCACTCGACATCAGGGCCCGCGTTTGCGACGTCCAACTGCGCGAATTGCCATACCACGAAGGGCTGGGACGCCGCCTCATTTGATCATAGCGTTACGGGGTTTGCGTTAATCGGAACGCACGCGAGCACGCCTTGCGCACAGTGCCATGTGAGCAACAACTACTCGTTGAGCAGCGGCGACTGCATGTCCTGTCACCTGACGGACTGGAACAAGACGCAAACCGCCGGGGGAAACGTACCTAACCACGTGACGGCGAATTTTCCGACCACGGCCACGGGGTGCGCCACGTGCCACACGATCACGGTGTGGGCCGACGGAAAATTCGACCACAGCGCGACGGGCTTTCCGCTGACGAATTCACACCAGCTGGCACCGGCCGGAAAAGTGACTACCTGCACGCAGTGCCATATCAATAGCAACTATGCGCTCAACATTCAGCCGACCGATTGCGGCAATTCGCAGTGCCACTTGACGAACTGGCAGCAGACGAACAATCCGACGCACGCGACGGCAGGATCCGCGTTTGCGGTGGGTAATTGTTCGAGTTGCCACAGCACGATTTCCTGGGACTCGGCCACGTTTGATCACAGCACCACGGGATGGGCGCTGACCGGGGCGCACGCGACCACGCCCTGCGCGTCCTGCCATGTGAATAACAACTACAACTTCACCGCAGCCAATACCGATTGCTACGGATGCCACCAGGAGAAGTACAACAGCACGGCGACGCTCGGTGGGGCCGTGCCGAATCACGTTGCGGCGGGATTCCCCACGTCACAGTGTTCGACTTGCCACACAACGACTAATTGGACTTCGACCTGGAAACACGACTCGACTGGATTCCCGTTGCAAAATCTGCACCAGCTCGCGCCGGCCGGAAAGGTCGCGGGATGCACGGACTGCCACATCAGCAATAACTATACGTTGCAGATTTCTCCGACGGCTTGCGGCACGGCGGGATGTCACTTGACGACCTGGCAGCAGACAAACAATCCGACGCACTCGACGGCAGGGCCCGCCTTTGCGCTGGCTAACTGCACGAACTGCCATACCACTGCGGGCTGGGGCACCGCGAATTTCGATCACAGCGTAACCGGCTGGCCGCTGACCGGCACGCACCTGACTACGCCCTGCGCATCCTGCCACGTCAATAACAACTACACGCTGACGAGTGCTAACACGGATTGCTATGGCTGCCACCAGGACAAATGGAACAGCACGCAGACACTCGGCGGCGTGGTGCCGAACCACGTTGCCGCGGGCTTTCCGACGTCGCTCTGCTCGACCTGCCACAACACGACTGCATGGAATCCCGGGACGTTCGATCACAGCACGACCGGCTGGGCGTTGACCGGGGCGCACCAGATGCCGCCAGCCGCCGGGTCGAAGATCACCGCATGCACGGACTGCCACGTCAGCAACAATTACAGCCTGACCTCCGCGAATACGGCGTGTTACGGCTGCCATCAGGCCGCGTGGCTCAGCACGCAGACGCTTGGCGGGTCCGTGCCGAACCATATTGCGGCAGGCTACCCGACGACGTGCGATACGTGCCACACGACGGCGAGCTGGCTCGGCGCCACGTTCAGTCACACGTACTTCCCGATCCCGCACCACGGTTCGGCCTGCAACGACTGTCACCAGGTGTCCACGGACTATTCGAGTTTTACCTGCATCAACTGTCACACGCAGACGGCGCACCAGCAGACGCAGACCAACAACATTCACAACGGGGTGGGCGGTTACAGCTACGGCCCGACCACCTGCTACAACTGCCACAAGAACGGGGGCGGTGGCTGAGATGCGATGGGCATTTATCCTCGAACTGACGGGGGTTGGCTTGTCCTGCCTGCTGGTGACGCTGTTCGCGTCGCGTGCGTTCGCGCAGTCGCCCGCCGCCGGCCCTCAGCCGGCCGTATTTCGGGTGAAGTATATTTCGGACAGCACGGTCTATATTGACGCCGGGCGCAACGCCGACCTGCAAGAGGGCATGAAACTTTCGGTGATCGAGCCGCCGCCGGACAACGCCGTGAGCGATGGGGTGCGCTTCCGCGGATATCCGCACGTCGCTGAACTGAATGTGATTTCGGTCGCGGATTCCTCCGCGGTTTGCGACGTGATTTCTTCCACCGGCGAACTACAGATCGGGCAGCTTGCGTTCCTCTCTCCCGGCAGCGCCGAAGACCGGCATCTGGCGGAAACCGCGAGGGACACGGAGAATTATCCAATCTTCATCGCGTTCACTTCAGGGGATCCGGTAGGCCAGGAATTTCGCGCCACCCATGTGGAGAACACCGCGGAATCGCCACTGGGCGTCATGCGCGCGCGCTTTGGTTTCAGCTATGGAGGGATCAACGAGGCCGGACTGAATTCCACGCAATTGGGAATGATGATTGACGCCGATATGACGCACATTGGCGGCACCTACTGGAATTTCAATGGCTTTTGGCGCGGTTATCTGAACACGAGCAAATCGAGTGCGGCAAGCGGCAGCCCGACGACGTTGACCGATCTGATCAATCGCACGTACCACCTGGGATTCACGTACCAGAATCCTTATTCGCCCAATACTTACGGCGTTGGAAGGCTGTATCTACCCTGGGCGCCGAGCCTGAGCACCATCGACGGAGGGTACATGGGCCACCGCGTCGGCCGCATCGCCACGGTAGGAGCGTTCGCCGGATCCACGCCCGACCCGTCTTCCTGGAGCTACAACCCCAACCAGCAGATCGGCGGCACGTTTGTGAGCGTCGAAGACGGTGACTTCGATCACCTTCACTATCTGAGCACCGCGGGCGTTGCGGTAACTACGATCGATTGGCGCGTATCGCGGCAGTTCGCCTTCTTTGAGAACAATCTCAACTGGAAGCGGTACATCGCGTTCTACAACTCGATGCAGTTCGACACGGCGCGAACTTCGCCTTATGAGGGCGGCGGAAGCAACCCGGCCGGGCTGACGCAGACGTACAACTCGCTGCATTTCCAACCCGTGAAGCTGGTTACCTTTGGAGTCAACTACAATTACTTCCGCAATCTTCCAACCTTCGACCCGCTGCTGATCGGCACTGGATTGCTCGACAACTACCTCTTCCAGGGATTCAGCGGGGACGTGCGGTTGGACCTGCCCAAGCACATCAGCGTGTACACCAGCCTGGGCCGCAGCAAGGCGAACACGGACAGCAAGAACTCTCTGAACGAGTCCTACGGCGTTACGTTCAGCAACCTGGGAGGCACCGGGTTGTTTTTGGACCTGCACTACACCCAGTTCGACAGTAGTTTCGGCAGCGGCCAGTACGAATCGGTTTCGGTCTCTAGAAATCTCACCGAAAGGCTACGGCTGCAAGTTCTCGCGGGAACTCAAAAGTTCGATTCACCTCTGACGAATAACTCGAGCTCAAAATTCGTAAATGGAACCGTGGATTGGTCGATCGGCCAGCGATATTTTGTGGAAGGTTTGCTCGGTTATTACAACGGAACGACGCTGAATTACCTGCAGTGGTCCACGGTATTCGGATATCGCTTCGGGGGACTGCGCCGATGATCCGTGGCATGCTTCGAGACCGTGCGGCGCGTGTCGCGATCGCTGTCGTGATTGGAATTTTTGTGTCGGCGGCCGTCGTTGGCGCGCAAGTAATACCAGCTGGTCCAGACGAGGCATCTTCCAAGGCGGATGACCCGGCCTTCCTCGCCCGCGCCAACGACACGTTGCTGCACGCACGCAAGCTGATTGACACCTTTTTCGAGCAGACCTCGAATGTGGTCTGTGACGAGGACGTCTCACAAACCATCGTGGGGAATAACGGTAAGCCCATCTACCGTGAGGATTCCGTTTTTGAATACCAGATGCAGGCCAATTCGCGCGGAGGCTCGCTGCGGCTTGTGGAGTCACGCGAAGCACGCAAAGAAGCCTTTCGCGATCCGGCCAGGACGCTGCTGATCACCAACGGATTTGCGAGCATGCTGTTGATCCTGCACCCGGACTTCGAATCCAGCTACGTGTTCACTCCGGTAAGCGAAGAACAGAACGACGGCCGAACGCTGGTGAAGATTCATTTCACGCCAATAGCGGGGGCATCTTCGCCGGCGGCCATTCAGTTGAGCGATCGCAATTATCCGCTGCCGCTGACGGGAGACGTCTGGATCGAGCGCGAGACGGGCGCCGTGGTGAAACTCATCGCAGCGTTAGCAGCCAGCCTGGACGATCTGGGCCTGCACGATTTACGGAGCGAAATCCACTATGCCATCGTGCAGTTTCACGATCCCGAAGAGTCCTACTGGATGCCGGCCTCCGCGGTGATAGACGTCCAGACGCCGAAGCAGCACTGGCGAAACGTGCACCGGTTCACCGATTACCGAAGATTCCGGGCCACCATTCAGGTTCAGATGGGGGATAACAAACCATGAGTGCAGAAGCGAGCGCACGCAGTGCCATTTTCGCCCGCGAGGACGCGGAGCGCGGCCACCGTCTTCGATTGCTGCTCGCGTGGCTCGCCTCTTTGGCGATGGTGTTGGTGATCGCCGGTTATGGGTTCAATTACTACACGTTGAGTTCGGAGAATCGGCCATTTTCTCCCAAGTACGAGCTCTTGAAGCCAAGCGGCACCATCGGCGTGAAGCTCGGCATGGTGGGCGTGCTGATGTTTTTCCTCATTTATTTGTACCCGCTGCGCAAGAAATGGGGCTGGCTGGGGCGCCAGGGAAACTCGCGGCATTGGCTCGATTTCCATATCGTGCTGGGTACGACGGCGCCCATCATCATCGCATTCCATGCTTCGTTCAAGTTCGGGAATATTGCCGGCATGGCCTTCTGGAGCATGTTGTGTGTAACGCTTTCCGGATTCGTGGGGAGGTACCTCTACGCACAGGTTCCACGCAACCTGAACGCGGCCGAGCTTTCCATGAAGGAGATGCGTGAGACGGAAGAGAGCCTCCGCCAGGAACTCGCCGGCCAGAAGATGGCATTTGGGTCGCGGATGGAGGCGCTTTACGACTTGCCGACACCGGGGGACGTCGAGCACATGCCCATGCTCCTCGCGCTGCTCTACATGATCCTGATCGATCTGCGGCGGCCGATTCAGATTTCGCTGCTGCGGCTCCAGGCGGCCGGGTTTGGCGCATGGCTGATGTCCGCATTCGGATTGCGACATACGTCCAACTTGAAGTTGGAACGGGGTATCAACATTGCGCGGCGCCAGGCGGCGTTATCAAAACGGATCCTGTTTCTGCAGCGCACCCAGCAGGTTTTCAAATTGTGGCACGTGGTGCATCGCCCGTTCAGCTATGCATTCGCGATTTTGGCGATTATCCATATTTGCCTGGTGCTCTCGATGGGCTATCGGCTTTAAAGGGGAAGTGTAATGGACAATTTGATTTCGTTCTTGATCGCGGCGGCCATCATTGGGGGATTTCTCGCTTACTACCTCCGGCAGGAGAAGAAGAAGGCGGCGAAGCACCGGGAATCAGCGGAGCGCGGGAAACTCCGCTCGGAAGGCCCGCAGTCCCAGCATCCGCATATTGACAACAACTCCTGCATCGGCTGCGCGACGTGCACGATGGTGTGCCCCGAGGGCGACGTGCTGGGCATGGTCGGCGGCAAGGCGATGATCATTAACGGCTACAAATGCATCGGGCATAGCCTGTGCGCCGATGCCTGCCCCGTGGGAGCGATCAAGATGGTGCTGGCCAGCCCGAGTGTGGGCGCCGATCTGGCTACGTTGTCGCGCGAGTACGAAACGACAGTGCGAAACATGTTCATCGTGGGCGAACTTGGAGGGTTGGCGCTAATTCGAAACGCGGTCAGCCAGGGGAGCGAATGCGTAGACACGATTGCTCGCCGGCTTGCCATCAACAAGACCTCGGCATCGGTGGCCGGGCTCAACGACATTCTGATCGTCGGTGCCGGGCCAGCGGGCATCAGCGCGTCGTTACGCGCTGCGGAAAAGAAACTCAACTACCTGACGCTGGAACAGTCCGAAATCGGCGGGACGGTCTCCAAGTATCCGCGCCAGAAACTAGTAATGACCAGCCCCGTGGAATTTCCAATGCATGGAAAGTTCAAGAAGACTGAGCTCTCGAAAGAAGATTTGCTGGAATTCTGGGGCAAGGTCCTGAAGCGCGCCGATTTCAAGTGCAAGACGGGTGAGAAAGTGGAAAACATTGTGAAGGGCGACGATGGGATTTTCCGCGTCACCACGCAGAGTTCGGAGCACAGGGCACGGCACGTCATCCTGGCGCTGGGGAAAACCGGAAGCCCGCGGAAGCTAGGCGTGAAGGGCGAGGAGTTGCCGAAGGTGATGTACCGGCTGATCGAAGCCGACCACTATATCAACAAGAGGATTCTGGTGGTTGGAGGAGGCGACTCCGCGGTCGAAGCAGCGATGGGGCTCGCAAGCCAGATTGGGAACACCGTAACGATGTCCTACCGCCAGCCCGCGTTTTCGCGAATCAAGGAGCGCAATAGCCAGCGCATCCAGGAATTCGTCCGCAAGGGGAAGCTCAAAGTGCTGTTCAACTCCAACCCGGTTGAATTCCGCGCGGATTCAGTGTTGATTGAGGTGAATGGCGCAAAGCAGTCGGTTCCCAACGATTTCGTGTGGATTTTCGCGGGAGGCGAGCCCCCCACGGCGTTCCTGAAAAAGATTGGCGTAGGTTTCGCCAATCGGGATTTGACTTCAGAAGGGGCCCGGGAAGCTAAAGGGGTAGAGCGAACGAAGGAAGCGGCCCTCACGCCGGCTTGAGATCATCCCGTCTCTCTTACTCAACTCGAGCCGGATGTGGGTTACTAGTCTGCTGGGGAACGCTTTTTTCCGTTCCTTGCCTTGGCTAATTCACGGTCTGCCGAGAGCGCTGTCGTCCCACGGAGAATAAGCCGCGTTTTCAGGACATATTCGGTGCCCTCGGGCGCAGGCATCGGGCGACCGACCTCTTTCAGCAGGGCATCAAAGGCCAGCGTCGCCAATTCCGATTGCGACATTTGGATCGTGGTCAGCGGAGGGGTCATGAATTCCGCGATGCGGATGTCGTCGAAACCGACGATCGACAATTCCTGAGGCACCCGAATGCCAAGCTCGTAGGCTCCTCGCATTACGCCGATGGCCGTCATGTCGTTGGAACAAAGCACGGCGGTCGGACGCTCACCGAGCCTCGAGAGTTTTTCGAACGCGCGCTTTCCGCCCTCCAGGCGGTGATCGCCTTCCACGATGTATTCCGGATCTGGACGAAGCCCGATCTCTTTCATGGACGCCATGAAGGCAGTCTTGCGCGCGGTGGCGGACCGGAGCCTCAATGGCCCAGCGATAAACGCAATCCGCTCATGGCGAAGCGCCGCGAGGTGCTGCACAGCCTGACGGATCCCGTCGGCGTAATCCACGCGAATGTTGCTGACGCGTGGCGCCTTCGGACCCACGTCAACGAACACCAGCGGCAGGTTGCGAAAACGGAGATGCTCGAGGAGGGAATCTTCCATGCCGAATGTGAGGATGGCAACACCGTCTACGCGGCTTTCAATCATGCGGCGGACGGCAAGTTCCATGCGCTTGGGATCGTGAATCGTGGAGGTCAGCAAGATTTCGTAGTGTTGCTCGACCGCCATCGTTTCGAAGGTCTGGACAATTTCCGGGAAAAACGGATTGGTGATTTCCGATACGATCAGCCCGAACACATGGCTGCGTCCGGAAACCAGGGCGCGGGCCTGGCGGTTGGGGTAATAGCCGAGTTCTTCGATGGCCTTCCAGACGCGCTTGGCCAACTGAGCGTCCACGGTCGAGACACGGTTCACCGTCCGCGAAACGGTGGCCGTCGACACCTTTGCCCGTTTTGCAACGTCGCGAATATCCACAAGACCTCTTCGACTCTGTAAGGTGTAGGGCAGTACAGTATACGCTATCCTACTATTTGACCAAGGGAGAGGAAGAGGCGCCGGCAAGCGGGGACCCACGGGAGGAGGGGGACAAGCTATGCAGGGAGGGCTGGACGGGCCGGAACTCATAGGAAAAGCTGGGGATGTTAGCCAGCCAAAGGTTCTTGCATTCATGGCGCGCACATGGTAAACGTTTTCCCTCCCTGGCCTTTTTGTTACTCGCCAAGGGAGTAGCGGACCTCCATTCCGGACTCGCTCCTGACTCAGTGGTCGTTGTCCGGGCTTGGAAAGTTCTGATCGGACGGAAAGAAGACGGGGGACTCAGGTACATGGACTTCAGCAAGCGCAAGATGACGATGGGGCTGATCGTAGGCAACCGGGGGTTTTTCCCGGACCACCTGGCGAAGAGCGGCCGCGAAGAAATGACAAGGGTTTTGCAGAAAGCCGGGATGGACGCGGTGGTGCTGGGGCCGGAGCAGAGCAAGTATGGTGCGGTGGAGACCTACGAAGAGGCGATGCGCTGCGCGGAGTTGTTCAAGTCCAAGGAAGATTTACTTGACGGCGTGGTCGTCACGTTACCGAACTTCGGCGATGAGCGGGCGATTGCCGACGCACTGCGTCTCTCGCGGCTGCGGGTGCCGGTTCTGGTGCAGTCGACACCAGACACGCCATCAAAGATGGGGATATCACACCGGCGAGACAGTTTCTGTGGAAAGATGTCCGCGTGCAACAACCTGCGGCAATATGGGATTCCTTATTCGTTGACGACGCTGCATACGGAGACGCCGGATTCGCCGGAATTCGCAAAGGATCTTGAGTGGTTCTCGGGCGTTTGCCGCGTGGTGAAGGGGCTGCGGAATTTACGGATCGGGGCATTGGGGGCACGGCCGACGGCGTTCAATACAGTGCGTTACAGTGAAAAGCTGCTGGAAGCCAGCGGGATCACGGTCGAAACACTGGACCTGAGCGAGGTGCTTGGGCGGATCGGGCGCATGAAAGACAGCGATCCAGCCGCGGTGGCGAAGTTGCAGACAATCCAAAGGTATGTGACGACAACGGATATTCCGCAGGCGGCACTGTTGAAAATGGCGAAGTTGGGCGCGGTGATTGACGATTGGATGAAAACGACGCACCTGCAGATCAGCGCGGTGCAGTGCTGGACGTCGCTGGAGGAAAACCTCGGTGTCGTGCCGTGCACGGTGATGAGCATGATGAGCGACTCGCTGCTTTCGAGCGCCTGCGAGGTAGACGTTTGCGGCGTGTTGGGCATGCACGCGCTGCAACTGGCTTCGGAGACGCCTAGCGCGCTGCTCGACTGGAACAACAATTACGGGGACGACCCCAACAAGGCCGTTTGCTTCCATTGCAGCAACCTGCCGAAGCACTTCTTCAAAGATGTGAAGATGGACTACCAGGCGATCATCGCCGGAACAGTAGGGAAGGACAATACCTTCGGAACGTGCGTGGGGCAAGTGAAGGCCGGAGCGATGAGCTTTGCGCGATTTTCCACCGACGATACTTCCGGGCGCATTCGAGGGTATACGGGTGGCGGCCGATTCACGGACGATCCGTTGCAGACATTCGGCGGTGCGGGAGTGGTGGAAATCCCCGGGCTGCAGAAACTGCTGCACTATATTTGCGAAAACGGGTTCGAGCACCACGTAGCGGCTAACTTTTCAAGTGTGGCGCCCGCGGTCCACGAGGCCACGACGCGGTATCTCGGCTGGGATATGTACGCGCACACCGCTTGAGGCCGTGGCACAGGGTTGCGGGCAGGACCCAGCGCTGAACGGGGAGACTGGCCACATTGTGTAAACGTTTGCTGTAAATGCAAAGATCCCGAAACAGCTTGCATCTATACCCGTGGAGGACCCCATGAACAACAAATCTCAGTTTTCGCGGAGGGAGTTCGTAGGCTCAGCCGTGGCGACAGCCGCGCTTGGAGCGCTTCCCGCGCCCCGGCTGTTTGGAGCTTCATTCCCCGGCGTTGCCGGCGCGACGGGCCCACAGTGGGCCGACGAAGGGGTCCTCTATGTAGACAAATCTCCTCACGCCAAACTCCGCAACATTCCCATCCACGCGGTCACGATTCGAGAAGGTTTCTGGGGTGTCCGCCGCGAAGTGAACGTCACCAAGAGCATCCCCACAATGGAAGCGCTTCTGAAAGCGAATGGCCGCATGACCAATTTTCTGCGGCTCGCCGGAAAGAGCAATGAGCCGCAGAAGGGACCCGTTTATTCCGATTCCGACATTTACAAATGGACCGAAGCGGTCGGGTTCGCCCTGCAATCCGGCGATATTCCCAACTTGCGCGAGCAGGCCGATCAGATGATTAAGGAAGTGGTGGCCGTGCAGGAACCGAACGGCTACCTCAACACCTATTACGTTGGAGACAAAGCCAAGGACCGCATGCAGCCGGATATTCAGCGATGGGGCCACGAGCTTTACAACATTGGGCATTTGATCCAGGGAGCGATTGCATATTATCGGGGGACCGGGGACCCCACGTTGCTGAACGCGGGGATCCGTTTTGTGGATGATTTCCTGCTGCCGAATTTCGGCCCCGAACCGAACAAGAAGCCGATCTTTTCCGGGCACCCGGAAATTGAGATGGCGCTAGTCGAACTCTATCGCACCAAGGGCGATAAGCGGCACCTGGAGCTTGCGGGGTACATTCTGCACGGCGACGAGCGCATTTCCGAGCCGCCGCACGCCTACGTCTATCACTTCTGCGGCATTCCGTTCACATCGCGCACGCACCTCGAAGGCCACGCCGTGCGGGCGATGTATGCGTGCTGCGGTGCAACCGACTATTACATGGAAACGGGCGACGCGAGTTACCGGAAGACTCTCGATACGCTGTGGGAAGACCTGGTCACGCGGCAAATGTACGTGACCGGCGGCGTTGGTGCCCGCAGCCAGGGCGAGGCGTTTGGTGACCCCTACGAGCTGCCGAATTCCACGGCCTACGGGGAGAGTTGCGCGGCGATTGGCAACATGATGTGGAACTGGCGCATGCTGACGGCCACCGGCGACGCAAAGTACGCGGATGTAATCGAACGCGCGCTCTACAATGGGATCAACTCCGGAATGTCGCTTGATGGAACGCTCTACTGTTATCGAAATCCCTTGGCGTTCGATCCATCCGGGGGCGACCACATCCGCAATCCGTGGTACGACACTACGTGCTGTCCGCCCAATCTGGAGCGCACGTTCGCGTCGCTGCCTGGATATATGTACGGCACCAGCAGCGACGGACTGTACTTCCATCTCTATGAAAATTCAGCGCTCGACTGGCACCTAGAAAATGGAACCGGAATCAAAATCGAACAGAAAACCGGGTTTCCGTGGAAAGGCGCGATTCAATTGGAAGTGAGTCCCGCGAAGCCGACGGAGTTCACGTGCTACTTTCGGATCCCGGGCTGGTCGAAGAGCGCAGAGGTGCGCGTGAATGGGAAGGCGATTTCCGGAACGACGCCTGGAGAATATCTGGCGGTGCGACGGAAGTGGTCCGCGGGAGACACCGTGGAGTTGCAATTCAATATGACGCCCCACGTGCTGGAGGCGAATCGCCGCGTGGTGGAAGATTATGGCCGGGTCGCGGTGCAGCGCGGCCCGTTGGTCTACTGCCTGGAACAACTGGACCAGCCCGAAGGCGTCTTGCTGCAGGATGTTTCCTTGAATCTGCGGAAAAGCGGCGCCCCGGAATTTCAAGAGGAATACCGTAGCGATTTGCTGGGAGGAGTGGTGGTGCTGAAACATGCGGGCGATGTGGACGTGCAATCAAGCACCGGGGACAAGCTGTACTCCTCGTATACGGCTGCCCAGCCAAAGACGAAGCAAGTCGAGCTGAGCTTCATTCCCTACTATGCGTGGGCCAACCGCGCGGCCACGCCGATGCAAGTGTGGACGCCCGTGCAAAAGACGTGAAGTAGTCCCACAGCCCCGAACCGCGCAACAAAAGGCGCGGGATTCCCAATTCCGTCATCTGGAAGTGGCTTTGAGGGAAGCGGTGCGTTCCATGATCTCGGGCACCTGCAGGTTCCTGATGGAAAGACCGCCGGCCGAATTATTCGGCGGAGACACGCCACATGTCTTCGTTCGACAGTTTGATGCGCATGGCTTTGCCATTCACAATGTCGTGAAAGCGCACCCACTCAGGGCTGTGGGGCTCATCGCGCAAGTAAAAATAGCCGTCCGCCGCGGGTTCCAGCGGCACCAAGCCGTCCGCGTTAAGCTTGCCCTTGCGGATCAGCACCCGCATGCTTCCCACCCAGGGATTTTCATTACGATAGTGACCGACGTATTGGTCCCATTCCTTTGGATAGTCAAAGGTCTTCGGGCCGGAATACGCCTCGTTGAAAAACCACATTGGACCCCACCCGGCTTCGACTACCCGGCTTTTCGGATCGTCCGCTTTCTCCCGCCCAAACGTCAGCACGAAGCGATCCAAGCCGGGATCGCGGAGCACCAGCATCTCCTGCGACCCGGCGACAGTTTCCACTGGGATCCGTTTACCCGCCTGAAGCAGATAGAGGCTCGAGCCTTCGGCCTGGAACTCCCATGATTTTCCGTCGATTGTCCTGTATGCGCCCGCATATTGCCTCGGGTCTTCGATAAACGCGGGGGGAGCAGTTTTCGGAGGATCGGGCAGCGGCTTGCCGGACCGCTGGGCACGCATCAACTGCAATGCGTACTGCGCCACGGGATTCGGCCGGTAGCCTTGCATCGCATTGATCGAGGCAAAAGCGCCCACGCCTTCGTCAATATCCACCTGCAGGGCAGACGCAAACGACACCATGCCGCCCGTATGCCGCAGAATGGTGTGCCCGTCCAAAGTATCGACGGCAAGGCCGTACCCGTACGACGCTTTTGGTCCAAATTCTTCCGCGGCGATGTGACGCTTGGAGAATAGTGCAAAGCCACCTTCGGAAATGACGCGGTTTTTCGGCGCGGCCCCGTGACTCGCAATCATTTGAACGTAAAGCCCCATGTCGTGCGGCGTGGAAGCGATACACCCGGCAGCGTCGGTCATCACGATTGCCGGAGCTTCGGCGAGCCGGTCGAAGCGCGCGTAGGGACGATCCGTGCGAAAGGCTTGGTAGTTTTTTGCCAGGCGATCGCGGAAATCGAGCGTAATCACCGGTTCGGTTGCCGTCATCGCCAGTGGCTCAAACACGCGCTCGCGAAGAGATTGGCTCAGCGGCTTGCCGTCGAGCGTCGTCAGCAGGTGCCCGAGCAGGGAGTAGCCGGTGTTGCAGTAGTGGAAATATTCGCCGGGAGGATTGGAGGCGCGATGATTCGCACTCGGATCGGTCAGGAACACCGGGGCGTTTCCAGGAAGTCCGGGCGTGTGCGTCAGCAGGTGATGAATGTTGATAGGGGCAAAGGAGGATTCGATCCGGAACCAGGGAAGATATTCGGCGATAGGCCGCTGCAAATCGAGCTTGCCTTCATCGTGGAGCTGCAAGAGACAGATGGCTAAAAACGATTTGGAAATCGAGCCAATTTCGAAGAGCTGGTTCGAGCTAACGGGGACTCTTGTTTCGACGTCGCTGAATCCGTAAGTCACAACGCGCTGCACGCCGGCGCGATCCGCCATCACAAAGGTCATTCCCGGCGCATTCATGTCCCGCAGGTATTGCTCGGCGAAACGATCCAGCGGCCCGAAAACAGGTTGATACGTGGCTGAGGATTCAGCACCCAACATCGATTCAGAGATAAAGAATGATCCTGCCGAAGCCACCGCGACACCCTGGGCCGAAAACCGCACGAACGCCCGCCGCGACATCAATGGATGCATGAATCCCTCCATAGAATTCATCGGAAACCTACTACGACAAGTTTCCGCTTGTTGTAGATCGCTCCCCTCGCCGGTCGCTTTCCATCTAGCGAAAAATGAAAAGCGAATCGAGCCCGTGCTGCCTAATTCGCTGCGGAGTCGTGCGGCCTCCAGCCGGGCCCGCGCAGGGGACTTCCGGCGGTGACGCCGGTTAACTTGCCGTCCTCGAATTCCAATTGGCCATTGACGAAAACATACTTTACACCGCGCGAGAGTTGCCCCGGATGTTCGTAGGTAGCAGTATCAATAATGGCAGCCGGATCAAAAATGGTGATATCGGCGAAATAGCCTTGGCGGAGCAGGCCGCGGCCGGCCAGATGTTCACGTTGAGCGGGAAGGGAAGTCATCTTCCGTATCCCTTGCTCGAGCGGAAGCAAATGCTCGTCGCGGACGTAGTGTCCGAGAAATCTCGGCATGGCCCCGAAGGCGCGCGGATGAGTGTGTGGTTCGTAGAGCGGGCCGTCGAGGGAAAGTTCACCGGCGTCGAGGCAGAGACTCGTCCAAGGCTGTTTCAAGCCGTAGACAAGATCCTTTTCACTGGCCATGAAGTAGAGTGCGCCGGTCTGGCCTTTATCGCCGATGATGAAATCGAAGAGCGCATCGAGCTCGGATTTTTTCTGGGCTGAAGCAATTTCGGCGATAGTCTTGCCATCAAACTTCTTCAGCTCCGGATTCTCCACGCCGGCGACCATGACACCCTTGCCGCCCCCGCAATCGAAGAACAGATTCTCCCAATTCGGATGGTCCGCTGCCATTTCTTCCTTGATCTTCGCGCGAGTGGCGGGGTCCTGTAAACGTTGGAGCAATTTGTCCAGGCCGCCGTCCGCGACCCAGGGAGGGAGGCTGGAAGCCAGCGCCGTGCCCCCGGCAATGTACGGATACATGTCCGCGGTGACGTCCTGGCCGGCGTCGCGGGCGGCCTGAATCTGCGCCACAACCTTGGTCATATTCCCCCAGCGGGTTTTACCGGAGACTTTCAAATGGAAAATTTCGACTGGTAGATTGGCTTCGCGACCGATGCGTAGCGCTTCGTCGATCGCTTCGGGTTCGGTTTGGCCTTCACTTCGCATGTGGGTTCCGTAAATCCCGCCATACCCCGCGGCCACCTTGGCCAGTTCAATCAGTTCTTCGGTTTTGGCGTAGTGGCCCGGAGGATAAATCAGAGCGGTGGAAATCCCGAACGCACCATCCTGCATCGCCTGGGCCACAAGTCCTTTCATTTTTTCGAGTTCGGCCGGAGTCGGCGCGCGATCGGCATCCCCAATGACTGCTTCCCGGACCTGCCCCGCGCCGACATAGGTGCCGATGTTCAGCGGCGTGCCGGTTTTTTCGAGACGCTGGAAGTAGCCGTCGAGCGTGGTCCAATCGACCTTTAGATTGTAGTGGGCCAATCCAGGCTGAAGCGCGGCGAGCGTCAAATCCGTTTGCGGGGCGATGGATCCGCCTTCGCCGGTGATTTCTGTGGTGATGCCCTGGGATAATTTGCTGAGTGAGCGATTGTCGATCAGCAGAGACAATTCAGACTGTCCGAGCATGTCAATGAAACCAGGCGAAACTACGAGGCCAGTCGCGTCAATCACGCGCTTTGCGACGGCGGTGTCGAGTCGGCCGATGGCGACAATGCGGTCTCCGCGAATCGCGAGATCACCAGACACCCAGGGATTTCCGGACCCGTCGACAATCTTGCCGTTCTTGATGATTACATCGTATTCGTTGGTGGAGTTCTTCGCCTGCGCCGTCAAAGGCGCGTCATAGGCCGCAGCCGCAATTTCCCCCAATGCTTCTCCGGCTACCTTTTGTGCGGCCTCCGGATCATCCAGCGGCACCGATACCATGTTGACGTAGAGCGCGAGGATCAGGTGTTGGCCGCTGGCCGTATCCATATAACCGGCGAGCCCCTTTCCCGTGATCATGAGTTTCTTGTTCAAGGCATCGTAGACCGCATACGTGCCAGTCTTGGCGTGGACGTGGCCCGCTGCGGGCGAGTCCGTCTGAATTTTTGCCAACGTTCCATCTTTTCCGAGAATCGGCAGCGCCCGGTAAAAAGTGGGGTAGCTCTTCTGTTTGGACATATATGCCAGATAATGGACCATGAAATCCGGCGTGAAAAAGGCATTTCCTCCCGCGCCATCACTTTGTGCGGCCCCGCTTAGATTGAGCCGTGCCTTGGTCAGGAAATCGTGTTCCAGGTCGAATCCACCCTGCAATATGCCCGTCGTTTTGTGCGCGATCAGTGCGCCCAGCAGATAGGGCATGGTGCTCGCATGGAGATTTTGGCTGACCTTTAGAGTGACTTTTACCTCCTGGCTGAATGGGGGTGAGACATGCTCAGCGACTTCATTCTCCGCCGTATAGCTCGCTGCGAGCTTCTTGAAATCGACGGCTTCCTGCGGGGGAGCCAGGTTGGCGGCAATGCCGAGTTCCTTGAGTGATTCCACTAAAACAGTGGCCGCGAATCGGCTCGGCTCTAGAACGGGATACGCGACCATCGTCGGTTTGCCGCCCACGGCGATGCTACCGGTCAGAGTGACGCTGCAAGTTCCATCTGGATTCTTTTTTTCATCCTGATATTCAAGCGTGGTACGCGAGCCGCTCTTGCCGGTCTTGGCCTGATTGTTGATGTGAACGTAGGCAGTCTGCGGGTTAATTTTTAAATCCACGGGTGAATTTTCCGCTGCGCCGGGGGTGGCGACGACGTCAATCACGTTGTCATTGACGACGACGGGTGAAATCACCACGCCAGAGCCCAACTCGCGCTCGCCTTCGGGGAAGAGGCTGATGTCCACCAAGACGTGGCCTGTGATTTTCTTGATGCCCTTGGCGGCCACCTGTTTTGCAAAGTCACGGATGACGGCGAGCGGGTCGCCGGGCAGGCCTTTGCTGTCCGGGCCCCCGTAGGAGTGGTCCTCATCCTCGAAGGCGAGTGTGCCGTCGGGCTGGATTCGGTTCGAGAGATCCAAGTCGCCGCTTGCGACGAGGACCAGATCGCCCTCCAGTGTTCCATCCCTTTTGATGGGGCCTGTCCTGTAGATTTTCGTGTGAAAGCGATAATTATCACCGAGCTGCTCCAGCGAGGTTCCCATAGTGAGGAGCTTCGTCGTGGAACCAGGGACAAACAGCTTGGCAGAGTTCACTTCGTAAACGGTCTTTCCGGTGTCAATTTCCATGAGTTTCAGGCCGAAATGGGAGTGGGCAAACTCCGGCTGACTCATAATTTGCTGAACGCGCTGCGCCAGGCCTGGAGCTGTCTGTGCCAGGAGCGCCGCTCCACCGCCTGAGAGCGGCGGGACGAGAATGCAGGCCAGGAAGAACCGCACAAGGTATCGAGTTTTCATCTACCACCTCAAGGGCAAGGAATTACTTGCAACAAAAGCCGTTCTTTCTCGAACGTCTGAACCAGTGAAGCGCCATTGGGGCCATTCGGCCCAACTTAGCGATCAGGTGCTCTTTGCCTCCAGCTGCTCGAACGTGAGGTTCAAAATCGGATATTTCTGCCAGTCGCCGTAGTCAAAGTGCCACCACTCGAACGGGTAAACCAAAAAACCTTGCTGCTCCATGGCGTGACGCAACAATTCCCGGTGCCAGCGCTCCAGAGAAGTTCCGCCGGGATAGCCGGGGAACGAACGCTCGGACATTTCATCGTAGACTCCGACCATTTCCACGGGCTTGCCGGTAGATAGCTTGTAGAGGCTCAAATCCACGGCGCAGCCGCGATCGTGGCGTGAACCCTCGCTGGGGTCGGCCACAAAAATCCGCTTGTCCGGAGGAGTGGCTTCCCAGAACATCTTGGTGACATACCAGGGCCGGTAGGCGTCGTGAATCAGCAGGCCATATCCCATCGCTTCCAGTTTTCTCTGCACGCGCAACAATGCCTCTGCTGCGGGGCGTTGCAGGAACGCGGCCCCTTCAGAGTACATCGGCGTACTCAGAAAATTGTTGGAGGTGGCATAGCGGATATCTAGTTTGATCTTTGGATCCAGTGCGGCGAGCGCGACCAGATCCGGCTTGCGAAATTCGCCTGTCTCCGCAGGCGGGTGAGCCGCCAGTGCCTCCTTGCGGAGTTCGTCGATCCCTTTAAGGGGAGCAATCCGGAAAGTGCCACCGCTAACTCCTCCAATCGGGCGGCGCTTGAAAACCACTCCGCTGACTTTCACCTGGGTCGCGTTACCGTTGGAATCCCTCGTGAACACAGCGTTTTCGCCGTCGTAAAGGCCGTGATTAGGAAATTTGAAGACCGTATCGGAGACCTGCGTCAGCGGGTCGTACTCTACCCATTCGATCAAAACGTTCAGACGCCCCTCTTTTTCGAAGACGTACAGGATGTCATGATCCCAACCATACTCACCAATGAGGCCGCGCCATTTTTCTGGTGAAGCGGGGGGCTTGGGCGTCTCCGCTTTCGGCAGGGTTTTGGACTGGAACTCGATTCCGGTTGCCACCGGCGTGACTTTTGCGCCGTAGCCCATAATTCCATCGGTAATCAAATCGCTACCGAGTTGGCGAAGCTCGAGCTTTTCGCCGCCAGCCAGAGGAAGGAGCGAGAGGTGGCCATCGAGGTAGGTGAGATCGACTGCGCCCTCTCCGGAGCCGTAGCGCCCCGCGAGCTTGCGGCCGAGTTCCGCAGAGACCGGGCTGGTAGGTTCGGGAAGAATCAGCGGCTTGTTGCCGCGCTGTGCGAGGACCAGACGTAGAGTTTCTTCGCCAATGCGTTCGGTCGCTGCGTTGGAGGAATCTTTTGTCGCAATCACCACCACGCCGAGCTTGTCCTCCGGCAACAGATCCAGAGTGGTCGCAAACCCGTAAATTGCGCCGCCGTGGCCGACCATGCGGTGGCCTTCAAACGAGCGCACCATAAACCCTAGACCAAAAACCGCACCACCGGGGTTAGGGAATTGCGGGGCCCACATCTTTTGCAGCGAGGCCGGCTGAAGAATTGTGCCCTTTTCTGCTTTTCCCTGGGCTATGAGGACGCTCAAGAATTTTCCGAGATCTTCCACGGTCGAGTACATGCTTCCGGCGGGCGCCATGCCGAGCTGAAACGTCGGTGCTTCGAAGGTCTTGCCGTCGTAGGTCCACATTTCCGCCTTGGCCAGGTTCCGGATGATGTGTGGATCCGGTTCAAAGGAACTGTGCTGCATTCCCATCGGATCCAATACTGAAGTTTTCAAATAGCCGGCGAACGGTTCGTGGCTCTGCGTTTGCAGGGCGTAGCCGACAACGGCGATCGCCGCGTTGGAATACTTCGTGTGCGTCCCCGGCGCATAAATGAGCTGAGTCTCATTGAGACTGTTCACCGTAGCGGCGAGGGTTGGCTCACTGGTTTCGAAATAGTTTCCGACCGGAGGCTCACGCAGCAAGCCCGACCTGTGCGACATCAATTGCCGGAGGGTAATGGGAGTCCCAAACGGATTGCGAGGCTTGAAATCGGGAAGATACTGGTTCACCGGAGCATCGAGATTGATTTCGCCGCGTTCGACGCGCTGCATGATGGCGATGTCCGTGAAGAGTTTGGAGACTGAGCCGATCCGGTACACGGTCTCCGCCGTTGCCGGGATTTTCTGCTTGGGATTCGCAAATCCGAATCCCTGTGCCCACACGATTTGTTGATCGTCCACAATCGCTATGGATAATCCGGGAATTCCCGTGAGGGACATTTCCCGCTGAACAAAAGGTGTGAGCGCTTCGACGACCTTCGCGTAATCCTGTCGTGCTGCAATGTCGGCGGTGGTCTGGGCGGAACAGACAATCGAACATGCCAGGAAGACTCCAAGGAGTCGCAAGGAGGCAACGATCGAAGCGAACGTGCCTCGCATTTTTGTTGGCCAGTGGCTAGACATGCTCTCCCTCTCCACCCTCGAACCGGTTAGTTTGTTGCAGTCTGCGCACTCCAGCGATTGCGCCGCACCGTGAGCTTCTCGATCAAGTCGCGCTTCACGGCAAAGCCCAACCCGGAAGTGTTCGGCACTCGAATGGTTCCTTGGGGGCTGACTTCCACCGGAGGATCGATGATGTCTTCGCTCCAGTAACGCCGACTGGCGGAGACATCACCCGGCAGTGTAAACCCGGGCAAGGTGGACATTGCGATGTTATGTGCGCGGCCGATACCTGCCTCCAGCATTCCTCCACACCACACGGCAACACTCCGCTCCCGGCAAACCGCCTGCAATGCTCGCGCTTCCGTGTGGCCGCTCACGCGTCCGAGCTTGATATTGATAATGCGGCAAGCCTTCCATTCGACCGCGGTGAGAGCCTGGCGCGTATTATGGATGCATTCGTCGAGACAGATAGCGGTTTCAATCTTGGCCTGAAGCTTCGCATGAGCGTGGATGTCGTCCCAGCTCAGCGGCTGCTCGATCATGAGCAACTTGTATTCATCGAGCTTCCTCAGGTGCGCCGTGTCGTCGAGTGTGTAGGCGGAGTTGGCATCCACGGATAAACGAATCTTGGGAAATTCCTTGCGGACAGCGGCCACGTAATCGAGATCCTTCCCGGGCTTAATCTTTAGTTTTATGCGCTGATAACCGCTTCGAAGCTCCTCTTCTACTCTTTTGACCAGGGACGCCGGATTTTCACGAATCCCCAGGGAAACTCCGCATGCAATCTCTTCTATCGTGCCGCCAAGAAGCTTCCACAGGGGGACACCCTTGATTTGCGCTTCAATATCCCAAAGAGCGTTCTCGATCCCGCTCTTTGCCATTTCGTGACCGCGAATTGGCGCCACCAGGGCGGGAAAATCTGAGGCGGTAGTCATCGTTTTGCCGATGAGGTGCGGCGCAATGAAATCGGAAATCACATGCCAGGCGGTGTCCGTGGTTTCCGAGTTGTAGGAGGGCGTCTCTCCGGCGGTGACTTCCCCCCAACCGCGCATGCCATCGGCAATGACTTCGGCCAGCACGATCCTCCGGTTCAGGGTAGTGCCAAAGCTGGTTTCAAACGGCGACCTCAATTGCATGCGTATTTCGCGTAGTTCAATCGACTCGATCTTCATAAGGCTCCAGAATGTAACTTCCTTGCTGGGCGGCAAACTCAAATCCGAACGCCGCGCGTCCTGCGGCAATCTCCCCGGTGAACTCTCGGCGAACATTCAATTGGATGGCTTCGGCTCTTCCCGGCTCTTCGAGGCAAATCTGTCGAATCTCGCTGGGGATAGAGATGCGCGTGCAATTTTTGGAAAAGATAGGAGGCTTTCCGTTTAGAGCATTCAGGGCCTGAGGAGAAGTCAGCCACCATTCGGCGACGAGCCTGTCGGTGGGCAATCCCGCGTGTAGCGGGCTGGAGGTCCGCCCATAAAGATTGGGAATGTACCGGCGTACGATCACTCCCAGCTTCGACAGATTGAAATGCGCATTCTTGAGTTGGAGCGGGTCGAAGGTCCATTCGATCAAATTAATCCCACGCGCAAGGGCATTATCGCGCTGGGCGAGCTTGAGGAGGCGACCCACGCCTCGGTTTTGAAACTTCGGCAAGACACCAACCATGTGCGAATGGAGATAGGGCTTTCCGTCATGAAATGCTGCGAACGCCAGCGCAAAACCGATTGGGGAGTCACCATCAAATGCCGCAAGGACTTGCCCGCCGCTTTCCCGGGCGACGACGAACATCTGGTCTGGCACAATATCCGACTCGCTGTAGCCCCAGATGCGTCGCTGCAGGTCCATCGCAGCACGCATTTCGTCAATTTCCACCAGGGGCCGGACGACAATGTCCGGTTTAGAGGACGCTTTGGAAGCACCGCTCAACTTAGGCCTCTCCTTGCACCAAGGGAGATTTGGAACGTCGCCAGAAAAGATAAGCGGGCGCTCCCAAGAAAACGATGCCCAGGCCGATGGCAGCCCTCCCAGGCTGAGAAATAATCGTGTTGCACACGAGTGCAAGCGCGGCGGCAATAAAAAGTCCCGGCGTCCATGGATAGCCGGGGACGCGATACGGTCGTACGGCGTGAGGCTGGCGCTTCCGGTAAACGAAAACGCTCGCCGCCGCCAACGCGTAAAAAAGCCAACCAATGAAAACGACATAAGTGAGGAGTTGTTCGAACGTGCCGCTGGCTGAAAGTACGGCGGACCAGATCGCCGCCGCCATAATGGCAATCGCCGGTGTTTGAAATTTCGGATGGATTCGGGAAAGGGAACGGAAGAACAGTCCATCCTTGGCCATGGCGTAATATGCGCGCGGAGCATTCAGCATGATGGAGTTCGCGGCACTGAACATGGAAATAAGAATAGCCACCGCGACAACTTTCCCCGCTCCATGGCTCACCACGGCTCCAAGGGCGGACGCAGCGACGCGGTTTGAAGCCGCCACTCCTTGCGGCCCGAGCGCCGCAAGATACCCGAGGTTGGCAACGAAATAGATGCCAATCAGGCTGGCGGTGCCGATCAAGAATGCCTTCGGAAGAACGCGTTGGGGGTTCAGGGTTTCGCCGGCGCTGAAGGTCGCGTACTGCCAGCCTTCGTAGGCCCAAAGAACGCTGATCATCGCCAGTCCAAAGCCCGACACTCCAGAGCCGGTGGGACCGGTGAGTGGCACTCCGTGGAAGATAGGATTTGTTCCTCGCCAGAACAGCAGTCCGCTTACAGCAAGAATCGCCAGCACCTTAATGAGGGTGGTGACGTTCAACAAGTTGGCGCTCTGCCGTGTTCCTCGTACATTCACGCCGGTAATCACCAGAATGACCAGAATCGCGACGGCCTTGGCGCCAAATGCGTCCAGCTGCATGAACTCCCCGAGATAATTCCCAAACGCCACGGCAAGCGTGGCGATCGAACCAGAGCTGATGACAAAAAATAGCGTCCAACCGAACAGGAAGGCAACGAAAGGGCCGAAGGCGTCGTGGATAAAGACGTAGATTCCGCCCGCCTCCGGCTTCATGGAACTCAGCTCACCGTAGGTAAGGGCCCCGAACAGAGAGAGGATGCCCCCGCCCATCCAGACGGCAAATGCCTGGGGGACCGAAAGTCCGACCGCGCGCAGGATGGGCCCGGGCACGAGAAATATGCCGGAACCGATCACGGTCCCGACGATCATGAACGCGAGGTCCCAGATTCCCAAAACCCGGCGAAGCTGCCCGGGTTCCGCCTTGGCGAGGACATCGTGGAAGCCGTCGGCGCGTCCGGGGCGCTCGTTTGTTCCCGAAACTTGTGTAGATGTGGGAATTTTCAAGGCCAGAAGGGAATACAACAGGTGTTGCAGGGTGTCAAGGAGTTTCATGGGTCGTTGCGGCCGGCCGAATCGCTTTTTTCTTGGACTACATCAATTGTTGCAACAGATGTTGCTCGTATCCTTCTCCGTGCAAATCACAGTAGAATCTTATTGACATCCTGTTTCGCAAACTCTAGACTCCGCGGAATCATAAACACCACATGTGCGCGCAACGTATGTTGCGGATGCCCGGTTGTTGCGGATGTACCGGCGGAAGGCGTCCCCTGGGGCAGCTGGAATTTCGATTGAATGCAACAAATATTGAAATGGCTTGACAAACTGCAACAGACATTGTATCTCGCTAGCACGGTTTCGAAGCGAGTGGTGGTGTTCTTGGTCTAAGCCGGGGCACGACGGGCCGGTGCAATCGGTTTCCAGGAGATTGCGTTGGAGTTCGGGGGGAGCGGGTCGGTGGCTTTTTCTTCCAGGGTTAGGGCTGTATCCGGAAAACGGCCGAAGTCCGCCAGCAGGGGACAGACGGATCTTGAGGCGCGTTTTGCCGCGGCCCAAGACAAGCTGAACCCCAACCGCCGCAAACTTCTGCGGATGATTCTGGAAAACCCCGAGGACACGTACTTCCTTTCTTCGAGGGAACTCGCCACGCGCTATCGGGTGGACGCGGCGACCATCGTTCGAACCATCCAGGTACTCGGTTACGAGAAATTTGCGGACTTCATCTCCGATCTCCGCGCTCACTTTGTCACGCGCATCACTCCCTACTCGGTACTCAAGGCGGCTTCGAAAGAGAAAACGAATCTCGCCGACCGGGTCCGCCACAGCCTGGACCTGGATCTGCGAAACCTGCAGTCGCTGCACTCACGGATTGACGCCGGACAAGTCAGCCGCTTCGCCAAGCGGGTCAAAAACGCGCAAAGAGTTCTGATCGTCGGGATTGACCTGGCAGCGTCCCTAAGTTGGTACCTTGCCTACGGTTTGATGACGCTCGGTTTTGCCGCCGAAGCTCCGGCCGGAAGCACCGGAAATGTGCAGCGCCGTGTCCGTGCGCTGACGCGGAAGGATTTCCTGATCGCGATCAGCTTTGGCCCGTGCTTGCGAGACACCGTCGAAGCTGCGCAACGCGCGCATAAGCAGGGCGTACCGACTTTTGGAATAACCGACAGCGAGACGGCTCCGATCGCCCGCGTGTGTGACGAATCGTTCATCGCGTCGACGTCAAGTTCGTCGTTCGCAGGATCCTACGTCGCGCCCATGGCGCTTTTGGGGGCGCTCTTCGTAGCCTGCGCGCAAACGCAGACAGAACGGTCGTTGCAGTTGCTGCGGCGCAGCGAAGAAGAGGACCGGACGGATCATCGTTGGTTTGAAAACAGCGCTGGTGGTAGTGGACGGAAAGGCTTCGGAGAATGAAATTTCCAAAAGCGGGACAAAGGCCCATTTTTTCTTGGAGACAGAGCATGATTATGAAAATTCAAACGAGCTTTCTTAACGTTGGCCTGCGATCTCTGGCGGTGCTGATGGTCCTAGGGGTGGTATGGCACGGGAGAACTTGTTTCGCCCAGACTGCCGGAACAGGTGCGATTTCGGGGACAGTGCTTGATCAGTCTGGAGCCCTCGTGGCTGGCGTCAAAATCGTCGTGACCAACCGCGCGACCAGTGAAACTCGCACCGTCAATACCAATGTGCGTGGGGCCTATCTGGTGTCTGCCCTCTTGCCGGGCGTGTACTCCGTCCAAGCCTCCCGGGACGGTTTCAAAACATTGAATATCCCTGAAGTGACCGTCATCGTTACCGAAACGACCGCACTAGACCTTCATCTGGAAGTGGGCCGTCCCACCGAAAAGGTCATTGTCGAGGGCTTTGCGGAACAACTGCAAACGGAATCCAGTACTCTAGGCCGGGTAACGAGTGGTGACCAGGTTCGAGACCTTCCGCTGGTTACTCGCAACTACACGCAGATTGTCTCTCTGAATCCTGGTGTCGCCGCCGATGTGAACGATGCCGGGGCCATCGGTCGCGGCAACCTGGGAATGGGAGGAGTGCCCATCAGTTCGAACGGGGGAACGCAAAGTGACAACAACGTTCAGATGAACGGCGTCGGAATCAACGACCTTCAAAGCAGCGGCTACTTCAGCGGCGGCGTTGCAATCCCCAACCCCGACACCATCCAGGAGTTCAAGGTGCAAACGAGCCAGTACGATGCATCCTACGGCCGAAACGCCGGTGCAAACGTTGATGTAATCACGAAGGGCGGCACCAACGATTTTCACGGCGCCGCATGGGAATTTTTTCGCAACGACGATCTTAATGCCAATACCTTCTTCCGAAATTTGGCAGATCAGCCTCGGCCTGCCCTGAAACAGAATCAATTCGGCTTTGATTTTGGCGGCCCGATCAAGCACGATAAATTGTTCTTCTTTACTTCCTATCAGGGAACGCGGCAGCGGAATGGATTGGACCCGAATTGTTCCAGTTCGGTGACCTCCCCGGCGCTGACAGACGACCGCTCCGCGGCGGCACTTGGAACACTGTTCGCCGGCCAGCGTGGGGCAATTCAGGACGCGCTTGGTGGTGTCGGACCTGCCATAGCCAGCGATGGTTCGAACATAAATCCAGTGGCCTTGGCTCTTCTTCAAATGAAGCTTCCCAATGGCCAGTATGTGATTCCGACTCCTCAAACTGTCGATCCGACGAATCCATCGTTCGATGCACAGGGTTTTTCTGCCTTCAGCTCGGCTTGCCCCTATTCGGAAAACCAGTTCATGACCAATGCGGACTGGCAGATTTCTACGAAGAGCAAATTGGAGGGTCGCTTCTTCTTTTCTAACAGCGCCACAGCCTTTACGATTCCTCAAGCGAATCTCGGCGGTGGGACGGCTCCAGGTTTTCCGGTCGACCTGACGAATAACTTCCGCAATTTTTCATTGACGCATACCTATATCTTTGGTCCAAATCTGATCAATCGCGCCGAAATAGGATTCCACCGCATTCTCGGACTCTACCAACAGAGCCAGGTTTTCAGCTATTCACAGATCGGGGCGACGGTTCCCGAATTTGACGACAACATTCCGGCCATAGCATTGAACTTTGGATCAGCGAACGGACTTTCGCTCGGAGGGAATGGCCAAACGGTTCATTTGGCCCAAAATGTGTATACCTTCGAGGATTCACTCACTTGGATTCATGGCCGGCATTCCTTTCGTTTTGGCGCGGGCGTGAGCCGGGAGCAGCTCAATCAAGTTGGCTTTCATTACCTGGCAGGTGAACTCTTTTTGAGCTGGCCGGATTTCTTGCTGGGCCTGAATGCCGAAGACAACGGTACCGCGCCATTCGCTCCCTACGGATACAATACGAGCAATATCATTGCTTCCGTCGATTTGCCGGGGCTATTTGACCGTGCATGGCGGGTTTGGGGGCCCAACGCTTATGTCCAGGACGATATAAAGGTTACCTCGCGCCTGACGGTGAACCTTGGGCTCCGTTACGAACGCCTCGGCGACATTGCCGACGAACTAGGGAGAAACTCCTCGTTCGATCTGCGGTTGGCTGATACGAATCCACCGGCACCAGGTTCCTTGAGTGGATATCTGGTTTCTTCGAATTATCCGGGCGGCGCCGTCCCGGCAGGCGTGCAAAAGGTCGGCAACAAGTTCGGCGGATACGGCGAGAACCAGAATACCTGGAATCCGCGCGTTGGATTTGCCTGGCGGCTCCCTCATACGGAGGACCTTGTTCTTCGTGGCGGATACGGCATCTATCACTCCCGCTACACAGGACAGCCGTTTCTGCAATTGCTGACCGGGGCGCCGTTTGGGCAGATCCGGCAGGAGCAGCTCGGGCAAAACGCAGATGCGTCGGAACAGGTTCCATTCAACCTGAACGTGCCCACGTTCCCCTACTTTCCTGCTTACGCACCCGCACCAAGCCCCACCTTGGCGACGACCATTTTCGACCCGCGCTTTCAGCCGCCCATGATTCAGCAATATAGCTTGGGCTTGCAGACGAAGCTGCCGGGGGGCATGATTCTCGATACCAGTTTTTCAGGTGCGCGGGGTGAACATCTGATCAGGTTGCGTGACGTCAACCAAGCACTGGTGGCTAGCCCAACCAACCCCATCCGGGGAGAGACCACCAACACCCTAGCCAACATCCCACTCCGTGTCCCCTACGAAGGATGGGACCCTTCGCAGATGTTGCAAATCGAGAGTGGCGGCGCCTCTTGGTACAATGCTTTTCTCGTATCACTCAACAAGCGCTTTAGTAGTGGCCTCCAGTTTCAACTCTCGTATACATTCTCAAAGTCTCTTTCGACGGAAGCGATGACGTCCAACGGGCCCGATGGTGGCGAGTCATATGGTGACCAGAATGACCCGAGCCAGCGGTATGGACCGGATCTGTTCATTCGCCCACAACGTCTCATTTTGAACTTCTCGTACGAACTCCCGGGACCAAAGGAAAGACACTCGTTTAAAGGTCAAGCCCTAGGAGGCTGGATGGTTGCCGGTGTTATTACTGCCCAATCGGGGCATCCACTCACCTTGACCTACAACCACTTTGCCGGAAAACCGAGCATCTTTGGCAGTGCCACATTCGATCGGCCGTCGCTCTCAGGTACCTGCGTTCCCGGAAACTATTTCAGCCCAGGATCGATCCAATCCAATATCGGAGGCACCAAAACCTACATCAACACAAGTTGCTTCACGGACCCCGCCGTCTTTAATCCAGCGGATGATCCCAATGGTGTGGGCTTCGGGGACGCCGGCGTGGGCATCCTTTCCGGACCCGGGCAACAGAACTGGGATCTTTCAATTATCAAGCGATTCCCCGTGCGGGAATACGGAACGCTGGAATTTCGATCGGAATTCTTCAACGCGTTCAATCACCCGCAATTCGGGGACCCCGATACGGAATTTACTTCCACCACTTTTGGCCAGATTACGACGACGGTAGTAAATCCGCGCGTCATGCAGTTCGCCTTGAAATTTTCTTTCTGAAACTGGTTGTTGCACGCTGACCTTCCAAATCGCCCATTAGGAGACTCGCAATGAAGAGCCATGGAATTTTTCTGCCAACGCCTGCAAACATACTTTCACGAACTACCGTGATGATCGGAACACTCATGCTTGCCTGGAGCATCGCGGCCGGTCCAAGAACTCAAGAGTCCAAAGGTAATGCGGCTTCGACACCGAAAAAGGACGTTGTGACTCCAAAAGCCGCGGCCGCTGCCACACAGGCCGCCGGAACCCATGCCCTCACTGGGGAAGATCTGGAGGCGTTTCTCGACGGCATGATGCCCGCGCAGCTCAACCGCGAGGACATCGCGGGAGCCGTAATCGCCGTCGTGAAGGATGGAAAAGTCATCTTCGCGAAGGGGTATGGGTATTCCGATGTAGCGAAGCGCACGCTGGTCACGCCGGACGCCACGCTATTTCGCCCGGGCTCGATTTCCAAGCTCTTCACCTGGACTTCCGTGATGCAGCTGCAGGAGCAGGGGAAACTTGACCTGGACAAAGACGTCAACGAGTACATCGATTTCAAGATCCCGCCCGCGTTCGGGAAACCCATCACCCTTAAGGACATCATGACGCATACGGCGGGCTTCGAAGAGACGGCGCGCGATCTTTTTGTGGCCGACGCGAAGCATATGACGCCGCTCGATCAGTACCTCCAGCAGCATATGCCGAAGCGCATTTTTCCTCCGTTCACCGTACCAGCGTACTCGAATTACGCGACCACCCTCGCGGGTTACATTGTCCAGCGCATCTCCGGAATGCCGTTTTCAGAGTACGTGCAGGAAAACATCTTCACGCCGCTGGATATGACGCACACAACGTTTGTCCAGCCACTGCCGGAAAATCTGAAGCCGCTCATGTCCGATGGTTATCAAAAAGCCTCGCAGAAAGCCAAGCCATTTGAATTTGTCGAAGCCTATCCCGCGGGGAGCGTATCCACCACCGCCCGGGATATGTGCAATTTCATGATCGCGCATCTCCAGGACGGAAAATTCGGAGACAAGCAGATTTTGCGGCCGGAGACGGCGGAAACGATGCACGCGCGCCTGTTTGACGCCGATGACCGGCTGAACGGAATGGCGCACGGTTTTTACGAAGAGACGCGCAATGGCCATCGGATTATTGGTCACGGCGGCGACACCGAATATTTCCACAGCGACCTGCATCTGATTCTCGACCAGAACGTGGGTTTATTTGTCTCCTACAACAGCGCCGGAAAAGGTGAGGTGAGCCCGCGCACAATCCTATTCGACAGCTTCCTGGATCGCTACTTTCCGTACACGCCTCCGGCTGGCCAGAAGATTGCCGATCCCAAGGCCGATGCCGCGGCCGTTGCGGGCATGTATGACTCCAGCCGGCGCTTTGAGAATTCTTTTCTCAAACTGCTTTCGATTGCGGGACAAGCGAAAGTCGATGCCAATGCGGACGGCACGATCAGCATCAATGAATTGAAAGCCCCGAACGGAGTTCCCAAAAAATTCGAGGAAATCGATCCGTTCCTCTACCGGGAAGTTCACGGGCAGGATAAGGTCGGATTCAAGAAGGACGCGAGCGGGAACTGGCAATTCCAGATGGATTATCCGTTCATGATCTTTCAGCGAGTGGGGCTGCTGGGGAACAAATATTTCAATTTCGTCGTTGCCGGCTACGGGTTCACCGTGGTTTTGCTGACGCTGCTGCTATGGCCGGTGGGGTGGATGATCCGGAAACACTACGATCGCCCGCTGCCGCTGTCAGGGGCGGAAAAAGGGCAGCGGTTCGTGACGCGCCTCGTCTGCCTGCTTTTCGTGATTCTGTTCCTCGGATGGGTGGTGGCGCTATCGAAGGCGAATGATATCGAGGGCATAAACAAACTGCCGACCGCGGTTGTAATCTTCAGCTTGTTGGGAGTGGTGTGCTCGATAGGCACGATTTTTGTCGTGGTCAACGCGGTTCGCAGTTGGAGAAGTTCGGGGCTGTGGATCTGGGCGAAAGTCTGGAATCTGGCTGTGGCATTGGGATGTGTCAGCCTGGTTTGGTTTTTGCTCAATCTGAAGCTCATGAACTTTAACACGAACTTCTAGCGGGGAGGGCGGCTGGAACGACGGCGAAAAGGGGGCCCTATGTTTCGTAGAAGTGTGACAATTTTCCTGTTGGCCGTCACGGTTTGGCTAAATCCCGTTTTTGCGCAGACCCCGGAGACACCGGCCACGAATCAGGGCGACTGGGACGCGATCGTCAACAAAGCACTTGTTGCATTTAAAATTCCCGGCGCTTCGGTGGCCGTCGTCAAAGACGGCAAGGTCATTTACGCCAAAGGATTTGGCTACCGCGACGTGGAAAAGAAACTTCCCGTCACCCCCGACACACTTTTTGCCATTGGCTCCGTCACAAAATCGTTCACTTCGCTCGTTTTTGGAACGATGAATGACGAAGGCAAGGTGGATTGGGACAAGCCGATCCGCACGTACCTGCCGACGTTCAAAATGGATGATCCGATTGCCACGGATCACGCCACCGCCCGCGATCTCTTCTCTCATCGCACCGGCATGCCCGGGCACGATGCCGTTTGGTACTCATCGGATTTCAGCCGAGAGGATCTCTTTCATCGAATCCAATATTTGAAACCCAACAAGGAGTTCCGTTACGGCTATCAGTATTGCAATTTGATGATCATGACCATGGGCTATCTGGAGGGAGAGGTGGAGCACACCTCCTGGGAAGATCTGGTGCGTACAAGGGTCTTTCAGCCGCTGGGAATGACGACTTCGAACTTTTCGGTCAACGACAGCCTGAAGACGTCCGATTTTGCCGAGCCTTATTCGCTGAAAAAAGATGTCGTGACCAAGGTGCCCTTCAAAAATATTGATGCAATCGGCCCGGCCGGCTCGATCAATTCCACCGCCAACGATATGTCGCGCTATCTGGTGCTGCAATTGGGCGATGGCACGTACGACGGGAAGCGCATCGTCTCGCAGACCAATCTCAAGCTGGTGCATACGGGGCAGACGGCGATGGGGCCGTTGCCGGAGGCTTTCTCCTCCAACGGATTGGGGCCCATGACCTACGCGATGGGATGGGTGGATACTTCGTTCCGAGGGCATCACATGGTGTGGCACAACGGCGGCATTGACGGCTTTCATTCGCTGCTGACGATGCTTCCCGAGGACAAAGTCGGCGTGGTCATCCTCACCAACCTCGACAATCACATGGGGCTCGAGCCGATTGCCTTTTCAATCTACGACCGGCTGTTGGGGATTTCGAACGAACCGTGGATTGATCGCTACAAGGCAATGAGCGACAAGGCGAAGGCCGCCGAAGCAGAAGCCGAGAAAAAGCAGGCCCCGCCCGCAAGACCGACCACGCCTGCCTCCCATCCACTGGCGGACTTTGCGGGAGATTATGTTAATCCGGGTTACGGCACGGTGAAAATTGCTGTAAGCGGAGATGACCTCACGCTTACTCTCAATGAACTGGGGCCGTATCCCTTCCGTCGGTTGAACTACGACATTTACGAGATTCCCAAAGAGTCGGATTCCGTGGCTGCCGGAACCAAGGGACAGTTTTATATGGATCGGGACGGCAATATCGTTCGGCTCGCATTGCCGCTGGAACCGACCTTGCCCGAGGACATCGTCTTCACTCGCGCGCCAGAAAAGCTTTCCAGGGAAGTATTGGAGAGTCTTACGGGGAACTACGCGCTGACGCAAGGCATGGCAAATGTTTCGCTGGCCGGGGATACCTTGCGGCTTTCCATTCCAGGCCAATCGCCCTACGAGCTGATTCCTACACGTGGGCTTAGCTTCCATCTTGAGGGGCTCAATGGCTTCACTTTGGAATTTAAGAAGGACGCCAGCGGCAAAATTGCAGAGATGGTGCTGACGGAACCCGGTGGAGCAATGA
This sequence comes from Candidatus Eiseniibacteriota bacterium, assembly GCA_035518915.1. Lineage (GTDB taxonomy): Bacteria > Acidobacteriota > Terriglobia > Acidiferrales > UBA7541 > Acidiferrum. Next base: position 170,180 of record DATIXE010000024.1, read on the forward strand.
CGGCGAAGAAGAAATAGTAAGGCCCGCCGGCGAAGGCTGATATTCAGGGCGCAATCCTGTCACATGGAAAGATGAAGGTAGCAGGCAGCGACCCTCGAATAAAGTTTTAAGTGGCGCGCCCGGCCCGACTCGAACGGGCGACCCTCTGCTTAGAAGGCAGACGCTCTATCCAACTGAGCTACGGGCGCGCTGCTGATACAAGTTTAAAGCATACCGGGAAATCTAATGTACTGTTTTCGTCCAAAGAGGCGATAGCGGGTGGATTCGGCACGCTACTCCGCAGCAGATGAGGGCAAGCCACGCGCAGAGGCGATTTACAACCAAATGCGAGAAATGAGGAAGTTGGCGAAAAACGCGCCGGTATATGCCAACGCCGCCATGTATGAAAATTGAAATACGGGCCATCTCCAACTGTTGGTCTCACGCTTGACTACCGCCAAAGTCGAAGTACATTGAAGCGCGAACGCGAAGAACACCAGTAAGGCCGCCGCGCCGCCCGGTGCCAGATCATGCTGCAGCGCGCTTTGCAAAGTCAGATCACGTGAAGCCGCATCCGCACCATAGAGCGTGCCAAACGTGCCGACGATGACTTCGCGGGCAAACACGGAGGTGATGAGTCCGATTCCCACGCGCCAGTTGAATCCCAGAGGTTGAATGACCGGTTCGATGACGTGGCCCAACCTGCCGATGAAGCTGTGTTGCAGTCCCGGCTGGACGCCGCCAACGAGGGGCAGATTCGCCAGCAGGGCAAGAATGGTGGCAACAATGAGGATCACGCTGCCGGCATTTTTTGTGAAAATCCACGCGCGCTCGCCGGAGCGGATGAACATGGAGCGCAAGGTGGGCCACCGGTATTCCGGAAGCTCCATAACGAAAGGCATGGAACACGATTTCAGGATTGAGGATTTCAAAACCCCTGCGGTCAGCAACGCAGCTAGGAAGCCGAGCACATACATCCCAAGCATAGCCGCACCGCGGTAGCCAAGCAGCGGCCCGAGCAAAGCGCGGTCCGGAATAAACGCCGCAATCACGAGCGTGTAGATGGGCAGGCGTGCGGAGCAAGTCATGAACGGAGCGATTAAAATCGTGGCGAGGCGGTCTCGGCGATTTTCGATGGTCCGAGCGGCCATAATCGCGGGCACCGCGCACGCGTAGGCGGAAAGCAGCGGAACAAACGATTTGCCGTTGAGTCCAACCCGCTGCATGGTCCGGTCCGCGATCAGCGCCGCGCGCGCCAAGTATCCGGAATCTTCCAGGACGGTGATGAATAGAAAAAGAACGAGAATTTGCGGCAGAAACACGAGAATGGAGCCCAGGCCTTTCCACACACCGTCGAACAAAATGGACTTGGCAAAACCGACGCCCATCCACGCAAAGAGCATTTCACCCAGCTTGTCCAAGACGCTCTGCAAACCATCGCTCAAGGGTTGGCCGATGGTGAAAACGGCCTGAAAAAGCGCGACCAGCACCAACAGAAAAATCAGCGGGCCCCAGACGGGATGCAGCAAGAGTCCATCCATGCGTCGCGTCCATTTTGCGGGCAGCGGAGGCCGGTATTCGGACGCGCGGGTAAGATTCCGCGCCCACCGCTGGCAGGCGGCAGGCCCTTGCAGAACCGGCAGGACGTGTTTTCCGTTGCCGGATTGTTTTGCGTGCAGAAATTCGTTGATCGCTTCGATGCCCGTGTTGCTCGCCGCCGAAACCAACGCGACCGGAACGCCCACTTGGCCAGCCAACTTTACAAGGTTTACGCGGCCCCCGCGCTTCTCCAGAAGATCCGCCATATTGAGGATGAGAAGAACGGGCAGTCCTGTGCGGAGAACGTCGGGCACGATGGAGAGGTGCCGCTCCATGTTGGTGACGTCCACAACGATCAGCACCGCATCGGGACGGGAGACCCCCGGCATCTCTCCATGCAAAACCTGCGCGGCCACCCGTTCATCTTCGGAATAGGCGGTAAGGTCGTAAACTCCCGGGAGATCCACGAGCGTGATTTTGTTTCGGGAATTTCCGGCAAGCGCTCCAGTTCGGTGTTCCACGGTCACGCCGGGGTAGTTGGCCACCTTTTGCCGCAGCGCAGTGAGCCGATTAAACAGCGTGGATTTTCCGGAATTGGGCGGGCCGATCAGGGCCACCGTGCGAAATTTTTCTGTTGAATCGCGCTGTGTGCCGCAATCGTTTGAGTTGTGATGGCAACCGGCATGGCATGCTGCTCGCAGGCTCATTCCGTATGCCTCAGGACCAGAATTGTTTCAGCCATTTCTGGACGCAAGGCGATCTCCGCCTGGCCAATGCGGTAGACTCGCAGCCCGCCCAAGGGGACGCGGCGGATCACGCGAATCACCGCTCCCTCGATGAAACCAAATCGCGCGAGATAACAGCGTAACGTCCCTTCGAGGCAAACTTGCCGGACGGTTCCGGCTTCGCCCAGAGAAAGATAAGACAAGGGATTGACCTTCTCGTCCGTTGGGGCTGGATTTCCGGGAGTTTTGCGGTGAAGCATTCTGCGGTTGATGAGCATGTCTGAATCGGCCACCTTCTAGATGATAATGACATGCAACAAGGATTCAAGCTGTGACGCATGACCGCTCCCGTAAGTGCAACAAAATAAACACGTTGACTGGCTAAGACAATCGGCCGGACTTGGTTTTGTGAAGCATACCGCGTCGGGATTCTGGGCTGAGATTGCCGACAAATGCCGGTGGGCGCCATTTACGCGCCCGGATTGATTTGCGATTTCATCACCGCGAGGAAATCAGGTGGAGCTGTAATTCACGCGTCGCTCGTGTGTCAGAGACGTCTCTCGGGAATGCGCGCGAGAAAAATGCCCCAATCGCTTTTGATTTACCAATTTGTTTCCAGGAGATTTTTCGGAATGCAGTGTTTGACTAATTCCTCTTTTGATTGCTCCGGCCTTCGAGTGATGGTATTGTTCCGGCCCCCAGCCTGCATCAATATATTCGGGGTGTCCGATGCTCCCTCGAGAAGCGCTTTCCCTCACTTTTTTTCTGCCCATTCCGTGGTCTTCTGCATCAGACACTGAGGGGACCCATCCAACCCTCATGGGGAAGTAGACTATGGCCTCTCTGGGAAGTTCCACGGTTGTCCAGCAACTTCACCGTCGGATTCTGGAAGCGCGCGCGAATACCGACCAGCTCTTTCAGATCCTTCACGAGGCTACTTTCTACGAACGGCCGATTCCGGAACGCAATCGCATCGTTTTTTATCTGGGGCATTTGGAAGCATTCGACTGGAACCTCCTCCGCGACCATCTCTTCGCTCTCGATGCCCCGGAAGCGGACTTCGACAAGCTTTTCGCCTTCGGCATCGATCCGGTGGACGGCGGTCTGCCCGCTGATCAACCAAAAGACTGGCCGGTATTGCCGGAAGTTCGGCGCTATGTGCAATCGCTGCGCGAACAGATTGACAATCGGCTGCAGAGCGCGGCGTTTTCTCGGACGCGTGCTGGAGAACATTCTGCGGAAACGCTTCTTCACGTGGCCATCGAGCATCGCCTGATGCACGCGGAAACATTGGCGTACATGTTTCATCGTCTGCCCCATTCGCAGAAGTATCCGCAAGCGCAGACACCGGGCGCAGGGAACCCGGTAAAGAACGAACTCGTGGAAATTCCCGCGGGAGCCGCGATTCTCGGGCTTCACCGCGAAGCCGCGTCTCCCTTTGGCTGGGACAACGAATTCGACGCCGTCGCCGTAAAGGTGCCTGAATTTCGCATCCAGAAATATATGGTCACCAATGGCGAGTTTCTCCAATTCCTGGAAGACGGCGGCTATCGCAATCGTGAGTTGTGGTCTCCCGCTGATTGGGAGTGGAAAGAAAACAGCGCTGTGCTGCATCCCACTTTTTGGCAGAAGGTAGACGGTGACTGGCTTTACCGGGGTATGTTCGAGTTGATTCCGCTCCCGGAAACTTGGCCAGTTTATGTGAGCCACGCAGAAGCCACGGCGTACGCTCGCTGGTCGGGGCGTTTCTTGCCGACCGAGGCGCAGTGGCATCGCGCAGCGTATGGCGCTCCACAGGGAACGGAGAACGACTACACGTGGGGCTCCGCCGCGCCAAGTCCAGCCTTGGGGAATTTTGACTTTCATCGCTGGGATCCGGTGCCTGTGGACGCCTATCCGGCCAATCAGAGTGCATTGGGCGTTGCTGGATTGCTCGGTAACGGTTGGGAGTGGACCTCCACCCGGTTCGCTCCTTTTCCCGGCTTTGAGCCGTTCGCTTTTTATCCGGGCTATTCAGCGAATTTTTTTGACGATAAGCATTACGTCATCAAAGGCGGTTCCTCGCGTACCGCCGCTTGTCTGCTCCGGCGTTCCTTCCGCAACTGGTTCCAACCTCGCTATCAATATGTCTACGCCGGATTCCGCTGTGCTTCCGAGTGACGCCCGAAGTGATACCAGGAGCCATGATGCAAACGCAATCGGTCTACGCTTCACTCTCGAATCAATTCGCCGCCGATGTTTGCGCGGGACTTGGCAACGCCAGCCAGAAGCAGCTCCCTTCGAAATATCTCTATGATTCCGTCGGCTCGGCCCTGTTCGAAGCGATCTGCGCTCTTCCGGAATACGGGCTTACGCGCGCCGAGGAACGCATACTTCGACAGCACGCCCGCGACATCGTCTCCGAGCTTCCCCGGCCGGTCGTGGTCGCCGAACTTGGCAGCGGAACCGGGCGCAAGACACGCCTGGTTCTGGAGGCGCTCGCTCACTCGCAATCCACCTGGTATCACCCTATTGAAATTTCTCCCACGGCGCTCGCCCTTTGCCGCCGGGAACTGCGCGACATTAGCAGCATCAGCATCGTGGGTTTCGAGCGCGAATATCTCGACGGCCTGCGGGAGGTCGCAGCCCGCCGGACGAAAGGTGAACACCTGCTGGTCCTTTTCCTGGGTAGCACCATCGGAAACTTCGACGGTGGCGCGGGCCAGGGCTTTCTCCGCGAAGTGCGCGCAATCCTCTCGCCGGGAGATTCCTTGCTTCTGGGAACCGATCTAATGAAGTACCGTGAGGTTTTGATCGCGGCCTATGATGATTCGTTGGGAGTCACCGCGGCGTTCAACCGCAATCTCCTGGCGCGGATCAACCGGGAGCTCGGAGCCGATTTCCGCCTCAATCAATTCCGTCACGAAGCCGTCTTTAACGCGGAATCCCACAGCATCGAAATGCACCTCCGATCGCTGGTTCGGCAGAAAGTGACGATACCCGACGCGTCAGCCTCTTATTCATTTAATCCGCAGGAGACCATTTGGACGGAGAGTTGCCACAAATACACCCAGGACGAGCTCCGGTGGCTTGCCCAGGAGTCGGGTTTCGCTCCCCGGCGCCAGTGGATCGACCCTGCTTGGGGGTTTGCCGAGAATCTCTGGATCGCCGAGTAGCCATCCACTTCAACCGCCTGTGGAGAGCCATAGAGACCCTCTCCTTGCTCCCTCCCCTGGACCGTGCAGCCGAAAATGACGAGAGATGCCGCGATTCAATCAATACCTGAAGTACTACCGTGATTGGAACTTCGGGCGCTTCACCGGACCGGAAATCTTCTGCACCGGGATGCGGAGTTCCTTTGGAAGGTGGTCATGAGTTCAGTAACGATTGTATTTTCTGTTTGTTACCGGGTCTCGTCCGCGACTAACCCGATTCTCCATCTCCCCATTTCTGAAAAACTTTAGTAACTGTTCGGCTGGTAAGTGCGGACGGGTCAATACCCGCTGCTCCGAACCCGTCCCTCGGGCCAGTTGTTCCCCCACAAACCCGTGAGTTACCTATATTGGAGCGCCAAGTGCCGCTGCAGAGGGTGTACCCACTCTTGTGAGGCAATGAGCGCCCTTGAACCGGTCAATAGCCGGGGAGAGGTAAACGGGGCCGCCGCTGCCGGCTACGTTCCGATTCGAAAAGCAGCGAATCCTGGAGATCGGAGTTGCCCATGAGACGCCGGGCGAATCAAGAAAAGGGTTTCACCTTGCTGGAAGCCGTCGTCGTGATCGGAATCATGATGGTTCTGGCGGGCATCGCCATTTTCCAGAGCTTTGGCAGCACCGCTTCGTATCAGGCCAATTCCGCCATGGACACGGTCGTGAGCCAGCTTCGCGTGGCCCGTGAGCTCGCGATTACGCAACGCACCAACGTCCAGGTGATTTTCATCTCCAACGGCGCTACGCAACAGGTTCAGTACATGGTGCTCGCGCAGCCCGGCAGCGGCACTGCCAACGGTCCCCTGGTCTCGACGGATTTGCCAAGACAAACCACCTTCATGTTGACGCCGGGCGTCCCCGATACGCCGATGAACTTTGGAAAGTCCGCTCCCATCTATATAGGTAACGTCAGCGGCGGGCCGGCTTTCATGGAATTCAATTCCACCGGCCAGTTCACCGACAATACGGGATTTAACACGCTCAACGGCACGGTGTTTATCGGCGTTCAGGGCCAGACTTCGACCGCCATGGCGCGCGCCGTAACCATTATGGGTGGCACGGGACGCGTTCGCCCCTATGCCTATACGGGAAATACTTGGATTGAATAGGGAGTTGACTAATGAATCGCAGACTTAAACGCAATCAAAAAGGGTTTACGCTTCTCGAGTGCGTCATTGCCATGGCGGTTTTGACGTTTGGCATCCTGTCCCTTTCGGCGATGTTCACCAACGGTCTGTCTACCTCGTCCAATTCCCAGATTGAACTCATCGCTCAGCAGAAGGCGCAGGAGGCGATGGAGAGCATCTTCACCGCGCGTGACACGCACATTCTCACCTGGGCGCAGATCACGAATGCCAGCCAGGGCGGCGTGTTTCTTGACGGTCCCCGGTCACTGTTGGCTCCCGGGCCGGACGGGATTGTGGGCACCGCAGACGACGACACGAATACCCCGGATAGCATCGTCACCGGGCCGGGTCCCGATAATATTTTCGGCACCGCCGATGACATTCAAGTGAACCTGAATCCCTGGATGACCCGCACCATCGCGTTTACCCCGGTCAAAGGCACTCCAAACCTGAATCAGATCACCATCACGATTACGTACACCTATCAAGGTCGCACCTCTACTTTCGTGCTGACGACCTACATTTCGAACTATGCCTGAGGCGCCCATGAATCGGAAAACCAGAAAACTCCCGGCCGGGTTCACCATGATCGAACTCATGATCGCCATGGCGGTCACCATGGTCATTCTTTACGCGGCCGTCGCGGCCTTCAAGGATGCACAGCAGACCAGTCAGGTCATCACGCAGTCCGCCGACATGACGGAAAACCTGCGCAACGGACTGAACTTCATCATTCAGGACGTGCAGCAGGCAGGGACCGGAATCCCCACCGGCGGCATCCCGATTCCCTACACCTCGAACGGCTCCAGCACGAATCCCTGTGGCACGACGGCTGCGATCAATCGTCCCATCCTCGGTGGCAAGGGAACTTTCCCTCCGTGCAACTCCGTTCTCCCAGCCGTGGAACCCGGCAGCATGCTCGGCCCCGCGATTACCGCGCCGGATGCCTCGACGGGCACCGTTCAGAATCCCAACAGCATTACCGATGAGATTTCAGTGATGTATGCGGATAACACCGCGCACCTGGAGACGAGTCCCATTTACGCGGCCAAATCCGTGTCGCCTCCCTCCCCCGGTTGCCCCAACGGCAAATTGCAGCTGACCGGCACGCTACTCCAGATAACTTTTGACCCGACCTGCGTCACGATCGGCAATGCGGGCATCGCCATCCAGCCCGGCGATCTGATCCTGCTCAATAATTCGCTGGGATCAGCCCTCGTGTACGTGACAAACGTTGCGGGCCAGACCCTGAGCTTTGCCTCTGGCGACCCGTACAGTTTGAATGGGCGCTCCGATACTTCCGGCACCGTCAAGCAGTTGATGACTTCCTCGACCTGCAACGGCTCGAATGCCTGTTTTCCGACGACTACCGCCATGCGCGTGTGGATGATTTCCTACTATCTGGACAACATTTCCAGCCCCCCCTACATCCGGCTGGTCCGCCAGGTCAACTTCAATACTCCTACGCCGGTCGGGGAAACCCTCGAAAACCTGCAATTCACCTATAACTTCATTGACGGGGTCACGAATCCCGCCAGTCAGGCCACTGTCCCCACCGGCAATTCGGAGTCCCAGATCCGCACCGTCAACGTGTGGCTCGGCGCGCGCACGGCGTATCTGGTTCACGAGGGAAGCAATAAATCCCTCTTCGCGCGCAACAACATCATGACCCAAATCAGCCTGCGCAGCATGGCGTACGTGAACAAGTATCAATAAGAGGAGCCTTTCATGAGGTCACTTCGTTTCGAAAAAATGAAACGTTCGCGTCGCGAAGAGGGGATCGCTCTCCTCACCACGCTCTTGCTTCTGTTTCTCATGTCCAGCCTTCTGGTTGGTTTCTCCGTGCTGCTCTATTCCAACCAGAAACTCGCCGGCTCTAATGACCAGCAGGTGCGCTCGTTCTACGCCGCGGAAGCCGGCATGGAACAGCTGACCGCCGGCCTGGGCAACCTCTTTGACCTTACTTATTCTCCGAGTATCAGCCAGATCGACACGCTGGAAACTACTCCCCCGTCGATCCCGGGCATCACCTATACCAAGGCGGACGGGAGTTCCGGCTACCTGATCACGCCGTCGGCCGTTGACGCCAATGGCAATCCGGCGCCTTCGATCAACACGATTACTTCCGGGGCCTACCAGGGCATGACCGCTATGGCCACGACGTATACCCTGATGGTTAACGCGCGTACCACTACCGGTCAGGAAGTGACGCTGAAGCGCACCACGCAAACCGTCGGCATCCCGATGTTTCAGTTCGGCATCTGGTCGGACTCGGACCTCGATTTCTTCCCTGGCCCCAACTTCAATTTCGGTGGCCGCACCCATACCAACGGCAACCTCTTCCTCGCTGCAGGCAGCACGCTGACCATGAGCGATAAAGTCGATGCCTATAAAGATGTGATCCGCTACGAACTGGAGAACGGCCATCCCACGAGCTCCGGTTATACCGGGACAGTCAACATCACGGTCGCGCCGGGTGGCGGCACCTATCGGGCCCTGGGCGCGGGCGAAGGCAGCATTCTTTCCGGCCTCGGAACAGGTTCGCCGACGCCAAACACCAACTGGCCCCAAATTTCGTTGGGCTCCGCTCCCACCCACTACGCGGGCAACCTGCAGAACGGTGCGGGAAGCGCAGCGAAGCAGTATGCCGGCTCGTCCAAGCAACTCGATTTGGGCATCGTCACGGTTGGTGGCGGTTCGACTCAGCAGATTGACCTGATCCGCCGCCCGGCTCAGGGCGAATCGAGCAACGTCACCGGTGAGCGCTACTTTGCGCAAGCAAGTCTGCGCGTCCTGCTCTCCGATAACTCAGCCGACCTCACCAACCTTCCCTGCGAAGACAACGGCACAGCGCCGTTTAACTTGAGCCACATCGCCGTTGCTCCTGGCGTAGGAGGCGCAAACTGGAATGCCTATACCGATTCTGCGGCGCTCTACCTTGCCATGACCGCCAAAGGCGTCACTCCCCTCCCTCTCGCCGCATCGGGGTCTACCGGTGGAGCAGCCTGGGCCGCTTCCGACGGGTACATGCAACCCAATGGATATCCAATCGTCAAGGGTTTCCTCAAGATCGAAGAGCAGACTGCTTACGGCTCTCCCTGCGGTACTTGGAAAGACGTAACGATCGAAGTGTTGAGCTACGGGTACGTGGGTCGCAACATCAATCCGGTTCCGCAATCATTCGATAACTCGACACTCAACCCAGAGTGGACAGGGACCACCGCTCAAATGCAGTTAGGTGCGGCGCCTAGCATCACCAACGTCCCGATGAACGGCGCCAACCCCATCCAAATGAACTTCCAGAACGGGCCCGTATTCCCGAAGACAACGGCTACAACCGCAGTTTTCACGGCAATAAATAGCGCCGCTGCACCAACGTACAACTGCCCGGATCCGCATCCGATGGCAGTAATTCGCCTGGAGCGTGTTCGCGACAATCCAAGTTCCGTCCCTTACACTTCCGGCACTCGCAAGACCACATCGCCGAAGAATCTTCCCGTTACCTCTACCGTCGGCCAAGTCTGTGGCGTTGAGCCCAGCACGGGAAATCTCGTCGCCGGCTGGACTCCCAAGCCTTACGACTTCTGGCCTAATACGCTCTTTGACACGCGCGAAGGCACCATCCGCGACATCGCCATGGATCCGGTGGCAACGCAGCCGCAGCGTCCAACGCTGAATGGCGTGATGCAATATGTCGAGATTGACGGAAAGAACCTCGCCAGTTGGTTTGCGGGTAGCCTCAAGAATCCCTACACCGGCACCAGCTATGCGACCTCCGGTCCCAGTACGGAGGATCCAGTGGTGGCCCCGAACGACTTCGTCGTCTATGTCTCCGACCGCCGCGGCAACTACACCGCCGGCAAGGTAACCTCCGCATGGCCTCCTCTCTCGTTCACCGGCAACGAATCCGGTGAGTACGGGTGGAACGACATTGTGAACAGTTCCAATGCGACTACGGGTTGCCCGAACAACACGTTGGAAACCGGTGAAGATGTCGACGGCAACAACGTGTTCTTCACCTACGGCGCCGAAGCCAAGTGGATCCACGACGCCGGCGATACACAGGCGAACATCATCAATAACGGCCAGCTCGGAGTCTTCAATAATCTTGCAACGTCGGGCGCTTTCGCGAACCCCGTGAATTGCACCACGGTGCCGGCCTACTCAAAAACGGACAATATCTGGCCATTTCTGCTCGCGGCCAATGCGGCCACGGCCCGCGAAAATCCTCCGCTTTTCTTCCGGCGCGCGGTCAAGATTGTCAATGCAGCCAACCTCACGGCCGTAGGCACCTGCCCCGGCGGTGTCAGCTGCGGCTTGACGATCTCTGCCGAGAATCCGGTCTATATCCAGGGCGACTTCAACGCCAATTCGGCTGGCGGCGGCTGGAATGATCCTACCATCGCCACCTCGATCGCCGGCGACGCCGTCACACTGCTTTCGGATAATTGGAACGACGTCAACTCGTTCGCCAGCCCCTATTCGCAGTCCGCGCGCCAGGGCAACACCACCTGGTACCGTACGGCCATCATCGGGGGAATCACAGTTCCGTTCCCGCAGCCTACCGGCACCGCGCAGGACTTCGGGACCGACGGCGGAGTGCACAACTTTCTTCGTTACCTCGAATCGTGGAGCGGAACGCTCGAATACCAGGGCTCTATCATCCAGTTGTTCACCAGCCGGCAGGCGAACTCGACCTTTAAGTGCTGCACGACTGTATACAACCCGCCAACCCGTGGTTACAACTTCGACGTCAACTTCCTGAATCCGACGCTGTTACCGCCCCGGACGCCGTTATTCCGCGACGTCAACACCACCGGCTGGACGCGCCTGCTGCTGCCCGGCCAGTACAACTAATTTCTCTCTTTCCTCTGCCAAACGTCCCGGTCTCTGTCCGGGACGTTTGCTTTTTATGGCCGTCTGTCTTGTCGCCGGATTCGTGGTATTTTGAGATTTACCGCCCAGCTCTTTCGTTCGTTTTGCGTGTGCCATGAATCCGATCGAAACCCTCAGCCTGGTCCTCGGCGCCGGCTTTGCTTCCGGCCTGAACGTCTACGCTACTGTCGCCACGCTGGGCCTATTGGAGCGCTTCGGCGTTGTCCACCTGCCGGCGCAGCTCCATGTTCTGTCGCATCCGCTGGTGCTGACCATCGCGGGCGTTCTCTACGTGATGGAGTTTCTTGCCGACAAGGTTCCTTACGTCGATTCAGTCTGGCAGGCGTTCCACACGTTCATTCGCCCGCCCGCAGCGGCCTTGCTCGCCTTTGCGGCCACGGCAGCCGCTCCGGAGCCGTGGCGCTGGGGAGCCGCGCTGCTTGCGGGCGGCGTTGCGCTCACCTCGCACGGCACAAAAGCCAGCGCCCGTGCGGCAGTGAATTTTTCGCCGGAGCCCATGAGCAACTGGGCGTTAAGCTTTGGCGAAGATATCCTGGCCGTTTGGCTGGTCTGGTTTGCAACGGCGCATCCGGTGATTGCGATCGTTGTCGTGGCTGTCCTGCTGGTGATTTCGCTATACCTGCTCTACCACCTGTTCCATTTCCTGCGCCGCACGTTTCGCAAGCTCGCCGAAACTTAGGCCGCTAGACGGACGCGGCATCCGTGGAGGCGGATGGGCCTTCGACCCCGGTTCCGGCTCGCTGCTAGCTGCTCGCTTCCTACTTCAGATACTCCGCCAGCCAATCCAGAAACGTTCTATACCAAAGCTGCGCGTTCTGCGGCTTCAGCACCCAATGGCCTTCGTCGGGGAATACCACCAATTTCGAAGGCACCCCCTGGCGCTGCAACGCGCTGAAAAATTCCAGTGACTGCGTGTAAGGCACTCGGAAGTCTCTCTCGCCGCAAATCACCAGCGTGGGCGTCTTGAATTTCCCAAGCTCCGCCGCGTAGGTCGAGGGCGACCACTTCCGGTAATTCTCCGGCGCGGTCCACGGGGTGCCCTGCATGTCGTGCTCTTCGAACCACAGCTCCTCGGTGGCGTACATGGAGAATTTGTCGTAAACGCCCGCGTGGCTGATGATGGCCTTGAAGCGGTCGGTGTGCGTGGCCAGCCAGTCCGCCAGGTAACCTCCATAGGAGCCGCCCGCCGCGGCCATGCGCGTCTTGTCGAGGAACGGATACTTGGCCAGCGCCGCGTCGATCCCCTTCATTACGTCCACGTAGGCCTTGCCGCCCCAGTCGTTCGTGATTTCGTCCGTGAACTTCTGCCCGTAGCCGGTGGAACCCCGGCGGTTGATCATCAGCGTCACGTATCCCGGCGCCGAAAAGACCTGCGGATTCCAGCGATAGCCCCAGGCATCGGACCACATCGTCTGCGGACCGCCGTGCAGCAGCACCAGGACCGGATACTTTTGGCTGCCATCGAACTGCGGCGGCTTCAGCAGCATCGCCTGGACTTTCGTTCCTTCGGCGCCGTCGAACCAGAACTTCTCCGCCGGATTCATCACCAGCGTGGCAAGGAGGGAATCGTTCTCGTGCGTGATCTGCTTCAAGCCGCTTCCATCGCCAGCCGCCACAAACAACTCCGCAGGCGTCGTCAAGCTGGTTCGTTCCGTCAGCAGCGTTTTGCCGTCGTTGCTGAACGCATACGCGGCGTTGTAGCCGTCGAGCACCTTCTTTGGCGTTGCCCCGGCCTTTGCCGCCATGGCGTAAATGGGCTGCAAGGTTTCGTTCTCCGCCAGAAAATAAATGGTCTTGCTGTCCGGCGACCAGGAGAGATTGTTGGCGCTGCGGTCAAATCTTTCGGACAAGTTTTCCGTCTTATCCGCCTTGCGGTCGTAGAGCATCACGCGCCAGCGATCGGACTCGTATTCCGCCGTTAACTGCGCGTGGTAGGCGATGTACTGCCCATCGGGCGAGTAAACCGGATTGCCGTCAAAACCCGGATTCCTGGTGATTTTCCTGGGCTCGCCGCCCGCCGTGGGAACCAGGAAAAGCTCTCCGTTCGTGCTGATCGCCTCAACCTTGTCGGGAACCGCGGTGTAGCAGATCTCTGCGCCGTCCGGCGAAAACGCGATGTCATTCACGTCGCCGCGTTCGTCGGGCGGAATGTCGTAGTCCACCTTGGGCGTCAGGTCGTGGGCCGCGGCGCTGCCGTCGGCCGGCATCAGGAACAGATGGCTGCGCTTCCCCTCGCTCCAGTGGACCCAGTGCCGGTAGAGCAAGTGATCGTAAATCCGCGCTTTCACCTTGCTCTTTTCTTTTTCTTCATCGCGCTTTTGGTTGCAGGCGTCGTCCTTGCAATCCAGATAGACCCAGGAAGTGAACGCGATGGTCTTGCCGTCCGGTGACCACCGGAACATGTCCGCGCCCGTCGAAAGCGTAGTGAGTTTCCTGGCTTCGCCGCCCTCCATCGAGAGCAGATACACTTGGGAATTTCCGTCGCGCGACGAAAGGAACGCCAGTGATTTTCCGTCGGGCGACCAAGCCGGAGAATTGTCGTGGCCGCTCTGCGTCAGTTGGATGGCATCGCCACCCGCCGCGCTGACCAGCCAGATGTTGCCGGCGTTGCGGTTCGCCTCCATGTCCGGCGTCGAGACCCCGTATGCCACCCATTTCCCGTCCGGAGAAATCTGCGGCGAAGACACGCGATGCAGCTTCATCATGTCGGCAAACGTAATCGGATGCTTTGCGGCCGCCTGCGCGTGCAACGAAAAGCTTGTCGCCATCGCAATCACGGCCACCACACAAGTCCGGCTGATCAGTCTCATCGCGTTCTCCTCGGCGATCAGCGTGCGGCTGACCGCGTCATGGTCTTGCACCCTGCACTCCTGCGCGCAAGGCGCGGTTTCCCGGCGTACTCAAAACAGAAAATCATCCCACGTTCATCGACGCGCATCAACCGCGCAGTTCGGTTGCGGCTCGATTGCGCACGGCAAACCAATTTGCCAGCGCAATTGCCAATGTCACTCCCAGCACGGCGAACTCGCTGCGCCCCATCTGCGTCGCCAGCACCAGCGAAAACAGCACGCCAAACCCTGCAAACAAGTACGCCGCTGGCAGCCGGAATTGCGCCTTGCCGTCCTTCCGCCGCCGCAGAATCGGCACCGAGAGGGCCATCGCCGCATAGACTGCCAGCCGCGAAACCGCCGAGAGCAGCGCGTTCCACTCAAAATTCCCGATCATGGAGAACGCGAACAATAGCGCCGCGTACACCACGATCGAAACGTATGGCGTCCGGTATTTGGGATGCACCGCTCCGAGAAATGAGGGGAAATCGCCCTGCTCCGCCAGCGCGAAGGTAATTCGCGGAGCGTGCAGCATGTTAGCGCTTAAATACCCGTAACCCGAAACCACGGCCGCCAGCGCAATCGCGGCGGACCCCACCGGCCCGGCGAAATGCTGCGCCGCATCGGCCAGCGGCCGTTCGGAGAGTCCCGCGCCGGGCAATGTTGCGATGGTCACGTATTGCACCGCCGTGTAGATCAGGCAAACCACCACCAGCGCTGAGAGCAGGGCGATCGGCGTGTCACGTTTCGGATTGGTGGACTCGCCGCCGACAAACAGCGCTCCCTCGAAACCTCCGTACGCGTAGACAAGTAACAGCATCGCCTGCAGCCAGTTCGCGGCGGAAGCCGTGGGCAGCGAAACCTGCACGTGTACTTCGGGTCGTGCCACCAGCGCCCAGCCTCCCGCCAGCACGAACGCAAGCAGGAAACTTACTTTGACCGCCGTGAACACGTTGCTTACCTTTGTGCCCATTTTCACGCCCAGGCAATTCAGCACCGCTAGATGCCCCAACAGCACCAGCAGCACAAGGAACTTTGCGGCAGTGGTTTCGAGACCCGGATAAAACTTCGCCGCATACGACCACACCAGATTCGCCGCCGCGGCCGGCGCCGCAATGCGCGTCAGCCAAGTCATCCACGCCACCAACAATCCCGGAAAATGGCCCAGCGCGTCGCGCGCATAGAGGTACAATCCCCCCGTTTCGTCATAGCGGGACGAGACCTCGGCGATGCAGGCCGCAATGACCAGAATACCCGCACCCGCCGCCACGCAGCTCAGGGGACTCCATCCGCCAAGCCTTTGCGCCAGATTGGCGGGCAGCTTGAAAATCCCGGCGCCAATGATCGAATTGATCATCAGCGCGGTCAGGCTTCCCCGCCCGATCGTCCGCACCAGGCCCTTGGAACTCTCCTTCATTTCGTCCCCATCAAGCAGCAGCGAGCCTGCGGCGTTTAGCTTTGTGCCAATTCGGCAGCGGCCTCGGCGAAAACCGCTGTGTGGCGATCGATGTCTGCAGCGGTTGTGTCCGGGCACATCAGCGCCATGTTGTGAAAAGGAGTCAGCAGCACCCCGCGATTCAGCGCATAGAGGTGAAGGAAACGCTCGAGTTCGAAATCGGCCGCGGCCGCGGATTCGCCGCCGTTGCGCGGCGGGCGCTGGCAGAAGGTGTATTCGGCGCGGCATCCCAGGCGCTGCACGTTCCACGGTAGGCCGTGTTTCTCGATCCCGGCGGCGACTCCGTCGTTAAATCGCTCCGCAAGCGGAATCATCGTTCGGAAATTCTTCGCGGTCAAAATATGCTCGAGCGTGGCTCGCATTGCCACAAGTGAAAGTGCGTTGCCCGCCAGCGTTCCACCGATGCCGCCGACGTCGCAGTCTTCCAGATGGATCCGCGCCGAGATGCGCTGCGCCACCTCTTCCGTGCAGCCGTACGTCGCGCCGGGAATGCCGCTGCCAATCGTCTTGCCGAAGACGAGCATGTCCGGCTCCAGCTTCCACTCCGCAGTGCATCCCCCGGGGCCTGCGCAGATCGAATGCGTTTCGTCTGCTATGAACAGCGAGCCGTAGCGCTTGGCGAGCCGCTGCGCGTTCTTCCAATAAGCCGGGTCGGGCAGGACGATCCCAACATTGGTCATGGCCGGCTCAGCCAGGATGCACGCCACATCGTTGTGCTTCAGCGCAGCTTCCAAGGCGTTCAAATCGTTGAACTCGATCACGCGGGTAGTTTCGGCCGGATCCACGGGCGGCCCGATGTTGCCACGGCGCGGGCCGACCGTGCCCTCGTGCACGGTGGCAAACGTTTCATCCACCGTGCCGTGATAGCAATAGTGGTAGACCAGAATCTTCGGTCGCTGCGTGATTTCACGGGCGATACGGATCGCAAAACGGTTTGCGTCCGTCGCGGTCAGCGTGAACTGCCAGTAGGGTAAGCCGAACCGCCTCTTGAGATTCTCCCCCACAAAAATCGCATCCTCCGTGGGTAGCATCAGCGTGATGCCATCCTTGGCTCGCCGCGCCACCGCTTCCGCAACCACGTCGGGAGAATGCCCGGCCATCGCGCCCGTATCGCCCAGGCAAAGGTCTACGTAGTCCTTGCCATCCGCGCAGGTGAAATGCCCCCCCTTGGCATGCGCCACAAACACCGGAAATGCGCCTGCCCATTTTTTCATCCAGTTCATGGGCACGCCGCCGAGCAGGGAATCCTGCGCCCGCGCGTATAGCTCCGCAGAACGCGGATGTTCCGCGATGAACCGCTTTGCCTCTCGTTCGTGTAGATGCTTCAGTTTTTCGCGGTTCATCCGGCTCATGTCGTGGTGCAAAAGAGTGCTAGCCGCAACCTGTGGCGCTCAGCGTAGTTCGTGAATTATCTCTTTGGCGGCGTTCGCGCCTGAAGCGCCGGTCAATCCGTTGCCGGGATGCGTGCCGTTGCCGCAGAGGAAGAGTCCCTTCACCGGCGTCTGGTAGCGCGCCCAGTCGAGAACCGGCCGCATGGTGAAGAGCTGATCGAGCGCGAGTTCCCCATGGAAAATGTGGCCGCCCGTGAAGCCGTAGGCGGTTTCGAGATCGAGCGGCGTGACGACGTGAGCCGCCTCCACCAGGTTCGGCAGCTTCGGCGCATGCGCCGCCAGCGTCTTGATCACGATATTCGCCAGCTCACCGCGTCGGTCGTGCCAGTTTCCGCTCCTGAGTTTGTATGGCGCGAACTGAAAATATGCCGAAAGGACGTGCTTCCCTTCGGGCGCGAGCGATGGGTCGAGCAGCGTCGGAATCGTGACATCGAGCACCGGCGCCTTGGAAATCTCGCCGTACTTCGAAGCGTCGAACGCCTTCTCCAGATAGTCAATTTCATGCCCGATGTGAATCCGCCCGGAAATAGCTTCGCGGAATCCGTCCGGCGCAACGGTATCGGAAAGGGAAGTAAAGTGAGGCAAATCGCCGAGCGCGAGATGCACCTTGGCGACGCTGCCCGATATGCGGAAATTCTTCATTCGCACGGCGAAGGTGGGATCGAGATCGGACGGATCGAGCAAATGAAAGAACGTCCGCCTCGGATCCACGCCGGAAACCACGGCCGCGCAAGAGACTTCTTCGCCGTCCGCCAGCACCACGCCGGAGACTTCGCCGTTTTTCGTCCGGATTTCCCGCACTTCCGCGCTCGTGCGGATTTCCGCCCCGGCCGCTCTTGCGGCTTCCGCCAGTGCCCGCGAAAACTCACCCAGCCCCCCCCGTGGAAATGCAGCGGAGCCCACGGGGTGCGAGTCGGCGGCCGCGCGCAGCAGCAATAGCGCGGTGGAACCCGCCGACCAGGGGCCAAGATTGGCGCCGAAGATACCCCTCGCCGCAACCGCCGCGCGCAGAAGTTCCGTCTCAAAAAATTCGGCCACGAAATCGGCCACCGCCATCGGGCCCCAGCGCAGAAAATCGAAAATCCCGGTTTTCCCCAGCCCGCGGACGGCCAGCCCCGTGGTAAACAGATTCCAGAAATCTTCCGGCGACGGATGATCGATCGCCGGGGGCGTCATGGAAGCGATCCGCCCGAATAGCTCTGAAATGACTTCGAGCGTGTCCGCGAACTCCGTGTAGCGCGCCGAATCCTTTGCGGAAATGTGCGCGAGCGCTCCTGCGGTTTTCGCCGCATCGTTGTAAAAGAGCAATCCACGGCCGTCGGGAGCCGGCGCAAAAAGCCGCGGCTCCGGCTGGATAATGTGCAAATTGAATTTCTCAAGCTGCAAGTCGCGCGCAACGTCCGCGCGCAGCGGTCCCAACGTGTGGGAAAGCGTGGAGGCCTTGAATCCTGGATGAAACTCCTCGGTCACCGCGCCGCCGCCAACCTGTTCCCGGCGTTCCAGCACCGTCGGCTTGAAGCCTCCTTTGGCCAGATAAAAAGCGGTGATGAGCGCGTTGTGGCCGGCGCCGATGATCAGTACCTTGTCCCCGATAGGCATGGTCAGTTGGCCGCCTTCTTCCATTCTTTCAGCATCACCTGGCTTGCGATGCGACCGTTGGCCCCCATTATGCCGCCTCCGGGATGCGTCGCCGAACCGCACATATAAAGGTTGTGGATGGGAGTGCGATAGTAAGCCCATCCGGGAACCGGTCGCAGAAAAAACAGCTGCTCCAGTGAAAGCTCGCCCTGAAAAATGTTGCCCTGCGTCAACCCGAATTCCCGCTCGAGGTCCAGAGGTGTCAAGACTTGCTTGTCGATGATGAGGTCCTTGATATTCGGCGCATGCTCGGCGATCGTGTTTATCACATTGTTTCCAAAGGCTTCGCGATGGTCGTCCCAGGTGCCCTCGGCTAACTTGTAGGGCGCGTACTGCACGAAGCAGGAGAGCACGTGCTTTCCGGCAGGCGCGACCGAGGGATCGGTCAGGCTGGGAATCACCATGTCAATGTACGGACGTTGCGAATAGTGCCCGTACTTCGCGTCGTCGTACGCCCGCTCCATGTATTCCATCCCAGGCGAGATCGAGATGGCGCCGCGAAGGTGCGCGCCAGTCCCCGGCAATACCTTGAAATTCGGGAGCCCGTCGAGGGCGATATTTACCTTCCCGGAAGACCCGCGAAATTTGTAGCGCTTCACGCTGTCCACGAAATCTCCGGGCAGGTCCTTCGCGTCCATAAAATGCAAAAACGTCAGATTTGGATCGACGCTCGAGGAAACCACGTTGCACTGAATCTCTTCGCCGGATTTCAGCGCAACGCCGGTGGCGCGGCCCTGGCTGGTGAGAATCTTGGCCACCGCGGCATTCGTACGAATCTCCACGCCCAATTCGCGCGCCGCCGCCCCAATGGAGTTGGAGATGGCGCCCGTGCCCCCGCGGCTGAAGCCCCAGGAACGAAACGCCCCGTCGATCTCGCCCATGTAATGATGCAGCAGGACGTAGGCCGTCCCCGGCGAACGAATTCCCAGGAAGGTGCCGATGATTCCGGAGGCAGACATGGTGGCTTTCAGCACGTCGGTCTCAAACCACTGGTCCAGAAAATCCGCCGCGCTCATGGTCATCAATTGAATCAGCGTGTAGCGCTCATCGGAGCTCAGGCTGCGAAAGCGCTGCAGCAGAAAATGGAGCTGCCGCAGATCCTTGGGATTCAGCGTCGTCGGGTCCGGCGGAATCATCGAAAGCATCGGCTTCACGAACCGGCACATCGGCGTCATCATTTTCGAAAATTCGTCGTAGGCCTCGGCGTCGAGGCGCGAGTGCCGCCGGATTTCGCGCTGGGTTTTCGCATGATCGTTCACGCGCCACAAATAGTCGCCATTGAGCATCGGCGTAAACGTGCCGTCCAGCGGCAATATTTCCAGCCCATGCCGCGGAAGATCCAGTTCGCGGATGATCTCCGGCCGCAACAGCGAGACTACGTAGGAGCATTCGGAAAATAGAAAGCCGGGAACGATTTCTTCAGTAACCGCGGCCCCGCCCAGGACTCCGCGGCGCTCCAGCACCAGCACTTTCTTGCCCGCTTTTGCCATGTAGGCGGCGTTCACGAGTCCGTTGTGACCGCCTCCGATGACAACTACATCGTAGGACTGAGACATTCGCCAAGACTCCAGGATGAAAAGGAAGAACCGCAAGCTACAGATGACGCCACATTTTACTGGGAGTGCGCGAGCTTCACAAGCGCGGCCGCTACACTCCAGCTGCAACTCGCGGGCGCCTACTGCTTGCGGGAGCGTGAGCAACGTCACTATAATTTCGACGCACCCGGTTCGTGTTGTCGTTGCTATGGAATCGTGTACGGAATCACTCGGGAGGATTTGTGCCGGTTGGAACCGCATTTCACGAGAGAACTCTTGCCCTCTGCGAGAGCCTGAATTTCAAGGAGTGGTCCGGCTATTACACCGTCAGCGCCTACGAGATGACGCACGAACACGAATACAACGCCATTCGCAACTCCGCGGCGCTGATTGATATCACTCCGTTGTTCAAATACCGCGTCACCGGAAGCGATGCGACGAAGTTCGTGAATCGCGTCATCACCCGCGACATTAATAAGGTTGCCGTCGGCCAGGTGATCTATTGCTGCTGGTGCGATCCGGACGGCAAGGTCATCGACGACGGCACGATTACGCGGCTCGGCGAAAACGACTATCGCTGGACGGCCGCCGATCCTAGCTTGCGCTGGTTCAGCCAGAACGCCCTTGGCCTGGACGTGCAAATTGAGGACATCTCCGAGAAGGTCGCGGCGCTCGCGCTGCAAGGGCCGACTTCCGGCCGCCTGCTGCACGCCGTCGCCGACGCGAACATTTCCAGTCTGAGATATTTTCGCGTGGCCCACGGCAAGATTGCCGGCGTGCCGGTGGATATTTCCCGCACGGGGTACACCGGCGATCTCGGATACGAGATCTGGGTCTCCTGGAAAGACGCGATCAAGGTTTTCGATGAATTAATGAACAAGGGCGGCGCCTTCGACATTCATCCCGCGGGCATGGTCGCGCTGGATATCGCGCGCATCGAAGCCGGCCTGATCCTGATCGAAGTGGACTATATTTCGAGCAAGAGGGCCTTGATTCCGGAGCAGCACTACACTCCCGGTGAGATCGGACTGGGAAAGCTGGTGGATTTGAAGAAGGAAAACTTTGTAGGGCGCGAAGCCCTGGCGTTGGAAGCGAAACGTGGCGGCCCCGCGCGGCAGCTCGTGGGTCTGGAAGTGAACTGGAGCGAAGTGGAGGCACTGTACGAGAAAATTGGGATGGCGCCGCAAGTCCCAGGGACAGCGTCGCGCGTTGCCGTCCCGGTGTACCGCGCCGGTCGCCAGGTCGGAAAAGCGACTTCGACCACGTGGTCGCCGACCTTGAAGCGGATGATCGCTCTTGCGTCTGTAGGCCGGGAAAGCGCGGCGGCAGGCTCGACACTCAGCATGGAACTCACGGTGGAGGCTTCTCGCAAGACCGTCTCGGCAAAAATTGTGCCTTTGCCATTCTTCAACCCACCCCGGAAAACGGCGCCCCTCGCGCTATAAACCGAAACGAAGCCGCGCGGCATACCCTGGTGAGGTTCTTTCCAGTGAAGTGGGGTGAGGGCCGGTCTACTGGGTGATCAACGCGTCGGAATTGATGTGGTAACCCACCAGGCGCAGGCCATCGCGGCCGTTGTGGAAGACGAATTCTTCGCTGGCTTGGTCGCCATCGTATCGCGTCGCATAGGTCACGCGGATCATTTCACCCTGAGTTCCATAGTTGATAAAGAATCCTTGGCGATCCGCAGATTCCGCCGAACCAAGCTTCCGATGAACGGCGTCAAGTAGGTTTACGAATTTTTGCTGGGAGATCGCGTTTTTCAGCAGATCGTCGGAGTCGCTGTAAATCTGATCGAAGCTGCCGGCGTTCAACTGCGCGTGAAACCCCGTTACCGCTTCGTCGGCCTGTTTGAGGTCGCGCTTCGCGCCGCAACCCGCAAATATAAGCGATAGGGGCAGCAATATCAGGGAAAGATAGGATGCGCGCTTCATCTGTCGCCTCCCGTACCTTCCGGTACGAATTTAGTTATTCAACTAGACGATTATACTTCTTGAGGACGGCGCGGAGTTGGTCGCGGGGCATCGCTGTGACGTGATGATTATTAATTCCCGTCATGGAGTCGGCAGCAATCATTGCATTTACGATGGATTCTTCCGTGGCTTCCACGACCGCGGCGAAAATCGGGTCGAGCGACTCGTTCGGCAGCATTTTCACGTCGGTCACCATTTTGGAGGCCCAGGCGCCTGGGTTTGCGGTCGAGAACGCGATGAAAATGTCACCGGAGCCATCGCCCGAGATGCTGCCCATTCGGCCAAGGCCCAGCGTCGCGCGATGTGCCAGGCGCTTGAGTTGCGTCGAGAGCAGCGGCGCGTCCGTGGCAATCACGATGATGATGGAACCGCGTTCCGAAATGTCCGAGGGCTGATAGGCGTAGGGATCCTCCGAAGAGATTTCGCGGCCAACCGGAATTCCGGCGATGCGCAGATTCCTGCGCGAACCGTAATTGCATTGCACCAGGACTCCCACGGTGTAGCCGCCGTCTTTCTCCAGCAGCTTGCGCGAAGAGGTTCCGATTCCTCCCTTGAAACCGTTGCAGACCATTCCTGTGCCGCCGCCAACGTTGCCTTCGTCCACATGGCCGGATTGTGCCGTGTCAATGGCGTGAAACGCGTCGTCTGCCGTCACATGGAATCCATTGATGTCATTCAGCCATCCGTCCCAAGTTTCGGCGACCACCGGCAGTGACCACCAGTAGCCGCTCGCATCGGGCTGCCCGTGCTCCACGCGCCACTGGATCACCGCATCGCGGACCACGCCGACGCTGTGCGTGTTCGTGATCATCAGGGGACCTTCCAGAAAGCCGGATTCTTCCACCCAGGTTGTGCCGGTCATTTCGCCGTTGCCGTTTTGCGCGAACCATCCGGCGAAGACAGGATTCATCATGGTCTCTTTTCCACGGGGAAGAATGGCAGTTACGCCGGTGCGAACCGGTCCTTTGCCGACCACCAGCTTTCCTTCACCGGAAATGAGCGTAGTATGCCCAACGGTAACACCGGCAACGTCGGTGATGGCGTTGTTGGGGCCGGGTGCTCCGTCAAAGGGAACGCCGAGATCGCGGGCACGCGGTTTCTTCGCCGAAGCTTCCTGCGATGAAATGAGCTGTGGAAGAAACAGCGTAATGCCGAGGACGAAAAGAATAAACGCGGCGCGCCTCATGGAAAAACTCCGGGGAGAAGTTATGAAAAAAGGATTGCATGCACGGAACGCGATCAAGATGGAATCACTTTCGCCACGGCGTATTGTAAGGCATCGGCGATGAGTTGGCACTCTTCTGGATTGATGATGAACGGCGGCGCCAGCAGAACGTGGTCGCCGTTGGCGCCGTCCACGGTGCCCTGCGAGGGGTAGGTGAGGACGTTTTTTTCGAGAGCGGCCCGGCGGATTCTCTCCGCGACGCCCGCACTCTTGGGAAAAGGCTCTCGCGCGGCCTTGTCCTTCACGAATTCGACGGCTTGCAGAAGGCCGAGGCCGCGGACCTGGCCGACATGCGGATGGGACTCCAACGCCGACAAAGTTTTGCGAAGAGCCTGGCCCGCTGGTTCGACGCAATCAAATAATTTGTGGGCCTCCAGATAATCGAGGACGGCGTTACCGGCCGCTGTCGAAACCGGATGCGCCTGGTAGGTGAAGCCGTGCATGAAGGTGCCACTGCCCTTTTCGAAGGCTTCAACCACGCGCGGGGCAACAAGAACGGCGCCGAGTGGCGCATAACCGCTGGCGATGCCCTTTCCCGTGAGGATGATGTCGGGTTGCAGACCCCAGTGCTGGCTCGCGAACGGCTTGCCGGTACGGCCCATGCCGCTCATCACTTCATCGGCGATCAAAAGGATACCGTGCTTGCGGCAAATCTCAGAGATGCGCGCCGTGTAGCCGTCCACGGCGGCAGCGGCGCCAAGCGTCGCCCCGACAACCGGCTCAAAAATGAAAGCCGCCACAGTGGAACCATCATTGGACTGCAGATAAAGGTCCAGGTCATCGGCGCACGCAAGATTGCATTCCGGATAGGTTTTGCCGAACGGGCAGTGGTAGCAGAAGCACGGGCTCACGTGGCCCCATTCCGGAATCATGGGAGCGTACGGCGCGCGGCGGCCAGCATTTCCGCTGACGGTCATCGCGCCCAACGTGCTGCCATGATAGCTCTGCTTGCGGGAGAGCACGCGGAAGCGCGAAGGCTGATTGATTTCCAGAAAATACTGGCGAGCGAGCTTGATCGCTGTTTCCGCGGCCTCGGAGCCACCAGAGGTGAAATAGACCCGGCCCGCGTCCTGGAAATTG
The DNA here is from genome assembly GCA_035518915.1 of Candidatus Eiseniibacteriota bacterium. GTDB lineage: Bacteria > Acidobacteriota > Terriglobia > Acidiferrales > UBA7541 > Acidiferrum. The sequence goes on from DATIXE010000024.1 coordinate 194,757, forward strand.
CGCGGGGCGAGAGCGAGTACGCGGCCGGCAAGCTTTTCGGCAGGCTCGGAATGGAATTGGGTCGTGTGTGCGAACGCGATCCGGTCGGACTGCTCGCTCATGGCGCGACCAATCTCCGCAACACCGTGGCCGATGCTGACAACGGCGGCCTGCCCGGACGCGTCGAGGTATCGGCGGCCGTCGGCGGCAACGATCCATGAGCCGTCGCCGCGCACGGCGACGGGATACTCCCTGCGAAGATTGCGGGAGAAAAGCGAGGAAGAACGAATCGCGGTGGTCATTGAAAAATTGTAACAGAGCGGGATTTGGGGCGGGCACGGACGGACCCTACTGCGCACAGGCCAAGTTGGACGGGACGCTGGAGCGGTGGGATACTGTTGCGCGGGTTGGGAGGAATTCCTTTGCGAATGCATTCTGTGCAGCGTTTTGTGGTCGTTTTTTTGCTTGGAAGCGCCCTCGGCTGGGGCGCTTGCCTCGCACAAACCAAAGAGGATCCCGCGACCATCGCCGTGGATTTGCGGGATGCGCCGCGATACGTCTTCCACGCGCAGCTTTCTTTGCCCGTGAAGCCGGGTCCCCTTACCCTGGTTTATCCAAAATGGATTCCGGGTGACCATTCGCCGGTCGGGCCAATCGTCGATCTGACGGGACTCAAGATGACCGCCGGCGGAAAGGAGGTGGCGTGGCGGCGGGACGACGTGGACATGTTCGCGTTTCACATGGATATTCCCGCGGGAGCGAATCGCCTGGACATTAAGCTGGATTTCTTGTCGCCGTTTGAGCCATCGGGTTCGCGAGAACAAGTTGCCACCACACCAAAATTGGCCGTCTTGAACTGGTATGTGGCGCTGCTGTATCCGCAGGGAACGAAGTCCGACGATCTGACCTATGCAGCGAGCTTGCAGCTCCCGAACGGATGGAAATACGGAACGGCTTTGCCCGTCTCGAAGGAACAAGCGGGGGAGATCGATTTTGCGCCGGCAACGCTTACCACCCTGATGGACTCACCGGTCATTACTGGTGCGTATTTGCGCGATGTCGATTTGTCGCCGGGGCAGACGCCGCAGCATATGCTGCACATGGCGGCGGACGACGCGGCGGCATTGGAGCCCAGCGTCTCGGAAGTACAGCATCTGCGGCAGTTGATTGCCGAAGAGTACGCGTTGTTTGGCGCGAGGCACTATCGCCGCTACGATTTTCTGCTCGCGCTGACGGATCACATGTCGCCGGATGGCGTGGAACACCATGAGTCCAGCGACAACCGTACCCCGGAAGGACTCTTTCTCGATCCCGATATTCGCGAAATGCACATGGATCTGCTGCCGCACGAATACACGCATTCGTGGAACGGAAAATACCGGCGGCCAGCAGGACTTGCGACGCCCAACTATCAGGAGCCGATGAAAGGCGATCTGCTGTGGGTGTACGAAGGGTTGACGCAATACTACGGGCAGGTGTTAACGGCGCGCTCGGGTTTCTGGACTCCGGAGCGATTTCGCGAAAATCTGGCGGCCACGGCGGCGTATTTGAACGACCGGCCGGGAAGAACGTGGCGGGATTTGCAGGATACCGCAGTGGCGGCGCAACTGCTTTATGGAGCGCCGACGGAGGGATCGTCGTGGCGGCGCGGCGTGGATTATTACGATGAGAGCACGCTGATCTGGCTGGAGGCGGACTCGATCATCCGGCACGAGACAAAGAACAAGAAATCGCTGGACGATTTTTGCCGGAACTTCGAGGGCGGGGAAGACACAGGGCCGAAGCTGGTGACGTATACCTATGAGGACGTGGTGGCGCACATGAATGAAGTGGCGCCGTACGACTGGCGGAAATTTTTCGAGAAGCGCCTGCAATCGCATGGGCCGGGAGCTCCGTTGGAGGGAATCGAGAACAGCGGATGGAAGCTGGTGTTCACGGACGTGCTGAACGACCATCAGCGGTCGGCGGAAGCGGCGGAAGGCACGGTGGATGTGCAGTTTTCGCTGGGATTTTTTGTGCATACCCCTGGCGGGCCGGGTGGAAGCGAGATTCTGGACGTAATACCCGGATCGCCCGCGGCGCAAGTGGGCCTGGCGCCGGGGATGCAACTGATTGCCGTAAATGGCAGGAAATGGGGCCCGGACCTGCTGCGGGACGCGATCCGGCGGGCGAAGGGTAACAGCGAGCCGATCGAGTTGCTGGCGCAGAACGGCGATTATTTTCACACCTACCGGATCGACTATCACGGAGGAGAGCGTTATCCACACCTGGAACCAGCGAGCGGGAAGACGGATGTGCTGACGGAGATTGTGAAGATGAAGGCGGCTGCAGTGGCAGAGCCGGCGAAATATTGAGGCGATGGGAAACCGGCGCTTTGCGTAGGAGAGTTTTGCCGTCCGCGCGCCGGAGCAGCAAGGGGGAGACCCCACCCCGATGTGGCTGTAGATAATTGAAAACAGAAGGCTTGCCTTGCAGTTGCGCAAGTGGCGGAAGTAAAAGACTTAGGGAATATGTGTATCTAAGTGTTGTTATTCCATTGACTTGCGATAGGGGGGGCTTGGCAGACCGGGAATCGAAGCTCAAAGGAAGGTCAGCAAACCAGGAGTGGCGAGGGTCAGCACAGGAAGCCGTTGGGCGGTAGACAAGCTGGGAGCCGGACGCGGGTGCGCCGGAAGAGTTGAAGCACCACGAGAGGAACGAACATCCGGGATTGCGGGGGAGCCACGCTGGATCGGTTGAAGATTTTCTGCGGTCGCTGGACCTACCTCAGCGCGCCGGCGGATTCAGGCCGCGAAGACGCGGCGGAAGAGCGCGATCATGGCGGCGAAGGCTTGGTCGGTGGCTTCGGGATCGAAGCGAGCACCTTCGTCGCGGGCGAAAGCGTGCTCGGCGGGGAAGAGCCTAGTCTCGTAGCGGACGCCGGCAGATTTGAGGCCACGGTCAACCACGGCGCGCGCGTCGGCGGGCACGTGCGGATCGCTTTCGCCGAAGATCATCGATAATTCACCCTTAATTTCGGAGGCATGAGTGAGGGAGCCAGCGTCGGCGTCCTGGCCAAGCTTGCCGTTCTGGATACCGGTACCGTACCAGCAGGCGGTGGCGCGAACCTCGGGCTGAAGGGCAGCGCGGAAAGCGAGATGCCCGCCGATGCAGAAACCCATGGCGCCGATCTTTCCCGGAGCGACCTGGGGGTGCTTCGCGAGCCAGTCGAGTCCGGAGCGGCAGTCAGCATCGAAGTGCGCGACGGGGGTTTTGGCGGCGTCGGCGAGGCCGCGGGTGCGGCCAGCGTCGTCGAACGGAATTGCGGAACCTGGCGGCTCGATGCGGCGATAGATTTCCGGGGCGGCGGCGACGAAGCCGTAGCCGGCGAGACGGACGCACGCGCGCAACATGGGCGGCGTCAGTTGAAAGATATCGGAGTAACACCAGATGGCAGGAAACTTGCCGGCGGTCCCCGGAGCGGCGACAAACGTACGCATAGGATTGCCGGGAAGGGGAACGTCAACAAATTCGGTGGTGACAATCATTTGGTTTTCTCTCGATTGCAGCGGCGATTCTGGGGGAAGGGGGACAGGGAGTCAATGGGGATGAGGAAGTGCGGAGTCAGTAGTCAGGAGTCGGGAAGAAGAGTCCGCCGAGGGATTCAGCTACTAGCTAACAGCCAGCGGCGCACACCTTACGGCTCATGGTGAGTGCTCGAGGGTATCAGATCTCAGGAAGAACGGGGCGAGATGCGACGGCAGGACTGGCGTATAGGGACAGCGAGTATGCCGCGTGATAAGGTAGGAGGACTTCAGCGGATGCCGCCCCATGCGCGTGAGGAGGCGGCCGTGGACCGTGTCCAATCTCCTTTACCCGAGAAAAACGAGCGGCGGAAAGTGCTGTTGATTGAGGCGCCGGAGTCCGCCAATGCGGAACTGGCTAGCTTGTTCGACGAAGAAGTGTGGGAGGTGCACCAGGCGGTAGGCAACGAACAGGCACTTGCCCGGGCACAAGAAGAAGCATTTCACCTGGTGGTGACGAATGCCGAGACCAGCTGCGCCGAAGACGTGGAGATGCTGCGGAAGCTTCGAGTAGCACGCCCACACACGCGCGTCATCATTCTGACCAAAGAATGGTTGCCGGGCGATATCCTGCAGGCGATCCGGAATCATGCGTTCAGCTATTTCACCTTGCCGATAGCGAAGACGGACTTGCAGGACCTGATCGAACAAGCGGTTGACGAACCGGTCTGGGACGACGGGATTGAAACGCTGCAAGGAACGCTGCAGCACGTGGTGCTGGCGGTGCGCTGTGACTTGAAAACGCTGGATCGGTTGACGCAGTTCATGCGGGAGAGCCTGGTGCTGCCTCCCCAGGAAGGCGAGGAAGTGTCCTATGCGTTCCGGGAAATCGTCATTAACGCGATGGAGCATGGGGGGAAATTCGATCCGCACAAATTCGTGGAGATTTGTTACCTGAAATCGAAGCGGATGGTGATGTGCCGGGTGAAGGACCCGGGAGAAGGGTTTTCGCTGGAGGAACTTCGAGAGGCGGAGGATGCGGGACCCCTGACGGATTACGCGGCGGAGGCAGGTCACACGAGGGACGCGGACATGCCGGTCGGCGGGTTGGGCATCCTGATCGCGCGAAAGTTCGTGGACGAACTGATCTTTAACGAAAAGGGGAATGAAGCATTTCTGATCAAGTACCTGGCGCAGGGACCCGGGCAACCGGAGAAGGGAAGGTCAAATTCTACCCGGGGATGAAACCTGGCGCGCAACCAGGTGCATCAAAGCAAGCGGAATCCAGCCAGGAAGGTCTTAGACTGGAAAGCGTGGAAAACAGATCGATTCAGGCTGGGGAGAGACGGAGGGGCCGCGGGGTGCGGTGGTTAGGGCACGCCCGAAAGGCCCACGGATGGCTGGCGGCGGGCTTACTTCTTTGTGCGCTGTGCGGGCCATCGAGGGCTCAGGAACCCGGGAACCCATCGGACAATTCAAGCAGCGCGGCGCCTACGGGTGCAGCGCGGAGCTCAGTGGCGCAATCAACGGCTGTGCTGAGCGGGGTCGTGCGTGGCACGGTTGTGGACCAGACGGGAACGCCGCTTGCCGGAGTGCACGTCAGATTTACCCACCAAGGTCTGGCAACCAGCCAGGCAGCGGTCACCGGAGAAGATGGGCAATTCGAAATTGTGAATGCGACGCCGGGTGAATTTCAGTTGACGTTTACGGCGAGCGGCTTTCGGAGCACGAGCTATCAAGGAACACTGAAGTCAGGCGAGGTGCTGGGGTTGCAAGAGACGCGGCTGGAACTGGCAACCCAGGTGACAGAAGTCCGCGTGGAAGAATCGACGGTGGAGATCGCGCAGCAGCAGATCCAGGTACAAGAAAAGCAGCGGATTTTGGGCGCGATTCCGAATTTTTACGTGACCTACGAGCCGAACCCCGCGCCACTGAACACAAAGCAGAAATACGAACTGGCATGGAAGTCCACGCTGGATCCGATCACTTTCGTGGTGGTTGGAGGAATTGCGGGAGCGCAGCAGGCCACCGATGCGTTCAGCGGATACGGGCAGGGCGCGCAAGGTTATGCCAAGCGGTTTGGGGCGACCTATGCGGACATTCTTACGGGGACGTTTATCGGAGGAGCGATCCTCCCTTCGATCATGAAACAGGACCCGAGGTATATCTACAAGGGCACAGGGACGTTCCGATCGAGATTCTGGTACGCGATTTCGAACGCGGTGATGTGCAAGGGCGACAACGGGAAATGGCAGGTATGCTATTCAAGCCTGATGGGGAGCCTGGCGGCCGGCGGAATATCCAACGCGTATTATCCGGAAAGCGACCGCGGGGCAGCGTTGACGTTTGAGAACTTCGGGATCGGCGTGGGCGCGACGGCGGGAGTGAACTTGCTGCAAGAATTTGTGCTGCGAAAGCTGACGCCGCACGCGAAAAAAGTCAACGATCCGGCGAACCCGTGAAATTGGGCGGGGCTAGTCTCCGTCTGGGAGAGCCATCCGGAAGCGGAGCAGAGCAGAGTTATTCGCGTCGATGAAAGGTGAACAATTCTTCAGAGGCTAAAGCCCCGCTCATTTGCTACGGCTACCATGGCGGTTGAGGCTGCCACCTGCTAAATAGGAATGCAAGGAAGTTCCGGGACGCGACACTCGGTTAGGGTGGGGGTGGGAGATACAGACATGGGGAACGACTACCTGTTGAAGACGGAGCCTTCGGAGTATTCATTCGCGGATCTAATGAAGGACGGGGAGACGCAGTGGGACGGCGTCTCGAATGCGACCGCGGTTATGCATTTGCAGGCGATGAAAGCGGGCGACCGGCTGATCATCTATGAGACCGGGAACGTGAAAAGCGCGGTGGGAACAGCGTCGGTGATTTCCGTGAATGCGAAGGACCTGAAGAATCCCTTGGTGAAGCTTCGCGCGGGGAAGGCTTTGGCGAGGGCGATTTCTCTGGAGGAGATCAAGAAGGAGAAGATTTTCCAAGAGTCACCGCTGGTGAAGATTGGAAGATTGTCGGTGGTGCCGCTGAGCAGGGAGCAGTTTGCATTTTTTGCGAGGAGATGAGGGCAGGATAGAGGGAAGCGAAGAAGACTTGTAGCTCGCGGGCAGAGATGCGAGGAGACGCGAGCCGAGAGATGGGAAGAAGCCCCACCCAGGCGGAAAGCCGGTGGGGCTTCGCATTTAGGGGACGGGGATTGCATCGGGGAGGGAGAGTAGCGAAATTCAGCATGTCCTCAGATGCAAATCACTTGCATAACAAATAAGACTGCGTTAGTCTTACTTTGTTTTAGTTGCAAATTGCTTTCAGTCAGTTGAGGTGTGGGTGATGGTCAAGAGTTTGCGCAGGCTCTCGCTGCAAATAGTTTGCATAAATGGGAGTCTTCTTTTTCTCGCGCTATTTGCCACAACGCGTGCCCGCGCGCAGGAGCCTCCCTACTTCGTGACCTACTCCGATGCTATGGAAGAGCCGGGAAATCTGGAGATCACGTACCGCGGGATTCAGGCGGCACCAAAGAACGCAAACGCGTTTAACAGCGCTACGGTGGAGTTTGAATACGGGTTGAAGGGCTGGTGGACGACGGAGTTTTATCTTTCCGGGCAAACCACGCAAAACGATTCGACGGTGTTCACCGGATTCCGGTGGGAAAACCGGTTCCGCCCGCTGATGCGGGACCACATCGTCAATCCGGTGCTGTACGTAGAGTATGAGGACACGAACGGAGCAGACCGGAGCTTCCTGGAAGTGATGAATCACGACTCCATTGCGGATCTTTACCTGACGAACGCGCAGGCGAGGTCCGAGAACGAAAAGTCGCTGGAACTGAAGCTGATTCTCTCCAGCCACGTGCGCGGATGGAATTTTTCCGGGAACTTCATCACGGAAAAGGCGCTGAACGAAAGCGAGCCGTGGGAGTTCGGCTACGCGCTGGCGACCAGCCGGCAGCTCGCGCAGCGCGCGCGAAGCACGAAATGCCTGTTCTGCCGGGAAAATTTCGCGGCGGGGCTGGAACTCTACGGGGGATTGGGGACTACGGACCAGTTCGGATGGAGAAAAACTTCGCAATACCTGGGACCGAGCCTGCAGTGGAATTTGCCGAAAGGCCCTTCGATCACGTTTGAGCCGGGATTCGGACTGAATGCGAACAGCGTGGGCGTGCTGTGGCGGTTTCAGGTTTCGTACGAGATTGACCAATTCCTGGGAATGTTCCGGCGGAATTGAGAGCGAAGGGGAGAGCGATGAGGAACAGGAGCATTCTCGGAATTCTTGGGCTGCTGGCGACCGCGGCGGCGTGCGCGGCGGCGGCCGGAAACTGGCTGAGGAACGTGCCGGAAAGTTACCGAAACAAAACGAATCCGTTCGCGCATCAGTCGGACGCCATTGCCGCCGGTGGAAAACTTTACGAATACCATTGCGCGTCGTGCCACGGGGATGATGCCTCCGGGAAAGGAAAGCGGCCGAGTTTGCGGAGCCATCGCGTGCAGAACGCTACGGACGGAGAGCTTTTCTGGCTGCTAAGGAACGGAAACCTGGCAAAGGGTATGCCGACCTGGGCGGGCATCCCGGAACCGATGCGCTGGCAGATTGTGGCTTACATCAAGAGTTTGGGAGCGGGTTCGGAAGCCGCAGGGAAGACATCTACAGGCGGGGGCAAGCGATGAGCGGGCGGGTGGCCGGGAAGTGGAAGGCCGGCGCTCTGCTGATTTTGAGCGCAGTCTCAGCTGGTGCGGCGGGTTGCGGCTCCGGGAAGGCGCCCGATCCGCCGCCGGAATCGGAAGGCGCACCGGCGGATCAAAACGTCGGCGAAAGAATTTTCATCGATACGCGGTTCGCAGAGTTCTTTGCGGAAAACATGACCGGCGTGAACAACCCGCTGCCGGCAGGGGACTCCGTGGTAGCGACGGTGACGAGCCCGGTTGGAGTGCTGCCGGGGCCGTTCGCCGGGCAATCGATCAACTGCCGGTCGTGCCACTTTGTGACGGAGTTTATGGACGTGCAGGGGGTGCGGAACCGCACCTACGCGGATTTTACGGAACACAGCCCGATGCCACGGCAATTGGGACCTTTCAACCATACGCCGAGAAACGCGATGCAGATGGTGGGTTCGATGCAGCCGCACAACGGGCCGCAATTCCTGCATTTCGATGGAGAGTTCAAATCGCCGGAGGACCTGGTGAAATCCACGATCACCGGACGGAATTTCGGCTGGGCGCCGGACCAATATGCGCGGGCCTTGGCGCACATCGCGCAGGTGATCCGCGAGGATGACGGGAACAATTTCCCGTCGGCCACCTACACGCACGGCTTTTCGTACGCGAAGATCTTTCACGGGACCGATCCGGGGATTCCGGCGGATTCGCGGCTGCCCGTGGATTTCCGCATGGATGTGATGACCGCCTCGGACGAGGTCATTGTGGATAACGTGGCAAAGCTCGTGGCGAACTACGCGCGCGGGCTGCTGTTCAAGCAGGACGAGCAGGGGCGGTACATCGCCTCGCCCTACGACGTATTCCTGCGAATCAACCACTTGCCGACGCAGCCGCGGGCGGGAGAGACGCAGGCGCAGTATTCGCAGCGATTGCTGGGATTACTGGATGGACTGAGTGCGCCGATCTATGTGGATGGGAGCTACGGCAGCTTTCAATATCACCCGCAGCCGTATGTATTTGGGGCGACGGAACTTGCGGGATTGAAGATTTTCCTGAGAGCCGCTCCCGGTGCCGCGGACGGTTCGCAGCACGCGGGAAATTGCGCGGCGTGCCATCTGCCACCCAACTTCACGGATTTTGTGTTCCACAACAACGGAAGCGCCCAGGAAGAGTATGACGCGGTGAACGGGCAAGGCGCGTTCGCCAATTTGGCGATCCCGAACCTGGCGGACCGCTCCGCGAATCCGGACGCGTATTTGCCGATTTCGGCGAATCATCCGAACGCGACGGAACGGTTCCGGCACCCGCCGATGGCGGGGAATCCGCAGTACGCGGATCTGGGAGTGTGGAACGTCTATTTGAACGGCGACATTCCGAATCCGCAGGCGGACCTGAACTCCGTGGTATGCGCGAATGCGCAGGATTGCGCGGTGGATCAGGGACTGGCGACGACGATCGGGCGGTTCAAGACCCCAACGCTTCGGGATCTGGAGGATTCAGCGCCGTATTTTCACAACGGGTCGAAGGCGAAGTTCGACGACGTGGTGAACTTCTACATCAACGCATCGCAATTGATGCGGCAAGGTAAACTGCGGAACGGGGACGTGCAACTTGGCGCGATCTCGCTGAGCGCGGACGATGTGGACGCGCTGGTGGCTTTCCTGAAGGCACTGACGGAGGACTACGATGACGCGTAAGAGCAGCGGCTCGTAGCGGGTGACTTGTGAGTGGGGGGGGACCGGCTCCGTGAAAAGGGAAGGATACGGCACCAGGCCGCGGCCAAGCCGTCCAGCGCGACAGAGAACTGGCCTCCTGCTGTGACCGCGTCACCCGAAAGCACGATTTCCGCTCCATTCCTGTAAAATCATCCGAAAGGATGACGACATGCGGCGCCCTTTCACCGCATAATGACCCCATCTTCACCCGTGCCAGGAGCCCAAATGACAAAAATCGTCCTCACCTTCGGCCTCATCTCCGGCCTCATCATCTCCGTCCTTATGGGCGGCTCGCTTCTTCTTGCCGACAAGATCGGCTCCGGCCACAGCATGGCTCTTGGCTACACCATCATGGTGGCGTCGTTCCTGCTGATTTACTTCGGGATCCGCAGCTACCGCGACAACACTCTCGCCGGCCAAATCTCCTTCGGCCGCGCCTTTGCCTGCGGCATCCTGATCACCCTCATCACCACCGTCTGCTACGTCGCCATGTGGGAGGTCCTCTACTTTAAATTCATGCCCCACTTCATGGATAGCTACTTCGCCGCGCAGATTCACAAGGTCCAGTCCTCGGGACTGGACCCTGCCACCACCGCCGCGCAGGTCGCTGCCATACAACGCTCTCAACTCCTCTACCAAAACCCCTTCGTCAACATGGCCTACACCTTCATGGAGCCTCTGCCCGTCGGCCTTATCATTACTCTGATCTCCGCTGCCATCCTCCGCCGCAAAGCCCCTGTCGAACCCACTGCTGCTTCCGCAGCCATGACCACATGAATCAAAAGGCCGGAGCCCGGCCCCGGCCTTTGGAACATGAAGAATAGGCCGCGTTTTCAAAGACGCCGACGCTGCGGGACCTGGAGGATTCGGCGCGGTATTTTCACGACCGGCCGAAGGCGAAGTTCGACGACGCGTTGTAGCAGTGGCTCGTGATTGGTGACTTTTGACTGGCGGGAGGGAATCCGCGACTTGAAAAGCGCAAGGCGCGGCACCCGGCCATCATCACCATCAACATTCCCGAGCCAACGATCGTCTCCGAATGACGCCGCTACGTCCCAACGGGTTAGTCTGCGGTCCGAGATTAATCTCGGACAATAGAACAAACTCAAATGAACGTTGATCCGAAGGTTACCTCAGAAAGTTCCGTAGATTCTAAAGCTTGCCCGAAACGCAGAATGAAGCTGCAAGTCACTTGGATGTGGACTTCATCTTGGATATGACGCCGATTGCCTGTTCTGAAAGAATGGGTGCCTGTCCTGCAGACCGTCTCGCAGTGTCGTTGTATAGCAACCAAAAGCCCAAGGGATCCCCCGCGACGGAAATGAGCTTGGGTCGTCCAGCTATGTTGAGAATGGTATGTGCCATGAATGCGCCCAGCGGGCGGCCATCGATGGGAATCTCTTTTCGCAACAAACGTGCGTTATCAGAGGCGTCTTTTAGGCCTTCGGCATAGTCCTGCAAGACGGCCTCGACCCGTCCCATCCAATAACTGGAAGCAGCGTAGTACTCCCGATAGCTGTCAATGAAGGCCCGCTCCTGAGGATCCGGGACAAGGGCCCGCAGCTCCTTCTCGGTCAGAAACGGAAATGAACTCTTGTCCAATTGGTCTGCGGTACCTTCCTCTTGGGCGTTAGCGAGAATATTCAACAGCGGTTCTTCGTCCTTCGTAGGTGAGTACTTTGTTTCGAAGAATCGCCTGTAGTAATGAAAGAACTCATGGGCAAAGAAACCTTCGGGATCGAAGCCCTTCATCAAATGGAGAATATCAACAACGATGATGTCCGAATATCCCCTTCCATCCGGGGCAAAGATAACGAAGGAGATTGGTGGAGGAGCGTGCTGGTTGATCATGCCCTCGGGCAGCAGCGTTTGCGTGCGATCCAGGGACTGATGCAACCATTCCATGCTGCCCAACCGTGTTTCGTACGTTCGCAGGGACTCTCGTTGTGCGGCAACATCAAGCAGATGGGGGAGGATGTACGACGTGAAATCATCCCCCACCAGCGCTGCGGCGATTTTGTCCTTGTTAGACGGCAGGTAGGCCAAGCGGAAGGCTTCTGTCAGTACTTTGCGTTTGTGTTCTCTTTTTTCGAGTGCAGCGTATCCCGGAGTCGCAAAGAGTGCATCCCAAAGTGAAGGTGCTGGTTCGCGGTCTTGGCTCAGAACGTCATAGACCCGCCAAAACATCTCAACTCCGGAAAAATCAAGCGAAAAATGAATGTCGGACCCTGCGGGGTTCTTCGGCTGAGCCCCCGCAGATGACGTCAGGGAGGCAAGAAGACCGACAACAAGCGAAAGTCTTGAGATCATGGTCATTGACAGGAAGGCCGCTCTTTCATGTTCGGGCTTCTCCCAGGATCCTGATTCTCGTGCCCTTTGGGTTCGGGAAGCAATCCCACCTTAGAGCGACAGCGGGCAGCTTTCAACCTGCCTGATTGGCGCTGCCGCAGAATTGGGTACTGGTCCTTAGCACTGGCTGACAAACCCGCGCAGAGCTGATAGCCGGGCAAAAGGTGGTGTTCGCAGGATGCACCGCAAAAGAAGTGGCTCCGCTGCCAGAGTCGCACAGGGTTGTTCGGTTTTGCGAGGCGGCCTTATAATTGATGATTGGATGGAAGAGGAGGAAAGGGTTATGGCGACCGCGGAAGCGAAAGTGCATATGCCGGAATTCACGAACGAGCCATTCATTGATTTTTCGAATCCCGACAATCGGAAAAAGATGGAAGAGGCGCTGAAGAAAGTGCGCAGCGAGTTTGGGCACGAGTACCCGATGTGGATCGCGGGCCAGAAAGTGACCACGACGGGAAAGAAGAAGTCCACGAATCCTTCGCGGCCGTCGGAAGTGATTGGGGTGTTCCAGGATGCGTCGAAGGAGCAGGCGGCGCAGGCGGTGGAGGCAGCGTACAAGTATTTCGACACGTGGAAGAGAGTGCCGGCGGAGACACGGGCGAAGTATCTGTTCAAGGCGGCGCAGATCGTGCGCGAGCGGAAATTCGAATACGCGGTGCTGGTTTGCTATGAGGTGGGCAAGTCGTGGATCGAGGCGGACGCGGATGTTGCCGAGACGATCGATTTTTGCGAGTTTTACGGGAGGGAGATGCTGCGGCTGGCCGAGCCGCAGAAGCTGACGCCGATGCGGGGTGAGCGGAACTACCTGGTGTACATTCCACTGGGGGTTGGCGCGGTGATTCCGCCTTGGAATTTCCCGATGGCGATCATGGCGGGGCTCGTGGTGGCGTCGCTGGTGACGGGAAACACGGTAGTGCTGAAGCCGGCAGGAGATTCACCGACGATTGCGGCGAGGTTTGTGGACGTCTTGCATGAGGCGGGCGTGCCGAAGGAAGCGGTGCAGTTCCTGACGGGTTCCGGCGCGGTGATTGGCGACGTGATCGTGCAGCACCCGAAGACGCGGTACATTGGGTTCACGGGATCCAAGGAAGTGGGATTGCGGATTGCGGAGCTGGCGAACAAGCCTTCGCCGGGGCAGATCTGGATCAAGCGCACGGTGCTGGAGATGGGCGGCAAGGACGGCATCGTGGTGGATGAAGAGGCGGACGTGGACAGCGCCGTGGATGGAACGATGGCCGCGGCGTTCGGGTATCAGGGGCAGAAGTGCTCGGCGTGCTCGCGGGTGATCGTGAGCGAAAAGATTTACGACACGTTCCTGAACAAGCTGGTGGAAAAGACGAAGAAGATCAAGGTGGGACCGAGCGACGACCCGAGCAACTACATGGGCCCGGTGGTGAGCGAGACTGCGATGAAGGGGATTCTGAACTACATCGAAGTCGGGAAAAAGGAAGGCCGCTTGATGGCCGGCGGCGGGCGCGCGGCGGGCGACGGCTACTTCATCGAGCCGACGATTATTGCCGACGTTGACCCGAAGGCACGGCTGGCGCAGGAAGAGGTGTTCGGGCCGGTGCTGGCGGTGATCAAGGCGAAGAACTTCGATCACGCGATGGAGATCGCGAACAATACGGAGTTCGGATTGACGGGCGCGGTGTATTCGAAGAACCCGGAGAAAATCCGGCGCGCGGAAGAGGATTTCTACGTGGGAAATTTGTACCTGAACCGGAAGTGCACGGGCGCGATGGTGGGCGCGCATCCGTTCGGCGGTTTCAACATGAGCGGAACGGATTCGAAGACCGGCGGGAAGGATTATCTGCTTTTGTTCCTGCAGGCGAAGTCAGTGGCCGAGAAAGTCAGCTAGAAAACAGAAATTGGATAATAGAGAATCGGGCGGGGCGGATGAGAATCCGCCCCATTTTTTTATTCAAGCTGGTTCATGATTCGTCTCTGACCGAGAAACCCATTTGAGGATGCGGTAGACGGGATAGCTGCAGGCAAGAGCGACGAGGGTGAAGAGGGAGTTGGCGCGGTCTTCGCGGATGGCTTCGATGAGGAAGGCAACGGAGCCGAGGAGAGCCAGGGCCGTGGTCCAGGGGTAGCCCCAGGCGCGGTACGGGCGCTCGGCTTGCGGATCGCGAACGCGAAGGACGAAGAGAGAAATGAAAGAGAGCATGTAGTTGGTGACGAAGAAAAAGGCGAGCATGGCGATGACGCGCTCAAATTTTCCGACGGCGAAAACGATGCCGATCAGGGCGCTGAGGAAAAGGGCAATAACTGGCGTGCCACCCTGGTTGACGCTGGCGACCCGCTGAAAGAAGAGACCGTCGCGGCTCATGGCATAGACAACGCGCGCGCCCATTAGATGAAGAGCGTTGATGGAGCTGAACAGGGCGATGACCATGATGGAGCGGAAGATGGTGTCGCCGTAAGGGCCGAAGACACGCTCGGCGGCGAGACCGAGGGAGAAATCGTTGCCGGCGATCTGGTTCATCGGCAGGACGTAAAGAACGGCGGCATTGATAAGCAAATAGATGATGAAGAGGGAAGCGAGGCTGGCGAAGATGGCGCGCGGGATGAGGAAGCCGGGGTTTTTGATTTCGTCGCCAAAGTAGATGACGCCGTCCCAGCCATCGTAGGTGTAGATGGTGGCTTGCATGCCGAGGAGAAGGCTGGTGACGAGAGCGGCGCCGACGGGGACGGCGACGCTGGGAGCGGTGATGGCTTCGGCGTGCGCGGCGCGTCCCATCGTGAAGCAGGCGATGACCATGACGAAGAAAACGAGCCCTTTAAGCAGCGTAGTGAAGTTTTGCACTTTGCTGCCCATGCTGACGCTTTTCCATTGGAGGAGAGCGAAGAGGATGATGACGCCAACGCCGACGATCTTAATGCGCAATCCGGAATTAAGAACGGAAAAGAGGTGCGCGGAATATTCGCCGAAGACGATGGCGACGGCTCCGGTGGTGCCGCAGGTCGAGATCCAGTCGCTCCAACCCACGATGAAGCCGGCGTAATCGCCGAGGGCACGGCGCGAGAAATTGTACTGGCCGCCGCTTGAGGGAATCAGCGTGCCGAGCTCGGCAAGCTGAAAAGCGCTGACTAGTGCATAGAGGGCGCCGCCGACCCAGACGGCAATAAAGAGCCAGGGATTGGGGAGACGGGCGGCGATGTCGCCGGGCGTGCGGACGATGCCGACGGAGATGGAGTTGCCGACAGCGACGGCAATACCGAAGCCGACACCGAGAATCTGGAGGAGTTTTCCTTTGTCCTTGCGGAATGGCGGCTGAGTGGAAGGCGAAGCGGCGGGCTCAGGCGCAGAGGGAGTGGGCAATGTGGGATCTCAAGTTGGATTGAACGATCCGACATCATACGTTTGCGAGGGTGAAAAGCAAAGCGGATTGGTGACTGGTGACTGAACTTATCTCACAAATGGGCAGGAGAGAACGCAAGCAATTCCTCATTGGCTGAAGCCCAGTTTTTCCCGGCATATTAATGTCGGAGCTGAAGCTCCGACCCCCTGCTCCGCCGAAACCGCCCTAACCGATCAGGATCGGTAGGGTGGAGACGAAAGCGGCACCGGCGGTAGCGCCTGTGCCGCAAGTAGAGCGAGAAACTGGCTATCGGGTGAATTCGAATTCGGAGTCGGAGTCGGAGCTGACGTCGTTCGCTTGCGGACCCTTGGACCGGTGGCGCTGTTGATCCTCGAGGAAGTCGGTGAGTTCGAGGCGAAGGTTACCGGCGTTGGTGGAGTAGGTGAGTCCGGCATCGAGGCTGACGACACCCTCGCGAATGAGCTTTTCGATTTCGGCGTCGAAGTGCTGCATGCCGTCGTTGGAGCCGTCACGCATGGCGTCGAGAAGACTCTTGCCTTCGGATTCGCCCTTATCAACGTATTCGCGGGTGCGCATGGTGGACTTAAGGATTTCGACGACGGGGACGCGACCTTTGCCATCGAGGCGAGGAATCAGACGTTGGGAGATGATGAAGCGGAAGGCCTTGGAGAGGCGGTTGCGGATGCCTTGCTGATCCTCCATGGGAAAGGCACCTATGATACGTTCGACGGTCTTGGCGGCGTCGGTGGTGTGGAGAGTGGAGAGGACCAGGTGTCCGGTTTCGGAGGCTTCGAGAGCGATTTCGATGGTTTCGCGGTCGCGCATTTCGCCGACGAGGATGACCTTGGGGGCCTGGCGGAGAGCGCCGCGAAGGGCGAGGGCGAACGTGGGCGTGTCATTATGGAGTTCGCGCTGGTGAATGGTGGATTTTTTGTGGCGATGGAGGAATTCGATGGGGTCTTCGATGGTGAGGATGTGAATGGCCTTTTCCTCGTTCATTTTGTCGATGATGGCGGCCAGAGTGGAGGATTTGCCGGAACCGGTGGGACCGGTGACGAGGACGATGCCATTTTTCAGATTGCAGATTTCCCTGACCTGCGGGGGAATCTTCAGTTCTTCGAAGCTGGGGATGTGGTCGGGAATCACGCGCATGACGATCGCGCAGGTGCCCCGCTGCCGAAAAATGTTGACGCGGAAGCGGCCGAGACCTTCGAGGCCATAGGAAAGATCGGCGGAACCTTCGCGATCGAGCTTGGCGGCGGCGTGCTCGTTTTTGCTCATCAGGACTTTGGCGATTTGTTCGGTGTCGTTAGGGACGAGGCGCTCAAGGCCCTTGAATTTCAATTCCACAAGCTGGCCGCTGACTTCGATCTGCGGCGCGCGGCCGGGAGAAAAGATCAGATCGCTTACGTGTTCACCGGACTTGAGCATGGCAGCGATGAGTTGAGGCAGTTGGAACGTACGAGGAGCGGACGAGACGGGCGAATTTGTCGTAGACATGGGTCCCCTGGGTTCGGATGACTGTGGTCTAGCTGTAGTCGAGCACGAGGCAGAGCGACGGTCGAAGTTGCCTCAACGCCAGTGTAGTGGAAGGGAAGAAGTGAGGGGAGCGCGGGAGGGGCAAGCCGTGCCAGTTTGATATTGGTCAGGTGTTCTACAGTGGACGAAATGTTAATGCCCCGAGGCCGTGTGGAGCGTCTATGGAAGTCGCGACCAATCCGGTTCAAAACCATGGGGCTACCGATTACTTTGCGCTGGAGGCGGAATCGATGAAGGCGGCGACGTTGGCCTTGAGTTTCGTCAGATCCTCGTCGCGCAGATACATCATGTGGCCAGCCTCATAGCGCTTCTGATGAACATTCTTCTGGAGGCTTGCGGGAAGACCGAGGTGGTCTGTGGCGTACTCCGCTTCCGTGAACGGAGTGGCAAGATCATAGACGCCTTCTTCGACTTCGACCTGGAGGTGCGTATTGGTGATCATGGCGTTGGCCAGATCGAGCGTAACGTTCGCGGCGCCAGGAAAAAACGCGCCCTCACCCGCGGAATGTTTCCAATCCCATTCGTGATCGCCGAACGGAGCGAAAACGTGATATTCGCGGTCGGGATTATATTTCAGGTCTTCGCGAATGTACTGATTGAAGGCGGCAACGAAAGCGCCGCCGATGGCGGCTTCCTGAGGATCGTAATCGGCCGAATCGCTGATGAGATTGTAGGTCGGGCCGGAGAAACGCGCGTCGAGACGCCCCGTGGTGAGGCCTCGGCTGCGCTGAAGTTCCTGCATGAATTGCGGAAGCTTGACGCGAAGATCGGATTTGAGGACGTAGTCTTCACTGAGTCCGGTGAAGTAGGCAAATTTTTTGGCAACCGCGGACTTTTCGGAATCGGTGAGCATGCTGCCCTTTAGAAGGGCAGCCGCATAATCGCCCTTGGCGAACTTGACGGCGTCGTCGAGGAAGGCGTTGAGATCGGCGGGGCGATCGGTGACGAGCTTGTGGTACCAGGCCGTGGCGGCGTAGCTGGGGAAGTAGAGGACGTAGGCAAGATCTTCGCCGGGGTAGAAGGAGAGAGTGCCGAGATCCCAGACCGTGGAGATCATGTCCAGGCCGTTCAGATAGATGTTGTAGCGGGATTGCAGGACGTTGGCGAGCACCGCGTTGCGGAAGGTGCCATAGCTTTCGCCGATGAGGAATTTGGGGGAGTTCCAGCGGCTGTTGCGACTGACGTAGGCCTGGATGAACTGGGCGAGTGATTTCGCATCTTGATCGACGCCCCAGAAATCCTTGTCCTGGGCTTTGCCGACGGCGCGGCTGAAGCCGGTGCCGACCGGATCGATGAATACCAGGTCGGTTTTGTCGAGGAGGCAATTGGGGTTGTCCTCGAGCTTGTAGGGGGCAGGAGGGGTGACACCCGCGTTGGTGGTGACGACGCGCTTGGGGCCGAAGGAACCCATGTGCAGCCAGATGGAAGCCGAGCCGGGGCCGCCGTTATAGACGAAAGCGATTGGGCGATGCGGGAAATCCTTGTCGTCGGAACGGATGTAGGAAGTGTAGAAGACCAGCGCGGTGGGTTCGTCCTTGTCGTTCTTCAAGAGCAGGCTGCCGACGGTGGCTTTGTACGGAATGGTTTGCGAGCCGAGCTTGATGGTGTGATCCGTAACGGTAGTTTCTTCCTTTGGGGGAGGGGCAGGCGGCTCCGCGGGTTTCTCCGCGGGCTTCGATTCTTTTTCTTGAGCGGACGCGCCAGTGGGCGAAGTGGCAAGAAGCAGGGTAGCGGCGCAGAAAAATGTAAGGCGGGCGGGGCGGTTCATCACGGGTTTCTCCTAGAATGAGACAACGGGCCCTTCTCGATTCGACGCATCTTAACGCATTTTGGATAGGCGGGGAATTTCGTTCTCGGGGAATTCGACCTGGAGCTGCCCGGAACCGGGAGAGACGATGCAGCAAAGAGAAGCGCAGTCGTTCACGATCCAGTCGGCACCGGCGGCGCAAAGGGAAGCATCGCCGCTGGTGGTGCGCACGGCAATCACGCGTGCGCCAGCGGCTTTGCCGGCGCGGGTTCCGGAGGCAGCGTCTTCGATGACGATGCAATCTTGGGGAGGAAGTTGCAATGCTGCGGCGCCCTTGAGGTAAGGCTCCGGATTCGGTTTCCCGTGCCGGATATCGTTGGCGGTGACCAAGAAACTGACAAGGTCCCAGAGGCCCGAGGCGCGAAGCCGGACTTCGGCGAGATCGCGGGACGCGGAGGTGACGACCGCACGCTGCGCGGGAGGGACCGCTTTGAGAACGCCGCGAGCGCCTGGGAGAGCTACGACATCGGCGATGTCCTCAATTTCGGCGCGCACGGTCCAGGCGAACTCGCGTTGATGGAACTCGGGAGATTCGTTTGGGAAGAGTTCTTGTATCGTGGCAAGCGCCGTGCGTCCGTGGGCCAAGGCGGCGACACGCCCGGCATCCAAATGGAAGCGCCCGGCCCACTGGGCCCAGACCCGGGCGATGGCAGCGGTGGAGTCGACGAGGACTCCGTCCATGTCGATCAATAAGGCTCTGCAGTCGATACGAGTCATGAGGGCAAGATTGTAGCGTGAGAATCGCGATTTTAAGGCTGGAAACGCGTTGGAAGACTAGTTTTTCCAGAGGCGGAAGCCGCCGCGGAAGGCATTTTCATTGTTGCCGAGGCGCGCGCCATCTGGGATGGACTTGAGCTTTTTGCTGTTGCCGCCGCCGATGACAACGTAATCCGCATCAAGGGCTTCTTTCAGGAGTTCCACGACCTTGGCGACGTGATGGCGCCATTTTTTCTTGCCCAGGCGCTCCATGCCACGCAAGCCAAGATAATCTTCGTAGGTTTTTCCCTTTTTGTAGAGAAGATGGGCGAGTTCCATGGGCTGAAGAACGCCATCCACGATCATAGCGGAGCCCAAGCCCGTGCCGAGGCCGAGAAAAAGCATGCGGCCGCCTTCATAACTGCCGAGGGCTTGCATCGCCGCGTCGTTGATCAGCCGGACCGGGCAGCCAAACGCTTTGGAAAAATCGAACTTCATCCAGCCACTGCCGAGGTTATGGGGTTCGCGGAGAGGGCGGCCATTGATGATGGGGCCGGGGTAGCCCAGGGAGATGCGGTCGTAATTCCAACCCTTGGTCGCGGCCTTGACCTGTTTGACCATGTTGGCCGCGGTCAATTCGTGGCCGGAGGGAAACTTGGTGGGCTCTTTCTGACCCGTGGCGAGCAGCTTGACGTTGGTGCCACCAACGTCAATCACCAGGACTTTGCTAAGTTTCGCTTTTTTCTGGAGTGTCATTGGAGGTCCTTTGGAATGTGCATTGCCGGAGGGGGAGCCCGGTCAGTGGTTGGTCCTCTCGTACTGGTGAAACCTTATATCACAGAGATTCTTAAGAAGGATGGAATTGACGGTAAAAGCTTAAGGCTGTTAGGGGTGAGAAGAAAGGCGGGTCAAGTTGGGGTGGGAGACGGGGATTGAACCCGCGACATTCGGTGCCACAGACCGACGCTCTACCAGCTGAGCTACTCCCACCACTTCCTGTAGTCTAACACGCTATTTTAGCAATGGAAAAGCGCGCGGAGTGGCGAGGGCCGAGGCAGGGCTCAGGAAAGCAGTGAGCAGAAAGGGGCGAGCGGGGAGCCGTGGGCGGAGCCACCGTTTTCTCCGCCAGAGGAGGACTGCGGACAGCCGGATTTTCCGGCGAGTTTGCTTGATTAGGTCTTAACGAGGTGGAAACGCGGGCACGGCGAAGTGGGGTCGGAGGTGGTCCGGGTTGCTAGACTGGGATGAAAACATGCGGCCGGTACGAAGGCCGGCCAAGCCCTGAGGCGCCGGTAAATACCCGGCCGAACGATTGGGGAAGTGTGGCCCCGCGCATGAACCCGCAGCCAACGGATCAACTCCATTTTGACTTGCAGCTGGCCTACGCGCGGCCGGTGGTCGCGACGCTGGCAATCCTTTGCCTGTTGGAATTGCATCACGCACGGCAAGTGCAGCGACCGCTGGCGTTCCTGGTGGCGTATGTGATCGCGGGGATCCTGGTGCTGGTACTGGAGCGGATGCTGCGGCGCTACGGCTGGCGGCTGCCGGTGCTTTGCGACGTGCTGGTAGGGGGGGCATTTCTTTATCTTTCGCCGGAACTGCTGCCGACGTGGTTTTTGCTCTTTTTTGTGGCTTTTGCGGCGGGCTACCGGTGGAATTTGCGCTACGCAGCGACGCTGTGTTTCGGGCTCTTGCTGCTGGGTTTTGCGCTGGACATGAAACGAAGCTTTCCTACTCCGGGAACCGGGGACCTGGCGTATGCAGTGTCGTTTTTTGCGGCGTCGTTTCTCGGGACGGCAGGCATGGCGTTTCTTGGAGATAGGAACCGGGAGTTTGCGGCGCAACAGGATTTTTTGTGGCGGATCGCGAACACCATGCACGTGGACCTCGGTCTGGCGGAATCCCTGCGGCTGCTCTTGGAGGAACTGTGCGCGGAATTCCGAGCCGAAGGCGCGCTGCTGGCTTTCCGCGACTCCGACCTGGAACGAATCTTCCTGTGGCAGCTGAAATCCGGGGAGAGCGAGCGATTGGTGCCCGACAACCTGCCGACGACGCGCGCCGACGGGTTTTTGCTGGACGATCTGGAGGCTTCGCTCTGCTGGAATTCGCTGGAGGGGCGTGGAGTCGGGTTCGGCTGGGACCGGCGCAACCGGCAGGAACTGAAAATTCTGCCGCGGATTCCCGGTCCGACACAGCAGGAGTTTGCGATCAAAAGTTTCCTTTCGGTGGCGTTCGATCAGGAGGGGCAAGCCGCCGGGCGATTGTTCCTGTTGAATCGAAGGGCGGGGCAGCCGGCGTTTACGCGGGAGGAGTTGGCGTGGTTCGAGCGAATTTCGATGCACATCAGCGCGTCACTGGAGAACGTATTTCTGTTACGCCATTTGCGGGCGCGAGCCATCGAAGCGGAGCGATCGCGGATTTCGCGGGATCTGCACGACGGGATCTTGCAAACGCTGTTGAGCATTGAGATTCAGCTGGACGTGCTGCGGCGCAAGGTGACGACACATCCGGAGCAAGTGGAATCGGGGCTCTCCGGCTTGCAGAAGACAGTGAAGAACGAAGGAGGGGAACTGCGGCACCTGGTAACCGACTTGCGGCCGTTGCGGGTGCAGTCGGCGGACCTGGTGGATTTGATGCGGGGATTCGCGGAGCGATTCCGGAACGAATCCACCCTCGCGCTGGATTTGCTGGTAGATTCGGCGGATTTGCACGCGCCGGACCGCGTTTGCCGCGAGATTTTCCAGATATACAGAGAAGCACTCAACAACATAAAAAAGCATGCGAAGGCTTCCCATGTCGTGGTAAAACTGTCGCAGGATGACAGCCGGCTCACCCTCGTGGTGGACGATAACGGCGAGGGTTTCAGCTTCGCCGGGCGCTTCACAGGGGATGAGCTTGACCGCCTGCGGCTGGGTCCAATATCCATCAAGGAAAGAACGCGCACGGTCGGGGGAGTGCTCACCGTGGAATCGAACCCTGGGCATGGTGCGCGACTAACGATCGAGGTACCGCTCGGCTGATATGGCGAAGACCAAACAGCAAATACGGGTACTAATGGTGGACGACCACGCGATTTTTCGCGACGGGCTCCGCAAACTGATCGATGGCGATGAGGATATCAGCATCGTCGGAGAGGCGCAGAACGGCGCGGAATGCATCAAGCTGTTGGCCAAGCTGAAGCCGGACATCCTGCTGCTGGATTTGCGGATGCCGGACAAAGATGGGCTGGCGGTTCTGGAAGAAGTGAATTTCGACCAGACTCCAACGCGCGTGATCGTGCTGACGGCGGCGGAAGACGATCGCGACGTGGTGCGGGCCATGCGGCTGGGAGCGCGCGGGGTGGTGCTGAAGCAGTCCGCGACGGATTTGCTGGTGAAGAGCATTCACCGGGTGCACGCGGGCGAAATCTGGCTGGACAACCGGATGACGGCGGAAGTGATGAAGGCGTTTGCGAAATCGTCGGATTCCGGGCCGCGGCGCGAGAAGCCGCTGCTTTCGGACCGCGAAAAAGAAATCGTGCAACTGGTGGCGCAGGGATTCCGCAACAAGGAGATCGGCGAAAAACTGTTCATCTCCGAGCAGACGGTGAAAAATCACCTGCACAATATTTTCGACAAACTGGGCGTATCGGATCGCCTGGAGCTTGCGCTGTACGCGATCCACCACCGCCTGATCGACAATCAATAAGCCTGCAAATGGTATTGGAAGTGAGGAGCGGCCGAGCAGGCCGCTTCTAGTATTTTTGGAGTATTGTCTCGCCGAGTTGCCCCCGGTATGTTCCCACGAGCACAACGGGGTGTGACCTGCGTCACAAGGGTTGGGCCGGCGTGGGCCACGCGAAAAGCTGAGTTGTGAACCGCAAGGGGAATTTCCGGCGGCCTGGGGCGAGTGTATGTGTTTGCCGGGAAACACGACAACATCCATCAGGTGAGGACGCAGATGAATTTCGCCTCCATCGCACGATGCTGGCTGCGCGTTTTTACAGATTTCCGTGGACCAGCGCACTTCTCGAACTCCACGCGGCGAGTTTCCGGGCCTGTCAGTCGTCCTCTCATTTCATTTTTGCTTTTTATCAGGGGGAGAGTCGCATGAGAACTGCATCGCGATTGACTTGCATGATGATGCTGATTGCGGCTTTTGGATCTACGCTCCGGGCGCAGGAAACGTCTGCGAGACTTCGTGGGACGGTAACCGATGCGAGCGGCGCAGTGGTTTCCGGCGTGCAGGTGGCGGCCACGCAGATGGAGACGGGGTTGCGGCGCTACACGATGAGCAATGCCCAGGGCGATTTCCTGTTGGTGGCGCTGCCGGTAGGACATTACCGACTGGAGGCGGAAGCAAAGGGTTTTAAACAGTACGTGCAGGAAGGGATCATCTTGGACGTGAATCAAACGGCGACAGTGGCGATTCGCCTGGCCGTGGGAACGGCGACGCAGCAAGTGGAAGTGACGGCGGATGCGCAGTTGATTGAAACGGCTTCGACAAGCCTCGGGCAAACGGTGGGGGAACGCGCGGTGCTCGATCTGCCACTGAATGGTCGGCACTTCACACAACTTGGCCTGCTGCAGCCGGGGGTCGTGCCGGTGACGCCGGGCTTGCTGGAGGCGGGCGGGAGCTTGCGCGAGGGGCAGGCCTATGCGGTGAACGGGCAGCGGCCCGAGTCGAACGATTTTCTGATTGACGGGGCGGACAATTTCAACTCGGTGGACGGCGGGTTCGTGCTGGAGCCGCCGGTGGATGCAATTTCGCAGTTTCGCATCCTGACGCACACGGCGAACGCGGAGTTCGGGCACAGTACGGGTTCGACGACCAACATCGTAACGCGCTCGGGCACGAATGAATTTCACGGTTCGGCGTGGGAATTCCTGCGGAACAACGCGATGGACGCGAAGAGCTTTTTTGCGGACAGCGTGGAGCCGCTGAAGAGAAACCAGTTTGGCGCAACGGTCGGAGGTCCGATCCGAAAGGATAAGACTTTTTTCTTTGGGTATTACGAAGGGGTGCGCAACCGGCAGGGCGAAACGACGCGCACAACGGTGCCCTCGGACGACGAGCGCACCGGGAATTTTGGCGCATTGTGCACACAGAACGTTCCTGCAGGCCAGGCACAGCCGAGCTTTTTCGACAATGCCGGAAATTGCATCCTGGGCGACGGCAGCGGCCCGGATATGTCCGGCCAATTGCTGAATTTCTTTGTGCCCCAGGGGCAGCCTCCGCAGGCGATTCCATTTAATACGTTGCTGGGCATCAATCCGATTTCGCAAAACATTCTGGCGTTTTACCCGCATGCGAACGACGGAGCCACCGGATACAGGACCACCCAGAGTCTTTCCGCGAACCTGGACCAGTTTGGCGTGCGCGTGGATCACTACCTGAGAGAACGCGACGTTTTGAACTTCCGGTACAGCTTTGCGCAACGCAATCAGACCGATCCCCTTTCGACCTCCGGCGCGAACGTGCCTGGTTTCCCGGTGGGGGAAAATCAGCGTTCGCAAAATTTCGTGGCCCAGGAAACGCACACGTTCAGTCCGACGCTGCTGGGCACGGCGCGCTTCTCGTATTTGCGGAACAAATTCCTGTACGACGAGCACCTAAACAACACAGATCCGGCCAGCCTGGGATTTGAATATGAACCATCGCTAGAAGCCGCGATAGGTCCGCCGTTTGTGCAGGTGGGTGGAATTGCGTCGGTTGGCGATCCCATTACCGGGCCACGAAACACCTATCAGAACTCATTCGATTTTTCAGGATCGCTGACTTGGGTGAAGGGAAAGCACGACTTCAAGTTCGGGGCAGGGTATCGGTACGATCAGATCAACGTGTTGCAGGGAATTGCGACCAACGGATTCTTCGTGTTCGCGAATTTTCCTCTGAGCGATCCCTTTGCAAGTTTTCTGTTCGGACAGCCGGTATTCTTTCTCCAAGGTGGAGGAGACTTTTCGCGCGGTTTGCGCGGGCACGCCTTCGACCTGTATGCGCAGGACACATGGAAGGTAACTTCACGGCTTACGCTTAATTACGGGCTAAGGTATGAGGTCCCGTTTCCCTACACTGAGATTCACGACCGGCAGAATCTGTGGATTCCGGGGAGGCAGTCCACCGTGTTTCCCACGGCGCCCGCCGGCTTGCTATATCCGGGAGATGCCGGCGTGCCTCGCGGCTTGATCCCAACGGACTGGAATGGATTTGCGCCGCGGGTGGGCGTGGCGTGGGACGTCACCGGCACGGGCCACTGGCTGGTGACGGCGGCTTACGGTATTTTCCACGATCCCTACTACACGGGACAGGGCGGACCGCTGCAGACGCCGATCAGCGCGCCGCCGTACTTGCAGACGCCGCAAATCAGCCTGCCGAATTTCGCCGACCCCTACAACGGAGAAAATCCGTTCAACGGCGGCTTCGCGCAACCGATGACGTTGCTGACGCTGGACCCGAGCTTGCGCCTGCCCTACGCGCAGGACTGGAATCTGAACATACAGCGCGCCTTCGGTAACGATTGGCTGCTGGAAGTGGGATTCATCGGAACGAAGGGGACGAAACTGCCACGATTCATCGAGGCCAATCCGACGGTTTACGACTCGAGCCTGTCGTATGAGGACAATGTGAACTTCTCCGACCAACGACGGTTGTATTCGGGTTGTACGGTGGAGCAGCCAAGCCCCTGCACGTACTCCTCAGTGGGCGAAATTTCGGGCATCGCGAATTCTTCCTACAACGCGTTGCAGACCAGCTTGAAGAAACGCTTCAGCCATGGCTTGTCGGCGTTGATTTCGTATGCGTATTCGAAGACTCTGGACGACGCCTCTACGTTCAACATTACCGGGTCAGCTTCGCAGAGCGTGGCGGGGGAAAACGACCTGGCTCAGAATCCGTTCGACCTGAGGGGGGAGTACGGCAGGTCGATGTTCGACGCGCGCCACCGGTTTGTGGCCAGCTACCAGTGGAACCTGCCGTGGTTCCAGCACCCGCAGAACTGGTACGGGTATGTTCTGGGAAATTGGCAGGTGAATGGGATCACGACGCTGATGAGCAACACGCCGTTTACGGTCTATGATTCGAATAATCCCTCGGCACAGGGCAGCGCACCGGAAATCTCCGGGTTCTACAGCAGCCGGCCGGACCAGGTTGGCGACCCAAACGCGGGATCGTGCTCGTTCGGCGGGGGGACGACGGCGGCAGTGCATACGGCGAATTGCTGGTTTAATACCGGTGCGTTTCAGCCGGCCGCCCAGGGCACGTTCGGTCAACTCGGACGGAATACGCTGGAAGGCCCGGCGTTTCAGCAGTGGGATTTCTCCGCCCTGAAGATGATTCCCATCCATGAGAGTCTCAATCTGCAATTTCGCGCCGAGTTCTTCAACATCTTCAACAACGTGAACTTCCGCCTGCCGAACAACGACATCAGCTCTTCGAACTTCGGGCAGATCCAGGCGGCACAGCCGGGGAGGGTGGTTCA
The DNA here is from genome assembly GCA_035518915.1 of Candidatus Eiseniibacteriota bacterium. GTDB lineage: Bacteria > Acidobacteriota > Terriglobia > Acidiferrales > UBA7541 > Acidiferrum. The sequence goes on from DATIXE010000024.1 coordinate 221,776, forward strand.
GCTCGCGCTCAAGTTGATGTTTTGAGAGAACGTGGGTAGGTCGGTGGGGGGCGGAAAAGGCCCGGGAGTGGGCCGCATTGCCAGAGGGAGCCTGTACCGGGGAAAAGGCAGGGTTTCGACTTGAAGCAAGCCCGTAAGTTATAGGGTTCTAGTACATTCGTACTTTTTAGAGCCGAGTAAAATTTGTATCTCGAGTCCTATTGTTCCACCGCCAGACCCCGGATACACTTTGCCTTCGATGAGGGAGGCCCGCCTTGACCGGCTCTGAACGCCGAACTACTCAACGTTTTTCCATGAGGCTGCCGCTTACGGTCCGCTGGACCACGGGCGCGGCCGTTGGAGAAACCAATACTGAATCCCGGGATGTTAGCTCACGGGGTGTCTACTTCTTTCTGGGCAAGGACGTCAAAGAGGGGTCTCCGGTGGAGATCCTGCTGACGCTGCCGAACGAGATTACTCTGGCCGGGCCGGTGCGCGTGCGCTGCCTGGGCCGCGTGCAGCGGACGGAAAACCGCGACGAGGGCAGCGTCGGTGTGGTGGCAGCGATCGAACGTTACGAGTTCCTGCGCGGCAGCGAAGAAAGCTAGACCACGGAGCATCGCCCGAACGAGTTGCCGTACAAGTTCCTTGCTCGCTCACTGCGGAGGCGGGCGGGAATAGCCGGGGTGCCTCGGCCCCTCAGCGGAGCGCCCCGGCATGATTGCTTGGCAGCGAGCAGCGAATAGAAAACAGGGAGCTGCGGCGGCCGTTTGCTGCGCATTCCAGTTTTGCCCACTTTTCTCCTCACCTCGGTGACCCACAGATAGTCCATCCAGTTTGATAGACCAGCCACTGAAGGTTGCATTGAATCGGGCTTTGGCGGTTCTGGCCGAGGTCCAGAATGGCGGGTAAGGCACGCCTGTACCTTGGGGCAGGGGATTTCCACAGGAACGCTGAGGGATGATGGGGCATCCCGCCCATGGCTTGAGTTGCGGCCTTCCGATATTGCGGCGAACCGAAAGAAGCCTGCGCCGGGGGCCGGCGCGCGCGACGATGAACTGGCCAGATTTTCATAGACGAAAAGGCAGCGAACGCCTGGCGACGCCGCAGGAGCTTGCGGAATATGGCGGTATTCCGACCGATCCACGCACGGAAGCGCAAATCCTGGGGCTAATCGACGAACAGATGAGCGAAGAGCTGAAGAGGGCGGCGGAGGAAAGCGCCGCGCAAGCCAAAGTTGCCGCCATGCGCGAGCTTGCGGCCATGTTGGGGAAGCATGAGGCGGAGAGCCGGGGCAAAGCCGAAGAGAATGTGAGTGAATCCGGCAGCGACGTGGGTGAGGAAAACGCCGAGTTCAAGGCAACGGCTGCAGAAAACGACAGTGAGGCCGCGCGCGTGGCGGCGGCATTCTTTGGAGAAGAACCGATTGATGAGAAAACGGCAGCGGCCAGCGAATCGCCGGCCATCGAAAAAGTCAAGGAAGTAACAGCGGAACGAAAAGGAGCACCGAAGGAGGCAGTAGAAGTAGCGGCGGGAGAAGAAGAAAAGGACTATGAGCCGCGGGAACCTAGCCCCAGCCTGCCGTCCGAAATGATCGGGTTTATGCGGCCGGAGAATTTGACGGCGGAAGAAGCGCGCGACCTGCGGACAGAACTTCTGGCGGTTGCAGAGGCCCTGGATCAACACAGGCTGTGGGTAGAATCCGGCGGGAAAGAAGGAATCCAGGGCGACTTTGCCGGCGCGAACCTCTGCGACGCAGATTTGACGGGGGTAAATCTGCAAGGCGCGGAGATGGCGAAGGTCAACCTGCGCGGAGCAGACCTATCCATGGCGAATCTGCGCGGGGCGAGCCTGGTGGAGGCCGATCTTCGCGACACCAACCTTTTGGGCACCGAGTTTGCCGGTGCCAATATGATGGGCGCAAACCTTTATGGCGCCCAGGGTCTGTGGGCCGGACGCTTGGGCGGAACGAATCTTTTCGACGCCACGCTGCCCGAGGCGGTTGGCGAACTCGACGGTGGGAAGACCATCGGGCAGATCACGCAATCGGCGCGGCAGTTTTATCTCTTGCTGATGGGATTTTGCGTTGTGGCCTGCGGGTTGATCGCGCTAACGCGGGACGTGCGGTTGTTGCTGAACGAATCGGCGATGGTGGTACCGCAGCTTCCAAACTTCCTGCCGCTGCAGGGATTTTACCTGGGGGCGCCGCTGCTGCTGGTGGTGCTCTACGTGCGATTGCAATTTTTGTTGCTGCGGCTCTGGGGCAGCATGAGCGCGCTGCCTGCGGTGTTTCCCGACGGACAGACACCGGAGAAGGACGGATCGTGGTACCTGATGGGACCGATACGGCCGTACTTGCGGTGGACGCGCGATCCGAAGTCGCCCCTGACGATGGTGGAATGCGTGCTGTCCAAATTGCTGGCGTATTGGGCCGTGCCCGCGATGCTGTTCGTGTTCTGGGTGCGGTACCTGGTGATGCAGGATTATCGCGGGACCTTGTTGCAGGTGATCCTGCTCACGCTCGCGTGTGGGGCGGCGTGCACTATGCCGCGGGTGGTAGCGCGCGTGCTGCGGCCGGGAGACTGGACGGACGAGAGCACAAAGCAGTTCCTGCACGACGTGTTTGCCGCCTTTCGCGTGCCGCTGGCCTTGGGCGCAGTGGTTTTTCTACTTTCAATGGGAGTGATCCGGGGATTGCCGGCGGACGCCAGCGCACGGCCGGATATCAAGCGCGAGGATCCGAGACGTTGGGCCGCAACGGCGTTTCAGGCGCTCGGCTACCGGCCCTACGCGGACGTGACGGAAGAAAACATTTCGAATGGCGCGGCGACGCGCGGCGGCGAGGGCGATACGGCGAACGGTCCGCGACTCAACGAGATCGATCTGCGGTATTCCCGGGGATACCGATCGCAATTCGCGGGCGCGCGCATGTGGAAAGCGAATCTCGAAGGCGCGAGCCTTTCCGAAGCGGACTTCACCGGGGCCAACCTGCGGGAAGCGACGCTGCGCGGGGCCAGCCTGGATCGCATGCATGCGGCGAAGGCGAGCCTGGTTTCGGCCAACGTGGCAGGGGCAAAGCTGGAAGGTGCGGATTTCCGGAGCGCGGATTTGTCGTTCGCGAACCTGGAAGGAGCGATGCTGACGACGGCGAATTTCGAGCACGCCACTCTCTACGCAGTGATTCTGCGCCAGGCGAACCTGTTGCGCGCGAACCTGGGGCACGCGGACTTGCGCGATGTGAAGCTGGAAGGAGCGGTCCTGTCGCTGGCCACCCTGGAGCAGACCGACCTATCCGCCGCCAAACTAATTGGGGTGAATCTGACTGGCGCTGTGGCGAAAGGAACGATTTTCCTGGAGGCCGATCTGAGCAAGGCGGATCTGCGTGGAGCTTCGTTTCCGGCGGCGGTCCTAAGACAGGCAAAACTGGATGGAGCGCGGGTCGAGGGGGCGGACTTCCGCGGCGCGCTGGGGCTGGAGGCCAGGCAAGTTTGCGCGACGCAGGGCTGGCGGGAAGCGCAGTTCGACCCGGATGTGCTGTCAGCGACGCTGCAGAGCTGTGGGGCGGCGCAGAGTCCTGCACAACCTCAATAATCTAGGCACAATTTTAACGCTCGTCGCCGAAGAGTTTGATGTCCTCGGGGCCCTCGTTCAGGGGACCACGCTCGCGACCCTGCACAACCTGCCGAACCTGCTCGACGATATCGGGATTGGCCAGCGTGGTGATGTCGCCGGTGTCCATACGATTGGAGATGGCGGCCAGAACGCGGCGCATGATCTTGCCCGAACGCGTTTTGGGCATATCGGGAACGATGTGAACGCGCTTGGGCCGGGCGATTTTGCCGATCATGGTTTCGATGGTGGCGACGAGCTTCTCAGTGACCGCACGGTTCGAGCGGATACCGGGCTTCAGCGAAACGTAGATTTCCGGCACGCGACCCTTGATCTCGTCGACCACAGGAACTACAGCGGCTTCGGCGATTTCCGGCACGGTCAGGCACGCGGATTCGAGTTCCTTGGTGCCGAGGCGATGGCCGGCGACGTTGATTACGTCGTCCACGCGGCCGAGAATGCGGTAGAAGCCGTCGGGAGCGAGCACGGCGCCGTCGGCTGCGTAGTAGGGCCAGTCATGCCAATCTTTGCTGTGGGGATTCGTGTTGTACTTCTTGTAATAATTGTTAACAAAGCGCTGCGGGTCTCCCCAGATCGTCTGCATGATGCCTGGCCAGGGATTGCGGATGCAGATGTTGCCGGCCGCATGGGCCTTGGCCTCGACTTCCCTGCCGTTCTCGTCCCAGATGACCGGGTAAATGCCGAGGCATGCGGGGCCGGCGCTGCCCGGCTTCATGGCATCCAATGCGGGCTTCGTGGTGCACAGGAAGCCGCCGGTTTCCGTTTGCCACCAGGTGTCCACGATTACGGCTTCACCCTTGCCGACCACTTCGTGATACCAGCGCCAGACTTCGGGTTCAATCGGCTCGCCAACAGTAGTCATGTGCTTGAAGCGGTAGGCATGCTTCTTGGGTTCGTCGGCGCCGGCTTTGCGCAGCATACGAATCGCGGTGGGCGAGGTATGGAAAATGTTGACGTCGAGGCGCTCAGCGATGCGCCAGGGGCGGCCGGCGTCGGGGAACTGCGGCACGCCTTCATAGAGAACGCTGGTGGCGCCGAGAGCCAGCGGCCCGTAGACAATATAGGAGTGGCCGGTGATCCAGCCGATGTCGGCCATGCACCAATAGACGTCCTCGGGGTGAATGTCCTGGTAAAATTTGGAAGTTCCGGTGACATAGGCAAGGTAGCCACCCGTGCGGTGCTGGCAGCCCTTGGGTTTGCCGGTGGTGCCGCTGGTATACATGAGGAAGAGCGGATCCTCGGAGTCCATGGAGACGGGCTCGACGACGTGGTTCTGGTAGTCCTTGAGCACATCGTTCATGAAGAAATCGCGCTCCAGGATCATGGGCGTGTCGGACGAATATTTGTGAGGGTAGCGGCGCCAGATGAGGACTTTGTCGATCTGCTGCCCCTCTTTCTTTGCGGTCTCGACGGCGATATCCGCGCTGGCTTTGTGGTCAATCCAGCGGCCGTTACGATGATAGCCGTCGGCATAAATCAGGACGCGACTGCCGGAATCGGCGGCGCGCAGACCGCAGGCTTCCCCGGAAAAGCCCCCGAAAACCACCGAATGGATCACGCCCAGGCGGGCGCAAGCCAGCATGGTGATGGGGAGTTCCGGAATCATGGGCATGTGAATGGTGACGCGATCGCCCTTGTGGAGGCCCGCGAAATCGCGCAGCAAGGCGGCCACTTCATTCACGCGGCGCGAGAGTTCCTGAAACGTGATTACGATGTGGCTCTCGTCCTCGGGCTCGGGGACAAAGATCAGCGCGGCCTTGTTCTTATATTTTGTGAGGTGCCGATCCACGCAGTTGTAGCTGGCGTTGAGCTTTCCGCCAACGAACCACTTCCAGAAGGGCGGATGATTGGTGTCCAGCGTAGTGTGCCAATACTGGTCCCAATGCAGCAGTTCGGCGTATTCGCGGAAGCACTCGGGAAAATTCTTTTCGCTGAAGCGTTCGACGATGTGGGGATCGTTGAGGTAGGCCTGAGCAATGAAGCGCGCCGGAGGCCGGATGTAATCTTCCTCTTTCCAGTGGACGGCGATCTGGGCTTCGGTGAGGCCCGGTTTGTTCGATTTGGAGTTTCTTGCAGCAGGCTTTTTCGCGAGGGTCTTCGGCACGGCAGCAACTCCCTTAGAAAGTTAAGACTCCAGACTGCAATCGCAAAGGACAGCGCGCGCGGAGCGGCACGATGCGGATGAACGGGTGGGGCCTCCTACCCGATGGCCCAAGAACCGCCCGAGAGGGAAATGATGCTACTTCGGCGAGCCACACGTCAATTGTGGAAAAGAATTCCGAATTGACAGATAGTGGCGCAATAGCGGTTCAGGTTTTCTTGGCTTGGTCATATTCGGCCCAGATTAGCGTGCCGTGCGTCTCCTTCAAGAATAGGGAGCCGAGCACGAGCGTGATGGCCGCCACGATCATCGGGTAGTACAAACCGGCATAGATGTTGCCGGTACGCGCGCAAAGCCATAAGCCTATGAGCGGCAATAGGCCGCCGAATACGCCGTTTCCTATGTGATAGGGCAGGGACAGCGCCGTATACCGGATTTTTGCGGGGAAGGCTTCGACGAGATAGGCGGCGATGGGACCATAAATCATGCAGACATAAATTACCTGAATGAAAACAAGCAAGACCAGCTTGGGAATGTTCGGGTTGGATGCCTCCTTTGCCGGCACCTGCTGGCCAGTGGCGGGATCCGTCGTGAGCGCGGTCAGGCTGATGGCTCCGGTCACTTTATTCTTGGCGGAAGTGAGTCCGTTGATCTTGTTACCGGCGGCGGCTTCCATGGAGTGGTAGATGGGAAAGTAAGTGACGATGGCAAGCAGGCAGGCGGCCATCATGAGCCACTTGCGGCCGATGCGGTCCGAGAGCGCGCCGAACACGGTGAAGAAGGGCATCGCGAAGAGCAGCGCGATCGCAATGACTATGTTGGAAGTTTTTGCGTTCACCTTGAGCACGGTCTGCATGTAAAACAGGGCATAAAACTGACCCGTGTACCAGATCACGCCTTGACCGGCCGTGGCGCCAAACAGGGAAATCAGCACGCGCTTCAGATTGTCCCAAACGGTGAAAGCTTCGGTGAGCGGCTTGGCGGAGGTCATGCCGGAGCTCTTCAATTGCGAGAAGATGGGCGATTCGCGCATCTTCAGGCGAATGTAGAGAGAGATGGTAACCAGCACGAGGGAGAGCAGGAAGGGAATGCGCCAACCCCAGCCGGCGAAATCTTCCTTGCTCATCGAGGACTGCGTGCCCAATATGACCAGGAGAGAAACGAAAAGGCCCAGCGTGGCCGTGATCTGGATGAAGCTGGTGTAGAAGCCGCGCTTGCCGTCAGGAACGTGTTCCGCGACGTAGATGGCCGCACCGCCGTACTCACCGCCGAGCGCCAACCCTTGCAGGACCCGGATGACCAGCAAGGTAATGGGGGAAAACCAGCCGGCCGTGGCGTAGGTCGGGAGTATGCCGATCAAGGCGGTCGCGCCACCCATGATGCTCAACGTGACGATAAAGGCGTACTTGCGGCCAACGATATCGCCGATGCGGCCAAAGAAGAGCGCTCCGAAGGGGCGGACGAGGAAGCCGACGGCAAAAGTGGCGAGGTACGCGATGTACGCGAACGTCTGGTTGCCGGGAGGATAGAACTTCGGGGAAAGGATTGCCGCAAGGCTGCCGAAAATGTAGAAGTCGTACCACTCGATCATCGTGCCGACGGCAGAAGCCGAGATTACGCGCCAAATGCCGTACTCTGCGAGTGTTCCACCGGTCATAGCCGAGGAATTCGTGGCCATAGTGCCCCCCCTGGGTAGAGCAACCGAGTTTGGACCGTCTATTTTTCGAAACCAGCAGCCGGGTGGACTCCGCCGAGGAAAAGGACCTGGTCGGCAGAGCACGGGGCGGCGGCATGCCCGCAAAGGCGGGAAAGCCTGTCCTGAGCCCGGCATTCCGGTAAAAAATCCTCCCGTTCATATATGTAGAAGAGTTGGATGTCAAGTTACGGTTATGTTAAAGACTGAAACTGGAGGAAGGCAGTGGAGTTACCGAGCGTCTACTGCCCTTGGATGAGCCGCTGCAGTTGGAGGAGCTCCGGAGAAGAAATGTCGGAGACGGCGCAGAACCAGAAGCCGTCTTTTTGCCATGCGAGCCACTGATAACCCTGCTGGCTACCTGCCCCATCCCGCGCAGCGCCGGGGAAAGCTCTCGCGACAAAGACATTAATGAGGTGCTTGCGGCGGCCGTAGACGAGGGCCGCGACGGTGCGGCCTTGCACGATGTCGAGACGTCCCCCGAGCAGCGGGAATCCATCTCCAGCGAAGTCATGGACGGGAGGGGAAAAGTCGAGCCTGCCATCGAACCAGGGCTTAACCGTGTGCTGATCGGTCGACTCGACGTCAGTGAGATGGCCGGGTTGGAGCGAGCGGAGGTGGGCGTCCACCAAGGCGGAAGCCATGAGCCCCGTGGACGAGGGTTGCGGCGCGCGGTCGAATTCCCGCCAGCCCAGAAAGACCAGAAGAGCAAGTGCCACCGCGGCCGCGAGCCAATGCCAACGGAAAAAGAGATTCCGGGAAGGCGAAGTTGAAGGAATCTGGCCCACGGCGAGACGGTACACGGAATCCCGAAGCGAGTGGGGAGCGCGTTCGTAGAGCGCAGCCTCTTGCAAGGAAGCGCGAAGAACCGCTTCCGCGGCGAGGACCCGTTTGCAATCCGCGCAGGATTCGAGATGGGTCTCGAATATCATGGCGCCGGATGCCCCGAGTTCTGCATCCAGGTAACCATGAAGTTGATTTTGGGAAAGCTCACAGGGCACGGCGAGCCTCCTTTGGCATCACAGATGAGAGTTCTTTGCGCAATTGCCGGCGGGCACGCGCCAGCGCGGACATGACTGTCCCGAGAGGGCGGGAAGTGATTTCGGAAATTTCCTTGTACGAGCAACCTTCCAGTTCACGTAAGACGAGAATCTCTCGAAAGGACGCGGGAAGTGTTTCCAGGGCGCGTGCGATTTGTTCGCGATTGGAGCTGAAAATGGCCAGAGCCTCGGGATTTTCGCTTTCCTGTGGCACAGAGGTTTCGTCGAACTCTGTGAATCTCTCATCGCCAAGGTTCTGGCGCAACCGGGTGAAACAGGCATTGCGGACGATCTGCAACAGCCATGCGCGTGCATTTCCGGAACGAAACGAGGCAAAAGCGCGGTAGGCACGCAGCATAGCGTCCTGAGCTACATCTTCCGCGTCCGAACGGTTGCGAAGCAGCCAGCGCGCCAGGTTGAAGCAGGCGTCCAGATGCGGCAACACGCTGGCTTCGAACCGGGCTCGTTCCTCTTCCCCTAAACCCTTCAACGTTTCTCCGCCCTTCACCTGCATAACGCGCGAGGGCTCGATTTTATTCCCGGACAACCATCAACGCGCAAAAAGAAATTTTCGAAGCCCGGCGCGCACTCCGGAATAAAGCGCGGGTGCGCCGGGTCTAACAGAGAGAACGCGTCCACGGGCCGTACGGGCTGGTTTCCATTCTCTGCTGGGGGGCGCTGCCCTAACCGGGCGGGCACGAATCCGCCATCGCCTGGACGCGGGCTGCGCAAAATCGAAAGGAGAAACTGGGATGGGCAAGCCATTAAAGGACGAAATTCTATATGACCACAATCACGATGGGATTGACCGGCGCGGGTTTTTGAAGTGCATGGCCTGGGCCGGGACCGGCACTCTCTGTGTCGTGAACGGCGGCGTTCTGAGCTCCTATAGTTTGAGCGAAATCGGGAAGCGCCATCCGGCGGCGATGAAGGGCGGACTGAGCTTCGCGCAAATCAGCGACACGCACATGGGTTTCAATAAGCCCGCGAATACGGACGTTGTCGCCACCCTAAAGGCATCGGTCGAAAAGATCAACTTGTTGAAGACTCCACCGGAATTTCTTCTCCACACGGGAGACATTAGCCATCTCGCGAAGGCCGAAGAATTTGACACCGTGGACCAGATTCTGAAAGGGTCCGTGGCCAAGCAGGTCCATTACGTTCCGGGGGAGCACGACGCGATTGGCGACGACGGGAAGCAATACCTGGAACGTTATGGCAAAGGCACAAATGGCGGCGGGTGGTACAGCTTCGACGTCAGGGGCGTGCACTTCGTCGGCCTGGTGAATGTGCTCAACCTGAAAGCGGGAGGGCTGGGAACGCTCGGCAACGATCAGCTCGAATGGCTGGAAAAGGATCTGAACGGGCACACGGCGAGCACGCCCATCATTGTGTTTGCGCACATTCCTCTCTGGAGCGTCTATCCGCAGTGGGGCTGGGGAACCGAGGACAGCGCCCAGGCCCTCGGATATCTGAAGCGCTTCGGGTCCGTCACTGTTCTGAACGGGCATATTCACCAGACGATGCAAAAAGTGGAGGGCAATGTCACGTTTCATACCGCCGCGTCCACCGCGTTTCCTCAGCCACAACCTGGGAAAGCAGATTCACCGGGTCCGATGAGAGTGCCGGCGGATGAATTGCGGAACTTGCTGGGAATCACGGACGTGCGATTTGTGCGAAGGAACCATGCGTTGGCCATCGTGGATACAAAACTGAGCGAGGCCAACAGTTCGGAAGCAGCCATCGGGCAGAGCTACTGAAATCGAGAAAATGAGAAAAGGAGAGATTCAATTATGAATGCGAGTATGAAGTGGGCGTTGGCAACCTGTGTATTCGCCGTGGCCGCTGGAATGTTCGCAACATTGCCTTGGGTAAATGCGCGTCCGAAAGCGGCTGGCAGTTCTGTTCAAGTGAAAATTGACAACTTCACATTTACACCGCCAACTCTCACAGTTCCCGCCGGGACTACCGTGGAGTGGGTAAACTACGATGACATTCCGCATACCGTCGTCAGCGACGACCTGAGCACCTTCAAGTCAAAGGCTCTCGATACCGACGACAATTATTCCCATCTGTTTTCCAAGGCAGGCACGTATTCTTATTTTTGTTCGATTCATCCGAAAATGACCGGGAAAGTGGTGGTCCAGTAGGAGCGTCGCCCCAATTCGCGCGGTCCGCGTTGGGGGTGGTTCAGGGTGTGACCGGAGACCTTGCCACATTTTAGCGCATTTGGAACACTAGCGGGTTAGACTGAACGTGTCTCCGGCCGCGGCTCTTCCTGCGAAGCCCGCTGGTTGGGACGATTGGTCAACATGGCAACGGAAGCAGAAGGCACCCGTTTGTAGCCACCGCCCCGCCACGAGCAAGGACCTCGACTTCCACCACACCTCACCGGGTGAAATCCGCATTGATGATAGGAGGCCACAGATGTCGAGCACAGCAATGGCCGAGGCCCATCCCCCGCAAGACCTGAGTGCATTCGGAAAAGCTCGCTCCACGGTACCCGGAGCCCCGCTGAGTGCGGAAGAATTGCGTCGCGTTGACGCATTCTGGCGGGCCTGCAACTACCTCATTTTGGGAATGCTCTATCTCCAGGAGAACCCGCTGCTGCGGGAGCCGCTGAAGCCTGAGCACATTAAAAATCGCCTGCTGGGGCACTGGGGATCCAGCCCAGGACTCGCGTTCTGCTATATCCATTTGACGCGTCTGATTAAGAAGTTCGACCTCGACATGATTTTCCTTGCCGGGCCGGGACACGGCGCGCCGGGTGTTCTGGCCCCGGTCTACCTGGAAGGGTCGTATTCGGAGATTTATCCCGAGAAGGGAGAAGACGAAGAGGGCCTGCGCGAATTCTTCAAGCAGTTTTCCTTCCCGGGCGGAATCGGCAGCCATTGCACGCCGGAGACCCCGGGTTCAATTCACGAAGGCGGCGAGTTGGGATACGTATTGTCCCACGCCTGCGGTGCGGCATTTGATAATCCAGATCTGATCGTGGCAGCGGTGGTGGGCGACGGCGAGTCGGAGACGGGCCCGCTGGCGACTTCCTGGCATCTCAACAAATTCCTGAATCCCGTTCGGGACGGCGCGGTGCTGCCCATCCTTCACCTGAACGGTTACAAGATCAACAATCCCACATTGTTGGCTCGCATCACGCATGAGGAACTCGAAAGCCTACTTCGCGGCTACGGTTGGACGCCGTACTTCGTGGAAGGTTCCGACCACGAGACGATGCACCAGGCGATGGCGGCCACGACCGAGCACTGCGTCCAGGAAATTCGAAGGATTCAGAAGGACGCGCGCGTGTCCGGCACCGCGGACCGCCCACGCTGGCCGATGATCGTGTTGCGCTCGCCGAAGGGCTGGACCGCACCCGCAGGAGTGGGTGGCCACAAGCTGGAAGGATTCTGGAGGGCTCACCAGGTTCCCTTGGCGGATGTGAAAACGAATCCCGAGAGGTTGCGCGAGCTGGAAACCTGGATGCGGAGCTACAAGACGGAGGAGTTCTTCGACCAGAACGGCACATTGCTTCCGGAACTCAAGCAACTTGTCCCAGCCGGCAACCGACGCATGGGATCGAATCCCCATGCGAACGGCGGCAGTCTGAAACGTGATCTGCGTTTGCCGGACTTCCGCGAGTATGGACTGCGGCTCGAAAAGCCCGGGACGGTTCGCGCGGAAAATACGCGGCCACTGGGCGTTTTCCTGCGGGACGTCATGAACGCCAACATGAAGAATTTCCGCGTCTTCGGTCCGGATGAAAACACCTCCAACAAGCTGGACGCCATCTATCAAGTCAGCAAGAAATTCTGGATCGCGCAATATTTTCCAGAGGACATGGACGGGGGCGAGCTGGCCAAAGACGGGCGCGTGATCGAGATGCTCAGCGAGCACACGATGGAAGGTATGCTCGAAGGATATCTGCTCACGGGTCGCCACGGGTTCATCTCTTCCTACGAATCGTTCGTGCATGTGATTGACTCGATGTTCAATCAGCACGCGAAGTGGCTCTCCATCTGCAATCGCCTGCCATGGCGCGAAAACATCGCTTCGCTGAACCTGTTAATTACCTCGACCGTGTGGCGGCAGGATCACAACGGTTTTACGCACCAGGATCCTGGCTTTCTGGACGTTGTGGTGAACAAGAGCGCCGAAGTGACCCGAATCTACCTGCCACCAGACATCAACTCGCTGCTCTCCGTGGCGGATCACTGCCTGCGCAGCGAAAACTACGTAAATGTAATCGTGTGCGACAAGCAGATGCACCTGCAATACATGACCATGGACGAAGCGATCGTCCACTGCACCAAAGGCATTGGCATGTGGGAAAAGGCGTGCAACGATCAAGGATCGGAGCCGGATCTGGTGATGGCCTCGGCCGGAGATGTCCCCACGCAGGAGACCCTGGCGGCCATCGCCCTGCTACGCGAGGAATTTCGGGAGCTTAAGATTCGGTATGTCAATGTGGTGGATCTTTTCAAGATGCAACCGAGCAAGGATCATCCACATGGGCTTTCGGATCGCGACTTCGATTCACTCTTCACCGAGGACAAGCCGGTGATTTTCAATTTCCACGGATATCCCTGGCTGATCCACCGCCTGGCTTACCGCCGGACCAATCATGAGAATTTCCACGTCCGCGGATACAAGGAAAAGGGGAATATCAACACGCCGCTGGAACTGGCCATCGAGAACGAGATCGACCGTTTCAGCCTGGCGATTGACGCGATTGACCGGGTACCCAAGCTGCGGAAAATCGGTGGCCACGCGAAGGAAAAGTTCCGCAACCTGCAAATCGAGTGCGTAAACTACGCGCACGAGAATGGCATCGACAAGCCGGACGTCGCGGCCTGGACCTGGCCCTATTAATCAGCGCGACTTGCGACGCCCATCCGAATCATGAATGTACTCGTACTGAACTCCGGAAGCTCGACACTGAAGTTTCAATTGATCGCCACCGACACCGAGCGCATCCGGCAGGATGCCGACGAACGCCTATGCAAGGGAGTGGTGGAGCGAATCGGGGGCGAGGCGGTGGTGACGGTGCAAACCGCCAGGCAGCCGAGAAACGTCTTCACCGCCCCTCTCACGGACCTGCCAGGCGCCCTGGACTTTCTGGTGCGCTGGATTGCGTCGGAGAATTCGGGGATCACGCAGGTGCGTAGCGCGGCGGATATCCATGCCGTTGGACACCGGGTGGTCCACGGCGGCGAGACGTTCTCGGAGTCCGCGGTTATCACGGACGAAGTTCTGAAGGGAATTGAAGACTGTATCGACCTGGCCCCGCTGCACAATCCAAACAATGTGAAGTGCATTCTCGCCACCCGGAAGATTTTCGGGCCGAAAATGCCGCAGGTGGCGGTGTTCGATACGTCGTTTCACCACACACTGCCGGAGCACGCCTACGTATATGCCGTGCCCTACCATCTTTATCGGCGGCATCATCTACGCCGGTACGGTTTTCATGGCACTTCGCACCGATACGTGGCCTATCGCTACCGCGTGCTGAGCAACCTGACGCGGGAGCAAACCAACATCATTACCTTGCACTTGGGGAACGGTTGTTCTGCGGCGGCCATCCGCGGTGGGAATCCGGTGGATACCTCGATGGGCATGACCCCCCTGGAAGGACTGGTCATGGGAACCCGCTCCGGCGACGTTGATCCGGCGCTCGTGAACCTGGTTGCTACAAAGGAAGGACTCTCGACGCATGAAGTGGAAAGCATGCTGAACACACAGTCCGGACTTTTGGGAATATCCGGATTGACCAATGACATGCGCGTGCTGCAGCAGGAGTTGAAAGAGCACGATGACCGGCGGGTCCGCCTGGCGATCGAGATTTTTTGCTATCGGGCCAGAAAATATATTGGAGCGTATCTTGCCGCCATGGGGGGCGCCGACGCAGTGGTCTTCACCGGGGGAATCGGCGAGAACTCTCCGGATGTCCGCGCGCGGATATGCGAGGGTCTGGAGTGGTTTGGATTGAAGATCGATTCCAGCAAGAACGCCGAGGCAGTAGGTAAAGAATTACGAATTTCTACGCCAGATTCCAAGCTGCATGCGTACGCAATTCCGACAGATGAGGAACTCCTGATAGCACGGGATACGGTGCGTTGCATCGCGGGCGAGCCACATCCCTCCTGACTGGCACTTTTGCCAGATGCTCCAATAGCCGCGAACTGCTCTGCTAGCCCTGCGTGCGGAAGTGCGGTCTCCATACGTCACTTGCCCTGCGATCCCCAATGGTAGTTAGATAGGGCAAGATTCCAGGGGAACTATACGGCGGATGCACAGGGGCATTCGCCCACATCATTCCGCAGAGGCCAAGACGGAGCCATAGCTGGTTATTTTGGTTGCGGCCCGCTGGATTCCGCTGTTCCGCCCAACCATCCTTAAGGGATTCTCCATGGGATTTCCCTCCCATAAGAAGGAGTTCTTTCGATGGGTAAAAAAGACAAAAAAGAGAAAGAAGAGAATGGCCGGCTCAAGCGCAAGGAATACGAGAAGGAATTGCGCCGCCTTCAGGCGGAGCTGTGCATTCTGCAGGATTGGGTGAAGTACAAAGGGCTACGCGTCATCGTCGTTTTCGAGGGGCGCGATGCGGCCGGGAAAGGGGGCACCATTCGCGCCATTACGGAGCGGGTGAGTCCACGCGTATTTCGGCTGGTTGCGTTGCCCGCACCGTCCGACCGCGAGAAGTCCCAGATGTACATACAGCGGTACATGCAGCATTTTCCCGCGGCGGGAGAAATCGTGATTTTCGACCGTAGCTGGTACAACCGGGCCGGCGTCGAGCGCGTGATGGGATTCTGTAGTGACGAGCAATATCGCAATTTCCTGGAGATTTGTCCGGAGGTTGAGAAATATATCGTGGATGCCGGCATCAAGCTAATCAAGTATTGGCTCGAGGTCGGAAAGAAAGAGCAGCAGCGGCGGTTCGAAGCACGCATCAGCGATCCGCTGCGCCAGTGGAAGCTGAGTCCAATGGATCTGGAATCCTTCCGCAAGTGGTACGAATTCTCGCGTGCGCGGGACAAAATGCTGGAAGCCACCGACAGCAAGCATGCGCCCTGGCATTTAGTCCGCTCGGATGACAAGCGCAAAGCCCGCCTGAACTGCATCACTCACTTCTTGAGCATGATTCCCTACAAGAAGGCGCCGCGGGAGAAAGTGAAGCTCCCAAAACGCAAGGACAAAGGAAGCTACGACGATCAGGCTACCGTCAAGGGCCGGAAATTCATTCCCGAGGTCTACTGAGGTGAGTCGTTCGGGGGACTCCGCTGAAACCAGCTCTACTGGAAATCGGAGGTGGAGACGGATTGCGCCTGGATTGGCGCTGCTATTTCCTTACGATCGAAAGAATCTTCCTCACGATCTGGTTGCTGGCCTTTCAGTTGCCGCTGTTGCACTGCCCGTAGGAGTCGCCTATGCGCAGTTAGCGGGATTCAATCCGGCCGTGGGCCTGTATTCCAGCATCCTGCCGCTCTTTGCGTATGCCATTTTCGGGACTTCACGGCAGTTGATCATCGGACCAGATGCAGCCACCTGCGCGCTGGTGACCGCGGCGATCACGCCGCTCGCTGCGGGCAACCAGGAGCACTATTTGTCCCTTTCGGTGACGCTGGCGTTTATCGCGGGAGTCTTATGCATTGGCGCCAGATTCCTGAAGCTGGGAGCGCTGGCCGACTTTTTGTCGAAGCCCATTCTGATCGGGTTTTTGCACGGCGTCGCCCTGAGTATCATTCTCGGCCAGATTGGAAAAATCTTCGGCTATTCAATTTTGTCGGGTGGCATCATCCCTCGATTAGTGGAATTCATTTCGAAGCTGGGACTCACCCATTGGACCTCGCTGGCCATAGGACTCGGCACTTTTGCGGTTTTACTGATCAGCCCGAAAATTCTCAAACAACTTCCCGCCGCGCTCGTTGCGATGGTCCTGGCCGCCATTGTCGTCCGGTTGTTTAGTCTCGATATTCTGGGAGTGAAGGTGGTTGGGGAAGTGCCCGCGGGCCTTCCGCCAATACGGATCCCGCACTTCTCGGCGGATCTGATGGCGCCGCTGTTCGAAAGCGCGGCCGGACTGGCGCTGGTGACATTTTCGAGCATGATGCTGACCTCCCGGAGCTTTGCCTCGAAGAACCGCTACGACATTGACGCGGACCAGGAATTCGCGGCATTGGGAGCGGCCAATATCGCGTCGGCGCTGTCGCAGGGTTTCGCGGTCAGTGGCGCGGATTCTCGCACGGCAATGAGCGATGCCACGGGTGGCCGAACGCAGTTGACAGGTTTGGTGGCCGCGGGAACCATCGCTGCAGTCCTGCTTTTTCTGACCGGACCGTTGCGCTACGTTCCGATTCCGGCGCTCGGCGCTGTGCTGGTAATGGCCGGCCTCTCGCTGGTAGACCTGGAAGGCCTGAAACTCATCTACAAGATAGACCGGCGCGAGTTTGCACTGTCCTTGGTTGCGACTTTGGGTGTCGTGGCCGTCGGAGCGATCCACGCGATTTTGATCGCCGTCATACTAGCCATACTTCGATTCGTGCAGCTCACGGCGCGGCCCAGCTTCGAAATATTGGGCAAAGTGCCGGGCCTTTCCGGATTTCATTCGATCGAGCGCCATCCGGATGCGGCGACTGTTCCCGGGGTGATGATCGCCCGTTTCAATGCGCCGATTGTGTTTTTCAATGCTCCTTATTTCAAGCGGGCGATCTTGGCCGCCGCAGCCAAGCAGGGTTCATCCTTGAAGTGCGTCCTATTGGACATGCTTCCGATCACGATGATTGACGCGACTGGCCTCCCCACGGTCATCGAAGTTGCGGACGAACTCAGGAGCCATGGAGCCTCGCTGGTCGGCGCCGGACGGCAAACGGAGTGGCGCATTTGGGGAGATGCGCGCCAATTGGTGGAAGCGGAACACCGGACTAGGATTTATCCAACTCTGGAAGACGCGATCCGAGAAGTGGCAGGAGAATCCGCCGGCTCGTGAAAGCGGCGGTTGACGCCGCGTGGGTCGAGGTCCGCCGTTTATAAGGAGGAAGTCTCTCTTGTTCCACAGGCACGGCTCGGTTTCCATAAGATTGAATTCCTGCTTCTGCCTATCGGCAGCTTTTCTCAAAGCAAAGGTTTTGGCTGAAGAAGGGCAGTACATGGTTCTGAAAACGGTCCGCCACGCGGCTGGTGTGCGTGCCCGAGTAGACTTCAAACCTGTTCGCAATCCCGTATTTGTCCAGAACATCGTGCAGCTTGCTTGTGTCGTCTTTCAGGTGATCTTGATCGCCGACATCGATGCCGATGCCTCGATACTCGCGCAGGTTCCGGATGTACTGATCGACAAACGCAAGCGGTGCATTCGCCGTCCATTTTGCCAAAACATCTTCCTGGACGACGCCGTCCTTCACGGGTAGGTCCAGATAGAGCGGCGGATTTTTCGGGTCCGGCGACCAGGCTGCCGCCGTGGCAAGCTGCGCCCGTTGAAAAAACCCCAATTTCGTCGAATCTTCGGGAGTCTTTACGGCCTCCAGCGCCTTTTCATCTTCCGGTTTGAACGATTCAGCTGTTCGCGGGGACAAGCAGCAGGGGCTCATGATATAGAGACTTCCGAACACTTCGGAATGCTTCATCCCGATGCGGGTTGCGCCGTAGCCGCCCATCGAGTGGCCAACCAGACCGCGGCTTAGGCGGCCGGGGATGGTGCGATAGTGAGCGTCAATATAGGCGACCAAATCGCGGGAGATAAATCGCTCGAAATCGCCGGTGGTGACTGAACTCGAATACATCGAACCGTTATGGACGGTCTTCGAATCGGGTAAGACCACGATCATCTCCCTGGCACCCTGTCCGAAAGCACCTTCGATCGTCTGTGGCACGTGGATCTCGTGCGTCCACTGTTCGGCTCCGATGGAGTAACCGTGCAATGCATAGACCACCGGGTAGCGCCGGGATTTTTCCTTGGCGTAACTTGGCGGGAGAAAAACGAAGACGTCGCGATCGACTGCATCGCCCTCTAAATTGCCTTCAAGCGCGGCGCTGTGCACCTTGATATGTTCCACGGTGACAGACTTTGCACCGGGGATCGGAGCGGGCACTTCGGTCTGGACTTGGGCCGCGAGGCGAGACGCCAGGGCCAGGCTCGCCGCGAGCAGAAAAATGGAAATCACTCTTGTATTTTTCATCGAAGTCCTCTCTCGAAGGAATGCATCAAAAGGTTGGCTTTCACAAACGGAATTACCTGCAAAGTCCCATCCAAGCTGAACTACTGCACGGGAAATGCGTAGATGCTGACGCTGAAAGGCGGCACGGCGAGCGTCTCTGGCACGGAAGCAAGATTCTGCTCTTGAATCTCGACCTCCGGTTCTTGTCCAACCGCTATGGTCGCGTCAACCCTTGCCGGCGCCAAACGCCACACATGCCCCTGGTTGGCAAGTTTCTCACCGTTGATGCTGAGGTTCAGCCGCTGTTCGGAATCCGAGGGATTCAGCACCGCGAACGTGAGCGTCTTGCGATCCTGGCTGAAGGCCGCGCTCACATCCAGGGGGTAGGTATCGCTGCCAGGATTTAGCTTAGGCTGGTCGCCGCCTGCAGGGTAGATGGGCTTTGGCTGCGGCGAATCTCCGGACACCTCCACCGGAATCGTGCCGAAATGTTCTCGATACATTTTGAATAAAAGGCCGGTGGGGCTCAGGACCGCCGCGGTTCTGTCCTCGCTGAGCATCGCTGTCGCAAACGTGAACGCGCCCAACTGGTACAGATCCGAATGGCGAAACATTTCGTGGAAGACCCATGCATAGGCGGGCACCACCTTGTACGAATTCGGCGCCGTGCCGATATAGGCCCACTCGTCAAGGCTGATGGGTACGGCCTTTGCCTTTAGGCCGGGAATGAGTTTCAGGTACTCCTGATAGTGCTCGTATTTCACTCGAACTTGCGTCGCCGGCGCGCGTTCCCATTCGATCAGCGATTGCGGCCCGGTGCTGACTTTTTCCCCTTTTTCTATGTCGAAGCGCTGCCCACTCGTGGAGTAAAAATGTTCGCTGAGGTAGTCCATATTGTCGAGACAATGGGCGAGCAAGTTGCCGCTCCAGTCCCCAGGCGAGAGATACGCGGGAACAATCTGGCCATCCAGGCGCTTTGCCTGCTTTGAACCGGTCATGGCGTCCGGCATGGCACCCGCGGCGATCAGCTTGATGCTCGGATCCACACGGCGCATCGCTTTCGCGAACAGGTCGTGTTTGAGTTCCCACTGCGCCACGGGCATGAATCCAAGTTGCCACTCGCCCCAGGGTTCGTTGCCTACTCCCCAAAACTTGATGTGGTAGGGCTCCGGATGGCCGTTGGCCGCGCGCCATTTTCCCATCGGGGTGGTGCTTGCTCCGTTGGCATATTCAACCAGTTGGGCCGCGGACCACTCGTCGCCGAATCCGCCGTTGACTGTCACGTAAGGTTCGACATCCAGCAACCGGCACAGCGTGACAAATTCATCCATGCCCACATCGTTCGGCTGAACCGCGTGCCAGACGGGATCGAATATGGGTGGGCGTTTATCCGGGTCGCCGACCGCATTGCGCCACTCGTACCCGGAAACAAAGTTGCCGCCGGGAAAACGGTACAACCCGGAATGCAATTGTTTCAGCGCGGCGATCACTTCTGCACGGAACCCTTGCACATTGCCCGCCGGCATCAGAGAAACTGCCCCTATATGGAAGGAGCCGTTTCCTGTGCCGGAGATCTCAATCCGGGCGTTATCCGTGTCACCGCCCGCTGAAAACTTCAGCGGAAACTTGGCGTACTCTGCGCCAATCTTTCCGATAGCAACGGTTTCGCGATCCGTCGCCGCATCGCCCCAGATCAGACTCACTTTCACCGGGATTCCGGCAGAGCCCGCAAGGACTACGCGGCCCGCGTAGAGTTTCCCTTTTCGCACCGCCAGCCCGGATTGCTGAATTCCGCGCGCCTCGGACGGGCTTAGCGCGATCCACGGCGAATGTTCGCCGGCGTAAGGATGCTCGGGATCCATGGTTACGAACTCATCGGGGCCAATCGGAATCCAATGGCGCAACGCGGTTCGTCTCCAGGCAGGCCCCGCAGGTTCCGCGGGCGGATGCGACGTGATCGGATAATAGAACTTCCGGTCGTCGAGCATCTCCGCCCAAAGATTGTTGTTCACCAGCCCGCCGATATGCTCGAGGAATTGTCCATAGACATATTTCGAGATCGGGGCACCGGTTTTGGAAGCGTCAATGGTGGCGTGAACTGCTTGGCCTTGGGCAAAGGTAGGAGGAGGGATTAGGAGTGCCAACAGCAGTAAGGCCGGAATTGCTAAGTGCCAGTTCTTGATCTTCTCACGCAACGTCGCCTCCCTTCCACCCCGAACAATTTCAACCAGCTCACATCCGCCGAGTAAGTGCTTCGACCTCGCAATTAGCTTCCACAAAGAATTTCCAACCCACATGCAGCGGGTACCTAAGGATAAGCGGAGTAGTGGACGTTACTCTTCCAGTGAAATTACGGTCACGGACTTGGGCTCCAGCTTCAGCGAAAGCTTGCCGTTTTCCAGCTTTGCCGAGACGGGCTTCGGCACGACCGTGTTCGGTGCATCGAAGGTGTTGATGCTGTCCACCTCTGGCGCGGTCAGCGTCTCACCGGCCGCGGACTTGGCCGTGCCGGCGTCGAGGCTAATTTCGATGGTTGCCGGCTGATTCGGATCAATGTTGGTGAGTTCCACCCACACCTTGCCATTCGTATCCTTCGCGGCAATGGCGTCAACTCGTGGCAGTGTGACGTCTCCATGTTTGTACACGCCGGGGTCGTAAGTGACCGGAATGAAGCTGGCGTCCTGGAAGGGAACGTACATTTTGTAGACGTAGTAGGTGGGAGTCAGGACCATCTGTTCTTTGTCGGTCAGGATCATCGACTGTAGTACGTTGATCATTTGGGCGATGTTGGCCATGCGCACGCGATCCGCGTGACGCGCGAAAATGTTCAGATTCAGCGCCGCGAGAATCGCGTCGCGCAAGCTGTTCTGTTGGACCAGGAATCCCGGATTGCTGCCGGGCAGCGGCGCATACCAGGCTCCCCACTCGTCCACGACGAGCGCCACTTTCTTCTGCGGGTCGTAGGTGTCCATGATCTGTGAATGCCTGTCGATCAAATCATCCATGCCCAGCGTGAGTTTGAGCATCTCGCTGTACTCCGTCTCGCCAAATCCAACGGAGGCAAACTTGTGCTGCCAGTTGCCGACGGTGTAGTTGTGCATGGAGAGGCCATCCATGTCCCAACTCCACGTGTGCCGCTGGTAAGCCTTCATAATGGTTTCCGTCCACTCGGTCCAGCGGGGTTCGCTGCCGCCCGGGCCGACCGCGATTTTGAGCATCTGGTGTTTGTCCTGCTGATCGGGATTGAAATTCCGCACGAAATGGGTGTAGCGCTTCATTTGATCCAGGTAGAACTCCGGCGTCATGTTGCCGCCGCAATCCCAACTCTCATTTCCGATACCGAGGAATCCGATTTCGTAAGGGGCTGGATGGCCGTTGGCGGCGCGTTCCTTGGCCAGCGTGGTGGGCTGATTGGTCGTCAGGTATTCCAGCCACTCGGCCGCTTCGCGAGGCGTGCCGGATCCGACATTCACGGAAAGGTAGGCCTGCGCGCCAATCTGATCGAGGAAATCCATGAATTCGTTCGTTCCAAAGGTATTGGGCTCAACGACCCCGCCCCAGTTCGGATTGAGCGTTACCGTGCGCGGAGAGCCGATGCCGTTGCGCCAGTGATATTCGTCCGCGAAGCAGCCGCCTGGCCAGCGAACGTTCGGCACCTTAATTGCCTGCAGCGCGGCGACCACGTCGTTGCGAATGCCGCGAGTGTTGGGAATGGAAGATCCGGGACCGACCCAGATACCGTCGTAAATCCCGTGGCCCAGATGCTCGGCGAACTGTCCGAAGATGTTGCGGTCGATTTTTACACCGGGCCTTGAGGTGTCAACGCGCAGGTCGACTTTTTGCGCGGCGACGAACGGCGCGGCCGCGCTGAGGCCGATCAGTGCGACCACCAGGAGGGCGGCTCGCGCGAAAATAGTAGGCCGTGCGGGGGCAGGGAATCGAAGTGACTGGGGGGAGTGGGATTTCGCTGCGGAAGAATTTGCCGATATAAAGGGCATTCGATGTTCTCCAGAACTCGGCCGCCAACCCGGGTTTCGCGGCCAAAAAGGGCCGTGCGGAACGGGAAGCGCAGAAATTGACAACCTGAGAAAGCGTTTACTCAACTGCGTCAAAACGCCCGCCATTGTAAACCAATGAGCGACGTCCTGGAAGGCGCACTCGGCGGCAACCTAAACATTTCTGGCGGCCGCTGCTTCACGGACGCACACTTCGGCATCCTGCGATGTGCGTCGACGCGTGGGTTTTGGCGTTCACTTTGCCAGTGCGGCGCCTGCATTCGCCGTCAGAATGAACGCGCTCGCGGCATCCAAAACATATTCATTCTCATACCACAGAAACGGCCAGGCATCGCTCAGTTCGGGAAAATCCGGCTGAATGATCGTGACGCCGGGCACCATGCCCCCCGGGATAAAAGTGTAATCGGCTCGGTTGTTGCCGTAGCCGATCAGTTTTGAGTGCGTGCCAACGGTGGAGACAAGCGAGACATTCGTGGCTGGGTGCTCTCCCAGCACGTAATCCAGGCCGCGCAAGGTGTAGTCTGCGCTCACAAGTTCAGGAAACGCGCAGTGCAGATAATACATGTGCACCGCGAAATAGGCGGCTTGCCCCGATCCGCCCCACGTGCCTGTCGCAATTGGTACGCCGTAAGGATTCTTGGCAAGCATCTCGTCCATCTTGCTGAGATGCGCGCGCAGACCGCCGGCCAGCGCTTCCTTATACTGTGCATTCATCAAAGGGATCGCGCGCACGGCGATCCAGCCGAGGCTCCAGAAGCGTTCGTTGATCACCGGGATGAGCTCCTGTAACCGTTTCCGGTAAATTTCGCCGCCGTGCGTCGCCAAAAGAAGTTCGACGGCGGCTTTCACCTCCTCTTCTTTCAAGTCGCCGCCGGTGGTGTTGAAGGAATGAAACTCGACGGGAGCGCTTTCGTGCTCCTGTTCCCAGACGCGGGTGGCCGTGTCCAGGCATTCTTTCGCCAGGGCCTCGTCAAATCCGTGAAGCCCCCGGCTCGCCGCCGCAAGCGCCGAAGCCGCATCATAGTTTAAGGCCGTGATGTGCGTGGTGAACGCCCAGCGATCGTCCGGCACCCCGGAATAGTCGCCGTCGGTTTCGAGCGGCCCGAGTTTCGCGTTGTAAATCCTGCCGTCGGTCTTCGAAGCCGCGTCGCCCAAGTGTGTGTATTGCTCCAGCGTGGGTGCGATAATTCCGGGAATTGCGTGCCCGAACGCCTTGTACTGAGCCAGCAGGAGCAGGACGCCGTGGCGTATCTGCTGCTCCACGTCCGGTTGTCCGTCAGGCTTGTGAATTTGCACGTAACGCGCTTGCTCGTCCACGCTGGTGTCGTCGCCGTCGGCGGCGAAGTCCTCCTTTGCCAGCACCAGGTCGGTGATGACGCGCGTTTGAGTCTGCGTGCGCAAGTCGAAATCACCGGCATCGAACCAGCCTCCCACGTTGATGCCCGGAATGTGCTCGCTGGGAGAGAACCGCGTATCCGTCGCAGGACCCATGGCGTAGCCGTCGAAGTGCGTGTAGTTCACTGGCGCTTGCCGCGCGTCGTCCATGTGAGACTCGCCATGCCAGATGCGGTACGCCTCGCGCACCTTGACGTGGTCCATCTGCTCCGCCATGTAAACGTCCAGCGAGGGGCGCCAGATCTTGTCGTACACGTTGTTCGCAATCACAAACGGCCCGTTGATGTGGCCGGCGTATTCGATCGCGTACATCCCGGGATCGCGCACCGGCGAAAAATCGAAACGCGCGTACTGATAGCGCAGCCACTTCCCCCAGGCCCGGACTTCGCCGTGAAATACCTCCTTGTATTCTCCATTGGCGCCAAGGCGCAAAACGCGTGCCGTCTTTGGTGCGTCAAAGAGCGGATCGAGTTCGATGACCGCGACTTTGCTGCGTGCCGGTGTGTAGCCGACCTGGTTGTAGTCGACGACTGGGGGCCGCATCCAGCCTGGAACGACTTTCGCTTGAATGTGCCAGACCACGACGTCTCTTGTGGCATTTGCCGGAATCAGGCTGCGCACCACGAACCAGCCGTTTTGTGCCACGTTGCGGCCATCGAACAATTGAATTGCTTCTTTGTCGGAACGGATCGAAACACGCGTGAACGGATCTTCCGGAGAAAGCACGATCTGCTGTCCTTCCGCGAGCGCCCGGGGTTCGGCGGACCCGTCCGCTTCGCGCTGCATCGGGCCATCCGGATGACGTGGAAAGACTCCCGTGTTGTCTCCGACGAAGTACGCCTTTCCAAAATACGCCGTGGGCAAAAATTCCAGATTGAAGCCCGCTTTTCCTACAAGCGCCTGAGGCAGAGGTTGATCGAGCTGCACGCCAACGCGAATGCCGTTCTGTTCCGGTTGCACTTCGATGTGGTAGCCCAGCCCGCGATCGGGATAGCTGAGGTTTGCGGAGATCTCATTGGGTTGCGGTCCCTTGGTTCGCGACTGGAAGTGCGGAATGGGGTCCCACTGCGCCGGAGTGGGGGAGAGGCGCACGTCCCCATTGGTCGCAATGCGCTGCCCGTGAAAAATAATCTCCAGGCCACTCATTTTCTGATCGCCGAAGACGCTGTGATAGAGGCTGTGAAACAGGAAGATGCTCAACCCGTGCGTTTCGAGCGTTTCGTTCGCAGTAAGCTGCAAATCCGGCGCAGGGAGCGGAAGCGACGGTCCGGCCAGCGCGAGCAGTGCGAGCAGCGTCAGAACAACGTTCCGGCGTAACAATCTCTTGTTCATCAGCGCCTTCCTGGAAATCCGCAACCGTCCAGCAAGCCTGGCGACCGCCGTCGTTCGTTCCGAGCGACGTGCCACAGGAGATTCTAATCCGAGTCCCGCAAATTGCGTTAACGTTCACGATTGGGAACTTTTCACATCTTCTGTTGACGCTCACCCCGCAAATCGGGGAGACTTGCCGGGGCGCGCACCGGATGCTTCGACCTGCCGGATTGATTCAGACAGATCGCTAATCGCTCTAATCGGCTTCTGCCAGCATGGCTGAGTCGGAACGCCGAAAGGTTTGTGTGACCCAAACAAGGAGAAATGAACTCATGACAAGAATCTCCTGCTCCTGGAAAGTAATCGTTGTCCTGTTTGCCGGCTTGTTACTCGGTTCTTCGCAGCTCAAGGCGCAGTCTTCCACTTCGGCTCAAGAGCCTCCTTATCTGAATCCTGCGCTGCCCGTTGAGCAGCGCGTGAACGATCTGATTTCCCGCATGACACTGGAAGAAAAAGCCTCGCAGTTGGTGAATCAGGCTCGCGCCATTCCGCGGCTGAAAATTCCCGCGTATGACTGGTGGAGCGAATCGCTGCACGGCGTGATGGTAAATGGGACCACCGAATTCCCGGAGCCCATCGGACTGGCGGCTACCTTTGACGCGCCGGGTATTCACCACATGGCCATCGCCATCAGCACCGAAGCGCGCATCAAGCACGACCAGGATGTTCGCGCGGGGCACAGCGACATTTTCGAAGGACTCGATTTCTGGGCGCCGAACATCAACATCTTTCGAGATCCCCGCTGGGGCCGCGGCCAGGAAACCTACGGCGAGGATCCTTTCCTGACAGCGCACATGGGCGTGGCCTTCGTCACCGGCATGCAGGGCGACAACCCCAAATACTATCGAACGATTTCGACGCCGAAGCACTACGCCGTCCATAGCGGGCCGGAGTCCACGCGGCACTCCGCCGATGTGCCGGTCAGCAAACACGACATGCTCGACACCTACCTGCCCGCGTTTCGCGCGACGGTCACGCAAGGCAAAGCAGGTTCCGTCATGTGCGCCTACAACTCCATCAACGGTGAGCCCGCGTGCGCTAATGAATTCCTGCTGGTCGACCAGTTGCGTGACAAGTGGGCCTTTCAGGGCTACGTCGTTTCCGACTGCGGCGCCGTCCGCGACATTTTTAACGGTCACCGCTTCGAACCCAGTCAGCCGCAGGCCTCCGCCATCAGTTTGAAGCGCGGCATGGACAACGAGTGCATCGATTTCGTGGCCAAGGTGAAGGACGACCACGACTACGCCCCGTACATCGAAGCGGTCAAAGAGGGCTACCTGAAGGAAAGCGAGATTGATATCGCGCTGAAGCGCCTGTTCACCGCGCGCATCAAGCTGGGGATGTTCGACCCACCGGCGATGGATCCCTACTCCAACATTGACGAAAAGCTCCTCGACAGTCCGCAACATCGCGCGATGGCGCTGAAGCTTGCCAATGAATCCATGGTGCTGCTGAAGAACGACGGCACCCTACCGCTGGGTACTTCAGGGACCAAGATTGCCGTCGTCGGCCCTCTTGCCGAACAGACCCGCTACCTACTCGGCAACTATACCGGCATTCCGACGCATATCGTCTCCGTGGCGGAGGGCATGCGCGCCGAATTTCCCAAGGCACAGTTGCAATTTGTCTCGGGTACCAATTTTCTCAGCAAGGATGCCTCACCCGTGCCCACAGATTTGCTGACCGTTGACGGAAAGCCCGGTGTTCGCGCCACCTATTATTCGCAAGGAGACATGCTGGCGCTGCTCGGCGAGCGGAAGCTGCCCAATCCCATCGTTTCCCGCGTGGAGCCGGGGATCGGCATGGCCAGTTCGCTGCCATCCGAGGTTTCTGGCACGCCACTGCTGATCGTCAGCTGGCAAGCGACGTTCACTCCGAAGGAAACCGGCGAATACAACTTTGGAATCACGGGCCAGGGCTTCATGCGCGTTTCACTCGACGACAAGACCGTCGCCATGGCGTTTCACACGAATGGCGTCGAAACCAAGCTTGGCCGCGCGAATTTGGAAGCGGGGCATGCATACTCGATCAGAGTCGAGTATGGCCTTGGCAACGGCGTCAATGAACATCCGAAACTCGTTTGGGCCAAGCGCGAGACGCAACCCTCGCCGGAGGCAATAGCCGCCGCGAATAATTCCGACGTGATCGTGGCCGTGGTCGGAATCACCAGTGAACTCGAAGGCGAGGAAATGGCGGTCAGCGAAGACGGCTTCAAGGGCGGTGATCGCACCAGCATCGACCTGCCGAAACCCGAGGAAGACCTGCTGAAAGCGCTGGCCTCTACGGGAAAGCCGCTTGTTGTCGTCTTGATGAACGGCAGCGCTCTTAGCGTCAATTGGGCGAAGGAACATGCCAACGCCGTGCTCGAAGCCTGGTACCCGGGCGAGGAAGGAGGTGCGGCGGTCGCGCAGACCCTGGCCGGCGTCAACAATCCCGGCGGCCGGCTGCCGGTCACCTTCTACACGGGTGTGGAGCAGCTTCCTCCGTTTGACGACTACAACATGGCCAACCGCACCTACCGCTATTTTAGCGGCACGCCCCTTTTTCCCTTCGGCTATGGGCTCAGCTACTCGAAATTCACCTACAGCAACGCCAAGTTGTCTGCCGAGAAGCTCACCGCGGGAGAGCCGCTCACGATCGAAGCTGACGTGAAGAACATCAGCGATCGCGATGGCGATGAAGTGGTGCAGGCGTATCTGACGTTTCCGAAGGTGTCCGGCGTGCCTTTACGCGCATTGCGCGGTTTCGAGCGAGTGCATATCGCAGCCGGGAAAACCGAACATGTGAGCCTGACGTTGCAGCCACGCGATCTCAGCCACGTCTCCGACGAATCGAAAATCCTGATTTCTCCGGGATCCTATACCCTCTCCATCGGAGGCGGGCAGCCGGGCACTTCGGAGCCAGTGGCCGGAACCAGCTTCGTGATTAGCGGAGAAAAGGAGCTTTCCGAGTAGCGGGAAGCTCCGAGGGTGCTCCGCAGCCAGGCGGCAGGCTCGGTTTAGACCGGATAGTCCGTGTAGCTGCGCGAAACGAACGTATAAAACATGGCGCAGTCATACTCGTTGAGCGGAAGCCCCAACGGGATGCGTTTCGGCGGTTCCGGGGTCGAAGCGAAATAGCTCTCGAAGGCCACCAGATCCGCGTCGCCATTCTCTACTACTGGGCTCCCTACCGTTTCGGCGGTCTGCGGCTCGAACAGAGCACCTTTATTTGGAATCGCAAAGAGTTAGCCGAACAGAAAGGTACGCAAAGGAACCGTGACGTCCGGGGAAAATCACGCCATAACACCCCGTCCGAACTCATCAATCATCACTGGAAACAAGGGCGCGTCCCTATTGTTTCGCGACGACGAGAACCACGAAGGAATTTGGCTTCATCTTTCCGCGCCGCTCCCCGGGCGCTGGAGGGTCAAAATCCGCGGCGGAAAGGAAGATGTTATGCGTCTTCACGTCGAGCCCCATGGTGCGAGCGCTCTTCCTGGTCGGAACGGTGTCAACAACAGTGAATTTGCCTGCAGAATCTTCGTGGATCACGGTCAGGGTACCCTCTCCGTTCGACGAGAACGCAAGACTGGTTTCCGGATCGAACGCTGTCGCGTCTACACCTTCGCCAATCGGCAGCGTAGCGACAACTTTACCCGTTTCCGCATCCGTTACGGCCATCAGTTTGTTCTCGCAGCCGGAGAAAAGGCGGCGACGCTCAAGGTCCATAGCCAAGCCGGATGGAGATTCACACGGAGCGAGCGGCCAACGATGAAGGATCTTCAGGTTCGCAGCGTCAATTTCGAGCAACTCCGATTTATCCTCGAGATTGTTGTAAATGTGGCCTTTGCCATCGGCCACTGCAAATTCAGGTTTTCCCTCCAGCGGTAGGGTGCCAATCAGAGCGCCATCGGAAGCATTGATCGCGGTCATATCGTGGCTGTGGCCATTCATGGTGAAGACGCGTTTGGTGAAAGGGTCGTAGACAATCGCGTCGGGATTTGTGCCCGCCTTCGCAGTGCCCAGAGTCTTCAGCGACTTGAGATCGAAAATCGTAACTTCGTTGGCGCGGCCATCACTGATGAAGCCGCGGCCCATTTCAGGAGCGAACGCGATACCGTGGACACCTTGGGTGCCGGGAATGTCTCCCACAACGGCGTAGGTATCCGCATCGAGCACAACTACATGCGTTCCATGCGAAACGTAGACCCGTCGGGCGGCACTATCCACCGCAAGGTAATCCCACCAATCATCCCCGCCGACTGGAATGGTCTTGACCACTCGATAGCCGGACGCCCCGGCTTCGCGCGGAGCCTCCTTCGATGCAATCTCGTGGACCATCCCCAGGATCATCAAGACAGCTACGATCAGCACGGCAAAGCGGGAAAGGTAGCGCATGGGTCGGTTCGACTCCTTCCTTCCACAGCGGGCAAGACTAAACCGTTCATACCTCACGGCAGATAAACAGGAGCTAAATTCCCGATGTACGAACGCGCAGTTTCATAGATCCTTCCGTGGCCTGGGACTCCGAATCCGCATTATGATGCTTTCATGCGCCTGTTGCTGGTGGAAGACGATCCCAGGATCGTCCGCTTTGTCGCGAAGGGACTTCGCGAGCAAGCCTACGCGGTGGATGTCGCCGCCTCGGGCGAGGACGCATTGTATCAGGCGGCTGTCAACACGTACGATGTTGCGATTCTCGACGTGATGATCCCTGCCCCAGATGGATTCACCGTTTGCCGGGAGTTGCGTAAATCCGGGCAGAGGATGCCAATCTTGATGTTGACGGCACGAGACGCCGTTGAGGACAGGGTCCAGGGCTTGGATCATGGAGCGGACGATTACCTCACCAAGCCGTTCGAATTCCGGGAACTTCTGGCCAGACTGCGGGCTTTGCTGCGGCGCACCGGAGAGTTGCACCCCAATCAATTCGTGATCGCTGACCTGGTGGTGGATACCGTCGGCCAGAACGCCTTTCGCTCCGGTCGCCGGATCGCGCTAACCGCTAAGGAATATGGCCTGCTGGAATTTCTGGCGCGCAATGCGGGCCGCGTCGTGGGTCGGGCGGAAATTGCGGAGCATGTCTGGGACGAGGAATTCGATCCTTTCTCCAATTTGATTGAAGTCTATGTTAACCGGCTCCGCCGGAAAATTGACGCAGGCGCCGCAAAACCTCTACTTCACACACGGCGCGGCTCGGGCTACCTTCTGAGCGAACAGAACGAACACGCATCCAAGTCAGGCCACTCCGGGACCCATCATCATGACGACTAGCTCCGTGCGAGTGCGCCTGACGCTCTGGTATTCGGCCGTGCTTGCCGGCCTCCTGATTGTGCTGGCGTTATCCGGCTACCTGGTCCTCAAACGGAACTTCATAAAGCGGACGGATTCCTCGCTGGTTGAACTTTCCAAATCATTCCTCACCACAGTTGGCGCCGAGCTCAAGGCTGATTCCGGTCCGAACGCCTTCCGTGAGGCGATCACTGCAGCAATCGCGGAGCACAGCTTTCGCGATACAACATTCGTGGTGGAAGACGAACAGGGAAACATTCTCGCGTCTTCGGAGGGCGACCTCTCTCCGAGAGCCGGATTCTCGTCTGGCGTCCTGCCGCATATCTTGGATTCGATGGGGCGCATTCCACGGCAGACGGACACATTTCGTACCCTGCATTTCCGCGGCAGGCTATTTCGCGTGTATGAGCGGCATTTCAAGGCCGAAAACGAGCTATGGATTTTGGTTGCCCTGCAGTCGCTTCAACAGGAACAGGAGTTTCTGGAAAGCCTGCTGGAAACTTTCGCGCTCGTGATTCCGCTGGGCATTCTTCTGGCCGGCGCCGGCGGTTACTTTCTGGCGCGTCGAAGCCTGTCACCGGTCGTCGAGATGAGCGCGCAAGCGGATCGAATCGGATCGGCAAACCTGCACGAACGCCTGCTGGTTCAAAACCATAAAGATGAACTGGGTCGCCTCGCTCACTCGTTCAACGACCTACTGGACCGGCTAGACCAATCGTTCGAGCGCCAGCGCAAATTTGTAGCGGACGCGTCGCACGAACTGCGCACTCCCGTGGCCATCCTTTGCGGAGAGGCGGATGTGGCCCTTTCGCAGCCCGGCCGTTCGTCCGAAGAGTATCGCGAATCGCTTGGTATCCTCGCTGCGGAGGCAAAGCGGCTCAAACACATCGTCGAGGATCTCTTCACCCTCGCGCGGGCGGATGCAGGCCAGTATCGTTTGGCTCCGGCGGATTTCTATCTGGACGAACTCGTCTCGGAGTGTACGCGAAACATGAGAACACTGGCCGCGGCGAAGCACATCAAGCTCACATGTTCGGCGCCGGGCGAAATGCCAATCCGCGCGGACGAAACGTTGATTCGCCGCATGCTGGTCAACCTCGTGGACAACGCGATCAAGTACACCCCGGCGGGAGGGTTGGTTTCGGTTCACTGCGCCAGAGCGGCTTCGCAATATACCATCAGTGTGAACGACACCGGGCCTGGTATTCCGGAGCAGCTCAGGCTTCGAGTCTTCGAGCGTTTCTTTCGCGCGGACCAGTCAAGGTCCCGGACGGACATCGAAGGAGGCGCGGGATTGGGGCTTTCCATCAGCCGTTGGATTGCCGAAGTTCATCATGGATACCTAGAGTTGAGCAGTTCAAATGAAGTAGGAAGCACCTTTACGGTGTTCCTGCCTGCCCCTCCCGAGTCAGCGCCTCAAACTACATAGTTAATCGTCCATTTATCTTGCGATGGATATTTTATGGTCTAGGGGCACTCCCTGATTTTGTACGGCTCCCAACAGTGACTCCATGAATCCCAGGGCAAAACGACTTAGAGCGTTAATCGTGACCGTGAGCTGTTGCCTGATGGTGTCGGCTACCTGGCTGGCTCCTCGATCCGTGGCGCAGGCTCCCGACGCACCCAACCCCAAGGCAACCCATGGTCAGATTGGCCCTCCAGTGGTGCTCCCTGCGCCGGAAAGTTCGGGAGCGCCGATCACCTTATCCCTGACAGAAGCTTTGGCACGCGCTCAGGAAAACAGCCCGCAGTTCGAGGCAGCTGTAGTCGCGGTGGAAATGGCCCACGAGAATCATGTGCAGGCCAGCGCAGCGATGAAGCCGTCCCTGGCCTTCCAGATGGACTATCTCAATACCCAGGGCAACGGAATTTCGCCGGTTGGTCGTTACGTCACCAATGACGGCATACACGTCTATCGAACGTGGGCGGTCGTTCGCCAGGCCATGCCGGGAAGTTTCTTTATCAATGCCGGGCCCCGCAAAGCGGCCTACGAAGAGGCTATCGCGAAAGCCGGCGAAGAGGTGGCCAAGCGCAGCCTTGTTGTTACGGTGACGCAAGACTATTACTTTTTGCTGGTGGCACAGCATGCTTACGCAACGGCGCAAGAGAGCCTGGCCGATGCTCGGCATTTTCTGGAAATCAGCCAGGCCCTTGAACAAGGCGGCGAAGTGGCACATGCGGACGTGATTCGGTTCGAATTGCAGGTGAATCAGGCGCAGCGGAATCTCGGAGATGCGCAACTTGCAGTTGCGCAAGCCAAGCTCAATTTCGGTGTGCTGCTCTTCCCCAGCTTTAATGATAATTTCAGCGTGCTCGACGACCTGGGCAGTCCGCCGCAACTCCCCGAGTTTCCTCGTGTAGAACAGTTGGCGAAAGATCGCAATCCGGAACTCGCCGCGGCAATGGCCGCGTATCATTCTGCAGGAGTCGATGTAGCGGCGGCCAAATCCGCTTTTTTCCCCTCGCTCTCCGTGGATTTTGACTACGGAATTGAGGCCAATGCATTTGCTCTCCATAGTGACAATCTGACACGCCCCGGAGTTCTGCAATCCAATCTCGGATACTTCGCCACCTATTCTCTCAGCCTGCCAGTTTGGGACTGGGGCAAGCTCAGGAGTCAGCTTCACCAGGCGCAAGATCAAAAGAATCTGGCCCGGCTGAATCTCTCCTTTTCCCAGCGGCAGGTGCTCAGCCACCTTTATGCGTACTATGGAGAAGCCGAGACCGCGCGGAACCAGTTGACGAACCTGCAGCGGTCCGTGGAACTGGCAGAACAGAATCTAAAACTGGTCAGCATGCAGTATAAAGCGGGCGAGGCCACAGTTCTTCAGGTCCTCGACGCGCAAACATCCGCGGCCGACACCCGCAACACCCTTGCCGCAGGGGAGGCCCGCTATCGGAATTCCCTGGCGATCCTGCAAACTCTGACGGGGAGCTTCTGAAGATGGCTCTGCTGAGGTTCCCACCCAAGAAGGGAATTGTATGCATTCTGGGTGTGGGAATGATCGTGGGCTGCTCGGGGAAAGAACCGCCCACGCCCGAGCCAGAGGTCTCCGTCCAGGCGGCGACGGTAGAAAAGAAGTCGATAGAGGACGTGATCTCGACCGAAGCTGTACTCTACGCAAAAAGTGAAGCCTCCATTGTTCCGAAAATCAGCGCTCCTGTAGAAAGATTCTTTGTGAATCGTGGCAGCCGCGTCCACGCGGGACAATTGCTGGCCCGACTGGAAAATCACGACCTGCAGGCAGCCGTTCAGCAAGGCAAAGGCGCATACGAACAAGCCGAAGCAGCGTATGCGACCAGTACGGAAGTAAACGTTCCTGCCGAGATCCAAACCGCGCAATTGAACGTGAAGGAAACGCAGCAAGCCATGGAGGCCAATCGGCTTGTGTACGAAAGCCGGTTGAAGCTCTTTCAAGCCGGAGCCATCTCGCGCAACCTGATGGAACAGGCGCACGTCAGCTTCATTCAAGCGAGCGATCAGTACGAAATTGCTGTTGCTCGGCTAGAGGGGTTGAAGAAGGTCGGCAAGCAAGCCGCACTGAAAACGGCTTCCGGACAACTTGCTGCGGCAGAGGGTCAGTACAAGGCGGCTCTGGCCAATCTTCAATATTCGGAGATCCGCAGCCCCATTGATGGCGCGGTCACGGACCGGCCACTTTATGAAGGACAAATGGCCACGGCGGGGATGCCGTTGATGACGGTGATGGACCTTTCGCGCGTGGTGGCGAGAGCTTATGTCGCCCCGGACCAGGCGGCGCAGTTGCGTGTGGGCGATCCTGCTTGGCTGATTATCGGAGAAAATCCAGAAAAGGTTCCCGCAAAGGTCTCCGTCGTGAGCCCCGCGCTCGATCCCAACAGCACTACCGTTCAGGTATGGGTTGAAGCGCCAAATCTCAAATCGCAACTAAAACCCGGCGCCACAGTGGGAGTGCAGATCGTGGCCAAATCCGTCCCGGATGCCCTGGTCGTTCCGAGTTCCGCGATCGTCACTGCTCCTGACGGAAGCACCTCGGTCATGGTCATCACAAAGGATTTGCACGCGCACCAGACCATAGTCAAAACAGGCGTTCGTAACGCGGCGGAAACGCAAGTAGTCAGCGGTCTCAGCGTGGGCGAACAGGTCGTTACGGAAGGCTCTTACGGTCTCCCCGAAGGCAGCAAGGTGCTAATTGCAAAGCCCGCGGCTCCAAAGAATGGCGATTCCGAGTGATGCTCCCTCGGCGACCATCCATAACCGGTCCATCGGAATCGACTTCGGAATCTAGCGAGCAAAGCGCGCATCGAGGTGAAGTCTACTGGTTTGCGCGTGAGCACAAATCCATCATCTTCCTTATTATCACGGTAGCGCTGGTAGGCGGCTATCTGGCCTTCAGCATCCCGATCGCGGTTTTCCCTACCACGGATTTTCCTCGGATCCTCATCGGCGTGGACAACGGGGTGATGCCCATTGACCAGATGCTGGTTACCATCACGCGGCCGATCGAAGAAGCCGTGAGCGGAGTCCAGGGGATTCAGGATGTGCAGTCCATTACCAGCCGCGGCTCAGCCGAAGTTGACCTCTATTTCAACTGGAGAGTCGACATGTTTCAAACCCTCCAGCGGGTCAACGCCGCGCTCAGCCGTGTACAAACAAGTCTTCCTGCCAACGCCAAAATCACCAGCGATCGGCTGGAATTCTCGAGCTTTCCCATCATGGGCTACGGTCTCACGTCGGACACCGTTTCGCAGGAACGGCTCTGGGAGATGGCGACCTATGAAATAAAACCTCGTCTGTCGAGCCTGCCCGGAGTTTCAACTATTGTGATCCAGGGCGGGGAAGTGCCCGAATATCACATCGTTCCCGATCCGGCAAAACTCCAGGTGACCGGTGTAAACGTGGCAAGTCTCTTGGCGGCAGTCGAAAGGTCAAACATTATTCAATCGCCTGGCCTTTTCTCCCGGAACCACCAGCTCTATTTGAGCTTGATCACGAGCCAGGCCCATGATGTGCATGAAATCGGGGGGATTTTTGTCAAGAGCTCGCCCAGCGGAAGTCCCGTGTATGTTCGGGATGTTGCGGCGGTGAGGCCGTCGTTCGCGCCGCACTTCACGATTGTCACGGCGAACGGTAAGCCCGCGGTTCTACTCAATATCAATCGCCAGCGCGGCAGCAACACTATGCAAGTTGCCACCGAGGTAAAAACGGAGATAGCGGCCATCGAAAAAACTTTGCCACCTGGAGTGCGTGTCAGCAGCTTTTACGATCAGTCCTGGATCGTCGGGCAGTCCATCACGAGCGTGCGGGATGCGATTCTCATCGGGCTGCTCCTCGCCTCCGCCGTTCTCGTACTCTTTCTCCGGGACTGGGGCACATCGTTCATCGCCGGAATGGTGATCCCCATCAGCCTGCTCGTAACATTCATCGTCTTGAGGTTCCTGGGGCAAAGCTTCAACTTGATGACTCTCGGAGGCATGGCCGCGGCCGTTGGACTCATCATCGACGACGCCATCGTGGTTCTTGAAAACATCGTATTGCATCGCGAGGCCGGGGAGGGAAGATTCCGGTCCGTGGCACTGACCCTGAATGAACTTTCGCGTGCTCTGGTCGGGTCGACGTTGACTCCCATCGTTGTGTTCTTGCCGCTGATCGCAATCACCGGAGTGACCGGTGTCTTTTTTCGAGCCATGGCGGTGACCATCGGAGCCGCGCTTCTAACCTCTTTGGCTTTGGCCCTAACCTGGACGCCGACGCTTTGCCTGTACCTCCTGCGCAAAACCAGCGATGCCAATGTTTCCCCGCGCGCAGACCGTCGCGAAGTTCGGGAGCAGCAGGCGACTTCTGATCCCGAATCCTCCGGGGATGAACAGGAGCGAAAGCGGGAAATGAGTCGCCTGCTTCAAGCCGAAGAAGAGCAGTTAATGAAGGGGTACTTCGGCGTCGTGATTCATACCTATGAAAAGTGGTTCCGGCGCAGCCTGAAGCACCCCGTTTGGGTGCCGCTCCTGACAGTCACGCTTATCCTCGTTTCGTACGCCTCTTATCGGCATATTGGTTCAGACCTGTTGCCAAAGATGGATGAGGGAGGCTTCATTCTGGACTACGTCACGCCTCCAGGAAGTTCGCTGGAAGAAACAAACCGGATGATTGGTCACATCGAACAAATCATTCGCTCGGTTCCCGAAGTCGCCAGCACCTCTCGGAGGACGGGGCTTCAATTGGGTCTCGCCTCGGTGACCGAAGCCAATACCGGCGATATTTCTGCAGAACTCAAGACCGACCGCACACGCGACATCTGGTCTATCATGAACGAAGTACGCGAAAAGGTCGTGCGTGGCGAACCTTCCGTCGAAGTCGACTTCACGCAAAAACTGCAGGACATGATTGGGGATCTGACAAGCGCTCCACAGCCCATCAAGATCATGATGTACAGCCCCGACGCCAAACTCCTCGCGAGCTGGGCGCCCCGGGTCGCAGACGCCATCGGAAAGATTCAGGTGGGCGGCAAGAATCCCGTCGTTGATGTGGACAACGGAATCGATTCCACCACCAGCGGACCAGCCGTTTCCTTTCACGTGAACATGGCGCGAGCTTCCCACGCGGGTTTCTCGCCCCAAGACGTCGCCGACGAAGCTGCCGCCATGCTCGACGGCGTGACGGCCTCGCAACCGATGGTAGTCAACGACCTGCCCTACACGATTCGGGTCCGATACCCTGCCGAAGTTCGCTCTTCGCTCTCGGCGATGAACAACACACTCTTGCTGAGTCCCGGAGGTCAGACAGCAAACCTCGGTTCCCTTGCGGATATGAGCGATCTGCCTGGCCAAACGGAGATCCTCCGCGACAATCAACAACGCTATGTAGCCGTCAGTGCACGCCTGGAAGGCCTCGATATGGGCCATGGTATTGCCGCTGTCCAGGCGGCGTTGCGGCGGCTTGAGCTGCCGCCATCGATTCGCATTGAATACGGGGGGCTCTACAAGACCCAGCAGCAATCTTTCCGCGACCTAACGCTCGTCCTGTTCCTCGCCATCGTTTTCGTTTTTCTTGTACTCCTGTTTGAGTTTCGCAACTTCTCCGCGCCGATCTCAATTCTCGTTTCAGCCTTGCTCTCGACGGCTGGCGTCTTCGTGGCCCTGCTCTTTACTGGGATCACCTTCAATCTCTCCTCATTTATGGGCCTGATTATGGTGATCGGGATCGTAGCGAAGAATGGAATCCTGCTTCTCGATGCCGACGAAAAATTCAGAGCTGCCGGATTCTCGCGGGAGGAATCCATCTTCCAGGCGGGCAGGCGGAGGCTGCGGCCGATCACAATGACCGCGTTGGCCGCCGTCGCTGGCATGCTGCCCTTGGCCCTGGCCATTGGTGCCGGTTCCCAAATGCTGCAGCCGCTGGCTGTAGCGGTCATTGGAGGGCTGCTCATCGCTATGGTGCTCTCACTCTTTGTGACGCCGACGATCTATTTCTATATGACTCGATGATGGCCATCCCAGCTGAACTGCGCGGGAAATGTCCGGGAATCCATGGAAAGGCCTTGCATCGGGTCCCAAGTTGGAGAGTAGTGGTAATTCTGCCCACGAAGTGCCCCAAGTGATTCGGTAACTCGGTGTTTGGGGTGCCGAGTTCCAAACTCGGGACCTCCTTCGCCTAAGCCGAGAGCAGAAACTCCAAGTAGTTGGTTCGTCTCGCATTTTCGTGTGTCATGCACCACCGTCTTGCATAGCATTCGTTAATGGTTGTTCTGAAGTTCAGGCGTCGG